>CAJIYW010000009.1 GCA_905181765.1 Flavobacteriales bacterium UBA6772 | reverse complement strand
CTAATGAACCTAATAACTCTCCGACTCAAGAAGATGCTGCAGAAATTATTAATTCTTCAGGAGAATGGAATGACGCTGATGCTTCTGAAAATAAGCCCTCTTATGTTGAATACAATGGTAGTATAAGTGTCTTGTCTGATTTTATTTATTTAGGACAATACAATGGGCATTCCTATTTTAAAAATCCGTCTCAATTAAACTGGGAAGCGGCTAAACAAGCAGCAGAAAACGTTGGAGGCTATTTGTCATCTCATCATACTGCTGAGGAAAATTCGGTAGTGGCAGCTTTTAATTATTTTAGAGGATGGATTGGGCTTTACCACGACACTAGTGCCAGTAATTACAGTGAACCTTATTTTGGATGGAAATGGGTGGCTCCTATTGCCTACAATAACAACCCCTTTACATCTATCAATGTAGACTTACTAAGAAATGGGACTCTTCAGCAATCCTATACTCAAAATTTAAGTTATGAAAATCAAATAGCTCCCTTTTCATTTGATATTAATATTACGGCAGAACTTGCAAAATACCGCATAAAAATATATACAGTGTACAATGGCTCGGAAGAACTAATCAAAGATATTGACGACATTGTAGCTGGAGATGTCTTTGTAATTCAAGGACAGTCCAATGCGGCGGCGGTTATGTATAACGGAAGTGCGAGCGGTTATCAAAGTGATTATATACGTGTTTATTCAGGGGGAAATATTAGCTCTTCTGGGCTATTATCTAACGATTCCTGGTACTATGGCCAAGGAGATGGTAACGAAAACTCAAGCGGAAATACAGGGCAATGGGGTCTAGTTTTAGCAAAAAAACTAGTAGATGAACTCAATGTTCCGATTGCTATTTTTAATGCAGCGCATGGAGGGAAACCCATAGGATTTTTTCAAGCACCAACAGATTACAGTTCCTCCACAAATTCAAATTATGGAAGACTCTACTATAGATTAAATAAAACGGGGCTAAAAAATGCTGTTCGAGGTATTTTGTGGTCTCAAGGGGAAGCCGATTCTTTTACCAATGGCTTGTCTACAAATCAATATAAAGATGCATTCATAAGTCTTAAAAACTCATGGGAGACTGATTTCATTAACTTAAATAATATTTATATTTTTCAAACTAGAGATTGTAATTGTGGCACGAGTTCCAATGGTCGACTTCAAATCAAAGAAGCGCAAAGACTGCTAGCACTTGAAAATGAAGACATCTTCATCATGCCTACTGCTGGCATCACCTCACATTCAGATTACTGTCACTTTCCTTTTGTGAATGGATATGAAAGTTTTGCAAACAGAATATACAAACCGCTTACAAGAGATCTTTATGAATATAATTATTCAGAAGAAATAGACGCACCAATGATAGTGTCAGCAACATTTACCAACGAGCAAAAATTAATTATAGAAACCTCATCAGCAGGATTAATGACCAATACAACCAATACAACCCTTATTTTAAACAGGGTTATTAATGATTTTGTTCTTTCTAATGCCAACGGAGTTTCAATCTCTTCTTTTCAGATTCAGGGTAGTTCTATACTGTTTAATTTAAATGGCGACCCTGGCAACAGCCCATCAATTTCATTTTTGGGACGATATGCAGGAATAGAAAATAACATTACGAACACAAATGGTTTGGAGTTGGTTTGCTTTAGTAACTTCCCTATCACGGTCGGGAGTGGCAATGGTGGTGGAAACATTTCTAACGATGTTGATAAAAAGTCTGCACTTGTTTTTGTAGAGGATGGCACTGGAAACGTTGCATCTGGAAGAATCTATGCATCTTCAGCTAGAGGTGCTTCACGTGACGGAAACGGAAACGCTAACGGTGCCTTTGGAAACATTGGAGACTGGGCTGTTGATTTAATTATTTCAGAGATGTCTCCAGAATCAGCTACAGGTTTCGGAAATTTCACAGAGGATACTGGCACCCACTTTATAATTTAGGAGATGGCACAAAATCCACTCTTTCTGCAGGCTTCGGAGCGCTTGGTTGGGGTTCTTTTGGAGCTAATGCTTACAACAGGTCTTCTGGTCTTGGTTCAGTAGCCATGGGATTCAATACAATAGCGGGGCCACAAGACAGTCAGGCTGGTGGAATTGATGGTGGTAACGTAGGTCAATTCTCTGCAGGGTATGCATCTAGAGCAATCGGAAATAAATCGACTGCCACAGGTTTTAGAAACACCGCTTCTGGAGATTCTTCTGTAGCTTTGGGTAATTACAATTATGCTACTGGAGATGCGACTATCGCACTTGGAAAAGAAAATTGGGCAGAAGGTGCAAGTACGATTGCAATAGGGTTTAAAAACCATGCTGCCGGAGATGGTTCAGTTGCTTTAGGGCAGGAGAATATGGCTTGGGGAACTACAAACTTTACATCTGGATATCAAAATGTAGCAGGGGATGTAAATGCTGCAGTAGGATACTGGAGGCAGTGCTACTGCGATGGGTAAATATAATACAGCTTCTGCGGACACTTCAATGGCTTTAAACAGGGGAACAGCGGCAACAAACCAAGCAGCCACATCTATGGGTTTTAGAACAATTTCAGATAACTTAGGTATGTTGGCTATTGGAGTGAATAATGAAGCAGGAATTGGCTGGCCAACAGCAGACCAGTATTATTATGCAGATGGAGCGTATACCGGAGCACCTGCAGGAGTTGCATTTGTAATTGGAAATGGAGACATCAATACAACAGCATATCAAAGGGGAGATAACCCTTCAAATGCATTTGTAGTTAACTATGACGGTTCAGCGACACTTTCAGGCGATTTAACAATAAACTCGGATGCAAGATTAAAGTCTAATATTATTTCTTTAGGAGGCACGCTTGCTAAATTATTAATGATTGATGGCAAAAGCTATACGATGAAAACAAACGAGTCGCAAGTCTAAAATAGGATTGCTAGCACAGGATGTTCAAAAAGCATTTCCAGAGTTAGTAAAAACAGCGAATGACAGCGATAAAACATTGTCTGTAAATTATCAAGGAATGATTCCTGTACTAATTAACGCAATTAAAGAACAACAAAAACAAATTAAAGAACTTAAAAATAAAATAAAATAAGACTATTATGAGAAGGTTAATTTTTATATATGTGTGTTTTAGTAGCTTATTAATGAATTCACAAAACATAAATAATCTGTTTCCCGATTTTGATAAAAAAGGGATGAAAACGAGTATTTTATATAACAGTAGTTCCATTAGTGATATTAAAGATTACCCAAATCAGACTCATAATATATATAATTTTTATCAAGCTTATAAAGCGATTTCCTTTTCAGATTTTGAACAACGCCTTCCTAGTTTAAATACCATAAAAGCCATCACAACAAAGCAATTATTAAGCTCAGAAGTGCCTTTGGCGCTCCTTTTTACAGAATATGAGTCCTTCAATGAGCTTGTTGCTAAGAACAATCTAATAGAAAAAACGGATAGAAATACGTTTCGAAGAGGTGGACAACAAATAGAAATATTTGACCAGCACCAGCTTCTAATAGCGGCTCCATTAAAGCTTGTCCAAAAGGGTACAAATGTCGTTTTTAGTCTAAATAAAGAGTCATTTTTCAATACAACAGAAAGGGATATTACAAGAGTTGAGGTTGATTTTGATGACAATCAGGGCTACCAAACACTAAGTTTAGGCTCTGCTAAGCGAATCGCTTACCAAAGTGAAGGAGAAAAAATTTTACAATTCAGGATTACCCTCGATAATCAAGAGGTTTTAGAGAGTCGTGCGTCTTTGAAGATTGTTTATTCTAATGAGGAATTAAATACACAAAACAATCAAAATATTGTTGGCTTTACGTCTGGGACTACAGATCCTCCCTACCTGCAACCATATAACGAATACCCTTTTAAGGGCTGGGGGGAATTTGATATATTTTACAGCCCTGACGGAGTTCTAGATAAGCCTATTTTTTTAATAGATGGATTTGACCCATTAGACTCAAGAAATATTAACACCATCTACCAGGCGCTAAACTATAGTGGTGGAAACTTAGGAGATATCGTTCGTGATAACGGATATGATGTCGTCGTTTTAAATTTCCCCACCTATTTTAGAGAAGAAGACCAGGTTTGGATCAAGGGGGGGGCTGATTATATTGAACGTAATGCAATGCTTTTGGTTGAACTAATTAAGTATATCAATAATTTAAAAGTTGGAGATAAACAAAATGTGATTATCGGACCAAGTATGGGGGGGCTTGTTGCAAGATATGGCTTAAATTATATGGAAAGTATTGGCCTAGACCACGAAACTAGACTTTATATTTCCTTTGATACTCCGCATGCAGGCGCTAATGTTCCTATTGGATTTCAGCATATGTTTAATTATTTGGCTTATGGACTTAATACATGGGTTGGGGATTTTAGTGTAGAATCTTTAAGACCGCTTGTGGACGGCATGTTAAAATCTCCTGCCGGAAGGCAAATGTTATGGGATCATCTTGAGCCACATTTAGTTAATGGTGGTAACGAATTTGACAATGATAATGCATTGCCTAAGCCTCATCCTTTTTTCGAAATATTTTATAACGCAATAAATACTATTAATGAATTTAAATTCCCTCAAAACACAAGAAATGTATCGATCATAAATGGCAGCAGCCCTGGGGCTCCATTTTATGATTTAAACGGGCAGGCAGTCAGTCCGGGTCAAAAAGTGCTAAATGCCACCCTTGCCAATGTTGCGGCATCAACGGACGCGTACCTTGAAGCCTGGTTTACACCTAACGTAAATGAAAAAAAACTTGTTAGTAAAATACGTGTGGATGCGCCTTTTATATGTTTCTGTGATATTGAAAGCCAAGCCTTTGCACAATCCCACGGACATACATCCGGAATTGATGCTGCCCCCGGGGGTCTTTTTGATATTTCAGAGCTCGCTGCAACCTTTGCTTCATCAGACGATTTAGTTGCAAGTTTTATTTCTCAGCTACAAACAAGTTATTTTACTTTTATTCCGTCCATTAGTTCAATGAGTTATTTTACCAATAATTGGTACGAAGGAATGACGAATCCCAATAACACTCCATTTGATGCTTGGAGCATGCCAACTCAAAATGAAGGGCATGTACAGCTTACACCTCAAAATGTAGAATTTGCCTTAAATGAAATATTAAATGGTGAATCAGTCGGAAACATCGCAGCAGATGTTGATAAAAAGCCAGCCCTTGTTTTTGAGGAAAACGGTGGTGGAGGGGTCGTTAATGGAAAAATCTACGCTTCTTCTGCTAGAGGGGCTTCACGTCTTGACAATGGAGGAGGTGGTACTATTTTTGGAAACATTGGAGATTGGTCTGTTGATTTAGTAGTCTCAGAGATGTCTCCAGAAGCAGCTACAGGTTTCGGGAATTTCACTGAGGACACTCACCCACTTTATAATTTAGGAGATGCCACAAAATCCACTCTTTCTGCAGGTTTCGGAGCGCTTGGTTGGGGTTCTTTTGGAGCTAATGCTTACAACAGGTCTTCTGGTCTTGGTTCAGTAGCCATGGGATTCAATACAATAGCGGGGCCACAAGGCAGTCAGGCTGGTGGAATTGATGGTGGTAACGTAGGTCAATTCTCTGCAGGGTATGCATCTAGAGCAATCGGAAATAAATCGACTGCCACAGGTTTTAGAAACACCGCTTCTGGAGATTCTTCTGTAGCTTTGGGTAATTATAATTATGCTACTGGAGATGCGACTATAGCGCTTGGAAAAGAGAATTGGGCGCAAGGAGGTAGTTCTATTGCTGTAGGTTATAAAAATAATACAGCAGGAGCTGGATCAATTGCTTTAGGACAAGAGAATATTGCTTGGGGAACCACAAACTTTACATCTGGACATCAAAACGTAGCAGGGGATGTAAACGCTGCAGTTGGAACTGCTGGCAGTGCTACAGCAATGGGCACTGGTACTAAAGCTTCCGGAAGAAGCTCATTTTCAGCTAATAACAACACCACAGCTAGCAACCATGCATCCGCTGCATTAGGTCTTTCCACAACAGCTGATAATTTTGGAATGCTTGCAATAGGAGTTAATAATTTGGTAGGGGCTGGAGATACGACTATTGACGCCGATAATTATGGGGGTTATTACTATGCGGATGGTCAGTATACAGGTACGCCTGTAGGCGTTGCATTTGTGATTGGGAATGGCGATGTAAATTCTACTAATAGTTTGGCGGGAAGCAACCCCTCGAATGCATTTATAGTCAACTACGATGGTTCAGCAACACTTTCAGGCGAATTAACAATAGACTCAGATGCGAGATTAAAGTCTAATATTATTTCTTTAGGAAGCACGCTAGCTAAATTACTGACGATTGATGGAAAAAGCTATACTGTGAAAACGAACGAATCTGGAGTCTAAAATAGGATTGCTAGCACAAGACGTTCAAAAAGTATTTCCAGAACTAGTAAAAACAGCAAGTGATTCTGACCAAACATTGTCTGTAAATTATCAAGGGCTGATACCTGTATTAATTAACGCGATTAAAGAACAACAAAAACAAATTAATGAACTTAAAAACAAATTAAAATGATAATTAATCGTCAAGAAAATGAGTTTTAAAAAAATTATAAATAGTTAATATCCGCCATGAAGCTAATTACCTTTCTTTTATTATTTAATTTCATGAATTTACAAGCGACTAAAACTCATAACACTACAAACAAAAAGACCGCCCTATCTTATTCAAAATCAATTTTACATAAATCAACAGATCTTAAAGCAGACAGAGACCTACTTATTTCAATAATTTTACACTCTAAATGGATTGATTTTAATTCAATTATAGAAATGTCCAACAATGAATTAAAAGAGTTTTTAAAGACAGAGCTTAGTAAACGAACTAAAGAAACCGATTATGACCTAAACAGCAAAACTAACCTTGAGTTATCTTCTTTTTGTTTGCTATATACCTTTTTAAAAACAGCAGTCATTAGAACTGAAAGTGAACTAAAAGATATGTCTTTTGTAGAACTAAGAAACAGCTTGATTATTGAAAATACAGAAAATTTAGACCTAAACATTTCTACCCTTCAAACCCTAACTACAAAAAAACTTATTCAATTAGGCTACAGCTGGTACCTCCCAAAAACATATAAATCTTTAATCAATTTTGATGTTCTTGGAAATTCACCACCTCTTGTGCGTTCTAAGTTTAAATTAAAAGATGATTTAGAAAGACCAATGAGCGTAATAAAAATTGTTAAAACTAATGAGGATGTGCTTAATGGTTTCCTTTATTTAGGTGTTTATCATGTTACAATTTCTAAAGACAATTTTAATTTACAATTGGCTGGATCTAACGATTTATTTAATTGGAGCTTCATTACTGAAATTGATCAAAACGCTCATCAAGGAGATATCGTTAAATGGAATGACGGATATCTTATAGCATACGAAGAAGATAAAATTCAAGGGGCTAATAATATTGCTTTAAAATATTATGCAAATTATGATCACTTAATATCTAATCATAGTACATTTGAAAAACACTTAAACACTTCAGTACATAGTTTTGGAGTTGAAGGAACCCCTGATATTAGACATTTCACTGGAAAAAATCCTGCTAATGGAAGCGTCCTAATTGGATTTCATTATCATAACGGTACTATCGATAAAATAGCTATGGGTGTCTTACAAAATGGTAATAATTGGACAACATGGAAAGATTCGTTAGCTGAAAGTAATTTAAGAGATATGAGTTTTAAAGGAAATATCGGAAGTCGAAAAGGATTTATATATCGTGGTAAATCGCTAACCTTACAAGAAGCCAGATTTATTAAAAATGATTGGAGTTCTTGGAAAATAATGTTAGGTCTTAATGGGTATTATTCTGAAGTTTTAATTTCTACTCCGAAAAAATCTACCTCTTTTGCAAATCCATCTATAATTGAAAATGAAAATAACAAATACGTTATTTCGCTATTTGTTCCTACTGAAGGGAACCATTACAGTGAAAATAATGGTGGAGTCATCTTTTTAAAAAATAAATGAATCAAATTACATGAACAAATTTAAGCTATTTCACATATTTTGCTTGTTATTGACTATCAACTATGCTACTGCACAAAAATCCATTTTGGAGACGCGCTATGCCAACACTGACTATTTTTCAAAATCCCAAATAGATTCACTTAAAAATGTTACCTATGGTGAAGCTCTTAATTATATGGGGAATTTACAAGATTTGAAAATGGATGTATATTTTCCAAATACTGACATTGACACTCAAGAGAAGCGTCCTTTAATACTTCTAATTCATGGCGGTAGTTTTACAGGTGGCACTAAAGAAAGTATGACCTATCACTCTAAGGAATTGTCAAAGAGAGGGTTTGTGGTGGCTACAATGAGCTATCGTCTTGGCTATAATCGTGAAGTTTTTGGAAATATTCAAAAAGCAGTTTATAGGGCTCAACAAGACGCCAATACAGCGCTCAGGTATATTGCAAGTCAAAAAGAAAAACTTGAGATTGATATGTCATGGGTGTTTATTGGGGGCTCCAGTGCAGGAGCAATAACTTCACTGTCCACAAGTTATGCAAGTCAAGAAGAATGGAATAAAATAGCTCCTCAATTTGAGTCTGATTTAGGCCCTTTAGAATCTTCGGATAATAGTCTAAGTGAAATATTTGATATTAAAGGAATTTATAATTTCATGGGAGCTATTCTACCCATTGTTTTTAATTCCGGAGACTTAATTCCTACCATTTCATTTCATGGTGATCTTGACACCACAGTTCCCATCGGAAAAAGTATGATGACTGGTTTTGGATCTAGACCCATTCATGAAATGCTTATTGAGGCTGGAGTATGTAACGACTTAACAGTTGTCCCTAACGGCGGTCATGGCATATATAGATCTAAAAAAGAAGTAGACTTTAGAATTAGCCGTGTTGCTTGTTTTTTCAAAAGTTTAATTTTTAATACTTGTGTAGATTTTATGGCTGAGAAAAGTGTCCCATCAACTTGTACAAACTAGCTTAGTGTAGATATTTAAAACTTAAAAAAATCAACTAAACTATACTATTTCCTGAAAAGTAATCCTTAGTTTTAAGACACAGCTTTGTCCACATATAACTCTTTTCCTTCTGGGCGCAGAAATTTACAAGTATTCGTAAGCTTTTTGGGTACTTGTTTACAAAAGATTGGCATTGGTTAAAAAGCGCTTCTTTAATTTTTAGTTCCAACATACTTCATTTTAATATTCACTTCCTTAGAAAGCACAAAACTGCTGCCACCAACACCAAAGTCTCTTCTGTTTAGAGAAAAATCAGTCAAAAATGTTACTGTAGTTTGAGAAGTGGTTACATTTAATGTGGTTTCTACACTTTTCTTGATTCCTTTAATAGTTATAAAGCCTTTTAATAAATATTTAGAGGGGGTTATTTTCTCTATTACAGAAGATTCAAATAAAATATTCGGATACTTTTTAATATTAAAATAATCTACCTCTAAAAGGTGTTTATCTCTAGCTTCTGAGTCTGTAAATATGGATGCTACGCTTATCTTTACATTCAAAAAACTTCCCTGTAAATTACTCGCACTAAAATTACTGGAAGCTATAAATTGACTAAAATTTCCGGGCACATTAAATCCAAAATTCTTTATTGTAAATGTAATTTCAGAGGCTGTTTTATCTTGCACCAACTCTTGTGAAAAACAAGTGAAAGCTCCCAATACAAGAACCAGTACTATCTTTTTAAGTCTCATAAATATATTAAAATTTAGAACCTACGTTAAAAGCATACGCTCCGTAATTTCCGTGATGAGAAATTGAGCATGATGTTGTTAATAATTCTTCTTGATAATAAAAAAGTGGCGCACCAATAGTTGTTTTTCTTTTTTCTATATCCTTAACTGAAACACCTGTTTCAGCTGCCAGTTTTATTTTTAAATCTAAATCTATTGTGCTTGGCAAAACAATTGCAGAACAAATAATAGTTTCTTCTTTTTTTTCTCTGGCGATTGTAGATATATAAAATGCATTAAAAATAGATACGGTATAAAATGTGTTTTCTTCAAAAACCACCATTCCTTTGTCTTTAGTAATTGCAGTGCACTCAAACTTTCGAGGAGCAAAAAAACGTTCTTTAAACTTTTGAGTATAACATTTGTAAGCCGCTTCTTTCATCGACCAAAACAACCAAACTTTTAAAAACGGATTTTCAGAACTTAAAATTTCGTCTTGTTCTTTTTGGGTAAATTGTTTCTCTAAAAAACCCTTTCGTTGCCAATTACTTTCGATCTTGGCAAGGTTTAAATCTACAATATCATTGCCAATATTATGCATTTATTTTTGTTTGTATAATCTCAACAGTTGCTTTTACAGAGAGCATTTTTTCCATAGAATCGTTGTCTATTTCTATCTTAAACTCATCTTCTACATCTAAAATAATATCTACTAAATTTGCAGAGTTTATTTCTAAATCGTTTATAAAATCTGTGTTTTCATTTAAGTTTTTAAAACCCTCTTCATTTTGAACATAAGGCTTTACAATTGTTTTTAATTTTGATATAATTTCTTCTTTTATCATATTAATCTGAAATATTTTTTAAAGATAACACACGCATTTACATCTCCAAAGCCAAAACTTGCTTTTGCTAAAATAGTAATGTTTTTTTCAATTATTTGAGTTGGAATTTTATCATTAGAAATCAATGCTGAAATTTCTGGATGCACATCGTCGCAATTAATATTTGGAAACACAAATTGCCCTTTAACTTGTGCAACAGCTGCTACACATTCTATGGCTCCAGAAGCAGCCAAACAATGACCCACCATCGATTTTAAAGAATTAATATACGGAAAATCCGTTCCTGTTCTTTGCAGTGCCTTTGTCCAATTTTCTATTTCTAAAGAATCTTTTGACGTTGCTGTTAAATGCCCGTTAATTACATCTATTTCCGAAGAAGAAATACCCGAATCTAATACCGCATCTGTAATACATTTTTGAACCGCTTCTGAGTTTGGAGCCGTTAAGGTTCCGCCTTTTCGTTGTCCGCCAGAATTAATATTGCCTCCTAAAACTTCTGCGTAAATAGTAGCTTTCCGCTCTAAAGCACTTTCTAGAGACTCTAAAACCAAGGCTCCTGCGCCACTTCCTGGAACAAAACCCGCTGCAGTTGCACTCATTGGCCTTGCTCCTTTCTCTGGTGTTTCATTGTGCTTATAAGACATCACGCGCATTGCATCAAAACCTCCCCAAGTATACAGACTGCTATCACTAGAACTACCCACAAGCATTCGTTTTGCTTTTCCGTTTTTAATGCGCTCAAAACCCAACAATAAAGCTTCTGTTCCTGTTGTACAAGCAGAAGAGTTTGTTGTAACCTGATTCCCAAACCCAAGAATTCCACCTAAATATGCTGAAATTCCACTTGCCATTGTTTGCACCACAGAGGTACTTCCTAAGCGTCTTACGTTTTGGTCGTCTATTTTATAAATAGCCTCTCTTAACTTTTCTATTCCAGAGGTTCCTGTTCCAAAAATTAACCCTGAATCGTAATCTAATTCCGAATTTTCATCTACAGAAAAACCGGCGTCTTTCCAAGCGTCAATTCCTGCCATGCAGCCATATAAAATTGAGGTGCTGTTAAACCCGCGCAATTGTAAAGGTGTTAAATATTCTAATTTTTTTTCTTCTGAAATAATTGGAATTCCGCCGATACAGCAAGAAAAGCCCTTGTCTTTTAAATTTTGATGATAGGTAATTCCTGAAGTTCCTGTTTTTATCGCATTTGTAAATGCTGGCAAACCAACGCCATTAGGCGCCACAACTCCTAAACCGGTAATTACAACTCTGTTTTTAACTTCTGGTAAATTCATTTCAGTCTCTATTTTGCGATAATCATTCCAGAAATAGTTCCCCTACAAACCAATTCATTTTTAGAATTTATCATTTTTACACGACACTTTAACTTGTTAAATCTAAAATATTCTTTTTCTGAAATTACAGTTACTTTTTCATTTGGTAAAACGGGTAAATAAAAATCAACCACGTTAGATGTTAAAGCTATTTGTGGTTTTATGGTTGTTGAAATTTTATCTTTTAGTAAAAATATTCCTAAACAAACAACGCCAATTTGTGCCATGGTTTCTGTTAAAATAACACCTGGGGTTATTGGGTTTTCCTTAAAATGACCTTCATAAAAAAACGCACTATCTTTAAAGGTATAATTTCCTGCAACACCACTTTCTGAAATTTCTGTAAGTTCATCAACAAACAAAAAAGGTTTTTGATAGGGCAGGTTTTTTATAATTTGTTCTTGATTCATTTTAATAATTTTACCACTCTAATAAAATACGTTGTGCAGAAAACCCTGGCCCAAAACTTAGCATTAAGCCTCTTTCTCCTTTGGCTGGTTTCTATCCATAAAACGCTCTAAAACATATAAAACTGTTGCGCTAGACATGTTGCCATACAAACGCAAGACTTCTTTTGTATCGTCTATGTTCTTTCCTAAAGCACCAAATAAATCTTCTACAGTTTGCACAATTTTCTTTCCTCCTGGATGAAAAATTAAATGATCTATATCTTCAATTGTCAAGTTGTTTCTTTCTAAAAAAGGATGTACGATTGCCGGAAAATGATCTGAAATTTTCTTTGGAACTTCCTTGTCTAAAATCATTTGCAAACCTGTGTTTACAAGGTTAAAACCCATCATGCTTGTGGCATCGTAAAAATGATACATCGCTTCATCTATAATTTCTGGCCCATTATCTTCTTCGTAAGAAGATAAAATTACCGCAGATGCTCCGTCTCCAAAAATAGCAGCACTTACAATGTTTGTCATCGAATAATCGTCTAATTGGAACGTTGCTGTTGGTGCTTCTACAGCAATTACGACAGCCCGTTTATTCGGATTCGCCTTTAAAAAATTCTTTGCATAAATAATACCAGAAACACCTGCAGCACAACCCATTTCTGTAACCGGTAAACGCACAATGTCTTGTTTCATTTGCAGTGAATTAATTAGGTATGCATCCATAGACGGAATCATAATACCGGTGCAACTTACCGTTATAATAAAATCAATATCAGTTGCTTTTAAATTTGCTTTATTTAAAGATTTTTTAAGCGCTTGTTCTCCTAAGATTACCACCTCTCTTGCGTAAATATTGTTTTTTTCTTCGAAAGAGGTTGCTACAAACACATCTTCAGGATCCATAATAGAATACCTTTTATCAACAGCAGCACCCTCAAAAAGTTTAGTAACTTTTCTCTGAAAACGTTCGTCTTGATCTTGCATCCATAATTTTACAAAAGGTATAATGTCTTTTGTTTCTCTATAGTATTTCGGAAGTTGTTTTGCAACAGCTGTTATTTTTACTTTCATTTTTCGACCGGGATTTCAATGTTTTTTATACTTAAAGCTTCCTAAGAATACTTTATAACTTTCTGTTTTTTAATACTTCAAAATCCATTCAAAACGGAACGCCCATTTCCAAGAAATTTGTGGTTTTACTTTTAATTTTTTTGAGATATGCGCTAATTCATTTCTTTTAAACCCTCTTAAAACAGAAGTTAATCCATCTTCAATTATCATGTTGTTTTTTATAAAAACAGATAATAACATAAATAAATAATACGCTAACTTATGCCTGTGCAAATCGTTTACTACAATCCCTATTTTTGTTTGTTTTAAAGTGTTTCCTAAAAAAGAAGTCAATTGCGCTTCTTTAAAATGATGCAGAAACAACGTTGCTAATACCACATCAAATTTTCTGTTTTTAAACGCCTCAGAGAAAATATCTTCCGTCTTAAAACTTAGCTCAGGAAATTCCGTTGATAATTCATTTGCGTAAGCAATAGCTGTCGGGTTTGCATCCATACCAATCAACTTCATTTTATAGCCGTTTTTTCGTCCGAACTTAGCTACATCTCGTAAAATATCTCCATGCCCACAACCAATATCTGCAATGGTTAATTCTTGTTCTTTTGGGTGGTTTTTTAATACTTTTTTCAATGCCTTTACCGTCATTAAATTTCCGCCCAACCAACGGTTTATATTTTCTAGTTTATCTAAAGTATCGCGCAACAAATCGCCACCAATAGAAAAATCGTCCATTAACTCTTCTTTGTCTGTTCTGTTTTTTGTGCTGATAAAAAAATCCATTATATCTTCATTGGTTTACCGTGAGTTTGCTTAATTATTATTGGTAATAAAAAAGGAAGCTTCTTTAAAATTTGCAATAAAACAGATGCAATTGTATCTTTTCTAAACAACATTGCAATAAAATGACCCGCTTTTAATCGCAAACTAAACTTTCGATTCCACTGTCTAATATATTGCTTTTCCAGTTCTTTTCTTGTCTCAATTTCACCATTAAAGTAATTTAGAATCAATTTAGACGCTAATTGCGCAGACTGAATAGCCATGCTCATGCCATTTCCACAAAGTGGATGAATCATTCCTGCAGAGTCACCACACATTAAAATATGATTTTCTACTGGTTTTTTAGTTTCAAATGAAATCTGACTAATGCTTAAGGGTTTTTCAAAAATAGCTTCAGAATTGTGAAAAATCTCTTTCAAGAAATTATTTTTAAAAACAACTTGTTCTTGAAAATCTGCGATGTTTTTATACTTTTTAAAGGTTGCATAATTTGTGATGTAACATAAATTAATTGCGTTATTTTCTACTTTAGAAACCCCACAATACCCTCCTTTAAAATTATGAAGCGCCACCAAATCCTCTTTAAAATTTCCTTTTACATGAATTTTAACCCCTAAATAAGGCGATTTCTTCTGAATAAAATTGCGCCCCATTTTTACATCTAACAAAGAACGTTTACCAAAAGCACCAATGGCAATTTTGGAAGTAAAAATGCTGTTTTGTTTTGTTTCTACTTGAAAAAAATCTTTTAAAAAGGTAACGTCTAAAACAGTATCCTGTAAAATCATAACGCCGTTTTCTTTTGCCTTTTCTGATAAAACAAGATCCAATGTATACCGAGAAATCCCAAATCCACCCAAGGGCAGCTTTGCCGAAATTATGTTGCTTTTTGTAGTTGATAACTGAAATTTATTGATTCTTACAGCTCCAAAATCAAACGGATTTACCTCCAAAAAATCTAAATATGGCAGTACTTCATTAGAAATATACTCACCACAAACTTTGTGTTTTGGGTATTCATTTTTCTCAATTAATAAAACCTTTTTACCTAATTTAGATAAGTGAATTGCATTGCACAAACCTGCCAGGCCACCACCAATAATTATTACATCTAGAAATTGTTTATTCATTTATTAATGCTGCTAATTCTTTACCTACCAAGCTGCCAATTGCAACACCCATTCCACCTAAACGAACTCCACAAAAAACATGATTAGAGAGTTGCTTTACAATGGCTTTTTTCTGATCTCCAACACCCATAATCCCACTCCATCTGTGTTCAATTTCAAAAGAAGTATTTGGTAAAATAATTGTTTTTAAAATATTTTCTAATTCATTTTGAATAATTGCTGTTTGCCCAAATTCTGAAGTTTCTTCTGTCTTAAAATCTAGGTTTCTTCCACCACCAAACAAAATTCGATTGTCTATATTTCTAAAATAATAATACCCTTTGTCTAAATGAAAGGTTCCTTTTATTTGTAGGTTTTTAATTGGTTTTGTGATGAGCACCTGTGCTCTTGCTGGTTGAACTTTTTCTTCTAATAATTTATTTGCAAAACCATTGGTTGCGATAAAAAGTTTAGTTGTTTTAAAGGTAATTTTATCTGTTATTATTTCAATATCTGTATTGTCTTCTATGAAACTTTCAACAGTAATGTTATTTAAAATTTTAACACCTAATTTCTGCACTTTCTGTATTAGTTCGTATCCCATTTTTCCAGTATCAATCTGGCCTTCAAAATTATTAACAATATACCTATTGTGTACTTTTTTGAAATTAAATGTATTGTCTGAAACTGAAAAAACATCCTTATTAAATATAGGTTTTAATAATTTATTAATATCCTCTTTTTTTGAAATACACTCCTCAAAAAAAGTTTCAGAATCACACAACTCAAAGCCTTTATTTTGTTGAAAATCGATGTTTTTATCTACTAAATTACTTCTTAATAATTGCAACCCTTTCCAACGATTTTCTACCAAATTATACACTTCTTGTTCTGTATGAGAACTCAAGTCATCTATCAGCTCCGAAAGGCTTCCAAAACAGGCAAAACCTGCGTTTTTTGTGCTTGCGCCTTGTGGCAACATTCCTTTTTCAAGAATTACAATTTTTGCTGCAGGGTGTTTTTTCTTTAATTCTAAAGCACAATTTAAGCCTACAATACCACTACCTACAATTGTAAAATCAATGTTAGAAAACCACTCTTTTAATTCCCAATAACTATACTTCATTTAGATCTCTTTTTCAAAACAAACACTGTTCTCCATGCCTATATATTGTCCGTAATTTGGTGTTACTTTATAGGTGCATTTTTTATAAAATGCCACCGCTCTAATTTGCCGTATTCCTGTTTCTAAGACACACTTTTGTATGCCCTAACTCTGTTGCCCAACTTTCTAATTCATATAATAATCTTTGCGCAACACCGGTTCCTCTATTTTCTTTTAAAACAAACATTCTTTTCACCTCAACAGCACTGTTGTCAAACTTTTTAATAGCCCCACAACCTACTGCAATTCCAGAAACATAAGTTACAACAACTTCTTTTAAAACATCAATATTATTAAACTGATTGTAAAAATCATGTTCATCTTCATCTGTGATCTTTTAAATAGGCATCTAATTCTTTAACTAAATTCATAAAATCTTTGTTTTTAGAATTAGTTCTTATTGTTTTTATATTCATTTTTAATATAAATTTTGTCGTTACAAAAAATGAAGCAATCTGTTAATTTATAAATAGATTGTTTTATTACAGCCCTTTGTAACGGCACGTCCTATCAGAATTCAAATTGTAATTGCACCCAAAACGGAACGACTTCTTCTGTATTTAAATTTCCAAAAGACACCCCTAATAAACGAACAGAATTTACTAATTTATCTTGATATAAAAGTTCTTTTACCACAGGAAAAAACTCCTCTTTTGTCTGCATAAAATTTCCTTTTGTTTTACTTCTTGTTTGTTGTGTAAAGTCTGAGTATTTTATTTTTAAAGTAATCGTTTTGCCTTTGGTATCTGTTTTTTTCATGCGCTTTTCCAACTCATCGGCAATCTTATCTAGCCGTTCTATCATAAAAATTTCTGATGAAAGGTTTTCGCTAAACGTTCTTTCTGCGGCAATAGACTTGCGTATTCTATTTGGTTTAACAGCACTATTATGAATGCCTCTCACTATATTGTAATAATGCGTGCCAGATTTACCGAACGACTTTACCAATTCTTCTAAAGGTTTTTTCTTTAAATCCTTCCCTTTAAATATCCCTAAATTATACATTTTTGATGCGGTAACTTTACCGACACCATAAAATTTATTAACCGGCAACTCTTCTAAAAACTGAAGCACCTCTTCTGGATGAATTGTTTTTTGTCCGTTTGGTTTGTTAATATCTGATGCTACTTTTGCTATAAATTTATTAATTGAAATTCCTGCAGAAGCCCTTAAACCAGTTTCTGTGTATATGCGTGCTCTAATTTCTCTCGCAATGTCATTTGCAGACGGATTCCCTTTCTTATTTTCTGTAACATCTAAGTATGCTTCATCTAACGAAAGCGGCTCTACCAGATCTGTATATTCGTAAAAAATTGCTCTAATTTTTAAAGAGAGCTCTTTGTATCTCTCAAAATCTGATTTTACAAAAATAAGATGTGGACATTTTTGTTTGGCTAAAAAACTGCTCATAGCAGATTTAACGCCAAATTTTCTTGCTTCATAGCTTGCCGCAGAAACCACCCCTCTTTCTTCACTTCCGCCAACAGCAATAGCTTTACCTCTTAATTCTGGATTGTCTAATTCTGCTACAGATGCATAAAAGGCATCCATATCTACATGAATTATTTTTCTAAAAGGAGGTAGCAATTCCATCTATCAAAAATACGAAAAAAGAGGCTCGATGTTATTCCTGAACAGATAAGAATCTATCCTGTTTTATTTTTCTTTTAAAAACTAGCTACAAAAATCAACACAAATATTTGTTGCTCTTTGCAGCTCTTTAGATAACACCTCTTCTTTCCAGGGGTGAGAAACATTAAAAACATGATCTGCATTTTCTATCACCTTAAAAATGCTTTTAGAATTCCATTTATGCAAACTTTCAGCCTCTTTAATTAAAACTGTTGTGTCTTTATTTCCATGAATTATTAGCTGTGGAATCTCTAAGTTTCGGGTGGCATTTTCGATGTTTAATCGTTTTTTGTTTTTATCAAAATCTTTGTAAAATTGATAAAAATGAGGCATTTCTTGCTTAGTTCGTCCGTTTTTCACATAAAAAACACCTTTTTTAGCCCATTCTTGAAAATTCGATTCTTTTGGAAATCTACATTCATAATCTGAAACTCCTGCCAAAGAAACCACTTTCTTAACACGGTTGTCTTCCGTTGCTTTTAAAAGTACAATTCCACCACCTCTACTATGCCCAATAATTGAAATATCGTGAATATCTACTTCGTGTTTATAATCAGAATTGTTAGAAATCCAATCTAAAACACTTTCTAAATCATCTAATTCTTTTGTGTAATTATTGTTTCCAAAAGCTTCTAAATCTGGAAAATCTATGGAGTCTTCTGCGGTGCCTCCATTATGAGAAAAATTAAATTTAATGAAGAAAAAATTTGCTTTTGCAAATACTTCTGCCATTAAGTTCCAAGCGCCCCAATCTTTAAAGCCTTTATACCCGTGACAAAAAATAACTACTTTTTTTGGTTGACTCGTTTCTTCATAAAAAACATCTGTTACAATTGGTTTGTTGTGTCTTCCTTCAATAATTATATCTTTTATAGTGCGCATTTTTCTTTAAATAAATAGTTTTATAAATGTTATAACAGCAACTAAAGCGGTTAAAACACTTAAAATAATATTGATGTCTTTTGTTAGTTTTCCTGTTTTTTGCTGAATTATATTTGCAAATCTTGCATACACAAAAAGGATACAAAAAGTACCAAGTATAGTGCCTAAAATAAAAAAGAAGATAGGGAAAACCTCAAAACTAAAAAGTTCGAAAAGATCTAAAGCAACAATAATTCCGCAGAAAAAAGGAATGGCAAACATGTTTAAAAAGGATAAAGTAATTCCTGTTAAAAAAGGGTTTTCCTTTTTAGACTTTATGCTTTCTGTTTTAATTTTTCCTTTCTTAGATTCGTTATAGAAATAATAAGACAGTCCTATAAAAATAACAATTCCTACTTTTTCTAAGGTTTCTAGTATTGTCGGGTTTTCTGCAATGTACTTGGTTAAAATAACAGCAATAACTACTTGCGGAATTGCAACGAGAGAAACACCTAAGAGCGTATTTTTTAGATGCTTCTATTCCTTTTTCTAAACTAACCTTTATGGCTGTCATGTTTAACATACTAGGTGTTATAGAGCCTATAAAAGAGGAGAAAAATCCGAAGAAAAAAAGAGAAATAAGAATCATTTATAAAAAAATAAGTTTGGTAAATATCACTTTTAAAAATAAGTTGCACAAAAAAAACGCATCAAAAAATTTGATGCGTTTATATTCTATTTTCTTTAAATTCTCAACTAGTTACACAACACCTTGCGCTAACATGGCGTCTGCAACCTTTACAAAACCAGCAATATTTGCACCTTTAATATAATCTATCGTTCCGTCTTCGTTTTCTCCGTATTCTACACAAGAATCGTGAATGTCTTCCATAATATCTTTTAATTTATCATCTACCTCTTTACGAGACCAACTTAAACGCAATGAATTCTGACTCATTTCTAAACCAGACGTTGCAACACCACCCGCATTACTCGCTTTTCCTGGAGCAAATAAGATTTTTGCTTTTTGAAATTCGTGAATTGCTTCTGGCATAGAAGGCATATTTGCTCCTTCAGAAACACACATACAACCATTTGCAACTAGTGCTTTTGCTTCGTCTCCATTTAATTCATTTTGCGTTGCACATGGCAAAGCAATATCACATTTTACAGACCAAGGTCTTTCTCCTGCAATAAATTTCGCATTTGGATACTTAGCTACGTATTCACTAATTCTTCCACGTTTTTCGTTTTTAATAAACATAACGTGTTTTAATTTTTCTGAATTTATACCATCTGCGTCATGAATATAGCCTTTAGAATCTGATAATGTTAAAACAGTAGCTCCTAATTCTATCGCTTTTTCCGCCGCATACTGCGCTACGTTTCCAGAACCAGAAATAACTACTTTTTTACCTTTAAAAGAATCGTTTTTACGCATTAACATGTTCTGCGCAAAATATACTGTCCCATACCCTGTTGCCTCTGGTCTAATTAAAGAACCACCCCAAGATGCACCTTTACCGGTTAAAACACCCGTAAATGTGTTGTTTAATTTTTTGTACATACCAAACATAAAACCAATTTCTCTTGCTCCAACACCAATATCTCCGGCAGGAACATCTGTATTATGTCCAATGTGTCTATATAATTCACTCATAAAAGCGTGACAAAAACGCATAATTTCATTATCTGATTTTTCTTTTGGATCAAAATCAGAACCTCCTTTTCCTCCACCCATTGGTAAGGTTGTTAAAGAGTTTTTAAAGACTTGCTCAAAAGCTAAAAACTTTAGAATGCTTGCATTCACAGAAGGATGAAAACGCAAACCTCCTTTATAAGGTCCTATTGCAGAATTCATTTGAATTCTATACCCTCTATTTACTTGTATTTCACCAGCATCATCTACCCAAGAAACTCTAAAAGAAATTAATCTTTCTGGCTCTACCATTCTTAATAAAATATTTTTTCCACTATAAATATCGTTATTTGCGATATACGGAATTACAGTTTCTGCAACTTCTTGCACTGCCTGTAAGAATTCTGGCTCATGGTTATTTCTTTTTGTAACCATTTCCATAAACTCATTTATCTTTAATTCTTCTTTTTTCACCATATTTTTTAGGAATTTAATAAAATTTACCGGCTACAAAGATAGTTAATTTCTGAATCCGCAATTAAAAAAACAATAATTATTTATTCCTCAAATCACCTTATTTCAATCGATTTCGAATACACATATTGTTTTATTGACCTTAGATAGATAAAACGCTAAAAAAAACACTAAATTTGTACCTTAATTTTACCCGAAAATGTTAGATAAAGTAAAAGAGCTTATTGGTGATGTACAGGCTTTTAAAGCAAACACCAAAGATGAAGTAGAAACATTTAGAATTAAGTTTTTAGGAAGCAAGGGTTTGTTAAAAGACCTTTTTGCAGAATTTAAAAATGTAGCTCCTGCGTCTCGTAAAGATTTCGGTCAAGCTTTAAATACTTTAAAGAAGTCTGCAGAAGATAAAGTTGCAGAATTAACAGATACTTTAGAAAGCAGTTCAAGTGATAAGTCTTTTTATGGAGATTTAACAAGACCGTCTGAACCAATTAACCTAGGTTCTAGACACCCTATCTCATTGGTAAGAAATCGAATTATTGAAGTTTTTAATAAAATTGGTTTTACGGTTTCTGAAGGTCCAGAAATTGAAGATGATTGGCATAACTTTACAGCATTAAATCTACCAGCGCATCATCCTGCAAGAGACATGCAAGACACCTTCTTCATTGAACAAGATCCAGATATTTTACTAAGAACACATACTTCTTCTGTACAAGTGCGTTATATGGAAGAAAATAAACCTCCTATTAGAACAATTTCTCCTGGTAGAGTTTTTAGAAATGAGGATATTTCTGCAAGAGCACACTGTATTTTTCACCAAGTGGAAGGTCTGTATATAGATACAGATGTTTCTTTTGCTGATTTAAAACAAACGCTTTTATACTTTACAAAAGAGATGTTTGGAAAATCTAAAATTAGACTACGCCCTTCATATTTCCCGTTTACAGAGCCAAGTGCAGAGGTAGACATCTATTGGGGCTTAGAGACAGAAACAGATTATAGAATTACAAAAGGAACTGGTTGGTTAGAAATTATGGGCTGTGGTATGGTAGATCCTAACGTACTAAAAAACGCAAATATAGATCCAACAAAGTACTCTGGTTATGCATTCGGAATGGGCATAGAACGCATTGCAATGTTACTGTATCAAATACCAGATATTAGAATGTTTTACGAAAATGACAAACGTTTCTTGGAACAATTTAAATCAGTTATATAATGAACTACTTTACACAGATTTGGGACGAAGAAAGAGACGATGAATATGCAAGTTGGGGAACCTCTACTTGGTATTTTGAAACGAATGCTGTTGATGAAGTTTTAAAACAAATTACAGTTTATAAAAACGGAAAGGTTACAAAATACGATTTAGAGAAGCAAGAAGACGAATTTGGTGGTTTGTGTGAGGGAGCATTAACCATTGATGATTGTGATGGCGATGCAGTCTCTAAAGAAACTTTTTATAGCCTTTGGTAAATTATATAGACTCTTAAATAAGTACTGCATCGTTGAAAAAAGACATACAAATACCAGAAGTTAGCGGGGTAGAAATGGCAATGGTTTATGAATACAACGATATTTATAAAACTGACGACTGGAACGTTTACCTTATTAACAATAAAAGCGTGCCTTTAGAAATGCTTGTAATTGTTTCTCAGGGTTTTTCTGAAACAAAAACAACCTCTTTGTTGCGCAAAAAACTAGCTATTTTACCAGCAAACTCTTTTGCTAAAATTGAGTATATTCAACCAGAACTATTCAAGCTCCATAACCGTTTTCAAGTTACTTTTTTCGAAGGAAATACATTGTGTGAAAAAACATTTCTCTTCAAAAAAAACACAGTTAAAGAAAGTGCCTTGCATGTAATTGATGAAATTAAAAAACGAGGAATTTTAGCGGAGTAAAAGTATCACCCAAAAAAACCAATTATTAAATACATAAAAACCGTAAACGTACCGCCAATAAGTGCATATGGTAATTGTGTTTTTACGTGATCTATGTGGTCGCTAGCAGATGCCATAGAAGAAATAATAGACGTATCTGAAATTGGCGAACAATGGTCTCCAAAAATTCCCCCACCTAAAGTTGCAGCGACGATAATAGTTATATCAGAACCGTGCATATTTGCCATTGGAATTGAAATTGCCAACATAATTGCGAAAGTTCCCCAAGAAGTTCCTGTAGAAAATGCAATAAAAGAACTCACTATAAAAACTACTGCAGGTAATAATTCTGGAGACAACCAGCTTTCTGTAATATTAGCAACATAATTACCTGTATCTAAAACCTTACAAGCGTCTCCAATAGCAAACGCTAACAACATTAACAACGCTAAAGGCATAAGCTCGCTAATTCCTTTTAAAGTCAAAGTAATCGCTTCTTTTGGCTTCATAATCCCTTGTATGAAATACATAATCATAGCAACCAATAAAGCGGTAATTACCGCATATAAAACAGACGACGACCCAGAACCCTTTCCAATGGCTTGTGAAGCATGATTTAACAAAGATGATGCGTTTTCAACAGCGCCCCAACCTGTATAAATTAAATTAACTGGCATCATAAAAACCATCACCAAAAGCGGCACAATCATGTTATAAGCCTTGGCTTCAATTCCTTCTTTTGGCGGAAATGAAGTAACAGCGTCTGAAACCATAGGCTTCGAATTAGGGTTCATTAACGCACCGGTTTCTTTGGTTCTTTTTTCAGCCTTTTTCATCGGTCCAAAATCTTTTTTTGTCAGAATAACAATGAAAACAATAACAATTGCCAGTAATGGGTAAAAATTATATTTAATAGACGCTATCATGATCGAAAACGGTTGTTCTATGCCTTGTGTTAACAACAATCCCATAATAAATGCACCCCAGGCATTAAAAGGGATTAAAATAGAAGATGGTGCAGAACTAGAATCTGCTATATACGCTAGTTTTTCTCTAGGAATTCCTAATTTATCAAAAATAGGTCTGTATAAAGTACCAACAGTTAAAGAGCTTATACTGGTTTCTACAAATAAAAGTAAGCCAGTACATATTGCTAATACCTGAACCATTACCCGGCTATACCCCGATTTCTTTTCTTCTAATTTTACTCAGCTTTCTGTTTATAATATTAATAAAACCCTCTACACCTCTAGAGTATTGTATAAAAATTAGCAACGCACCCACTAAAGCACTAAACATAATGGTTCTTGTGTTTCCTTTAGATTGAAAAACATTTACCATGCCCTCAATCATTGCCAAGGTTCCCGCTAACGGATTCCAGCCCTCTACAATTAACCAAGAAAACCAAATACCAAACAAAAGTGCTATGTAAACCTGTTTTGTTTTCAAAGCTAAAATAATAGCAACAATTGGCGGTATTACTGAAAGAAATCCATATTCCATAAAAAGAAATTTTAATTTGGTTAAAGGTAATAATTAAAATAACAACTTATAATAGACATGGCAACAACCGCTATAATTTCTAATTATAAAAAAAGCCAAAACAGAATTGTTTTGGCTTTTTAATTTAAAATTTAAATCTAATTAATTAGAAACTATAATCTTATTTATTGATTTCTTCTTTCCTTGTTGAACACTTAATAAATAAATACCGGATGAGATATTTCTTAAATTTATTTCCTTTGTGAAAGTTGCGCTATTAGACGCCTCAGACACTTGTAGAATCTCTCTTCCTTGCAAGTCAAACAAGCTTATAAATACTTTTTCAGCATCTGGATTTGTAATTTTAACATTAAAAATATTTTTAACAGGGTTCGGCCAAAAAGAAACCCCTTGAAGCGTATTGCTATCTATGTTTAAAGTAGCCTCTCGTATGCTTACTGTGTTATCTGGCAACCATCCTTTTGCTGCATTCACTACATCTACTATAAACTCATCACTAAAAGCAGTGTCCTGTGTGTTGATGTATTTTAAAGCACCTTTTGATAGTTTTTTTTGTACAAATGTATCTCCCACAGATAAAACAGTTCCCTCATATTCTAAAAATCCTTTTTGAGGCAACGTTACTAAAGTATATACTTGTGTACTAGAAAACTCTCCATCTGTAGTGGCAAGCATATTTTCAGCCGAAATTGTATAGCTCGTATTCTTCTCAACGATAACGTTTGAAAGCTCTAGAGAAGGTATATTTGTGTTTACTTTCAAATCACAAAGAGTAATGCTAGCGCTGTTTATTTGGCCTCCGTCCCCATTGTATGCATCAAAAAGAACTAGCTCCCATACACCAATAGCATCTTCTCCGTAAAAAGGTAGGCTCATGTTATTTTCTGGAGCAACAGATTCCTGAAACTGCAGGAACATTACTACTACAAGCTAGCTCGTCTGCCGCATCATCAATTGTAATATTCTGAATATCTGGAACACCGTCTCCTGAACAGGGGCTTGTGAATAAAATAACCCCTTTATTTATACTCCCTGGTGCCTTTAAAGAGATTGTCAAATCTCCCGGCCAGGTATGACTAATATCTGTGTTTACGATAATCTTATCAATAATTGCATTGTCTAATACGTTCATTGGAACAAGGGCAGTAACACCCGCGATAGTATCCATGCTTGCTGATGAAAAATCTGTCGCCTCATATGTTCTAGAACAGTCACTTATTCCTGTTTGAAAACTATATATTGGGGAGTAATCTCCAGAAACACAAGAATTCTCAGGTTTTATTCTCCAATAATAAACAGTATTATTTTGAATTCCTTCGATTGTGAATTTTGAATCGTAGCTAGTTTCAGAAAATAAAATTGTGTTGAACGAAGGGCTTTCTGAAACCTCTACCAAATACGTTTCTGCATTGTTGTTGTTTTGCCAAGAAAGGTCCATTTTTGCCGCTGTAACTCCAGATAAACCATTTGTAGGGTATGATGGTAAAATTTTCGCCCCTAAAAAGGATTGGTGTATTACCCTTAACTGGATAGGTGTTGTTGTGGTCTCGTTCCCGTTGGTTCCTGTTAAATTTATAGTATACAAACCAGGCATAACATTGTCTAAATTTCCAAAAGTTGCTGTAAAGTTTCCATCTGAACTCATGGAACTGTTAGATAAATTTACATTTGCGTTCGCCGGAAGGCCTGATACTGAGAAGACGGTAGTTCCTCCAATTGTTTCAACATAATTAAAATCAAATGTAACTGAATTATCGCAAGATGTTTGATTGCTTTGGCTTGTCAATAAAGCGATTCCTGAAGACACCCCTGTAACAATTAACGATACTTTTTGCACGCCTCCTTGCAAAGTTCCCTTGTGGCTAATTGTAATCGTATATTCTCCAGAAGCGTTTTCTATATCTACTCTTTCATAAGGGTCTACTATATTATCTCCTTTTTCATTGGTGTTAACAGAAGTGAGTTTCCAGGGTAAAAAAGTTGCTGTAGTTTCTCCGGAAGAGTTTGTAACCTTAATATCTAAATCCTGCACTAAAACCGGAGTTGGGTCATTTACTACCCCTGTATTTGCAACCCCTGGTAAATCTGTCCAAGAAATCGAAGCCGATAAAGGCCCTATTCCATCTGATTTAACCACCACTGTGTAAGTACTCTCATTTACTAACTCAATTTCTGAAATTATAGACTGAAAACCTTTTTTTGTAACTGTTTCTGCTGCTTTTTTAGCATTCATTAAACCCCAGCCAGAAGCTGCGTCTGGCCCTTCGGCAGCAACGTCATCTGCGGTATGCAAAGCTAAACCTTTTAAGGTGGAGGCTCTCATAAAGCTCCCATAGGTTTCATTATAATATTGTTGTAGCAATAATAAAGAACCCGCAACATTTGGAGACGCCATTGAAGTACCTGAAATTGATCTATATGCACTATCACTTGTTTCATAGGTAGAATATAAACCGGTTCCATTTCCCATAAGATCTGGTTTTACCCTGAGATCATCTGTAGGCCCCTCCGAGCTCCCTGAACTTACTGAAACAGATGCCAACGTACCATTTGTATTTATTATAGCATCATTTCCATTTGCAATTACTAAATTGTTTTTTGATGTTGTATTTCCTGTTAATTTATCAAAAGCATTATCACCCTCTAAAGGGTCTGAATTTACAAGGTTGTCAGATCCATTATTACCCGCAGAGGTGACCATTAAATAATATGGCGCATTGTACGCAATATTATCCCAAATTCTAGATTCATTAATATATCCTCCAAAATAGAACGCTGGAAGTAACGGCTCCCCGTCATCATCCCTTACAGCATAACCATAAGAGTGGTTTGATATTAACATTCCATTCGCAGCGGCTGTCGTTACTTCCGCTTCATCATTGTTCCAATCATAACCAACAGCAGTGGCCTTAGGCGCCATACCCTTTGCTAATGGATCTACTCCAGAAGCAATCATTGTTCCTGTAACGTGCGCGGCATGAAAACTTAAATCTGCAGAACCATCTCCTACAGAGAACCTGCTTTCCTCTCCATCTCCAAAATATTCTTGGTGTGTAGCCCTTGCAATACCACCGTCCCAAACATGGGCGGTCATACCTTGTCCTTCAATATTTAATCCTAGACCTCCGTTATTGTGTAAAAAATTAGTTCTTGTAGACGCGGCGGCATCTATATTAAATGTTCTATAATACAGTGGTTTTCCCTCCTCAGAAACACGAATCAGCTCGAAGTAAGAACCATTATCATTTATATAACTAGTCTTCCAACCCTTTTTAGAGGCAAGTAATAATGCTTTGTTTTTTTCTTTATAGTAAGCTTCTGAATATTTTTCTTTTAAAATATTTAGTTCCTTTAATTTATACTTTTTTATTATTTGTTTTTTTTCTTTCTTGTTTTGAGCAAGTATTGAAACAGATAGTAATAGAAACAAAACAGTTAAATACTTAAAGTTATGTTTTTTCATGGTGTTTGTTTAATGTTTTTGGTTTTTGACAGAACAAATATACTGCTTTTAATAACTGTTTTCGGTTAAAATTCTAACGGTTTTTAACATCTAGGTAAATAATAATAAGAAAATGGTATTATTGTTATACTAAACGTTATATAATTATATTTTTAATAAAAAAAACCTATTTAATTACATAATTAATAAAAGACTTTGGAAAGTGCTTTTCTATAATCTTCTAGCTAAAAACCTCCAATAATATAAAGTTTTTCGTTACTAAAATGCATTTCAGAACCCTTTATTTTTAGGTCTATGTTATACTTTTTTAAGGCTTTTGTTTTTGGTTTGAATGTTATTATTTTACCATCTTCTTGCAAATAAATAAATTCTTTATCCTTGGTTATTGCTAGTTTTCTCATCTACCCAAAAAGAGTTCCTTCTTTTTTCCATTGCGCTGTTTTTAAGTCGAAAGATTCAATCTCTGTAAAACCCTTTTTATTATAACCCAAAAATAAACACAACTTGTCTCCAAAAACACAGGTTTTACCCTCATTTATGACAGATGCAAAAGCATATAGTGCTTTTGGTGAGTCTAGAAGTCTTTAAAACCAATGGTTTTATTAAGGCTCCTCTTTGTATAGGTTTCTATACCGCCTAAGGTCTCTTGTTTTTCTTTCAAAAAAACAACTTTTAGTGTAACCCCTTGTTTCAAACACAACTTTTTTTTTGTGATTAACGATGTGTTGCAGAGAAGAAACGCTTTTTAATTTTTTTAAAATAAAACGTCCTTTTTTCGATAGAATAAATGGCTTCTTGATAAAAAAAGCTTTTAGTATGAACTAAAGCAGTTGAAAACAGTAAAAAATATACGAATATTTTATAGAATATTTTTCTAACTATATATAAAAAATGATGCCTTAAAAAGAACGTATTATGTTTCGTTTTCGTTTTCTTCAATTTCTTTTGTTAGGTCTAAATCCAACAACACCGGATTTACAATACCGGTGGTTACCACTGTAATTATTGTCATGGTTCCGCCAAAAACAACAGCGGCTACGGGTCCGATTAACTTCGCCGCTAAACCACTTTCAAAAGCACCCAACTCATTAGAAGAGCCAACAAACATAGAGTTTACAGAAGAAACCCTACCACGCATATCGTCTGGTGTTTTTAATTGTAAAATGGTTTGTCTAATTACCATAGAAATTCCGTCTGCGGCACCACTTAAAAATAAAGCCAGCACACTTACCCAAAAAAGAGAAGAAAGCCCAAAAGCAATAATACTTAATCCAAAGATAAAAACAGAAATTAGCATTTTTTTACCTGTGTTTTTATTTATAGGTATATAGGTGGTTAAAAACATGGTTACAATACTTCCCATAGAAATAGAAGCATTTAAAATACCAAAACCTTCTGGCCCAACCTTTAAAACATCTTGAGCAAAAACGGATAAAATAGCAACAGTCCCTCCAAATAAAACAGCAATCATATCTAGGGTTAGCACCCCTAAAATTGCCTTGTTTTGAAAAACAAAACGAACCCCTGCTTTTAAACTCTCCTTCATTGGCTCACCAATTTTTTTATTTAAAATCGGTTTCTTTTTAATAAAAAAGGTACAAATTAAAGACAATATAACTAAGATAAAAACAAGACACAATGTTTTATCTACACCAATAATACCGATTAAGAAACCCGCAGCAAGTGCGCCAGAAACAGATGCGGTCTTCCAGGTACTTGTGCTCCAGGTTGCCGCGTTGTGATATATTTTTTTAGGAACCAATAAGGCTACTAAAGAAAAAATTGTGGGTCCGAAAAACGCGCGTAAGAACCCGCCAAAAAACACCAACCCGTAAATTGAATATAAAACAGCGTTTACAGACCAACTAGCAATAATGCTTTCTGTGGTTAATAGAAACAGGCCCAAACTAATTAAAGAAAAAGCGGCGGTGCAAATGGCTAGCAGGTTTCTTTTTTCTCTTTGATCTACAACGTGACCCGCAAATAAAGCCATTGAAAAAGCCGGAATAATTTCCATTAAACCAATAATTCCTAAGGAAAGTGGGTCTTTGGTAATCGAATACACCTGCCACTCTATGACAATAAACTGCATAGACCAACCAAAAACCAGAAGAAAACGTACGAATAAAAAAACATTAAATTCTTTTATTCTAAGCGCCGCATAGGGATCTTGTTTGCTCATATATTACTTCAGTTTCATATCCATTAAAATAGCAAAAGTTTGATTAATATCTTTTTCTTTCACAACAATTGTCATTTCATTTGTTGTAGAAATAATTTCTTGTAAAGAAATGTCTGCCCAGGCGAGTTGCTTTAATATAAAATAATAAATACCTGATTGTTCTTGGTTTTCTTTTGGGAGTTTTATTGTTAAAGAAGCCAGTTCTAAAACGTTGGCAATTAAATTCTCTTTTTCGAAAATTTCATTTACAAAAGGTTGTAGGTTTTTACTGGTAACAATATTTGTTTCAAAAATACCTTGAGAAACTGTTAAAAAATAATCTGAACTTTCTGAAGATTTGGTTAAAATCTTTGCAATTTCTTTTAAAAGTGATGGCGTGTTTTTAAAAGTAAAATCACATAAGTCTGACCGTACAATTACATCTCCTAAATCTAGTGCTAATTTTTTAATGTTTTTTCTAATACGCAACTCACTTGCTGGAGATAACCGATTAATTGCCATCATTACCGCACCGACTTTGACATCTTTCTTTAAAGCCTCAGACACTTCTGGTAAAATAATTCTTGCTAAAGAAGAAACGTTTATTAATTTCTCGTTTAACGCCTCTTCTATAAAAGGTGTTTTTCTAATAGTCCCCTCTACAACTTCTTGTATTGTTTTCATTGTATTTGTTTAATAAAACATAATAATGTTCAAAATTAAACAATTAATCTAATGTATTCGTCAACTTTTCGAATTCTTTTTTAGCATTTGTATGATTGTACAATACGTTATAAACAGCATTAATAATTGGTGTATCTGCGCCATTTTCTTCCTTCATTTTAAAAGCGCTATTTATTGCATAATATCCTTCTGCAATCATACTCATCTCCATTTGAGCAGATTTTACAGTATATCCCTTCCCAATCATATTGCCAAACTGTCTATTTCTACTAAAAACAGAATAACCCGTAACCAATAAATCTCCTAAATAAGCAGAGTTATTAATGTTCCTTTTCATTTTGTGTACTTTTTTAATAAAGCGTTTCATTTCTCTAATTGCATTACTCATTAAAACCGCTTGAAAATTATCACCATAGCCTAAACCGTGTGCAATTCCTGCTGCAACCGCATATATGTTTTTTAACATGGCCGCATATTCTGTACCAATAATATCGTCGGAAATCTTAGTTCTTATGTACCAGCTTTTTAAAGAATTGCTCATAAATTCTGCATGCTCTTCATTCTGACTGGCAATTGTTAAATAAGACAACCGCTCCATTGCAACCTCTTCTGCGTGGCAAGGTCCAGTTATTACGCCAATATTTTCGAAAGGAACAGCGTGCTCTTTATGAAAATGTTCGCCAACAATTAAGCCTGTTTCTGGCACAATTCCTTTAATTGCAGAAAAAATAATTTTATTCTTTAATGGTTCTGTTAGGTTTTTAAGTTCACTCATTAAAAAAGCAGACGGAATTGCGAAAATAAGTACGTCATAACTAGAAACAATACTATTAATGTCGTTTGACAAATCTAATTGATCTGCATACACATCTGCTGCTCTAAGGTATTTTGGATTATGGTTGTTTTCCTTTATATGTTCTATTGCAAAACCACTTCTCATATACCAACCAACCATGTCTGAGTTTTCTGATAACATCTTTACAATTGCAGTAGCCCAACTTCCTCCACCTAAAACCGCTATTTTTTTCTGATCATTCATCATTCCTTCGTTTAAGCTTCAAAAGTAATAAAATTAGTGTCTAATGATATATCCTATTGCGAATTATTATATTTGTAGTAAATTATTTACTAAAAATGAACGTACAAATTATCAATAAATCGAAACACGCAACACCTAATTACGAGACCGATGGGGCTGCAGGAATGGATTTAAGAGCAAATATAGAAAGTAGTATTGTATTACAGTCCTTAGAAAGGGCTGTTGTAAGAACGGGTTTATTTATAGCTTTACCTATTGGTTTTGAAGCACAGGTAAGACCAAGAAGCGGTTTAGCGGCTAAAAAAGGAATTAGTGTTTTAAATTCTCCAGGAACTGTAGATGCAGATTATAGAGGAGAAATTGGTGTAATTCTTGTAAACCTTTCTAAAGAAGCGTTTATTATAAATGATGGTGAAAGAATAGCACAATTGGTTATTGCAAAACACGAACGCGTAAACTGGCAAGAGGTTACTGTTTTATCTGAGACAGAGCGTGGCGCTAGTGGTTTTGGAAGCACGGGTGTCTAAAAATTATAGTTTTTTATAAATTTGACTCATCTTTCGAACAGCTACGTGTAAAAAATCAAAAGTTAAAAAAACATGAGAATGATAGCTATACCCTAATTTTTTATAAAATTGAAATACTTTAAATTGAGCGTCCATAGCGTCTAGCCAAATAATTTCATACCCTTTTCTTAGTGCTTTAGCATCTAACCAAGCAAGTAGTGTTTTACCAATTCCGTTTCCTTGTGCTTTTGGGTGAAGATAAATTCTATGCAATTTTAATTGATTTTCTTTTGATAAACCTGTTAATTTTTCATCCCAAATAAATCTAAAGTTGCCAATAACCTCGTTATTAAAAAGAATAAAATAATCTTCAGAGTTTTCTTCTAAAAGTTCCTTTAAAATATTCTTTTCACAATATTGAGTATTTACATACCAATCTCCTTGATCGGTCCAAAAATGACTGTAAGCCAGTGGATAAATCTCTTTCATTAGTGTGAAAAGAGTTTTAGCATCTGAACTTAAAACCGGTTTTAATTGCAAGCTTTCTGTTATATCAATCATCGCTTAAATATAAAAAACTGCTATAGATTGATTAATTCTACAGCAGTTTATTAAAAATATATAGAACTTTTAAAACCTATTCTTGATTTTCAATAGCATCTTTTATTTTTCCTTCAAGTTCTTCAGCTAGTTCAGGGTTGTCTTTAATTAAACCTTTTACCGCGTCTCTACCTTGTCCTAATTTTGTTTCTCCGTAACTAAACCAAGAGCCGCTTTTCTTAACAATACCCAATTCTACACCAATGTCTAAAATCTCACCAACTTTAGATATCCCTAACCCATACATAATGTCAAATTCTGCAATTTGAAACGGTGGCGCCACTTTATTTTTTACAACTTTAACCTTTGTGCTGTTACCAATAACCTTGTCTCCGTCTTTAATTTGTGTTCTTCTTCTAATGTCTAAACGCACAGAAGCATAAAACTTTAATGCATTACCACCTGTAGTAGTTTCTGGGTTACCAAACATTACTCCAATCTTTTCTCTCAACTGGTTGATAAAAATAACAGTACATTTTGTTTTAGAAATGGTACCTGTTAATTTACGCAATGCTTGAGACATTAAACGTGCGTGAAGCCCCATTTTAGAGTCTCCCATTTCTCCTTCAATCTCTGCTTTTGGAGTTAATGCTGCAACAGAATCGATTACAACAATATCTATTGCCCCTGAACGAATTAAATTTTCTGCAATTTCTAATGCTTGCTCACCGTGATCTGGTTGAGAAATAATTAAATTATCTATATCTACTCCTAGGTTTTCTGCATAAAATTTATCAAAAGCATGTTCTGCATCAATAAATGCTGCAATTCCACCAGCTTTTTGAGCCTCTGCAATTGCATGAAGTGTTAAGGTAGTTTTACCAGAAGATTCTGGACCATATATTTCAATAACCCTTCCTCTTGGGTACCCGCCAACACCTAAGGCTAAATCTAACCCTAAAGAACCAGACGAAATTGCATCTATGTCTTCAGTTACTACATCACCTAACTTCATTACAGCTCCTTTTCCGTATGTTTTGTCTAACTTATCTAATGTAAGTTGAAGAGCTTTTAACTTTGCTGTTTTTTCTTTATCTGCCGCCATTAATATTGCTTGTTTTATTTTTAAATAAGATCGACAAGTTACAAAAATCTAAGATTAATTTCCTAAAAAATAACACTGAAATTTATACTATTTTTACAAAAAGTTTACAAAAAATGAATTCTATAGTATATTTAAAAAACGATAATTGCGCAGTCGCAATAGAAAAAGGTGAATTGATTAGTTTTAAAAAAGAAGGTGTAGAATACATTCATCAAAAAGGAAGTAAGGGTTGGGGTAATTCTGATATTGAAATGTTTCCTGTTATTGGACCCACTTCTAAAAATAAATATACGATCCACACTAAAAAAGGTGATGCTACTCAAGACCAACATGGTTTGTTAAGAGAACTTGAATATGTATTGGTTTCTTCAGATGAAAAAAAAGCTCACTATATTAAAGAATATCAAAAAAACACTAAAGTTCGTAACAGTAAGTTTCCAAAAAAATCTACAGAAAAAGATCTTTCTTGGCCTTTTGACTTTACGTTTGAAAAAAAGTTTCTCTTAGAAAATAATACTTTAAAAATTGATTTTATAATTACCTCTAACAAAGGAATGCCATATATGTTAGGGTATCATCCTGCCTTTTTATTGTCTAATTCTGGAAAAGAAACAGTAATTGTTAATGGTAAAAAAATTACACTTTCTGAAATTCAAGACGTAGGACACAATGCATACCCTGTTTTAAATACTGAAAAAATTGTATTAGAAAACATAAATAGAAACCATTTAGAAATTTCTACCACAGGTTTTAGCAACTTTATGTTGTGGACACAGGTTGAAAACATGCTTTGTATAGAGCCTATTACACAATATACTTCCTATACAGATCAAAAATTTTCTGAAGACAATATGCGTTTATCTGAAGGAAAAAATTATTTTTCTTTTAAAATTAAAATTTTATAGTTTGATAGAAAAGCACCGTCATTTTATAATACACAAACCTTGGGGAATGATTTCTCAATTTGTAAATCCCGCTAAAAGAAAAAAAACCTTGTTAGGTGATTTATATAATTTTCCTGAGGGCACCATGGCTATTGGTCGTTTAGATGTGGCCTCTGAAGGACTGCTTTTACTGACAACAAGTGGCAAAGTTTCTGCAGAAATTAGAAGTAATAAATATGAAAAAGAATATTATGTGCAGGTAGATGGTTTGATTACAGAAAATAAAATTGAACAATTAAGAAAAGGAGTACAGATTGGTGTTAAAGGAGAAAAATATATAACAAAGCCGGGAAAAGCTTTTTGTATTGAAGATCCTAATTTTCCACTAAGAAGTCAAAAAATTAGAGATGAAAGGCATGGCCCCACAAGTTGGATTTCTATTATTATAAAAGAGGGTAAATTTAGACAGGTTCGCAAAATGACAGCTGCTGTTAATTTACCAACACTACGTTTAATTAGGGTTCGAGTTGGAAATATAAAGTTAGGAGAATTAAAGATAAGCGATGTAAAAGAAGTTTCTTCTTTAGTACAGTATTAAAGTTATACACTATCCATTCTGATGTGTGGAATTCCGTCTTCTAAATACTCTTCACCTATTTGAGTAAATAGATGTGTTTCGTAGAATTTTTTTAAATATTTTTGAGCAGATACAGTAATTTTTGTAACTTTAAAGTGCTTTTTTATTGCTGTTATCGAGGCTTTCATTAATTCATGTCCAAAACCATATTTCCTTTCAGAAGCTACTACTAATACTCTACCAATACTAGCGTTATCAAAATAATCGCCTGGTTTAAAAATACGTGTGTATGCTACAATTTTATTTTTTTTATATCCAATAATATGTAAAGATTTTTGGTCTTTAAAATCGATGTCTTGATATACACAATCTTGCTCTACTACAAAGACCTCAGATCTTAACTGTAATATTTCATACAATTCTGTAGTATTTAATTCTGAAAAATATTTTGCTATAAAATTCATACAATATTAACAAGAAATTTTATCAACTCTAGTTCCATGTCTTCCTCCTTCAAACTCTGTGTTAAGAAAAACATCTACAAAACCAATAGCTTGTTGTAAAGAAACAAAACGTGCAGGAATTGTAAGAATATTTGCATTGTTATGTTGTCTTGTAAGCGCAACTAATTCATTATTCCAACAAAGTGCAGCTCTTATACCTTGATGTTTATTTGCGGTCATTTGTGCCCCATTCCCACTTCCACATAAAATAATACCTAAAACAGCTTTACCGTTTTCTACAGCATTTGCTGTTGGATGAATAGCGTCTGGATAATCCATAGAATTATTTGTATCTGTTCCAAAATTTAATACTAAATGTCCTTTAGTTTCTAAATGTTTTATAATTTCAAACTTGTATTCTGTTCCTGCGTGGTCATTACCAATTGCAATTGTCATAATAGGTTGATTTTAGTTGAGTTGAATACAACAAAAATACAGAAACTAACGGTTATCAACAGTTATTAAAATAAAAATTTATATATTTTTAATAACTGTTTCATTATTAAGTTTTTAGTATTTTAAGAGAATGTTAAGAAGTTGTAATGAAAAAGGAATAAGTTTATTTGGATATTTCTATTTTTATTACAATACAGCAAGGCTTATCACATACACAACTTTTTTTATGAGTATTTGATAAAAGTTTATAAACATTAATTTTACGTTTTATTTACAATTAAAAAATTTTAGTTATTGATAAAAATAAGTTCATAGCTGTTTATAACTATTGTTAACAACTCTATTTTAATATTGATTTATAAGGTTTTAAATACTTAATAAAATGTAGATGTTTTTTAATAACTCATATATTAAAATAAAAACTAAAAAAATTATAGTAGCTATTCACACACTATTATAAACACCATTGTTTTTTAAAATTTAATAAAAGAAATAAATAATATTATATAGAATGTTCATAAGTGTAGAAAAAAGAAAAAAAGACTTTTAAAGAAAACTAACGTATTACAAATTGTATTGCTTTTTTTATGATTGTTACGTTTACATTTCCAACACCAATCAATTCTCCATCTGCCTGTATAAATGGTTTTGAATTTTTAGGAATTATAGTAATTTCATTGGTTTTATAAGTGCTTACTTTTTTATGGTTTACAATTTTACCAGAATATAATTTAGGAAGATTTATAATAAGATTTAAAAAGGTAAAATTTTTAACAATCGTAATATTTAATAAACCACTAGAAGTATCTATTTTTTCAGTAAACTGCATTCCACCACCAGAGTATTTACAAATTCCAAAAACAGTCATTAAACAATCTGTTTCTATAATTTTGTTATTAATTATAATCTTAAAATTAGATTTTTTATAAAATAACATTCCATAAAATCCCGCTATTAAATAAGAAATACCGCCAAATTTTTTTAAAGATTTTAATTTACTTACAACATAACCATCGTAACCTAAACCAGCCACGTTATTAAAGTAAGTAATAGTATTTTCTGTTTTTAAAACACCAATATCTTGTGTAATTATATTCTTTTTATAAATAATTTCTATAGCTCCTTTAATACTTGTAGGTATGTTATACGTTTTAATCCAATCGTTACCAGTTCCTAAAGGAATTACACTAATAGTTATATCAGAAGTTTTTACATACCTTTGCGTCATTATTCCGTTAACTACATGATGTAGTGTTCCATCTCCACCAACAGAAATAATGTTTCTAAAACCAATTTTAATAGCGTTTTGTACCAATGCTATTTCATGTTTAGAAAACTGAGTAAAGGCAAAAGAATAGTCTAAATTCTTGTTTTTTAGTAATTGTTGAATTTCCTTCCATAGTTTAGAAAAATTCCGATTTCCAGAAGTAGGGTTTGCAATTATAAACCAAGAGTTAGTATTGGTATTATCAATATAAGACATAAAAAGTAAGATTAATAATGTGGTAAATTACAAAATAGATTGATAACAGTATTTTAATATAAAATATACTCAATAGTTGTAATTTGCAAAATAGGTTAGTTTAATAAAAACTTTAAATTAACGCATAAATAATATAGTATAGATGACAAAAAAGAAGAAAAAAATATATAAAAAGAAAGGTAATGTTGTAAAAGATATTACTAAAAATATATTTAGAATATTAAACGAAGACAGTTCAAAATCTTATAATTATAAACAGGTTGCGGCAAAATTAAAAATTTCTGATACTGATGGTAAAAATCAAATAATTCAGAAGTTAGCTGAATTAACGGCCACTAAAAAAGTTTTAGAAGTAGAAAGAGGTAAATTTAAAATTAATGCAGATAGAAAATATTCTATAGGTACTTTAGATATTACGTCTAATGGAAATGGTTATTTTATATCGGATGATTACGAAGATGATATTTTTATACCTAATAATAATTTAGGAAAAGGTTTACATCAAGATACTGTAAAAGCATACGTTTATAAAATTAGAAGTGGTAAGAAAATGGAAGCAGATGTTGTGGAAATTTTAGAACGTGCAAAAACTGAGTTTGTTGGTGTTTTACAAAAAAATAAAAATTTTGGTTTTGTAGTGCCGGATAATAACAAAATGTACGCAGATATTTTTATTTCAGAAAATAAAATGAATGGGGCAGAACACGGTGATAAAGTACAAGCTAAAATTATAGATTGGCCTAAAAACTCTAAAAACCCATTTGGAAAAATTACAACAGTTTTAGGAAAACCAGGAGATCATAATACAGAAATGCATTCTATTTTATTAGAATACGATTTGCCTTATGAGTTTGAATTAGAAGTAGAAAAAGAAGCAGAAAATTTATCGATAGAAATTACAAAAGAAGAAATTTCTAAACGTAGAGATATGCGTAAAGATTTAACTTTTACAATAGACCCTAAAGATGCAAAGGATTTTGATGATGCTTTGTCATTTACAAAATTAGAAAACGGTAATTATGAAGTAGGTATTCATATTGCAGATGTTTCGCATTATTTAGAACCAAAAACTATTTTAGATGACGAAGCATATAAAAGAGCAACCTCTGTTTATTTAGTAGATAGAGTAGTACCAATGTTACCAGAAATGTTAAGTAATGGTGTTTGTTCTTTAAGACCACATGAAGAAAAATTAACTTTTTCTGCAGTTTTTGAAATTAATAAAAAAGCAGAAATTATTAAAGAATGGTTTGGTAGAACAGTAACCTATTCAGATCAACGTTTTGCTTATGAAGAAGCACAATCTATTATAGAAAACTGTGAAATATCGGATACAATACAACCATATAAAATGCCTGAAGCTATTTCTATTACAGATAAGGCTTATGAAGTAACTAAAGAAGTTGTAGAAGCTACCTTAAAGTTAGATGAATTAGCAAAAATTCTTCGTAAAAAAAGAATGAAACAAGGTGCAATCTCTTTTGATAGGGTAGAGGTGAAGTTTAATTTAGATGAAAAAGCGAATCCAGTAGGGGTTTTCTTTAAAGAATCTAAAGATGCTAATAAATTAATTGAAGAATTTATGTTATTAGCAAATAGAAAGGTTGCTGAATATATTGGTTTTTCTAAAGGAAAAGCAACAAACAGAACGTTTATTTATAGAGTACATGATGAGCCAAATGACGAAAAACTAGCTTCTTTACAAAATATGGTTCGTAAGTTTGGTTATAAAATAAATACAGATACTAAAGAAACTACGTCAGAATCTTTAAATCAACTTTTAAGTGATGTGCACGGTAAGGCAGAATCTAACATGATTGAAACCTTAACAATAAGAACAATGTCAAAAGCGGTGTATACAACTCAGAATATAGGTCATTATGGCTTAGCATTTGATTATTACAGTCATTTTACATCACCTATTAGACGTTATCCAGATGTAATGACACATAGATTACTACAACACTATTTAGATGGTGGAGACACACCAAAATCAGATAAGTTTGAAGAAAAATGTAAACACTCCTCAAATAGAGAAGAATTAGCCTCTAAAGCAGAAAGATCTTCTATTAAGTACATGCAAGTAAAGTATATGCAAGATCATAAAAACGAAATTTTTGATGGCGTAATAACTGGAACTACAGAGTGGGGAATTTATGTAGAAATTTCTTCTAATAAATGCGAGGGTATGGTAAGGATTAGAGATATAAAAAGTGATTTTTATATTTTTGATGATAAGCAACACGCGATTATTGGACAATCTTCAAAAAATATGTATCAATTAGGTGATGAGGTTAAGATTCAAGTAAAAAAGCAGATTTAGAGCGTAAACATTTAGATTTTAATCTTGTAGAAGATTAATTTTTATTAAATTTATCACGTAAAAAAATTAAAAATGAAAAAGAAAATTTTTATTTATGCTTTGTTTATTAGCTTAATAACAACTGCACAAACAACCGTAACTAAAAGTTTAGGTGATTTTAATATTATTAAAGTTTACAACGGTATTGAGTAGAGTTAATTAAATCTAAGGAACAGCGGATAGAAATTATTGGAGAGAAGTCAGAAAAAGTGAAAATTAAAAATGTAAATAATACATTAAAACTATCTTTACCTTTTTCTTTAAAACCCTCAGAAAACATTGCAGATGGAGAGGTTAAAATTAAACTTTTTTATAGTAAAAACATTAATATTATTGATGCGAATCAAGGGACAACAATTACTGCGAAGGATTTTAATCAAGACAACATTGAGTTAAACGCACAAGAAAGGGCGTTTATTAATATTACAACTACAACTAAATATTTAACAATTAGAGCTTCCTCTGGTGGTATTATTAAAGTTTCTGGAACGGCTAAAAATCAAGAAGTAGATGTAGATTTATATGGAGTTTATCATGGTTTTAATTTAAGCGCTATAGGTAATTCTACTGTGAAAGCAGGAACAGGAGCAAGGGCAGAAGTAATGGCTGGAGAAGCATTAAACGCTAAAGTTAGTTTTGGTGGTGCTATTTTTTATAAAGGAAACCCTAAGGTTGTAAAGGATAAAAAGGTAATAGGGGGTATTATAGAAAAAAGAAATGAATAGAAGAATTAGCAAGGTTCAAAATAAAAGTTTTTGTATATTTGTAATTAATAAAATTAAAAAAGATGCATAGTTTCTCTATATTTTTTGGAATGGTAAGTGGTGTACAAATAGCTGTTATTATTGTAGTGGCTTTACTTTTTTTTGGCGGTAAAAAGATACCAGAATTAATGAAGGGTTTAGGTGGTGGAATTAAAGAGTTTAAAAATGCTGCTAAAGAGGACGAACCAGAAGAAAAAATAGAAGAAAAGAAGTAAAATTTACTTTTAAATAAAATATAATAAAAACATCGATTAGCTTTTTATACTAGAGACGTTAAAAATAAGTTGAGTGTAGAAACAAAAAAAGCTACTAATAGTATGCTTTTTTTGTTAATACTAAATGCTTTATTTTGTTTCTTTATTATTTTGATTTTTCATTGCTTCACCAATTTGGTTGCTTGCGGTAAAACTAGCTACCATGTCATTTAACATAGTACTACCTGCTTGGGGTGAGTTTGGTAATAAAATTAAATTACTATTTGTCTCACTGCCAATTGACTGTAAAGTGTCATAATGCTGAGTCACAACAATTAAAGCTGATGCTTCTTGGCTATTAATACCCACTCTATTTAATACATCTACAGACTCCTCTAAACCACGAGCAATTTCACGTCTTTGATCTGCAATACCTTGTCCCTGTAAGCGCTTGCTTTCTGCCTCTGCTTTCGCGCGCTCTACAATTAAGATACGTTGAGCATCTCCTTCGTATTGTGCTGCAACTTTTTCTCTTTCAGAAGCATTAATTCTATTCATTGCTATTTTTACTTGAGGATCTGGATCAATATCTGTTACTAAAGTTCTAATAATATCAAATCCATAATTTATCATAGCATCGTTTAGTTCTGCTTTTACAGCCAGCGCAATGTCATCTTTTTTTACAAAAACATCATCTAATTTCATTTTAGGCACCTCTGCTCTTACAACATCAAATACATAAGAGGTTATTTGGTCATGCGGATAGTCTAATTTATAAAATGCGTCATATACTTTATCTGCAAGCACCTTGTATTGTACAGATACTTTTAGTTTTACAAAAACATCATCTAAGGTTTTTGTCTCAATAATAACATCTAATTGTTGAATTTTTAAACTTAACCTTCCTGCAACTTTATCTATTACGGGTATTTTAAAATGTAAACCAGAAGGTCTAATAATGTTAAACTTTCCGAAACGCTCTAAAATTGCTGCAGTTTGTTGTTTTACGGTAAATAACGAAGCAAAAAGAATAAGGCCAAGTAAGACGATAATAATCAATGGAAGTGTAGGCATAGCTGTTTTTTTTGAAATTAGTAATATATATAAGTAAAGGTACTGAATTTTATAATCAATTATAAGACGCAGATTTTTATAAATGTTACGTTTAAAGCAATAAAAAACTCAATAATATTAAGTTTTTTATTTACATGAAGAAAATATCATAACTTATTAATTGCGTTTTCAATTCTTTTAACTGTTTCTTTTTTCCCGATCATTGCTATAATATCAAACAAATGTGGCCCAGCTAATTTACCAACTAAGCTTAATCGCAGTGGTTGCATTACTTTACCAAACCCAATTTCTTTATTCGTAATCCATTCTTTAATTTCTTTTTCTGTATTTTCTGATGAAAAATCTTCAATATTAGAAATGAATAATGCAACCGCCGTCATTAATTCAGAGGTTCCTTCTTTCCAGTTTTTCTTGGACGCTTTTACATCAAACTCTATTGGAGCTTCAAAGAAGAAACTAGATAATTCCCAAAAATCGGTTACAAAAACAGCTCTTTCTTTTATAAAAGAAACCACTTTTAAAACATATTCCTGATCTTTTAAAACACCCTTTTCTTTTAAAACAGGAGTGTATAAATCTGTTAATTCAACATTGTCTTTACTTTGCATGTATTGCTGATTAAACCAACACGCTTTATCTGGATTAAACTTTGCACCAGATTTACTAACACGACTTAAATCAAAATCCTTTATTAGTTCTTGTAAAGAGAAAATTTCTTGTTCGGTTCCTGGGTTCCACCCTAAGAAAGCGAGCATATTTATAAAACCATCTGCAAAATAACCATCTTCTTTATAACCCCTAGAAACATCACCAGAAGCTTCATTCTTGTATTCTAACGGAAACACAGGAAACCCTAACTTATCACCATCTCTTTTGCTTAATTTTCCTTTTCCTACAGGTTTTAAAATTAGTGGTAAATGTGCAAATTTTGGAGCACTCCAGCCAAACGCTCTATATAATAAAATATGTAAAGGCATTGATGGCAACCACTCTTCACCTCGAATTACGTGGCTAATTTCCATTAAATGGTCATCTACAATATTTGCTAAGTGGTAGGTTGGCATACCGTCTCCTTTAAATAAAATTTTATCATCTAAAGTGTTGGTGTCTATTGTAATTTTTCCACGAATTTCATCTTCCATTCGTAAAATTTCATCTTGTGGTGTTTTAAAACGAATTACATAATTATCACCTGCATTAATTCTGTTTTGAATCTCTTCATTTGTTAAAATTAAAGAGTTTACTAAGCGTCCTTTTTCTCTGTTGTGCCAATTATAAATAAAGGTTTTTCCTTCCGCTTCATGCCCTTTTCTGTGCGCATCTAACTGTTCCGAAGTATCAAAGGCGTAATACGCCCATCCTGTTTTAATTAAAAGGTCAGCATATTCTTTGTATATGTTTTTTCGTTCAGATTGTCTGTATGGTCCAAATTTTTCATTTTTTCCCGGACCCTCATCAAACGGAATGTTACACCATTCTAAAGCTTCTGTAATATAGTTTTCTGCATTTGCAACATAACGAGACTGGTCTGTATCTTCTATTCTTAAGATAAAAGTACCGTTGTGTTTTTTAGCAAAAAGATAATTGTATAAAGCGGTTCTTACACCACCAATATGCAAAGGCCCTGTAGGACTTGGGGCAAAACGAACACGAACATTGGATTCCATTTTTTAGTTTTTTTTAATAAGCAAAGATAGTTTTAAAAAGAGAGAATTGAAATGACAGAGGGATAAAAAGACGTTAGAAATAAGCGCGATCTTTTTTTTATATAAACAACAATCTTTTTTAACCGCTAATTTCTTTGTGAGTCTTTTGAAAAGCTTTATTTTTATTAATCGCTTATGAATGGAGTTAAAACGATTACAGATAAATTACATCAGTTTACGCGGAAATATTACGTAAACGAACTAATTAGAGGAGGCCTTTTGTTTTTTTCTATAGGTTTTTTCTATTTATTATGCACGCTGTTTTTAGAACATTTTTTATGGTTAAAACCCATGGCAAGAACATTTTTGTTTTTGGCATTTGTTTTGGTTGAAGTGTTCCTGTTCTGGCGCTTTATTGTTGTACCTGTTTTTAAACTAATTGGTTTACAAAAAAGAATAACGCTTGAAGAGTGTTCAAACATTATAGGTAAGTTTTTTCCTGATGTAAAAGATAAATTATTAAACACTTTACAACTGAAAGAACAGGGCGACCATTCTGATTTATTGCTAGCAAGTATCAATCAGAAATCAGAAGAGTTGTTGTCTGTTCCGTTTGTAAAAGCAGTAAACTTTAGTAAAAATTTTAAATACCTTAAGTATGCAATTTTACCTGTTGTAGTTTTTTTAATTACGTTATTATCTGGTAATAATGATTTACTTAGGAAGAGTTTAGACCGGGTTGTTCATCACAGAACAGCATATGCGCCACCAGCACCTTTTTATTTTAAACTAATAAATAAAAGCCTTCAGGTTGTTCAGGGTAGCGATATTACGATTCATATTGAAACCCTTGGATCTGTTTTACCTGCAGAAGTAAAAATAAAGTTTGAAAAACAGGAGTATTTTTTACAAAATAACGGCTTAGGTAACTTTTCTTTCACTTTTTCAAACGTTCAAAAGCCGATGCTTTTTTTTCTTGAGGCAAATAAAGTTCAAAGTAAAAGACATCAGCTAACCATAATTAACACTCCAACAATTAATAATATTATTTTAAAATTAGAATACCCTTTTTATGTAGATAAAAAGAATGAAACAATTCCAAATTCTGGAAACCTAATTGTTCCAGAAGGGACTAAAATTACATGGGGTGTTTTAAGCAACCAAACACAAGAGGTTGCATTTATTGAGAACACAGACAGGGCTTTATTTACCAAGCTTAGCGAGAACAACTTTGAATTTACAAAACAAATAAAGAGTTCTTTTACGTATCAAGTTACTTCATCTAATCAAAATTTAAAAGATTTTGAGCGCTTGCAGTTTTCTATAAATGTAGTTAAAGATAATTTCCCTAAAATTATAATACAATCCAATAATAATGAGAGCTCTAAAACACCCACACATTTTTTTGGGCAGGTTTCAGATGATTATGGCTTAAGTAAGTTGCAAATGGTGTACTACGAAGAAAATAACCCACAAGTTCAAAAAATATGTGCGATAGGAATCTCTAAAGCAAATATTCAAACTTTTTTTTATTTGTTTCCTGATAGTTTGTTTGTTGGTAAAGGAATTAACTATGAACTTTTTTTTGAGGTCTATGACAATGACATGGTAAATGGAAATAAAAAAGCAAAAAGCGCTGTTTTTAAATATAGAGAAAAAACAAATGAAGAGCTAAATCAGGAGTTATTAGACGCGCAAAGAAACACAATTAATAATATGGATCGCGCTATTCTTAATCAGCAAAAGCAGCAGCGTGGCATAGAAAAGCTTCAAGAAGGTTTACAAAAGAATAAAAAATTTAGCTGGAGGGATAAAAAAAAGGTGGATGACTTTTTAAAAAGACAAAAACAATATAAAGAAATGATGCGTCTTCAAACCAAAAAACTGCAAGAAAACCTCAAAGAAAGTAAAGAAGAAGATAAAACCCTTCAAGAAAAAAAAGAAGAGCTACAGAAAAGAATTGACGAGCTAAAGAAAAACAACAAACAACAGAAATTGCTAGATGAGATTGCTAAGGTTGCAGAGAAGTTAAATAAAGAGAAATTAGGTAAAAAAATAAAACAGTTAGCGGAACAAAATAAGCAACAAGAGCGCAGCTTAGAGAGAACCTTAGAATTGGTAAAGCGGTTCTATATAGAACAAAAAACAATGCAAATTGCGAATAAATTAAATGACTTGGCAGAGGAACAGGAGTTGTTAGAAAAAAAGGATGCTGATAACTTAGAAGATCAAAAAGAAATAAAAAAAGGCTTTGAGAAAATAAAAAAGGAGTTAAATGAACTAACAAAGGACAACAAAAGGTTAAAAGAGCCGATGGAATTGCCAGATGTAGAAGAGGAAAAAAAAGAGATTGACCAAGAATTAAATAAGGCAGAGGAAGGTTTAAAAAACAAAAATAAAAGTTCGGCCAAGAAAAACCAAAAGAATAGTGCTGAGAAAATGCAAAAAATGAGTGCTAAAATGCAAAAAGCGATGTTAGAAATGGAGGGTGAATCTATTGAAGAAAACATGGATGATATGCGTAAAATTTTAGAAAACTTGATGACTTTTTCATTTAAACAAGAAGCCCTTATGAATAAGTTTGAGTCTATTTCTACAATGCATCCTGATTTTGGTAAAGATTTAAAAAAGCAAAATAACATAAGAACTTATTTTGAGCATATAGACGATAGTTTGTATGTACTCTCGATGCGGTTACCTAAAATATCTTCAAAAATTCAAAACGATTTATCAGCGGTACATTACAACTTAGAGCAATCTTTGGAAAACTTTTCTGAAGGAATGTTTGAGAATGGAGTTTCTAATCAACGATATGTAATGACTTCGGTAAACAATTTGTCAGACTATTTAAGCACAATGTTAAATAATATGAAAAATGCATCGATGAAGATGGGGGCGGGTAAAAAAAGTAAAGGCTTTAGTCTTCCGGACATTATTAAAAAGCAAGGCGAGTTGTCTGAGAAAATGAAAAAAGGAAGAGAGAAATCTAAAGAGCTTGCACGGAAGCCGGGTAAAAACCTAGGAGAGGAAAAAGGTGAAGGAAAAAAAGGAGGGAAACCAGGTAAAAAAGAGGAGGCTGGAAAAAACATTAACGAACCGAATGAAGGTGGGTTGGGAGAAAAAGGATCTGGGCAAAATGATGATTTAGACGGCGAGCTTTATGAGATATATAAACAGCAGTCTCAATTAAGGCAGCAACTGCAAACAGCTATAGAAGAGTCAGAAGAAGGAAATAAAAAAAACATTGGGCAGATTAAAAAGGTTTTAAAATCGATGGAACAACTAGAAAACGAAATTTTAGAGAAAGGTTTTAGCGCTCGCACGATTCAAAAAATGCAACAGTTAAATTATGATTTACTAAAATTAGATACAGCTGCTTTAGAACAAGGAAAAGAGAATAAACGCAAAGCAACAGTTAATAGAAATACTACAAATAAAAACAACAGGAAGCCTTTAGGTTTTAAAAAGCAGTTCTATAATCAAATAGAGATATTAAATAGACAATCATTACCTTTGCATCAAAATTACAAATTAAAGGTTCGAGATTATTTTTCAGAACCAAACAAGAGAGAGAATGATTAGTTTTAATTATGAAACCAATTTTAAATTAGAAAACGAGGATTGTTTTGTAAAATGGATTCAAAAAATTATTTTAAACCACACCTGTGAAGAGGGTGAGATAAACTATATTTTTTGTGATGATGCTTATTTATTAAAATTAAACATAGAGTTTTTACAACACGACACACTAACAGATATTATAAGTTTTGATAATTCTTTAGGAAGGCTTGTTGGAGGAGATATATTTATATCTACAGAAAGAGTTGCAGATAATGCTAATGATTTTAAGGTTTCTTTTTTAGAGGAACTACAAAGAGTAATGATTCATGGGGTTTTGCATTATATCGGCTTTTCTGATAAAACACCAGAGAGTCAAAAAGAGATGACGGCTCAAGAAAACGACGCTTTAAAAGAGTTAAACGTCTTATTATCAATTAATTAAATACAGGGTTTCACGTGGAACTATAAAGAATGAGTTTATTTTCAACAACATTTGATGTTATCGTAATAGGTGGTGGTCACGCAGGAAGTGAGGCTGCAGCCGCAAGCGCAAACATGGGTGCTCATACATTGTTAATCACGATGAATTTGCAAAATATTGCACAAATGAGTTGTAATCCTGCAATGGGTGGAATTGCAAAAGGACAAATTGTAAGAGAGATAGATGCTTTAGGTGGTTATAGCGGAGTGGTTACAGATAAAACCGCAATACAATTCAAGATGCTTAATAAATCTAAAGGCCCTGCAATGTGGAGCCCTAGAGTACAATCTGATAGAATGCAATTTGCGGAGTGCTGGAGGACGATGTTAGAAGAAACAAAAAATGTCGATTTTTATCAAGATTCTGTGACTGGTTTGCTGTTTGATGGGGCTAAAATTATAGGTGTAAAAACAGCTTTGGGTTTAGAAATAAAAGCAAAAACTGTTATAATTACAGCGGGTACTTTTTTAAACGGTTTAATTCATATAGGTGATAAAAGTTTTGGTGGTGGAAGAGCTGGTGAAGGAGCTTCTAAAGGAATTACAGAAGAATTGGTTAAAAAAGGTTTTGAAGCGGGTAGAATGAAAACAGGAACCCCCCCAAGAGTGGATGGGCGTTCTTTGGATTATTCGAAAATGACAGAGCAACCAGGGGACGAAATCACTGAGAAATTTTCTTATTTACCAACCACAGGCTCTTTAAAAAAGCAACGCTCTTGTTATTTAACTTACACAAATCAAAAAGTACATGATTTACTTCGTGAGGGTTTTGATAGATCTCCAATGTTTAACGGAAGAATTAAGTCTACCGGGCCAAGATACTGTCCATCTGTGGAAGATAAAGTAGATCGATTTGCCACGAAAGACAGGCATCAAATTTTTGTAGAACCAGAGGGTTGGACGACGGTTGAAATGTATGTGAATGGTTTTTCTACATCACTTCCAGAGGATATTCAAGACAAAGCAATACGTGCGGTAGATGGTTTTGAAAATGTAAAATTTTTAAGATATGGGTATGCAATAGAATATGACTTTTTTCAACCTACTCAATTAAAACATTCTTTGGAAACAAAGCTGATTGAGAACTTGTTTTTTGCGGGTCAGATTAATGGAACAACAGGTTACGAAGAGGCGGCTGCACAAGGATTAATGGCAGGGGTAAATGCTGCACTAAAAACACAAGGAAAGGAGCCTTTTATTTTAAAAAGAAACGAGGCATATATAGGTGTTTTAATTGACGATTTAATTACTAAAGGGACAGAGGAGCCATATAGAATGTTTACTTCTAGGGCAGAATATAGAACTTTATTAAGGCAAGATAATGCAGATTTAAGACTAACACCTTTAGGTTATAAATTAGGTTTGGCGTCTCAAGAAAGAATGGATCGTGTTTTAGAAAAGGAACAAAAGACCGCTTTATTAATTAAGTTTTTAGAAGAGACAAGTGTAAGGCAAGAAGAGGTAAATCCTATTTTAGAAGCTAAAAATCTAGCACTTGTAAATCAATCTATGAAGCTTTTTAAAGTTGCATCAAGACCACAATTGTCGCTTGCAGATTTTAGTGATATAAGAAAATTAAAAGATTTTTTAAAGGAGCATACTGTTGCTAAAGATGTAATCGAGCAGGTAGAAATTCACTTAAAGTATTCTGGTTATATAGAGAAAGAAAGAAACAATGCAGATAAATTAAATAGGTTAGAAAACGTCGTTATTCCCTCTAGTTTTAAATACGAAAAAGTGAAGTCGTTATCCTTTGAAGCAACTGAAAAATTAAATAAAGTGAAACCAACATCTATTTCGCAAGCCAGCAGAATTAGTGGTGTTTCGCCAAGTGATATATCTGTTTTGTTGGTTTATATGGGTAGATAAAAAAAGAAAACTTTCAAATGTTCCTCGTGGAACATTCTTAAGATTAAAGCAATATGAACAATCAAAAAGAGCTTTATAGCAATTTAACCACGCTCTTAAACTGCAAAGACAATACCGTTTCTGGAGATTATTTTGAAGTGATGAAGCATAAAGAATATGAGATGCTGGTAACGACTCCTGTTCCTAAAAACATAGAAGACTACTATAAAAGTGAAGCTTATATTTCGCACACAGATAGTAAAAAAACATTCTTTGATAAGATCTATCAAGTGGTAAAAAACCGCACATTAAAACAAAAACTTTTATTATTAAACTCTTTTAAATCGGGTTCAAAAACGGTGTTAGATTTTGGAGCAGGAACTGGTGATTTTTTAAAAACTTGTAAAAACAATAATTGGCGTGTTTTAGGTGTTGAGCCAAATTTAGAAGCAAGAGAAAACGCAGCTAAAAAAGGAATACACTTAAAAGAAAACTTTTTAGACGTTACCAATCAAAAATTTGATGTAATTACACTTTGGCATGTTTTAGAGCATGTGGAAAATTTAAAAAGCACCATTAAGACTTTAAAGAGTTTGTTACAACCTGAAGGAAGGATTGTGGTTGCTGTACCAAATTATAAAAGTTACGATGCTAAGTTTTACAAAGAACATTGGGCAGCGTATGATGTGCCAAGGCATCTTTGGCATTTTAGTCAAAAGGCAATTCATAAATTATTTTTAGAAGCAGAAATGATTGTAGAGGAAACACTTCCAATGAAGTTTGATAGTTATTATGTATCTCTTTTAAGTGAAAAAAACAAAACAGGAAAATCAAATCCTATAAAAGCTTTTTACAGAGGTTTTCTCTCAAACCGCAAGGCTAAATCCACAACAGAGTATTCTTCTTTAATTTATGTGATTAAAAACAATTAAAACTCATTTTAAAGACAAAGGGTTTAAATAATTCTAATTATGTTATACAATTATATACCTAATAAATAAAAGGGCTTTAAAACGATTGTTTTAAAGCCCTTTTAAATAAACGGAATTGATTGAATTTTTATTAGTATAGTTTTTAGCTATTTAATAAAAATACACCACCAACGGTTATAATAAAATAAACACCTAAAGACATCGCTCCGGCATAATCTTTAGCAAGTCGCTGTCCTATTAGTAAAAAAATTAAAGCGATTGCAGAAAGCTCAACGCCTAATAATGCAATTTCTTTTGCTTCAGAGGTGTATAATTCATAAACACCAATACTCATTAAAAAACCTGCAACTATTTCAACTATTAAAACAATTCCTAATAATAAAGGAACGGTGTTTTTCAAAGGAGAGTTTTTAAAATGTTCTTTAATAAAAGAAACATTTCCTTTCCAATCTAAAAGCTTGTCTATACCAGATTGAATAAAAGTAATAATTAAAAAAAATAGAAGTAAGACTTCTGCGGGATAATTTGATAAAAATTTCATTTTTTATATTTTAAGTAATTGATAATCAGGTAATTAAGATTTTTTATATATACGTAAAGGGAACTTCCGAGATACTTAATAGTAGTGACTTTTAATTTTATCTACAATTGTTTGAGCTAGTTTTTCTTCACTTTCAACGGTCCAGCCAGCAACATGTGGAGAAAGAAGTACTTTATTTGAATTTATTAAATATTGAAATGCTTTGGGTATTTTATCATTAGTGAAAAGGTTTTCAAAAGATGTTTTTTCATATTCTAAAACATCTAAACCAGCGCCTAAAATTTTACCAGATTTTAAAGCAATAACCAAATCTTTTGTAACCACAGAGGTTCCACGTGCGGTATTAAGGAGCCAAAAATTTTTCTTAAAACTTTCGATAAAATTAGTATTTACCATATTTTTTGTGAGTTCTGTTTGTGGAGTGTGTAAGCTTAAAACATCAACTTTTTGCTGCAATTCTCTCAGTGAAACCTGCTTGCAGCAATCATCAGAAACAGCAGCTTTTAAATCATAACAAAGTACTTCAACATCAAAACCTCGAAGTTTTTTTGCGAATGATTTCCCCATATTTCCGTATCCAATTAAACCTATCGTTTTCCCATCCAACTCAACTCCACGGTTTTCTTCACGCAACCACTGGCCTTTTTTAACCTCTCCATTTGCTTTGTTTAACTTATTAAAGAGAGATAACAACATGCCTAGAGTGTGTTCTCCAACCGCATTTCTATTGCCTTCTGGGGCTGAAATTAGAGTAATTCCGTTATTTTTTGCATAGTTACAATCTATATTTTCTAGTCCAGCTCCAACTCTGCCTATAAACTTTAAGTTTTTTCCTTTTTCTAAAAAAGAGGCATCAATAGAAAAACGACTTCTAATAATTAGACCATCATATAAATTAATTTTAGCTAAAATTTCATCTTTTGAAGAGGTATAATCTTCATCATTAGTAAAACCCAAGCTATTTAATTGTTCTATTAAAATAGGGTGGTTGGTATCTAGGTGAAGAATTTTCATAGAAGGTTTTTAAGTTTGTCGTCCTAGTAAAAGTAACAATTAAAAAGAATGAACTTTAAGTACTTGTTTTTGCAGGAATGACAATTATTTATAGTAAAAGTGAAACTTAGTACTGCTCTTTATCGCTCGGAAAATCGCCACTTTTTACATCAGAAATATAACTTTCGAAAGCACCCGTCATGTCTTTGTATAGATCTAAATAACGTCTTAGAAAACGCGGATTAAACTCATGAGTCATTCCAATCATATCATGGGTAACTAAAACTTGCCCATCTACTCCGTTTCCGGCCCCAATTCCAATAACAGGTATCGAGATTGCTTCTGCAACTTGTTTCGCTAATTTAGCAGGCACTTTTTCTAACACCAATGCAAAGCAACCAATTTTCTCCAGCATTAAGGCATCTTCCATTAGTTTTTCTGCTTCTTCTTCTTCTTTTGCTCTTACGGTATAAGTTCCAAATTTATAAATAGATTGTGGGGTTAAACCTAAATGACCCATTACTGGAATACCGGCATTTAAAATTCTTTTTATAGATTCTTTTACCTCTCTTCCTCCTTCGAGCTTTATTGAATGCCCCCCAGACTCTTTCATAATTCTAATAGCAGAACGCAAGGCCTTTTTTGGATCAGATTGGTAGCTACCAAATGGTAAATCTACCACAACCAAACAACGATCTACGGCTCTAACCACAGAACTTGCATGATAAATCATTTGATCTAAGGTAATAGGCAATGTAGTTTCATGCCCTGCCACAACATTCGAGGCTGAATCCCCTACAAGTAAAACATCTATTCCAGATCTGTCTAAAATTTTTGCCATTGTAAAATCATAGGCGGTTAACATAGAGATTTTCTCTTTGTTAGCTTTCATTTCTACAAGAGATTTTACGGTAACGCGTTTATATTCTTTTTTACCTACAGACATGTCTTATCGTTTTTTGATGAGGTAAAAGTAAGAAATATCAATAGATATTTAACAAATTATAAATTATAACACTTTTCTTTGATTCATTTATTTTTTGGTTTAAAATAGAACAAAGAAGTGCTAAGCTTTTAATGCGATAAATTAAGATTATATTTGATACTTTATATAATATATGATGGAAGAAAAACATGCTTTAACCCCTAATCAATGGATTGACAATTATGCAGATTACTTGTATAATTTCACTATTTCTCGTGTTAATAACAGTGATTTAGCTAAAGATCTTTTACAAGAAACTTTTTTAGCTGGCCTTAAATCTGCAAAAAATTTTCAAGGAAAAGCAACCGAAAGAACCTGGTTGGTGTCTATTTTAAAAAGAAAAATTATAGATCATTATAGAAAGATAAACTCTAAAAAAGGACAGGCAGAAGTAAGAATAGATTTTTATGATGATGGAGAAAATAAAGGAAGTTGGATAGAAGAGCGTGTGCCACAAAACTGGGATAATGCTTCTGAAAAACAAATAGAAAGGGAAGAGTTGAGGAATCAACTAGGAGCATGTATTGATAAATTACCAGAAAAATATGCCATGGTTTTTAGAATGAAAACTGTACAGGAATTTGAAACAGAAGAAATATGTAAGGAGTTAGGTATTACTTCGTCAAATTTATGGGTAATGATACATAGGGCTAGAATACAGTTGAGAAAATGTATGGAAGATAATTGGTTTAACAATTAAGAAATGTTTAGAAATTTAAAAATAACATGCGACCAAGCCACAACTATTTGTGATAAAAACCAATATAGTGAAGCCTCTATAAAAGATAAAATAAGGTTATATATTCATCTTATTCTGTGCAGAATTTGCGTTAAGTATACCAAACAGAATACAACGCTATCTAATTTGTATAAAGGACACGCTCAGTATTGTAAAGATGTAAAACACTGCCTGTCTGCTAAGGACAGAGAAGATTTAAAAGCTTCATTAGAAAAAAACAAAGAATAAAACACCTCAATTAGAATGCACTTTCTACCAGAAAAAATAGACAATTACGCTGTGGCTCATTCACAAGAAGAACCAAAGATATTACATGAGTTAACAAAAGAAACTTGGCAAAAAGTATTAAACCCAAGAATGCTAAGCGGTGCTTTTCAAGGCCGAATATTGTCTATGATTACTAAAATAATTCAGCCTAAAAACATTTTAGAGATTGGTACATATACCGGGTATTCTGCGCTGTGTTTAGCAGAGGGTTTGTCTTCTGAAGGAAAAATAATTACGATAGATAAAAATGAAGAACTAGAAACACTTCAAAATAAATACTTCGAAAAATCTGGATTTAGAAATAAAATAACTCAGTTTGTAGGCAATGCAATTGAAATTATTCCTACAATTGATGAAAAATTTGATTTAGTTTTTATCGACGCAGACAAATCTAATTATATTAATTATTTTCATTTAATTATTGATAAGATGAATTCTGGTGGAATTATTCTATCTGATAATGTTTTATGGAGCGGTAAAGTTGTTGCCGCATTAGACCCGAAAGATACCGATACAAAAGTGCTTTTAGCGTATAATAAAATGATGAATGAAGACACAAGGATAGAAACGATCTTGTTACCAATTAGAGATGGTTTAACAATAAGTAGAGTAATTTAGAAAACTTATAATTGTCTTTTTATTGGACCGGTAAGATCTTCAATATCGTCTTTAACACTGCTAATTTCCTTGTTAATATCTTTAGCAATATCCGTATCAATTCCTGTAGTATCAGAACTGTCTTTTATTTCCCTTTTAATATCATTAGTTGCGTCTTTTACTTGACGAATTCCTTTACCTAAACCTCTGGCAATTTCAGGAATTTTGTCTGCACCAAAGACCATCACCACAATTAACATAATAATCATAACTTCTGGACCACTAATAAATAAGAATGTACTATTCATACTACAAATATACTGAGTTATTTTTATAAAAAGAATAAACTACTATTTGTTTAACATTACTTTCTTTTAAAATAATCAAACTTTTCAACGATTGTTATTTTTTCAGTAACATTCGCTTAATTTCATTTAATTTCATCAAGGCTTCAATAGGTGTTAAAGTATCTATATTGGTCGCTAAAATTTCTTCTCTAATATTTTCTAAAAGAGGGTCATCTAGTTGAAAAAAGCTAAGTTGCATTTCTTCGTGTTGTGTTTGCTTTAAAGCATCTTTTACTTCTGCACTTTTATTATTTTTTTCTAACTGTGCTAGTATTTTGTTAGCTCTGTGAATTACTACATTTGGCATTCCGGCTAGTTTAGCAACATGAATTCCAAAACTATGGTTAGAGCCACCAGAAACCAATTTACGCAAGAAAATAATGTTGTCTTTTAACTCTTTTACAGACACATTAAAGTTTTTAATACGCTCAAAAGTAGCCGTCATTTCATTCAGTTCGTGATAATGTGTAGCAAACAATGTTTTTGCTTTAGAAGGGTGTTCGTGTAAGAATTCAGAAATTGCCCAGGCAATCGAAATTCCGTCATAGGTAGAAGTTCCTCGCCCTATTTCATCTAAAAGAATTAAACTTCTTTCTGAAACATTATTTAGAATAGAGGCGGTTTCATTCATTTCTACCATAAAAGTAGATTCTCCCATGGAAATATTATCACTAGCTCCAACACGTGTAAAAATCTTATCTATAACACCAATTTTAGCATTCTGTGCGGGCACATAGCTACCCATTTGCGCTAATAAAACAATGAGTGCCGTTTGTCTTAAAATAGCAGACTTACCAGACATGTTTGGCCCGGTAATCATAATTATTTGTTGCTGATTTCTATTTAGTACTAAATCATTTGCAATATAAGCCTGATCTATTGGGAGCTGTTTTTCAATTACTGGATGTCGCCCATTTTTAATTTCTAAATCGGTACTTTCATCCATAACAGGGCGCACATAGTTGTTGTCTATTGCTAAAACAGAAAAAGACAGTAAACAGTCAATTTTTGCAATTATTTGTGCATTTTCTTGCACAATTTGTACAAATTGAATTATATATTGTAATAATTTAGAAAATATTTCTTGTTCTAATTTGTGAATTTTTTCTTCTGCACCTAATATTTTTGTTTCGTATTCTTTAAGCTCCTCGGTAATATAACGCTCTGCATTTACGAGTGTTTGTTTCCGAACCCATTCTTCAGGAACTTTGTCTTTCTGAGAGTTTCTAACTTCAATAAAATACCCAAAAACATTATTGAATGAAATTTTTAAACTTGAGATTCCCGTGCGCTCTGTTTCGCGCGCTAGCATGTCATCTAAATACTGTTTTCCAGAATTAGAAATGGCACGTAAATCATCTAATTCTTGATGCACCCCTGTGGCAATTGCATTTCCTTTATTAATATTTACTGGTGCATGGTCAAATAAAGTTTCAGAGATTTTAGCAATTAAATCAGTTCCTGTGTGTAACTGATTTCCAAGAGCTTTTACAGTAGGGTTTTTGCTGTTTTCTGCAGCTGATTTTATAGGTAAAATAGCTTTTAAAGAATCTTTTAATAAGACAATTTCTCTTGGCGAAGCTTTTGCTGTGGCAACTTTAGAAATCAACCTTTCTAAGTCTGATATTTGTTTTATTTGATAGGTTACTGTTTCTGAAAATTCGTTGGAGTCTATAAAAAACTTCACCAATTCGTGACGATTTTGAATGTCGTTTATATTTTTTAAAGGAAGCGCCAACCAACGCTTTAGTAGTCTTCCGCCCATGGGCGAAATTGTTTTATCGATAACATCTAAAAGTGTAACAGCATTTAAAGAATTAGAGCTGTATAGCTCTAGATTGCGGACAGTAAAACGATCCATCCAAACATAATTATCTTCTGCAATTCTACTAATAACCTGTATGTGTTTTAGTTGATTGTGTTGCGTTTCTGATAGGTAATACAGAACGGCACCGGCAGCTATAATTCCGTTTTTAACTTCATGAATTCCAAAACCCTTTAAGCTTTTTACGGCAAAATGATTTTGTAAAGTATCATTAGCGTACTCCTTTTGAAAAACCCAATCGTCTAAATAAAAGGTGTAATATCGGTTTTCAAAAAGTTCTAAAAACTGTTGTTTGTGTTGTTTTTGAACTAAGACTTCGCTGGGGTTAAAGTTCTGTAACAATTTATCGATGTATTCCGCATTTCCTTGCGACACCAAATACTCACCCGTAGAGATATCTAAAAATGAAATTCCGAGTTGTTTTTTATCAAAATGAACCGCTGCTAAAAAGTTGTTGGTTTTGCTTTGTAAAACTTCATCATTTAAAGACACACCAGGCGTAATTAATTCTGTAACACCACGCTTTACAATGGTTTTGGTCATTTTAGGGTCTTCTAGTTGATCGCAAATAGCTACCCGCATACCAGCTTTTACCAACTTTGGTAAATAGGTGTTTAAGGAATGGTGTGGAAACCCTGCTAACGCTGTTTCTGTCTCACTTCCTGCACCACGTTTTGTTAATGTAATTCCTAAAACACCAGCTGCTTTTTTAGCGTCTTCACCAAAAGTTTCGTAAAAATCTCCCACACGAAAAAGCAACATTGCATCAGGATATTTTGTTTTGATGGCATTGTATTGCTTCATTAAAGGAGTTACTTTTTTTGGTTTCTGTTTTGTCAAGTGTTTAGAAAATTAAAGTTAGTTTTGCGAATATAAAAATTAGTAAGCAGTATTCAGTAGCAGTTTATAGTGAACTTATCCACAAAGTATGCGAAAATTAAAGAATAACGAGTTAGGTAGAATTTCAGTAGATGCTTTTAAAGCCGTTGAAAAAACACCAATTATTGTAGTTTTAGATAATATAAGAAGCTTAAATAATATTGGTTCTGTTTTTAGAACTAGCGATGCTTTTTTGATAGAAAAAATATATTTATGTGGTATTTGTGCAACTCCGCCAAATAAAGAAATTCATAAAACAGCTTTAGGGGCAACAGAGTCTGTGTCTTGGGAATATGTTGAGGACACGCTTAGTTTAGTTGAAACATTAAAAAGAGATAACATTAAAGTATTGGCCATTGAACAAGCAGAAAATAGCACTAAACTGAACACCTTTTTTCCTAAAAAGAGCGAGAAGTACGCAATTGTAATGGGAAATGAAGTAAAAGGAGTGCAGCAAGAAGTTGTCAGTGCTTCAGACTTGTGCATTGAAATTCCACAATTAGGAACGAAACACTCCTTAAATATTTCTGTAACTACAGGTGTTGTCATTTGGGATTTATTTCAGAAAATGCAATAAAACAACTCATTTTTAATTTTAAAATTCTATTTTTAGTTTTTAAGAAATGAATTTTCCAAAAAATGACGTTAGAAAACAAATCTTAAAAAACAACAAACAGTTGTTTCTTGCAATTAAAAATCAGTATATTTGAGTTGATTAAATAATTAAGCTTACCTAGAAGAAACATGAAGAAATTATTAATGGTATTAGCATTCATGCCTTATTAGGTGTTTATGAACATATTAAAACTCTTTCAAAGAGCCAATTATTTTCTTTTTAATAAAAAAAACATACTGTTTTTACTTTTATTTGTTAATTTATCGGTGTTTTCTCAAAATGAAAGTAGAGATACTATTGCATTGATATTAGAAGAATATGGAAAAACAAAACAAGCTCATTTACCTCAAAAAGCATTCTTAATTGCAGAAAAAACTAAGATAGATTCTGTAATTAAACAAACGTATGTTCTTTTTGGTATGAAAAGTTTTTTTAACAAAGACCTTGCTAATTTAACTTTAACAGAAAAGAAACTTCGTACATTTTTTATTAAAACGAAAGACTCTTTTGCTTTAGGAAAGCAATATTATTATAAGGCCCTTTTTTTTAAGGTTTTAAATTCTGGAGATAATTTAGCAAAATCCGATAGTAGTTTATATTATTTAAGTGAATCTAAAAAGATATCAGTTCAATTAAAAGATTCTTTGGAGGCTGGAAGAAGATTGCTTTCGATATCTGCTCTTCAATACAGAGAAAAAGACTATTTCGGAGGTGAAAGCTCAATTATTGAAGGATTACATTTGTTAGAGCCTTCAGGAGAAGTGTTTTTTACAGGGCTATTGTATGAAAGGTTAGGTAATGTTATGTGGAGGCTAGAAAGGCAAGAAGAAGCTAGAAAAAACTATCTAAAGTTTTTTGAACTCCAAAAAAAAATTCCGAACATTAAGTTGAAATATGAAAAAGCTAGGCTACAACTGCATTTAGCAAAGACATACGAATCAGAGGGAAACTATACAAAATCAATAGAATATTTTAATAAATGTTTGATGGTAGCGGATCTTAAGGTTGAGAATGCATATAGATACGAAGCAGCATTAGAGGGCCTTTCTTATGGTCACTTTATGCAGGGGGATAAAAAACTAGCTTTAAAAGGATATTTAGAAGTTTTAAAGTCTAGACAGTCAAGAGGGTATAAAAGAGGTTTAATTTGGTCGTACGCCTTATTAGGAGAACTACATGCCTCTAATAATGAAACGAAGAAAGCAATCTTTTTTATCAAGAAATCTTTACAAACAGCAAAAGAGCTGCTTACTACTACGAAAAAATTAGAAAACCTGTTACTCTTATCTAAATTAGTTCGCGGAGAAAAAGGTAGGAAATATTTAGAAGAGCGCACACAATTAAATGATAGTCTTCATAAGAGAGAGCGAATTTTAAAAAATAAGTTTACGAAGGTTCGGTATGAAACTGAAAAAAAAGACAAAGAAAATATTTCCTTAAAACTAGAAAACACTAGAAATCAATTGGCTTTAGAAACAGAACGACAGCACAAAATAATTGGTTTTTTAAGTGCAGGTGCTAGTATTTTGTTTCTTGGTTTTGGTGCTAGTATTGTTACAAACAGGAGAAAAAAGTTGATTTTTGAAGCTAAAATGAAACAAATTGAAGTACGTGAAAAAGAACGCCAGCGAATTGCAAAATCTTTGCATGATGAGGTTGCTGGAGATATTAGAATGTTGCATTTAGAATTGACGAAAAGAAAGCAATTAGAAGAAGCAAAAAAACTTGCTATTATAAAGGGAACGGTTCGAAATTTATCACATCAATTAAGTAGCGAAAGTTTTGAAAAAGTGTCTTTTAAAAATCAAATTATTAATTTAATTTCAGATTTTTTTGAAATCGATTTTAAAATTAAAGTGCAAGAAATTGATGCTGTAAATTGGAAAGAGTTAATAATTCAATAAAAAGAATATTATTCTTAGTGATTAGAGAAAGTATTCAGAACTCTAAAACACATGCAGAAGCCTCAGTTGTTATCTTAAGTTTAAACAAACTAAAAAAGCACTTACTTTAACAATTTCTGACAACGGAAAAGGGTTTAACACTGCTTCAAAGAAAGCAGGAATAGGTTTAAAAAATATGCAAGAACGAATAGAAGAGGTTAACGGTACTTTTTCTATTGAAAGTACATTAGATAAAGGAACAAGTATTTATATAGAAATCTCAACAAATGGCAGATAAAATTAGAATTTTAATTGCAGATGATCATCAATTAACACTAGACGGAATACGTTTCTACTTAAAAGAGTTAGGAGGTTTTGATGTGGTGACTATAAATAATTGTGATGCGGCATTTGAGTTGATAAAATCAAACGAAAACACCACTCCTTTTCAAATCTTATTTACAGATTTAAGTTTTGATAATGCCACACAGCAAACCAATTTAAAAGGAGGTGAAGAATTAATAAAAGCCATTAGAAAGAATAAAATAGATATTAAAATAGGGGTAATTACGGGGCATACAGAAACAAATAGAGTGTACAATGTAATTAGTAATTTAAACCCTAATGCTTATTTATTAAAAAGTAAATGCGATGCTACAGAAATAGGTTTTGCAGTGCAAAAAATATTGCACAATGAGTATTATTATACCCACGAAATACATCAAAAAATACTGCGTAGAAATATTGTTCAAATCCAAATGGATGAGGTAGCGCTTCAAATATTAAAGGAACTTCCGAAACACGTAAAAATTGCTAATTTAGAAGGGATTATTACTAAAAACGGACGGAATTAAAATTAAACTAAGGTCTATCGAAACAAAATTAGCAAACTTAAGAACAGATTTAAATGCTATTAATAATATAGATTTAATATTAAAAGCAAAAGAACTAGGTATTATAGATTAATGTTGGTTTTGCGGAAACCCGCAATTTCACGCTCGGCTTTCCGTATAGTTATGAAGCTTGTAAAAATTATTTTTGATGTGTGGTTAATTTATTTTCTGCACGAATGGGAGTAATTGCGGATATACGGTGAAGAACCTGTATCTAAAATTGAAAAGAAAAAGAAAAAACCTTTCTATTAATTTAGGAAGGTTTTTAGATTCCTAAAATCATTTTAGCAATCATAAAGTAAATTAATATTCCAAAAATATCATTAGAGGTTGTAATAAAAGGTCCCGTTGCAATTGCAGGGTCAACACCTCTTTTATTTAAAAATAAAGGTACAAACGTACCAATTAATCCTGCAATAATAATAACGACAACTAAAGACACCGAGATTGCTAGGGCCAGGTCTATTTTACCTTCATAAACCCACACAAAAAGAAATAAGAAAAGTGCTAAAATAACTCCATTTAAAGCCGCTAACAGCATTTCTTTTAAAAGCCTACTATTAATACTCCCCTTTACATCATCATTTGCTAAACCTTGTACAATAATTGCAGAAGATTGTACACCAACATTACCAGCCATTGCCGCAATTAAAGGAGTGAAAAAGAATAAAGAAGCATACTTACTAAATACATCTTGAAACCCTTCCATAATTATAAAAGCACCAACACCACCAATTAAACCTAAGAATAACCATGGTAAACGCGCCTTTGTCAATTCAAAAATACTATCATCTGAATCTACATCTTGCGTTAAACCAGCCGCCATTTGATAATCTTTGTCGGCTTCTTCTTTTAAAAGATCAACAATATCATCAATTGTAATTCTACCTAATAAAACATTATTATCATCTACGACAGGTATTGCTTCCAAATCGTATTTTACCATGATTCTAGCAACGGTTTCATCATCTTCGTTCACGTTTACAGCATCTACTTTAGCTTTAGAGATATCTGCAATTTTTTGATCTGATTTGGCAACAATTAAATCTTTTAAAGACAACCTACCAACTAATCTATCTCCTTTATCTACAACGTAAATAGAGTGCACTCTTGTAACCTCTTGAGCTTGCCCCCTTATTCTTCGCATACATCCGGCAACCGTCCAAGTTTCGTAAACTTTTACCAATTCTTTTGCCATTAAAGAACCGGCAGTATCGTCTCCATAAGATAATAATTCTTTAATATCTTCTGCTAACTCAGTGTCTTCAAGTTCATTAATTACACGTTTTTGACGTTCTTCTGAAAGTTCACCAATAATATCGGCAGCATCATCAGAGTCCATTTCTTCAACTTCATTCGCAATTTCTTTTGCTGAGAAATTTTCTAGAATTTTTTCTCGAGTATCTTCATCTAACTCTGTAAGAATTTCTGATGTTTTTTCGCTATCTAAAAGTTTTATAATATAAATAGCCTCATCAAAACTAACCTCATCTAAAACTTCTGCAATATCTGCAAAATGCACATCTTCAAAAATATTTTTTATTTTAGAATCGTTTTTTTTATCAATAAAACCAACTAGGTTTTCGAGAAATTCATTTGTAATTTCAAATGCCATTTTCTATTAATTTTTGCGTTAGAGAAATAAAAGCTTGCACAGACAACTGTTCTGGACGTTTTGTAAAGATAGGGTCTTCTTTTAAAGTTTCAGAAAGGTTGAAAGATTTTAAACTAGAACGCAACATTTTTCTACGCTGGTTAAAAGCTGTTTTTACAACTCTGAAAAATATTTTTTCATCTACAGGAAGAGAATAATCCTTTTTTCTTACCAATCTTATAACACCAGAATCTACTTTTGGTGGTGGATTAAAAACAGTTGGCGGAACGGTAAAAAGATATTCTACATCGAAAAAAGCTTGTGTTAATACAGAAAGAATTCCGTAGACTTTACTACCCTCTTTTTCTGCAATTCTCTTAGCTACTTCTTTTTGAAACATGCCTGCAAACTCTGGCACAAACGCTCTATTTTCTATTGCTTTAAAAACAATTTGAGTAGAAATATTATAAGGGAAATTACCAATAATTGCGACTTGTTTTTTCTGAAATATTTCTTTTATTTCCTTTTTTAAAAAATCTCCCTCTAAAACAGAGAAGTGTGCTGCTGAGGTATCTAATTTAATATGTTCTAAAGGAAAAGTATCATGCAAATAAGCAACAGACTCTCTGTCTAATTCCATGACAGTAACTTTTGCTTTCTGTTGTAATAAATATTTTGTTAAAACGCCCATTCCTGGGCCAATTTCTAAAACGTCCTCATAGCCAATGCCAGTTAAAGCATCTGCAATGTCTTTTGCAATGCCTTCATCCGTTAAAAAATGCTGACCTAAATGTTTTTTTGCTTTTACAAACACAATCTTTGTTTTTATCCTCTTAAAAACAAAGGTACAGTTAAATTTTGCATAATTTTTCGGAGATATACAATATTAAGAACCTAGAGTTTGTTTTTAATTATGAGAAGGGTGAATTTATTTTCGCGCTATTTAATTGTAGTGTTTTTTAAACTAAAAGAGGCTATAATTAAAGCGGTACCTAAACTATAAAGAAACCCTACAGTTGTTTCAACTGGTTTTATTCTGTTTTTAAAAAAGCATAAAATTATTTTAATTATTTTGCCCTTATTGGGTAAAACTCCTCTACAATTTTTAACTCAGTTTTAAACGTTAGCATTTTATCTGCAAATCGTTTAAGACCTTCTGATTGTAATTTAGGAGCATTAAATTTGTAGTAGCTCTCAAGATCTTCTCTTGTATTTGCAGCATACTGAATAGAATACGTTTTGCCTCCCATTTCTTCTTCTACTAAAACTTCCGTAAGCTTTGCAGATGTAAATTTTCCAGTATTTAGAACTTCAGTAATATGAGTTTTAATCCAGTTTAGCCATTCATCATGCACTGTGGCGTCGATATTTGTAGTTACGTTGTATATGAACATTCTTTAGTCTTTAGTTTTCTATTTAAAGTTTAATATTAGAACGATGAATCAGAAATTTTTATCAAATTTTATCTCCTCTAAGCTTTCTATATCTTTTTCGAGCATCTACTAAGTGAATACTAGAAGGATGTTCAAAAATTATTTTCTGATAGTATTCTTGAGCCTTTTCCTGTTCTTTATTTTATTATGATAGATTTCCGCCATCATAAAATAAATATCATCCGTTAAAAACCCCTGATTATCTGCTGCTATAATTTTAGATAAACTTAGAAGAGCTTGTTCGTATTTATTTTGTTTTACAAGCAGTTTTGCCTGAAAAAATAATACATCATCATAAATTACCTCTCCTGGTATTAAGCCATTTATAAACACCTCTTTTTGCGTGAAAGATTATTTAATTCACTTAATGCTGCATCATTTTTATTTTGAAAAGCTAGATAGTTCTGCTTTAGCCAGTTGCTTTAAGCCAGAAGGAATAGAGTCTACAGGTTCATTATCTGATATTTTTAAATATAATGCGACAGCATCATTTGCAATCAATTGTGTTGTAGCGCTTTTTAGTATTTTTAACTGTGCTTTTGCCCAATCAAAGTCTCCTTTAAAATAACTAGTTTGTGCAACTTTAAAACGTGCCTCTTGTGCCAGTTCATGGTTTTTTAATTGCGTTTGTATTTGTGAAAAATAAATAAGAGCGGTGTTAAACTTTCCAGTAAAAACTAAAACATCTCCTAGTTTTAGTTTAATTCTAGCTTTATCAAATTTAGAATTTGCATACAAAAGGGCCTCTTTAGAACAATAATTGCTTCTGTTGGTTTGTTCTCATAGAAGGTTAAAAAATCAGCATATCCTACTTGTATTGTAATAGTAGCGGTATTCTTACCAAAACGGTTAAAAATACTTGAAAACAACTTTTTTATCTCAGGGTTTTAGTGGCAACTGCTATTTTAGTGAGGTATAAATTAGCATTAATGATCTCGCTTTTAGTATCTGATTTTTCAACAATAAAATTGAAACATTTCTGAGAAGTTCAAAAGACGTTGTTTTCAAATGCTGTTTTTCCTACGGTAAATATGGCACTTAAATCTTCTTGGTTTCTTTGGAACAAAGCCTTTTCTTGAATGAGCGCTTTTGTATAGTCTTTTTGCTGAGTAAACAACCAGCTGAGTAAAATATTCCAGACATCTTTAGGCTTACTGGCAGATTTTTTTAAAAGTGTTTTTCTAAATAAAATATTGGCCTCGTTTTCAGAATCTTCTGTAATATATTTGCTGGCTATATCTTTGAATTACATTAAAATATCGATCATTACTGTCAACTAGCTCAATATAGGATTCAAACATTTTTTTATAATTACCTTTTTCTCCGTAAATCTGGGCAATTTGAAAAATATAATTTGCATTTTTATTAATTTGCATTGCTTTTTCATAGGCTAAAATAGCATTGTCTAATAAATTATATTCTTTAAAAAGGCCGCCAATTACAGCCGCATAAATAGTGCTTTTGTTTAAGGAGTTTAGCGCAATTTTATAATTTATTTCTGCCGTATCTTTTAGTTGTTGTTTTTCGTAATTGTAGCCTAAGTATACATAAAGATAACCATGATCTTTATTGTTTTTTATTTTATCTTTAAGCAATTGCTCGGCAATTAAAAACTTATCTGTTTCTTGGTAACAGGAAATTAACCTCTCTAGATACCTTGAATTAAAAGGACTGCTATCATATAGTTTTTTATAAAGGGGCGTTGCTTTTTCATAGGCATTTTCTCGATAATAATTTTCAGCTAGAGGTAATCATTCTGTATTATTTTTTCATTAGTATCTTGAGCAATACTCAAGCTACTAATAGCTATTAAAATAAAAAAAAAGAGATTCCTCATGAAATTCAAAGATACTCAAGAAACGCTTTAAATTATTGTTAAACCAATCGTATTTTAATTCCTTGTATGTTTTTTTGGCACTAAAATTGCTTTTCCTGTAGTAAACATATTAAATTTAAAATTATGAGCACTTTACAAATACAATATGAAATAATAAAAAGCAATGGAATTACATTTATGAAAAACGGACAAATAAGTGCGTATTTAAAGGCGCTTGTAAAAATGAATAAATATAAAAAGTTCTGACTGTTGTGGCTTCTAATTAGTGTTTTCCAGCCAAAAAAATTTATTAATTTATGGGTTTAGATTGATTATTAATACCAAGAATTAAAAATTATTTATGAAATGGTATCAAACCCACAATAAGGTACTAGCACATCTGGTATTTTAATTCCGTCTGCTGTTTGATAATTTTCTAGAATCCCAGCTAACACACGTGGCAAAGCCAAAGAGCTGCCATTTAATGTGTGCGCAAATTCACTTTTCCCTTGCTTGTTTTTAAAACGAAGCTTTAATCTATTTGCTTGAAAGGTTTCAAAATTAGATGCAGAACTAATTTCTAACCAGCGGTCTTGTGCTGTAGAAAATAATTCAAAATCGAATGTTAAGGCAGCAGTAAAACCAGTATCCCCACCACATAAACGCAGAATTCTATATGGTAACTTTAACTCTCTTAAAATGTCTTTAATGTGCTCTACCATTCCACTTAAGGCATGGTAAGAATTATCTGGGTGCTCAATTCTAACAATTTCAACTTTATCAAATTGATGCAATCTATTTAAACCTCTAACATGGGCACCATAACTTCCTGCCTCTCTTCTGAAACAAGGAGTATAACCTGTGCAACAAATAGGAAAATCAGATTCTTGAACCAAATTACCACGAAACATGTTTGTAATTGGTATTTCGGCAGTTGGAATTAAATATAAATCATCTTCATTAGAATGATACATTTGCCCTTCTTTATCTGGTAGTTGCCCGGTTGCAGTTGCAGATGCTGTGTTTACTAAATGTGGAACTTGGTATTCTTTATAACCAGCTTCTATGTTTTTATCTAAAAAATAATTAATTAAAGCACGCTGCAGTCTTGCACCTTTTCCTTTATATACAGGAAAACCAGCACCCGTAATTTTTGTACCCAATTCAAAATCTATAATATCATATTTTTTTGCTAATTCCCAATGCGGCAAAGCATTTTCACCTAAATCAGGAATAATTCCTTCGCTAAAAATATTTTCATTGTCATCTTCAGAACTTCCTGCTTTTACAGAAGCATGCGGAATGTTAGGTATTTGAAATAACAGGTTTTGTAACTCTTCAGCAAAGTCATTTAACTTTTCAACTAATTCTTTAGATTGCTCTTTTAGCTGGCCTGTTTTTTCTTTTAAAAGAGTTGCTTTTTGTACTTCACCAGATTTAAAAAACCCACCAATTTCTTTAGATAATTTATTAGATTCAGCTAAAACATCATCCATAGCAACTCTGTGTAGCTCTTCTATTTTCATCTGCTGTTAAAACTTGTGTAACGATAGTTTCTGCATTTGCAAAATTACGTTTTGCCAAACCCGCTAAAACAGTTTCTTTGTTTTCTCTAATAAATTGTACTTGTAACATATTTTCTAAGAATTATGAAATGCAAATATATAATTTGTGAGGTAGAAAGTTATAAATTATCCTGTATATAATTCCTTGAGGTTTGTTCGTCTTCTTTGAGTTGAAGAATTAAAGAATCAAGAGAATCAAATTTATGTTCATCTCTTAAAAAATAAATCAGTTCAATTTTTAAATTTTTACCGTATAAATCTCTTTCAAAATCAAAGAAATGAACCTCTATTGTTTGGTGCTTTCCATTAACCGTAGGTCTGTTGCCAATATTCATCATACCGTAAACAGTTTTATTTTCTATAAGAGACTTTACAACGTACACCCCTACTTTTGGTATGAGTTTATAGTCTTCTTTAACATCAATATTTGCAGTAGGGTAGCCTATTTTTCCGCCTATTTTTTTTCCGTTTACAACAAAACCATTTAACATAAAATTATAGCCTAAATAGTTGTTGGCGGTTTTTAGATTGCCATTCGCTAAAGCGCGTCTTATTTTTGTAGAACTTACGGAAACATCATCAATATCTTGTGCAGGAATCTCTTCTACAATAAAATCATATAAATGGCTGTATTCTGTTAATTGCTTAATATTACCCTCTCTATTTTTTCCAAAATGATGATCGTACCCAATAATTAATTTTGAAATATTAAAAGTGTTTACTAAAATATCTTTTACAAATTCTAAAGCAGTTGTTTTAGAAAAAGCCTTGTCAAACGGATGAATTATTAAGTAATCTAAACCTGTTTTTTCTAAAAGCTTAGCGCGTTCATCTATTGTATTTAGTAATTCTATAGTAGCATTCTTTTGTAAAACCATTCGTGGGTGTGGGAAAAAAGTTAATAAAATAGCTTTTTTACCCGCTTCTTTAGCTTCTGAAACTAGTTTTTCAAGTATTTTTTGATGCCCGAAATGAACACCGTCAAAAGTACCAATGGTAACAAAAGTTTTTTCGTCTGTAGAAAAGTTAGCAATATTTTTAACTATTTTCAAAAGGAATAGAGTTTATCACAGCAAATGTACGATAACTAATGGTTTTTTTTAAAAACCTACAGCGTGGTTTTGCATAAATAATATCGCAAAAAATTAACAATAATTTAAGAAAAACATAAAATTTAATGTTAAATAATCGATTATTGATTATTTTTTGTAATTTGCCTATTAGTAAACAAACCAATTCAAATTATGATAAAAAAGATTTTATTACTAGCGTTCTTAGTATGTGGAAGTGCAGCTATGCTGGCTCAAACCACTATTACGGGAACAGTTAAAGACGCAAAAACAGGTGAAGCATTACCTGGTGCAAACATTAAGGTAGAAAGGAAAGCAGTGGGTACAAACACTGATTTTGATGGAAATTTCTCATTAAATGTAGCGGATACTCCTCCGTTTTCCTTAGCAGATTTCTGTTTTGGGGTATAAAACAGAAAAAGTAGAGGTTACCGAGAACAATCAAAAGATTGATGTTGTGTTGACGGAAAATGAAACATTTCTTGATGAAATAGTGGTTTCTGCATCTCGAACTCCAGAACGTATTATGGAGTCTCCAGTTACAATAGAGCGTTTAGACTCAAGAGCTATTAAGAACACTACTTCACCTTCTTTTTACGACGGTTTAGAAAACTTGAAAGGCGTAGACATTAACTCGAATAGTTTAACATTTAAATCTGTAAATACACGTGGTTTTGCAACATTTGCAAATGAGCGGTTTATGCAATTGGTTGACGGTATGGATAACTCTGCACCAGGATTAAACTTTGCCGTAGGTAATTTGTTAGGAATCTCTGATTTGGATGTAAAATCTGTAGAGATTTTACCAGGAGCATCATCTGCTTTGTATGGTGCAAATGCATTTAATGGTATTATGTTTATGAGAAGTAAAAGTGCTTTTGATGATCAAGGAGTTAGTTTCTCTTTAAAAAGAGGGATTACAAGTCAGAAAGCTGCTGGAGATAATGAATTTAATGATTTTAATATTAGAATGGCATATGCTTTTTCTGATTATTTTGCAGCCAAAGCTACCTTGTCTTATTTAAAAGGTACAGATTGGTATGCTACAGATTATAGAGATGAGATCGATGGCACTTCAATGAGTCACGCGGGGAATACTGCTTATAACGGACTTAACATGTATGGAGATGAAGTTGGAACTACATTAGATTTTGACGCAATTGCTGGTACACCTGCAGGAACATTAGGAGCTACAAGAGTTACAAGAACAGGGTATAGGGACATTGACTTCATGAACAATGAGGCTAAGAGTGTAAAGTTTGGAGCTTCTTTAAACTACCGTCCACTTGGAGATGACAGACTTGAAATTATTTGGAACACTAAATTTGGTTCAGGAAACACCATTTACCAAGGACAAAACAGATACAACATTAAGAACTTTACTTTAGCCCAGCACAGGTTAGAGGTTAGAGGTAAAAACTTCTTTGTAAGAGCATATACCACAGCAGAGGATGCAGGAGATTCTTATGATACTCGTTTTGCTGCGATTAACGTGAACAGAGCGTGGAGTTCAGATACAAATTGGTTTCAAGAGTATGCGGGTGCATATTTAGGAGCTGCAGCCCCTTTTGGAGTGCCAGGAATGAATCATGATGCGGCAAGAGCCTTTGCAGATAGAGGACGTTTAGTTCCAGGAACACCTGAATTTGAAGCAGCTAAAGAAATTGTTATAAATGACCCGAACTTAGTTACAGGTTCTAAATTTTTAGATAGAACTAAAATGTACCATGCAGACGCAAACGTAAACTTAAGAGATTATATCAGCTTTGCAGAGATACAAGTAGGTGGATCTATGAGGGAATATCGTTTAGATTCTCAAGGAACTATTTTTACCGATTATGATGGGCCAATTTCATACACTGAGGCAGGTGCTTATATCCAAGGTCAAAAAAGAATGTTAGATGACCGTTTAAAGTTAACCGCTTCTGCAAGGTATGACAAAGCGCTTAATTTTAAAGGGAATATTTCTCCTAGAATTTCTTTATCCTATGCTGCTGGAGAAGACAAGAGACATAACTTTAGAGCTTCTCTTCAAACAGGTTTTAGAAACCCAACTGCACAAGATCAATATATTGGTTTAGATGCTGGTGCGGGAATCTTAGTAGGTACAGCTCCAGAGAATATTGATAGATACAGATCTTTACCTTATAATTTAGGCATTAACCCTGCTTTAGCAGGCTATATAAATGCTGTTTCTGGTAGTAATATTGGAAGCTCTCAAGTTTTAACAGGAGACATGGCATATAATAATTCTTGGTCTGCTAGTTCATTGGAGCCTTTTTAGCTAGTGGGAATCCTGCAGATTTAAAGAAATCTAAAATTGCTTTTGTAGCACCAGAATATGTAACCGCATATGAAGTTGGATATAGAGGTGTTGTTGCGGGAGTTACAATTGATGTGAATGCCTACTATAATAAATATGAAGACTTTATTGCAAGTAAAAATGCAGTTGCCCCATTGTACGGTAGTGTTGCTTTAAATGACGCTGTAGATATTGCACCAGCACTTGGTTCTCCTACACCAATGCCAACTCCTCTTGCTTTACTGGCTTTGGGTTCTGGAGATTTCAAAGGAGTTGCTTTTGATTCTAATTCAGATTCAGACATTAGTTCTTATGGTTTGGGAATTGGACTTTCGAAAAAAGTATTGAATGGCTTTGATTTAGGTTTCAATTATTCATATTCTAAATTTGAAGAAGAAGGAGGATCTGATCCAGACTTTGAAGCAGGTTTTAATACACCAGAGCACAAAGTAAAAGTGCAGTTTGGAAAAACAAACTTGTTTAAGAACTTTGGGTTTAATGTAAACTACAGATGGCAAGATGAGTTCTTATGGCAATCTTCTTACTACGATGGAATGATAGATGCGAGATCAGTTGTAGATGCACAAATCAATTTAACGATCCCGAATTTAAAATCTGTTGTTAAATTTGGTGGAGCCAATTTAGGAGGAAAAGAATACTTTAGTGCACCAGGAGTTGGAGCTACAGGTTCTCAATATTACCTTTCTTGGACGATAAATAATTAAGCAGTATGTTTTCTTTTTGTAAAAGAAAACACATGTATATGATTACAAAAAAAGGTTGAGCTAAGCTCAACCTTTTTTTTATTTATAAAAACTTTATATTTTTAAGAAAGCATACCAACAGCTCTTTTAACGCCACTTACAAAAACATCTATTTCTTCTTTTGTATTGTAAAAAGAGAAAGAAGCCCTAATAGTTCCTGGTATTTGATAGAAATCCATAATTGGTTGTGCGCAATGATGCCCTGTTCTAACCGCTATGCCAAGCTTATCTAAAATAGCTCCTATATCATACGGATGAATTCCGCCTACGTTAAAAGAGATTACAGCTGTCTTTTTAGCGGTTGTTCCGTATATTTTTAAACCTTCAATTTTTAACAACTCTCTGTGTTCCGTATTCTAGAAGCTCATGTTCATAAGAAGCAATGTTGTCAAAGCCCACTGCGTTCATATAATCTAAACCAGCACCAAAAGCAATACCTCCACAAATATTTGGGGTACCCGCTTCAAATTTATGAGGCAAGCCTGCATAGGTTGTTTTCTCAAAAGAAACGGTAGCAATCATTTCTCCACCACCTTCATAGGGTGGTAATTTTTGCAACCATTTTTCTTTTCCGTATAACATACCAACACCGGTTGGTCCGCACAATTTATGAGCAGAAGCAACATAAAAATCTACATCTAAAGCTTGTACATCTGGTTTTATATGAGGGGTTGCTTGTGCCCCATCTAATAAGACAGCAGCGTTAAAAGCATGTGCTTTTGCAATAATTTCTTCCACAGGATTAACTGTTCCTAGCGCATTAGAAACATGGTTACAAAAAACTAATTTTGTTTTTTCATTTACCAAATCATGGTAGGCATCCATATTCAAAGAACCGTCCTCTAACATTGGAATTACCTTTAAAATAGTGCCTGTTTTTTCACACAGCATTTGCCAAGGCACAATATTAGAATGGTGCTCTAAAGCAGAAACAATAATTTCGTCTCCTTTTTGCAGTATAGAAGCAAAACCAGCAGCAATAATATTAATACTATTTGTGGTACCAGAAGTTAGAATAATTTCATATGCCTCTTTTGCATTAAAATGGTGCTGTACTTTAATACGCGCTTCTTCGTACTTATCTGTAGCTTCCTGACTTAAAGTGTGCACGCCTCTGTGAATATTTGAATTGTAATTACTGTAGTAATCCACAATTGTATCTATAACAATTTGGGGCGTTTGAGAAGTTGCTGCATTGTCAAAATACACCAACCGTTTTCCATGAACAGTTCTTTTTAGAATTGGGAAATCTTCACGAATTTTATCAACATTAATCATACACGTCATATTTAATACAAAGATAAAGCATGCATTTGTAAAGTTTTCATAAACTGAATATGATTTTCTTATTTTTACATCACTAAACTATATTTGCCATGAAAATATTGAAACGAATTCTGCTGCTAATAGCGGTTTTTCTTATAATACTTGTAATTTCTAACTATCCAAAGTTGAATATTTTAGCAGGATACTCTGCAAAAAACACAACTTCTTCTGTTTTTCTTGGGGAAAGAACCTTGGAGTTTACAGACAAAACTGACAATAATTTTTCACCAGTAAATTTAGCTACAGATCTATTAGATATAAAAAACAAGTTTGTAATTTCTTCTGCATTGGGTTTATTAACTAGAAAAGCAGTTTACAGGGAAGGTTTGGGTGCTGTTTTAACACTGAATGTGAATGATGAAACTGCTTCTTATTTAGTTCCTAAAAGAGGAAATGCAGACAATAACACCCCTTTTCCTTATGGGAACGCTCCTCAAAAAGACACTGTTTTTGGGAATATTAATTATAATAAACTAAAAGAAACAGTTGCTGCTATTTTTGGAGAAAACAAATCGAGGGCAGTCTTAGTTATTTATAAAGATCAGCTTGTTTTAGAAAAATATGCAGACGGATTTGATAAAGATTCTAGAATTTTAGGTTGGTCTATGACTAAAAGTATTATTGGTACTATTTTTGGTATTTTACAGCACCAGAATAAGATAAACATTCATAACAAAGCACCTGTTGCTTCTTGGCAAAAGGACGCTCGTAAAAATATTACCATCAATAATTTATTACAAATGAATTCTGGTTTAGAATGGGATGAAAATTATGATGAAATTTCTGATGCTACAAAAATGTTGTTCTTAGAAAGAGACATGACTAAGATGCAAGCAGAAAAACCGTTACAATATAAAACCAACGCTTCTTGGAATTACTCTTCTGGTACTTCTAATTTATTGTCAGGAATTTTAAGGGATCAATTTAAAACACATCAAGAATATATAGATTTTTGGTATACAAACCTCATTGATAAAATTGGAATGAATTCTATGGTGGTTGAAAGTGATTTGGCAGGAAATTATGTTGCTTCTTCTTATGCATGGGCAACCGCTAGAGATTGGGCAAAATTCGGACTCCTATACTTACACAACGGAAACTGGAACGGAGAAGAACTATTTACTAAAAAATGGGTAGACTATATAACAACACCATCGCCAACTTCAAACGGAGCCTACGGCGCGCATTTTTGGTTAAATGCAGAAAAGCAATTTAAAGACGTTCCTAAAAACATGTATTTTGCAGACGGCTATCAAGGGCAAAGGGTATACGTTTTGCCAGATGAAGATTTGGTTATTGTTCGTTTTGGGCTGTCTTGGTTTGAAGAAAATATATTCTTGAAAGGGATTTTGGAGTCGATAGATTGAAATTAAGTTATAAAAAAACCACGCAATTTGCGTGGTTTTTACGTAATATAAAATACAACTTAGTTGCTTATAAATCGAAACCGATTTTTACATTTAATTTATTTGCAATAATTTTAGCAATACGTTGTTTTACCTCCGGTATCTTTACGCTTTCTAAAACAGTATTTGCAAAAGCAAACATTAACAATGCTTTACCTTCTTTCTCTGGAATTCCTCGCTGTTGCATATAAAATAAAGCATCATCGTCTAATTGCCCAATAGTACAACCGTGAGAACATTTTACATCATCTGCAAAAATTTCTAGTTGAGGTTTTGCATTTATAGTAGCCTTATCACTTAATAAAACATTGTTGCTTTTTTGATAAGCATTTGTTTTTTGTGCTTCTTTATCTACAACTACTTTACCGTTAAAAACACCTGTAGAGCGCTCATTATAAATTCCTTTATAATCTTGGTGGCTTTCACAATTTGGTTCTATATGATGCACTAAAGTATGGTGATCTACATGTTGTTTTCCTTCAAGAATTGTAATTCCTTTTAAGATAGAATCGATGTGCTCTCCTTTTTGATAAAAGTTTAAATTGTTTCTTGTGATATTTCCACCAAATGAAAAAGTGTGCACAGAAACAATACTATTTGATTTTTGTTCGATGTAAGAATTATCTACCAGCGAAGCATTTGTATCATCATTCTGAATTTTGTAAATATCTACAGTTGCATCTTTTGCAGCAAAAACTTCTGTAACCGCATTTGTTAAAACAGGGTTTGAAGTTAAACTCTGATGGCGCTCTATAATTTGAACGTGTGCATTTTGCTCAACAACAATTAAGTTTCTTGGTTGCAACATGGTTGCTGCTTCAGAACCCGTGGTAAAGTTGAGAATTTGAATCGGTTTTTCTACCTCTACATTTCTAGGAATATAGATGTAAGCACCTTCATTCGCAAAAGCTGTATTTAAAGAGGTTAAATTGTCTTTTTTAGCTATTTTATTGAAGTAATTTTCAATAACAGCTTTGTATTTTGGTTTGGTTAATGCAGCAGACATTAAGCAAACATCAAAAGTATCATGTGTGCTTTCCGATAGGAAAGAACTGTATTTTCCATCTATAAAAACAAGCTTATATGTGTCTATATCATGTATAAAATACTTTTGTACATCTGCTAATTGAATTGCATTTTCTTTGTTAGGAAACAAACTATAATCTTGCTTTAAAACGGAGTTTAAAGAAGTGTATTTCCAAGCTTCTAACTTTTTAGTAGGGAAGCCTAAATTTTCAAAATTTTGAAAGGCTTTTGAGCGAATTTCGTGTATATCAGAATTTGTATCTACACGATTTTCAAACGCTACGTATGATGATAATAATTTATCTGTTAATTCCATAATTTCAGTTTTCAGCTTTTAGTGTTGGCACCCATTTCTGTATACTTCTACTAAAAACTAATTTTACACTAGTTCTTGCTTAATCCAATCATATCCTTTTGCCTCTAGCTCTATAGCCAAAGAAGCATCTCCAGATTTCACTATTTTACCATTATGTAAAACATGTACAAAGTCTGGAACAATATAATCTAACAAACGCTGGTAGTGCGTAATAACAATTACAGCATTGTCTTTAGATTTTAGTTTGTTAACACCGTTTGCAACAATACGCAAAGCATCAATATCTAAACCAGAATCTGTTTCATCTAAAATGGCTAATTTAGGTTCTAACATTGCCATTTGAAAAATTTCGTTACGTTTCTTCTCTCCTCCAGAAAAACCTTCGTTTAAAGAACGAGATAAAAATTTACGGTCTATTTCCAATAATTCAGATTTTTCACGGATCATTTTTAACATGTCTTTTGCAGGCATGTCTTCTAAACCTTTTGCTTTACGTGTTTCGTTAATAGCAGTTTTTATAAAGTTAGTTACAGAAACTCCAGGAATTTCTACAGGATATTGAAAAGATAAAAACACACCATTGTGGGCTCTTTCTTCAGGAGCAAGCTCACTAATATCTTCACCGTTTAATTCAATAGTTCCTTCTGTTATCTCATAATCATCTTTACCAGCAATAATATTAGCCAACGTACTTTTTCCAGCACCGTTAGGACCCATAATTGCATGTACTTCACCAGCTTTTACTTCTAAATTTAATCCTTTTAAGATTGATTTATCATCGATACTTGCTTGTAAATTTTCTATTTTTAACATTGTAATTTGGCTATTTGCTTTTAGCTTATTGCTATGAGCAGTTTAATATTATTTTATTTTATCCTACACTACCTTCTAAACTAATTTCCAATAATTTTTGAGCTTCTACAGCAAATTCCATTGGTAACTTATTTAAAACCTCTTTACTAAATCCGTTTACAATTAATGCAATTGCTTTTTCAGTATCAATACCACGTTGGTTACAGTAAAATAATTGTTCTTCACCAATTTTACTTGTAGTTGCTTCGTGCTCTATTTGTGCAGATTTGTTTTTTACTTCGATATAAGGAAACGTATGTGCGCCACAATCATTCCCCATCAATAAAGAATCGCATTGAGAGAAGTTTCGAGCATTTTCTGCTCTAGAACTTATCTGAACTAACCCTCTATATGAATTTTGAGATTTTCCTGCAGAAATACCTTTAGAAATAATCGTAGACTTGGTGTTTTTACCCAAGTGAATCATTTTTGTTCCTGTATCTGCTTGCTGATGGTTGTTCGTTACTGCAATAGAGTAAAATTCACCTACAGAATTGTTTCCTTTTAAAATACAAGAAGGATATTTCCAAGTTACGGCAGAACCTGTTTCTACTTGTGTCCAAGAAACTTTTGCATTGGTTTCGCAAATAGCTCTTTTAGTTACAAAATTATAAACACCACCTTTTCCTTCTTTGTTTCCAGGATACCAGTTTTGAACTGTAGAGTATTTTATTTCAGAATCATCTAAAGCAATTAATTCTACAACTGCAGCGTGCAATTGATTTTCATCTCTACTTGGTGCTGTACAACCTTCTAAATATGAAACATAAGATCCTTTATCTGCAACAACTAGTGTTCTTTCAAATTGACCCGTTCCTCCTTCGTTAATTCTAAAGTACGTTGATAATTCCATTGGGCAACGAACTCCTTTTGGAATGTAACAGAAAGATCCGTCAGAAAAAACTGCCGAATTTAATGCTGCATAAAAGTTGTCTGTGGTTGGTACAACAGTTCCTAAATATTTTCTAACTAATTCTGGGTGTTCTTGAATTGCTTCAGAAATAGGCATAAAAATAATACCTTTTTCACCTAATGTTTTCTTGAAGGTAGTTGCAACAGAAACAGAATCCATTACAATATCTACTGCTACATTTGCTAATTTTTTTTGTTCATCTAAAGAAATTCCTAAACGCTTAAAAGTATCCAATAATTCTGGGTCTACTTCATCTAAAGAATTTAATTTTGGCTTTTCTTTTGGTGCAGAATAATACGCAATATCTTGAAATTTTGGTTTTGTGTAATGGACATTTGCCCATTCAGGTTCTTCCATTTTTTTCCAAACTCTATATGCTTCTAAACGCCAATCAGTCATCCACTGAGGTTCGTTTTTCTTTTTAGAGATTGCAATAACCACATCTTCATTTAACCCTTTTGCAAAGGTTTCACTTTCTATATCTGTATAAAAACCGTATTTATATTCTTGGGTTTTTAATTCTTGTTCTAAATCGTCTTCGGTATATTTTGACATCTCTTTTTAATTTTTTTTTATAATGAAAAACTTTCTCCACATCCACAGGTTCTATTTGCATTGGGATTGTTAAAAACAAATCCTTTTCCATTTAAACCTCCAGAGTATTCTAAAGTTGTTCCTACTAAATATAAAAAACTTTTTTTGTCAACAATAATTTTTACATTATTCTCTTCAAAAACTTTGTCGTTTTCCTCTTTTTTATTGTCAAAAGTTAAATCGTAAGACAAACCTGAACAACCACCACTTTTTACACCAACTCTTACAAAATCGGTTAATGCGTTAAAGCCATCGTCAGTCATTAACTCTACGACTTTCTTCTTCGCTGTGTCTGAAACTTTTATCATATTTATAAATAGATTAAATCTAAATTGACCACAAATATACAATATAAGTAGAAGAAAAGCGAAGATATCTCATTACGAAACCCAATAATTCGATTGCTTTTATTGATTACTCCTGAAAGTTCGGGTTATTTATAAATTTTCTATCGGTGAGCGATAGCAGGAAGGCTTTTAAATCGTTTTTATCTTGTAGCGATAAGTGGACACCACCTTCATTTACTTTCTTCATTAAAGGATCAATCGTTGAAGACTTTTGAAGACCTTCAGAATAATGATTGATAACTTCATCTAACGTTGCAAACCTACCATCATGCATATAAGGTGCTGTAAAAGCTAAATTACGAATAGACGGCGATTTAAATTTACCGTTATCATTAGGGTCTCCTGTTACCGCACCGAATCCTAAATCTTGAAAAGTAGTGTCTAAACCGTTATTATGAAATGCGTTATCTGTCCAAAGAGGATTGTTATTGCTACCATGACAATGAAAACAATCTCCTTTTGCTTCATCCATAAAAACATTGAATCCGTTTTCTTCCTCTTGCGTTAAACTTATTTCTCCAAGCAGGTATTTATCAAATTTAGAATCTCCAGAAATAAGGGTTCTTTCAAATTGTGCAATCGCTTTTGTAACTAATTTAGCATCTATTTTTGAAGTACCAAAGGCCCGTAAAAACAATGTTGGATATTCTGTGCTTTCTTGCAGTTTTTGTACTACTAGATTCCAGTTTGCGTGCATTTCTATCGGATTTGAAACAGGTTCTAAAGCTTGTTGTTCTAATCCAAACTCTTTTCCGTCCCATGCAAAACGTTCATCAAAATTCCAAGCTAAATTAAATAAAGGCATTGCATTTCTTGTCCCAAATTCTCCCTGTATTCCTGCGCTAAATTGTTGTTGGTCTGTAAATGATTTTTTAGGATTGTGGCAAGAGCTGCAAGCTTTTGTGTTGTCTCCTGATAGCTTTTTATCAAAAAAAAGTTTTTTACCTAACAACACCCCTTCTTCGGTTAACAAATTGTCTGCAGGAATTATAGGTGCAATTAGTTTGTCTGCAAACAGTGCGGGTATTTCTAAGTTATATGGAACCGGTGTATAGATTTCTTCTTCTTTAGACGAACAAGACGTCAAAAGAAAAAATGCAAAGAAATATATATACGATTTTTTCATATGTTTTTCTTAGTCATTATGGGTTTTTAAACCCTGGAAATCTGAATGTGTTATTAATTTACTACACCCAAACTAAAAACGGAGTCTCCATTTTCGCGCATCATTTTTTGAGCTTCAAAATTTGGCATTAAAATACTATTTAACTCATTTAAGTTCCATGTATTCGGATTTTTAAACCATTCTGCAAGGTTCATTTTAATCTCAATTTCAGGATTACTTGCAACCTCTATTGTTCCTAAATTTACTTCAAATGAAGTGTCCTCAAATTTTAAATTATTAGGATCTGTTCTATCTACCGCTTTAATCATGTGGTAGTTAAAACCAGATGCTTCATTGTTGTTGTCTATATACTTTCCATCAAACTGCATGAAATGATATCCACCTCCTAACATTCCTGGAACACTAAAACTTACAGAATTTAAATCTTGGTAAGTTCCGTCTGTATTGTCTTCATCTGAAAAACCAAACCTAAAAGAGAGTGCGTAGGATTCATCTGTAAGTTCAGGAATGGTGATGGATGTTCCAGAATTTTCTCCAACATCTATTAAATGATAGTTTTTACCATTTATGAGACTAATATTTGAAACAAGATACCGCAATCTTTCAATACTTAATCGCTCTCCATTTTCGTTTGTAAACTTTAATTCATTAAAATCTTGTGGCGTAATTTTTAATCCATTCCAATGATGTGTAAAGTTTAAGGTTATTGTAAATTGTGGTTGCACACAGCATTCTTTTTCTTCGTTACAACGAGTAACAAGAATGAGTATTAAAATTAATAAGCAGTATTGTTTTTTCATTTTATTTGAATGACTAATGCGTCTGTAAATCCTTTGTTTTCAGGAATATCTTGATCCGAACTACTACTTTCACCAACGGCAATAATCGATTTGTTATTTAGTTCTACAACATCATATAAAAAGTCTATTTCCGAGCCCCCAAATGTTTTTTGCCATAAAAGGTTTCCGTTTTCGTCAATTTTTAAAATAAGGCATCATTTTGACCTTTGTTTTGAAAACCGTTGTCTAAGCTTCTAGAACTTCCTGCAATTAAAAATCCATTATCTTGTGTTTTATAAATTGCTTTTGCTACTTCAAAACTAGATCCTCCAATTGTTTTTTCCCAAATAAGATTTCCTTCTGTAGAAACCTTCAGTATCCAAATATCTGCTGCGCCATTATTTTTAGAAACGTCTTTATCTGCACTTCTAGTGTTACCAACAATTATAAAGTTTCCATCATTTGCAGCTATAATTGCAGAGGCTTCGTCAATTTCAGAACCGCCAAATGTTTTTTCTAAAAGAAGACTTCCATCAGTTGCTATTTTAGTCATCCAAAAATCATAGGATCCTTTATTATTTGAAATATTAAAATCGTTACTATCAGAGGAGCCTACAATTATATAATTATGGTTATCAGTTTCTACAATTCCTAGCGGGATTTCTGTAAAAGAGCCTCCAAAATATCTACTCCATTCTAAAGCACCTAAGTTGTTTGTTTTTAAAACCCAATAATCTCCACCTGCATGCTTTGTTGCAGTAGATTTTGCATTTCCTTGTCCGTTGGATGCAGAAACATCTAAAACACCAGTAATAAGAAAACCACCATCTTTAGTTTCTAAGAGCGTTGTACCATAATCTTCACCTAAAAATCCGAAAGATTTTTCCCAAAGTAATATTCCGTTATTTGAGAGCTTTACCAACCAAAAGTCTTTAGAACCTGCATTTTCAGAAACATCTAAATCTGAACTTTCAGAAGACCCTAAAATGATAAAGTCACCTCCTAAAGTTTGAATAATATCTAGAGCTTTGTCATCTTTTGAACCCCCAAAATGTTTTTGCCATTCTAAGATGTTTTCCGAGGAAAACTTTGAGACTAAAAAATCAAAAGAGATATTTGCTTTTGAAATAATATCTCCATCGTTGCTTTGTGTATAGCCTGCAGCTATATAACCACCATCTATTGTTTTTGTAATAGCATTAAAAGCGTCATTTTTAGAACCTCCAATAGTTTCTATAAAATATACATTAGTATCAATTTCAGGAATCTCAAATACATCTTTTTTTGAGCAATTACATAAAAAAAACAAGATGAGTATTAGGGAGTATTTTTTCATTTGTATCTAAGAATTACTTTTTTCTAATCACAAAAAAACCATTATCAATATCGCTTATAATAATGTTTCCGCTAGGAAAATAAGGATATACGTTCCAAACGCCATTAAAGTCTGTATTATTATTTGCTGGGTACGTATCAAAATAACCAACTTCTGAAAACACTTTGTTTGCAACGGTTGATACATCAATCATTCTCACACCAGCTGTATAGTTTGCTTGATAATAAATATTATCTTTTACGTACCCATTATGATCAATGGCATTTGTAGTTCCGAGGTAATCAAAATGATATACAGGATTATCCAAATCGGTAAAGTCGAAAATAATAGATCTTGTCTTATTCCCTAGACGTAATTCATCGAGTTCATCCCCTAAAATAAAATATTTTAAATCTTCTGTAAACCACCCCTGATGCGCATATTTTACATTTGCGTAGCTTATGGTAGAAATTACTAAGGGGTTTGTTTTGTCTGTAACATCTGCAATTACAATTTCATTTTCATTACTTCCTATAAGAATTTCTTTATCTGTATAATCTGTATCTGGTCCAGTTATAAGTAATAACTTGGGCATCATGTGAATATCCGCCAGCAGCAAACCCCCCTTCAATAATAGGATTTAAAGGATCTTGAATATTTACAAATATTGGGCCACCACCATAGATAGAGCTTCTGCGCCCAACAATATATGCATAGCCACTATCTTCATTAATTACAATATTATGAGCTCTCCCAAATTCAGTAAAATGAGTGTCTGACAAAAAAGTTTCTGGAGGATTTAAAACATTTCTTAAGCGTTTTAAATCAAAAACTTGCATTCCATGGCTTGCAGCTTCACTTACAATAAATGCATGAGAATCGTACACTTTTACATCTCTCCAAGCACTATTTACAGTTGCTGTTTTTAGAATACCTAAAATAAGTGGTTTGAAGGATCTGTAATATCAATAAATACAATCCCTTTATTGGTGCCCATTAAAGCGTATTCTTTATTAGTTTCTGGATCTGTCCAACCCCAAGAATCATTACCTTCAGTGCCAGAACCTGCCAATTCATCTAAATTAAAATGGCTTAGTAAATTATAGTCATTACAAGGATATTCTCCTGCAAAGCCATTTTCACAAACAGCAATAGGGACGTAATTTACTGGAGAGTTTACATATAAACCATCTTTGTTATTACAACCAAGAATAATTGTACAAAAGCAAAGTAAAATGACTTTTTTCAACATTTTTAATAAGTTTGTTCAAAAATAACATATTAAATATCAATAATTTAAATATAGGTGTTAAAGTAGTTCTGTCCTTTTTTAGATTCTACCTACCTTTGCGGTATGTTAGAAGATAAAAACACCCAAAAAACGTCATTAGCTGATCTAGGAGAGTTCGGTTTAATAAACCATATTACAAAATATTTTACGATTGAAAATGCATCTACAGTTACTGGAATTGGAGACGATGCCGCTGTTTTAGATGCCTCTAAAAAACAAACTTTAGTAACTACAGACTTACTAATAGAAGGGGTTCATTTCGATTTAAGTTACATGCCTTTAAAACATTTAGGTTATAAAGCTGTAATGGTAAATTTATCTGATGTGTATGCAATGAATGGTACTGCAGAGCAAATTACAGTTTCAATTGCCGTTTCTAACAGGTTTCCTTTAGAAGCAATTGAAGAATTGTATTCTGGAATTCAATTAGCATGTGAAACGTATAAAGTAGATTTAGTTGGCGGAGACACCACCTCTTCTACTAAAGGAATTTTAATTTCTGTTACCGCAATTGGTAAAGTAGAAAAGGAAGACATTGTGCTTAGAAGTGGCGCAAAAGAAACCGATTTAATTGTGGTTTCTGGAGATTTAGGTGCCGCTTATTTAGGGCTGCAAGTTTTAGAAAGAGAGAAACAAGTTTTTAATGTAGATCCAAACAATCAACCAGATTTAGACAGCTACACGTATTTAATTGAAAGACAATTAAAGCCAGAAGCAAGAAGAGATGTTGCAGGATTCTTAAAAGAATTGGCAATAAAACCAACAGCTATGATTGATATTTCTGACGGACTTTCTTCAGAAATTATGCACATTTGCTCTCAATCTAAAGTAGGGTGTAAAATTTATGAAGAAAAATTACCATTAGACCCTCAGGTAATTTCTGCTTGTGAAGAATTTAATTTAGATTCTACGATGGTTGCTTTAAGTGGTGGCGAAGATTATGAACTGTTATTTACAGTACCAATTGCAGATTTTGAGGCCATTAAAGGAAATCCTAATTTTTCTATTATTGGTCATATTACTGCAGAAAACCAAGGGTTGAATTTAGTTACTAGAGCCAGTCAAGAAATTGAACTGAAAGCACAAGGTTGGAACTCGGTGAAGGAAGCATAAAAAGATACAAACGAAGTTATAAAAAAGCGCAAATTTTAAATTTGCGCTTTTTGTTTTTTTTAACAGTGTTTTTGTGTGAGGTTTGTTTTGGGTTTTAAGTGCTAAAGCAAAGTTTAAAGGTTGTGAGGTCTTTGAAGAAAAAGGAGTCCTGAGAAACTTTCGCATCACCAACCATAATTTCTATTGGTATTTGGGCTTTAAGAGTGGGATTTGCCAAGAACAACCAAATGAATAAAAAGAGAGCGTAAGGCATCGTTAGATAATTGAAAGGGTGCTTACTTTAATAATGGGAATTCTCCCTTTTCTTTTTTAAATTTATATTAGTAAAATTAAAATGATTAAGAAGGTCGATGTTTGGCAAATATCCGAAAATTACAAGTCTACTTAAAATATAAATTATTTTGACTGTAACTTTTTAATAATTAAATATTTACGTTTCAGTATTTGGGACTATTTTAAAACAGTCTAAATACAAACAGCTTATAATCAGTTATTTGTAATTGTTCTAAAGACTATATTATTTATATTTAAGTAATATTAATAAAAAAAACAAAATTATGTCTATAAGAATAGGAAACAGTTGTGTGAATTGTGAAAGTTTAACATCTAATAATAGATGTAAAGTTCATGGTGTAAGTGTCGATACTAGTTATACTTGCGATAGCTTTGAAATGAAGGCAATCTTAAAAAATGATCCAAATTGTGGAACTTGCGCTAGATACGAAAAATCATCTTGTGCAAACCCTCAAAAAGCAGCTTCAAATATGTTATGTTCTAGTTGGGCACCGCAAAATGCTTTGGCTTAGTAATTAAGTACTCCTATTTAAATCATAAAAATGGTTGGTTTCAGTTACTAACCATTTTGTTTTTCTTATTCCAACAAATTTGCAAGAACATTATAGTATCTGTTCGCAATAAATTCTGCACCTGCTTCATTGTAATGTACAGCATCAGCTAGTAAACCATCATTAAACCCTGTAAACATATCTACCGCTATTACTGGTGATGTAGCTGTTGTTTTATTTGCTACAATATTTAAAACTTCTTGCTGCATTTGTGTAAAAAAACCTGTCAATTCAGTAGACATTATATCAGTTCGACCTGGAGCCATCTGCTCAAGGATAATTGTGACGTTTGGATTGTTGTCTTGAAGAATATCAATTATGGAATTGATGTTAGATACTGCTTGTGAATAGGGTAATCCCTGAAGCCCATCATTTCCACCCGGCGAACTTAATAAAACAATATCAGCAGCGCCTGTTTGATTTAACCAATCATTAAGACCATCTAGTATTTGACCCGAAGTCCAGCCACTTCTACCTTCGTGGTCTACATCAAAATTCATATTACTAAATGTTGGATAAGAAGATGCGTCAGTTTGAGTTCCAATAAAATCAAAAGTCCAATTATTTTCTTTTAAGTCTTTCCAAAGTTCATATCTATAGCTTTCAAATATAGGTCTTGCCCCTTCAACTCTTGATGCTCCTAAAGCTAGTATTTTGTTTATTGAAGTGTTTTGTAGTTCTGGACTAGCATCATCATCTTTATCGCAAGCATTGAAAGTTAATAGAGAAATTCCTATCAGCAATAATTTAATTTTTTTATTCATTTAGGAGTTGTTTTAAACGATAGTGAACTTCTTTGCGTATGTTTTGTTGCGTTTTTTAAGCAACTAATTTAGTAAATACAAAACCAACATAGAAACTCTGCGAGGGTTTTTGTAGTTAGGCTAGAACTTGCAATAAATTATATAAGGTGTTTGCAGTAGTATTTGTTTTACCTTAAGTAAAGTTTATTTGTCATTTAGTATTATTTGCTTTACATTTGTTAAAACTTTAATATTTTTAACTATGAAATTAAATTATCTGTTTCCTAACAAGTACAAGAAAGTTGGTTGGTTAATTCTCATTCCATCTGCAATCATTGGTTTGATAACTCTTTATTTAGACTTTGAACCTAATTCTTTGGATTTTAATGTCCCTGCTATTTTTATTGAAGAGCTTTTGGGGGATAAACATTTCTTCGGAATTGTAAATAATAATATTTTAAATGAAATTTTAGGCGCTCTAATATTATTTAGCTCATTATTAGTTGCTTTTTCTAAAGAAGAGTCAGAAGATGAATATATTTCAAAAATTAGGTTAGAAAGCTTGGTTTGGGCTGTTTATTTCAATTACGCTGTTCTTTTAATATCATTTGTATTGATATTCGATTTGGCTTTTTTATGGGTTATGATATTTAACATGTTTACAATTTTATTGTTTTTTATTATTCGATTTAATTGGCAAATTTCTAAACTTAAAAAAATCGCTCATTATGAAGAATAGCATTAAAGTCGAGAGAGCAAAAAAAAATATTACGCAAGCTGATTTAGCTATACTAGCAAAAGTTAGTAGACAAACAATTAATGCTATGGAATTGGGGAAATATGTTCCATCAACAGTTTTGTCTTTGAGATTAGCTCAAATTTTTGAAGTTGAAGTAAGTCAGATTTTTACTTTAGAAGAGTCCGATTGGAATTAGGACATATTACTGCTAAAGCTTACGTCTATGTAAAGTAGCAGAATAAAAAGGCCAGTACTTTTCAGTTTATTAATAAAGATATTAGAAGAGTATAAACTTTGTACTTAACTGCTATTTTTTATATACCGTGTTATGCCACGTCATTTATTACGGATTTTCAATAATCTATGTGTAGAGAAAATAATACCGGAAAAAAGATTGACATTAATAATGTCAATCTTAAGCTCCCTTTTAATTAAAATTATCGAGCAAGTGAGAAGAGATATTACTTCTAGAAAGATTAAAAACCTATTTTTTATATACCGGGTTTTTAATTTTTGGCTGCAACATTTTGTGTAACAGCAAGTAACGGTAAAAGCAAACTTATTTTACTCTCTTTCATTTAGTCTATAAAGTTAACTATTCTTAAAAAACGTTAGGCTAGTTATATTTTAGTTATTGCTTTTATACATTGTTATGGGCTGAGATTTTATTTTCCTTTTATTATTTTGTCAATTACTTTTTGGCCAGAGTCTAGGTCTTTGATTTCAATAAGATAAGTACCAAGAGGTAAGGTTTGAATTTCAATTACAGACTTATTTGTTGTACTGATAATTAATCTTCCTTGTAAGTCGTAAAGATTAGCATCGTATTTTAGATTTCCTGGAACATCAATGTTGATAATATCTATTGCCGGATTTGGATAAATACTAATACTTAAATTTGTTAATTCATGAGTCGATAAAACCGAATTCAAATCAAATTTATAAATCTCTGTTACATATTCTGAAACACTAGTACCATTTATGATATAAACCTCTCCATTAATTATGAAAGAAGCAGGAGCCCAACGAGATCCCTCCGGGTGAGGAGGCAATTCATCCCATGTGTCTGTTACAGGGTCATAGGCCCAAAATTCTCCTGTATTCATTGAACCGTGGTTATCTCCGTCACCACTTAGCACATAGCCTAAGCCATTATATGAAAATTGTGTCCCCGCCACTCGACCTTCTGCTGGTAGTGTTGCTACTTGAGTCCAAGTTTCCCCAGCAATGTCATAACGAAACCAATCATTAAAGATACCATTCCCATGTCCGAAGCCCGTATACACGTAATCGTCAATTCCAAATTGATAAGGATGATGTCTCGATAGTGAAGGTAAATCATCTTTTTGAGACCAAGTGTTTAATGCAATATCATACTCCCACCAATCATTCATATTGCCTGATGAACTACTTCCTAACCCTACAAATACTTTTCCGTTATGCGCTATCATAGCTGGGTGCGCTCTTTCTGCACACGGACAAGAGGCCAATTCTGTCCAACTCATATTCGAAGGGTCAAACACCCATAAATCATTTAATCGTGATGTGCCATCATTTCCAAATCCAAAGTATGCTTTCCCATTCCAAATATCACCAATCGCAAAACCACGAGCTCCGCCGGGAAAAGGGGTAAGCTCTGTCCAAGAGTCGGTTGCAGGGTTGTACTGATAAAAATCATCTCGTACTCCGGAATCCGAATTACCACGACAATGTAGCCCATGTCGTCAAAACTAAAAGCAAAAGAGTGATGAGTTTCATTAAAAACATTAGGTAAAGAAGTTACTTGTACCCAGTCTTGCGCTTGTACCTGGAAACACATGCATAGAAAAAAAATATAAACTAATTTCATGATAAAGTGGTTTGTTAATTGATAATAGCAAAGGAAAGAAATAGTGTTATGAATGCAATACGTTACAGTGCTTATTTTATAATGCGATAAGTTATTAGTTGCTACCAAAAGGAAGTCAGGTTACTTATAATGTCCTATTTAGTTTTTTTCTTACCCATAACGTGTTTGTATAAGATTAGTTGCGTGTTTTAAGCACTAAAGTTAGTAAATAAAACACAGATAGAAAGTCTGTGAGAGACTTTCGTAATTAAGCTTTTACCAGCAATTAATTTTATACGGTGTTAGCAGCTTTTTATTTATTATTATTATTATTGTTAAAGGAATTATCCAAATATTATTTTCTTCATCAATTTTGCCACCTAATTCCTCTAACACAACTCTGTTAGTTACCATAAGACCCTTTTTAGCCATATTTTCAAATGAATCTATGCCATCATTGGGGAAATTTTGTCTTGTTCTGTGAATATTAAATCGATTTGAGAATGTCCGACCAAAGGTACTTTCTATTCCGTCTTTTCCAATAATAAAACCAATCAGACCACCCCAAGTTGCGGTTGGATTATCCGAATCCCAACCTACAAGTGCCCCAATTTTTATAGTTTCTTTTAAATCTCCTTCTCCATAAAAAAGACTTACTAAACTTGCAGCAAAATTTATTCCTGCCGCAAAACAGCCATTACAATATAAATTTCTTGATGTTATGTTATAGCCGTCTTTTTGGTTAACCTGATATCTATAGTAAAGTGAATCTCTTGTTTGTTCCCAAGGAATACCTGTCTCATATAAGAGCCTAGTATAATCATACATTTTTGCTGGATAGGAATCATTTGGCAGTATTTCTCTTGATTTACTCGACATCCAAAGCATTTTTTCTTTCATGCTACTATTAGAATTTGTAGCATACACAAGCGAATACATAGACACATAAAATTTTGAAATATCCTCTGCTTCTTGTCTAGCAGTAGTTTGTATAGGCAATTCAGCTATATTTAACGCTATATCTGGTCTTGTAGGTGCAAATAGTCCAAATATTTCCGTGGTTAATTGGGCATCAATCATATCATAATGTTCATTAAGTTTTGGGCTCCCTGTTTCGGGCGGAAGAACACCAATTTTCATTAAATCGAATGCTTTTTGATTAGAAACCCATAAGTAGTTTTCCTCTTCAGGCTTTATATGTTTTAACCAACCATTTTGTATTTGCTTTGGGGTAAGTATATTAACTTTATTTGTGTATAGAAGATGTTGATACATAAATTCTATGTCTGTATCATCATCCGCACCCCAAATTTCATCACTGTTTTTAAATACAAAATCTATGGTAGAAGATAAATCGCTGGGAACTCCTTCGCCCCAAATACTTGGTTGGTCGGGTTTTCCCCAATCGTCTCTGGTGTAAAAATCACCTGTTTTAATTTCTCCGATATTGCCAATTTTATCCATTTCTGTAACCAAACCAGTCCAGTTAGCAATGCATTGACCTAGCCAAAATCCGTATAATTGGTTTTGGTACTTATCTTTTGAAATACTAATAGTTTGTGTTTTATTCTCAATATGAATAGTTTTTTTTTCACTTTTTGAGATGCAAGAATTAAAAATTAATAAAGGAATTGATATTAAAATCAAGTTTTTCATAATTGCTGCTAACGTGTTAATGTAAGAGTAGTAGCGGATTAAAACGCACTTACTTTCGGTTAACAATATACTTAATTTAATGCAAAAACGGTTTGAGTATATACCCAAACCGCTATTGCTTTTATACATTGTTGTAAGTAGTTTTTACTTCAATTCTTTCAATAATGTATTGGCTGCAAGTTTACCCAATTCATTAGAAGCTAAAGGGCTTGCACCTGTGATTAGTTTTCTGTCAACACAAACGGTTTTATCAGATTCTGTATTAACAATAGTAGCACCTAAGTTTTTCAATCTTTCGCTCACACCGTTTTTCATGTGCCCCGGTAAATAACCAATCATTGGTGTCATTTCATCTACAGCATCAGGGAATACAGCCATCTTGTATCCATCGTAAAGAAATTTTTGATTATCAAGTGTAGTAGATAATAATGCACCTGGTCCATGACAAAGCGTAATTGTAAATAAGTCTCTGTTGTGAGCCCAACTTAAGGTTTTTGCAACATTTCTATCTTCTGGAATTCCAATCATTGCTCCGTGTCCACCTGGTACAAATACAGCAGCATATGAACTATCATTTGCAAATGAATTCGTAATAAATTCAGTTAACTTTTTAGGCTGCTCAAAACTCGATTTATACTCGTTGTAAATTGCTTTTATATTTGCGTCTTCTTCAGGAAAAGCCCACATTTCAAATACAACAGGTTTACCAGTAGGAGTAACTATTTCAAAATCAAATCCTGCATTTTTAAGGTGTAACATTGGTACAAGTGCTTCTATTGGGTGATTTCCTGTAGAAAAGAATTTTCCATTTTTCATCTCCAAGTTTTTTTGCTCAGTGAAAATTACCAAAATCTTCGATCTACTTCCTTGGTATTTTGTGTACTTGATATCCTCAAAATCCGTTTTGGAAACAGTTCCTAATGATAAGGCTAAACTTGAAGGGCTATAGGAGCCATCCTCTTCAAGTTTAGGTTGAGCCATAAAATAGATTACAATAAATGCAAGTATAATGACACTTGCTAATCCAATTAATATTTTCTTAATCATAATTTTTGTTTTTAAAATTTGAAACAAAAGTACGGTGCTGGTATAAGATGAAATTAACCCTATGGTAAGAAAACTATTTTTTAGCATTTTTTACTCTTATACGACTTAAGCTCTGTTGAGTAATGCCTAAATAAGATGCAATGTGATAGTTTGGAGTGTATTGCTCAATATCGGGATATTGTTTCAGAAACAAATCGTATCTCTCCGGAGCAGTTAGTTGCAATTGATTTAAGATTCTTTTATGCAAACTGACCACATGACGCTCTAAGTTTTTTCGTTGAAAAGCTTCAAATTCAGGAAAAATTGAATATATCCCATTCAATTTTTCAGTATTAAATTCGATTATATCTGAATCAGTAATACACTCTATAGTTAATGTAGATAGTTCATTATTGTAGATGGCAATAAAATCACTAATCCACCAACTTTTGATAGCAAACTGTAATGTGTGCTCTTTCCCCTTTTTATCAATACAATAAGCTCTTATGCAGCCGTCTTTAACAAAATATGTGTTCTTTACGGCTTGTCCTTGACGAATTAAAACATCCCCTTTAGAAACCGACTTTTCTTTTGCAATAGAAACAACATATTCTTCCGCTTTTGGGCTAAGAGTTGTACTACTTTTTATTTTATTGATTAAGTCTTCCAATTTTTGTCTTGATTATAATTACTTACAACGATTAATATAAGAATATTAGCCTGAAATAGCAATTATTTTTATACTGTGTTGGCAAACGTTTCTTTATTTTTTTATGAATTTTAATGTATTACCGTTATTAAATTTTAAAAGATAAACACCTTTTATTAGGTTTTTAGTAATTATTTTTCCTAAATTATTAATAACTTGCATTATTCCTTGCCTAAAATGGTATAAATTTTATAATTTTCTTTTTTTGTTAAACCTGAAATTTGAATATTATTAGCAGAAGGATTTGGAAAAATTGCCATCGAACTATTATTCTTATCAAACTGATTAATACTAAGTGTAGAAATATCTAATTTAGACACTTTTCCTGCGTATCTTTCAGCAATATATAATAACTCTCCATTAAAAACAAGCCCTCTAGGGCCACTCACTCCTGTTAAAACCTCTTCTAATATTGGATTATTTTTTGTGGTATCTATTTTGTAAATTTTGTCGGTAATTGTATTATTCATCGGTTCGGAAATATACAATTCATTTCCTTTAAAAGCGATACCAACAGGGTTCGTTAAACCACCGACTACATCAGTAACTATAAGTGATGAGGCTGTTACATCATCTATTTTAGAAATTTTTCCATCTGCGTCTAATGAAAAATATAACTCATTATCTTTAAAGGCAAGCTTTGTTGGCAGGTTTAAGTTTGTTACTAAATCTATTACTATTGGTGAAGCCACTGTAACATCTACTATTTTAGAGATTTTTCCAGCTCCCCATTCTGCTATAAATAATTCGTTTCCTTTAAATGCAAGGCTAATAGGTTTATTTAGACCTGTAACTACATCAATTACAGCAGGCGCAGAGGAAGTAATATCAATTTTAGAAATTTTGTTAGCGAAATCACAAAAATATAAATAATTCCCTTTTATTGCTATTCCATAGATATTTTCAATTCCAGTTATTACTTCAATAACGGTTTTTGTAGTTGTTGTAATATCTATTTTAGATAATTTTCCACTACGAAGATCAGATATAAATAGCTCATTACCATTTAATGCAAGTGCATACGGTTCTGTAAATCCCGTTGCTACGTCTGAAGTTTGTGAGTTGCCATTTGTACTTATGAAAAGTAAAAAGCATGCTAAAAAATAAAATTGTTTCATGATATTAATGATCTTTGTTAATATTTAATTTTAATTTTTGCCAACGTATTTGTATATGGTTTGTTGCGTGTTTTAAGCACCTAATTTAGCAAATACAAACCGAATAGAAAATCCGCGAGGATTTTCGTAAGTAGGCTAGAACTAGCAATAAATTATATACGGTGTTGCCAGTAGTTTTTATCTTTTAAATCTATTAATTACTTTCTTTATAAATTCGGAAATAATATTTAAGTCCTTTTTTATTGAATCTTTTTCAAATTGGCTGACGTTATTTCTTTTCGTTTTAGCCCAATTTAATTTCAAAGTAGCTATGTCTGAATTAATCATCAGGGTCATTGAACTGATAAATGGCAAAAGTTCTAAGTACATGTTGGTCAATGATTGGTTGATTCTTTTGTTTTGTTAAATATTTACCAAATTGATAAAAAACAAAACTGCTTTCTTGCTCCGTAATGCTTAGGTCATCTCGATGAATTCCTTTGGCAATATGTTTTAATTTTTTTAAATCACCATTTTTTTAGATTATTGAATACAATAGTTCAGTAGTAAGGTCAAGTTATTTATAAAGTAACTTCTCCTATAAGGCTCCCCTTGTAGGTTATCTATTTCATCAGATGAGATATTAAAATCAATTTTTGGAAAGGTCTCTGTATCCATTAGATACTTTGATTCAAAGCTTTCTTTTTCAATTTTAATTAAATCATTTTTAGTACTTGCTTTTGTTATTTTTTCAAAAATATCTGAAACAAAATTTTTAGCTTCTTGGTCTGTCATTAAATTTATGGAGTTAATTTTTGCTAACGTTTAGTATATGGCAAGTAGGGCAGTAGAAAGCGATAAACTTTCAAGTTTGCACTGAGCCAAAGCGTTGTATTTTGTTTTTAATTTATTCATTCTTAAAAGCCAAATCAACGATTTGGCGGTGTTTGTAAATAGCACTGAACTTTCGTAAACCACCGAACGCCCTATTTGCTATATACAGTGTTATGCTTAGCTTTTCTGGGTTCTTATTTTTAGTGGTTTTTCATGTAATTATTAAGTGCCCGCATGGTTTTTAGTGACCAACCTTTTTGGATTATGTTTTTTATGAATCCGGGTATGCTGCCACCTGGGTCAACTTGGACCATTACCTCAAGATGTGTTTCTTTTTCACTTACTTCATCAAGGGTAAAGACGCAGGTTGGCAATACTCCCCGTACTAGATTAGATTTCACTGGATAGTCAGGGTGTTCTATAGAGGTTACTTTGATTATCGTTCTGTTCTTTTGCTGATGCAACGATTTCTCTAATGTCTGCTCAAATACATAATCACGGTTGCTAACAGGCCATGCCAAATCATAGGCTTCATAGCTCAACCATTTGCCTTCATCGGGATTACCTGCAATAAGAATATCTTCTGCCATGCGCTCTACCCATTTCATGCGTGCCTCGGGATAACATACTGCTTTCGCTATTTCTTCTATTCCATAGGCCAGCTTAGTGGTGCCGCGAAACATTCTTATTTCTCCAGGTATATCCTTACTTTCTGTAATTGCACTAGGACTAAATGAATCTCCTGGTTCTAGTGGTTTCTCATCTATTTTTATCCAATTGGTTACTTCCATGTAAAATTTTATTGTTATGTTTAATTAAGCATAACGGTTTTGTCTAAGATTAGTTGCGTGTTTCAAGCACCTAATTTAGTAAATAAAACACGTGCAGATTCTTTATTATATTTTTCTCTTAAATCATTAGTCTCAAATTCTTATTGAACAGGTATAGAATTTGCTAAATGGACCTATGCTTTAGTTCATTTTTAAGTCCTGAATAATATTTTGGACAAAGTCTTTTTTTGTGATACCAGCATCAGATTTTAAGTCTTCCTTTTTCATTTCTTCCTTGAAAATATTCCCTTATCTCGTAATATGATGCATCCTTTTTTGCATCTTCCTTTTTGTGATAATACTTCCACAATTCAAGACCAGCACTAAAAGTGTTTTCAGCCTCTTTTGAAAACTGAAGTGGTGTTGCAATACTAGAAGTTTGTTCTACAAAAAGTGAAGTTTCACTTTTATAAGGTTCAATTTTACCTTTTATGAAATCAGACATAAAATTGTTTTGAAATTTTTCTTTAGCATTTACTTCTTGTTCAGTAAAAGGAATCCAATGATTTATTCCTAAACTTGATTGAATATTATTTTTGAATAGTGTATATGCAAGGCAATTATTTTGGAAAATTATATCTTTCTCCCACATTTTATCAGGATATAGGAATTGGTCTCTATCGTTAACCCAAGTTGCAGGAATTATATCTCTCACAGAAAAATAAACACACACTTCAATACATTAAAAAATATGCCCCGTTGGCTGTTTTAGAGATGCATAAATATGATATTCCTGCAAATATTTGATTGTTAGTTTGGAATACATTACCTGTATATGACATAAATCCAATTTTTGATTCATTTTTTCTATTCCTAGTGGAAATTTTGGAAATATTTGTGCTAAATCATAGTCGTGTAAAAATTTAGTTTCAATTAATTCTTCTTTAGCGTTAAAAACCTCCAAATTGATTCCTTTATAATCTTCTTTGATATTCGTATCCCAAATTAAAAAGCCAATAGGAAACTTCCCTTTTACATTATCGAAGGTATTAGCAGGACATAAAAAACCACTTTTCCATTGAGCCTTGAAAAAATTTCGAAATGATTTGAAGTTGTCACCCGAAAGTATTTTAAGTTTAGAGAAATGGGCTAGAGTACAATCTGGGATTTCGAAATATATTCGAGTAATAAATTGAACAAATAATTCTCTGTTTGCAGCATTACTTAAATTTCCAGCATACTTTGTATTTACATATGAAGAACTTAACCCTTTTTTACTTTTTTCGCCAAAAATCGCAGTTTCTGCGTACGGTGGATTAATATAAATGATAAGTTTTTTTCTCTTTAATTCCTCATAATCGGTGAATGAAGACTTTAGCTGATGGTAGTTTAGAAAAATCGGGTCATTTAAAAAGTCGAATTGGAAAACGTGACTATCTAAGAGGTTTGCTCCGTGTTCAATGCGTTCGTGTATAACGTTTACGTCTGCTTGGTCTAAAGTACTTGCGTAATATATTATACTTATTAGTTAAACCCGCGAGAAGATTACCAGTACCAGCAGCGCAATCCCAAATGTAGTAGTCGTCTTGCCAATTTACACCCAAACAGTCTAGTAAGGTACTTTTGAGATAAGTTCAACCCATTTTCCTCGGCGTGAAAAACGCTCCTTTACGCTCTCTAATATCTTGAGGAACTAATAAGTCTCTCCGCTTAATTATAATGTAATCTTGGTATTCTTTTATAGGTGGTCTTTTGTAAAGTTTCCAGAATTGCCTATAAGTTTCTTTATTTTTAAGATTGATTGTAGCATCAAACATTTGATTGATGTCCTCTTTTGCAATTTTATAGCCTTGATTCTGAAAAACAACGAACAGGTTATCACGTACTGTTAAGTCATCATCAATGTCTTGCGTCCCTTTGTCGTCAACAAATAAGTCGGCTAAGATAGAAGTCACTGTATCAAATATGTTTGCTTTATTAAGGACTGGCCGATTCACATCAATTAGTTGGTTTTACAATTGGAGTTCAAGCCAACGTAAGTAGATTGGAATAAAATTGTTTTTATCAATTTTAATTTTGCTTTTAGTTGAGGATTTGGCAACATTATTCTTTAATAAAAGACTTTATTACATAACGGGTGGTCTTTTTCATAATCAAAGACATAAGTTTTTTGCTTTAAATGTTGATTCAATCCTTTCCTTTATAAGATTGAATTCTTTCGTTTCGTGATTGCTTGGTGTAACGTTCCAATTAAAGTCATTTAGGTAAAAAATATCTTGAATATTTATGTAAGGGACGAATGCAATTTTCTTAAAGTCGAAAGCTCCAAGAAATGCAGGTGGCATAGTTTTGTCAAAAGTTCTAGCTTTACCAATAGTTAAGATAAGTTGGACAAACATTGTAGGAACATCATAATTACCAGTCTTTGCTTCTGCCCAAAGAAGAGGTGTTCTCCCAAATAAGCTGTCCTGTTTTGGGAATACAGTAAAGTCAATATTTCCTAATATTTCTGTTGTATCAAATTGAGTAAACCATTCAGCACCAACTTTGTTTTTTAGTTCTTCTTCTCTAATGTTTTTGTACTTCATTTTTCTTTTTCGGTCTGTGGTTTGTTCTAATTGTTGGCAACGTTGATGTGTATGGTTA
>CAJIYW010000008.1 GCA_905181765.1 Flavobacteriales bacterium UBA6772 | reverse complement strand
TAGTAGCACTGGCCTCTGGGTTTGGAAGGCTAATGTCTAGCAGTTGGAGTGTTTCGCTAATAAGTTGAAGTGGACTTTTTACAATACTACCAATAATTTCATCTGAATTATCACTGCTGTCTTCATCATAAAAATGTTGAGACATCAATAGAGTCTCTAAAACCGGTAGTAAGTTAAAGTTGTTAGCAATAAGTTGATTGGATAGAGGAGTTATGATCTCATCTTCAACCTGTTGATTCCATTCGCTTTTGACATAAAACCGGTATAGTTTTCTGCAATATGATTTTGCAGTTGCCTGCTGTGAGAAAATCATCTCAACAAAGTCATCTACTTCCTGAATAACTCCTTGCTGAGTGGATTGGCCTGAAATGGTCTGGTTGTTAAAGGCTGACGAAAATATTTTATCTGTAGTATCGTGTTGTCCAGTATTTACATATCCCATTGGAATTCCTGTGTCTGGATCAAGGGTATCCCTGAGCGGCTTGGTTTTTATTCCAGAAAATACTTTTGCAGCATTTTGGATGTCACTTTCTGTGTAGGTTGTATAATTTCCTTCTCCAATTTGTTCCCCTTTTAATATTGTAAATAGTTCTAAGAATTCTCGAGAATAATTTTCGTTCGGATTGTTTTTATTATTGGTATTATTGTCAAGATAGTACAAAATTGAATTGTCAAAAGTTATTTTCTTGGCAAGAGCTTTTATGTTCCCATTGTAGGTGGATCTAACAATCTTAAATAGTCATAGAAGTAAGAAGATTTAGGCACTCCATCATCTTTAGAAAGTGTAAAACAGCTATGAAGAAAAAAAACAAGTTTATGTTTTAAACTATTTTGTTTCTGTGCATTATACCACCACCATCCTGAAATGATTGCTTTTTTTCGAAAGTGGCCAACAGTGAAGTCCGCAGGAGTTGTATTTTCCGTATGCATCCAAAATCCGTCAGGGACTCCAGTCTCTGAGTTTTCAACTGAGTCATAAGGGTGTTCCCAAAATAGGGTAGGTTCGTTAGACAACTCATTAACGGCCTGTTCGGGGGTTAGGGTCGCAAAATAGTCAAGAGTGGTTTTCGAATAATTAAAACAAGCTCTTCTTAATAGATGTTTTGCTTTTCGAGGTCCTAAGAGAACTACAGATGGGTTTAATGATGCCAATAGTTATTATATATGATACTAATTTAGTGAAAATCTCATTAATTACTTTAATATAACTTAAATAATAGATTTATTTTCAATTAAATAGATGTCAGCTGATACACGAAAAATTTAAAAATTGAATGAGTCGTATGATTCCTTAATATTAAGAAAATGAATTAATATTCGTAAATCAATCAGAAATATACAAAGCTCAAAAGTTGGGACGCTTTTCGGAGTCGAGTAAAATTTCACAAACTCAATCCATTAACAATCAAGTTATCAATGTTAATAAATTGCAATAAAACACAAGCAGTATTTAAGTAACTTTTTTGTAACTTAGCTTTATCTCTTAACTATTATGCAAAACTTATGAATCTAATTATTAGTGAAATAAATAAGAGAAATAAGTACGTTTTTAAAAAACTATTTAACAAGAACTATAAAGAATTAGTAATTTATGCAAACGGATACCTATTCGATACAGATGCCAGCAAGGATGTGGTGCAAGAAGTCTTGATTTATATTTGGGAGCATCCTGATAAGCTGAAAATAAAAACATCCTTAAAGAGTTATCTTTTTTCTATGGTACGAAATAGATGTCTGAATTATTTAAAATCTATAAAAATTACTGATAACTATAAATTTTTAGAGTTTAATATCAATCTAATTACAGAGCATGTTTTTGACTCTACTTCAGACGAAGATAAAAAAATAGTATATCACCAAATATTAAAAATTGTTGATACGCTTCCAGAAAGAATGCAACAGATTGTGAAGTTAAAGTTTTTACATAATTGCAAGTATACTGAAATTGCTGAAGAATTAGGTATCTCTGTTAATACCGTTAAAACACAACTTAAAAGAGGAAAGGCAAAAATTATAGAAATGGTAACTTCTATACTTATTTTATTGCAGATGCAACAATAAAAGAGGTGTTTACTAAAACTATAAACAGGCTATTTTTTTAAATTTTTAAAAATTCCTCTCTCTTTTTGTCACCCATTTTTGATTTTTTATTGTCTTACTTATATACACCCTATAAAATCAGATTTAATGGAATTCAAATTAATTATAAAAAAGCTTAACAATACTCTAAATTTAGAAGATGAAATTATTTTTTCTAAATGGTACAACAAATCTGTCAATCACAAAAATTATTTTGATAATGTAAAAGAAAACTATTCAAAAGATATTACAAACATTGATGTCGCAAAAGGATGGGAAGAACTTACTAAAAAAATAAACTATATACCTAAAAAGACGGCTTCCTGGAAGTATGCTGCCGCTGCTGCAGTTATATTTTTAGTAACGATGCCTTTTGTTTTTAACAAAGATAATGTTAAAACGGTCGAGCCAATAATTGTAAAGAATACTATTAAAATTGGTATAGATAAGGCTACACTTACTTTAGAAGATGGATCTAATATTACGTTGGAGAAAGGTCAAAATTACCATGTAGCCAATGCAAAGAGTAATGGGAAAACACTAATTTATAATACTAAAAGCAAATCAAATCTAGAAATTGCCTATAATTATTTAACGACTCCAAGAGGCGGTCAATTTTATGTTGAGTTGTCAGATGGTACAAAGGTGTGGTTAAATTCTGAGTCAAAACTTAAATACCCAGTAGTTTTTCAAGATGGTGTTTCACGTAAGGTTGAGTTACTTTACGGAGAGGCTTATTTCGATGTATCAGCAAGCACTAACCACAAAGGTGCTTCATTTAAAGTAGCCAGCCAAGTGCAAGAAATAGAAGTGTTGGGTACAGAATTTAATGTAAAAGCATATAAAGGAGAAGACCATATATATACAACATTGGTCGAAGGAAAAGTTGCCATTGACAATGGGGTTACTAAAGAAATATTAAAACCCAAACAACAAGCAGCAATAAACATTCAAAATAAAGAGATAACAATTGCTGTTGTTGATGTTTATAACGCAACATCATGGAAAGATGGAGTTTTCAGTTTTAAAGAATTATCATTAAAAGAGATTATGAAAACATTGTCTCGTTGGTATGATACAGACGTCATTTTTATAAATAAAGAACTTGAAAATATTAAATTTAACGGTGTTTTAAATAAAAAACAAAATATTGAAGAAATATTTTCAACTATAAAAGCAACTAATAATATTGATTACAAAATAAACGACAATAAAATAATGATAAAATAAAAAAGAAAAAAGAAAAGGGAATGAGGTTCAAATCTCTCACAATGCAAACCTTCATTTCCCCTAATTGTGATAATTAATTATAATAACTAACTAAAACATGCAAATTTATGGAAATTAACTTAACTAATGTTCTTTTAATACATAAAAAAGAACTTCTAATCTTTATTATGAGAACATTTATATTATTATTTTGTACTACAGTTTTTAGCTTCACGTCAGAAAATGTATTCTCGCAAAATGCTAAGATTGAAATTAGTGCTGATATAGTGCTAACGATAGACGAAGTCTTTGATCTTATCAAAGAACAAACAGACTATACATTTATTTATAAATCTGATCTGTTTAGAAACGGCGCTTCTAAAGTTACGCTTAAAAAAAGGGACCATTCTAAAGGCCAATACAGCTATTGCAAGCCAAAGTCTTATCACATGGCGATTTTCAGATATGAGTTCTCAGACGATCAAACCATTGTGTTAAAGAATGAGCACGAGGAAATAGAAAGCCCGCTACAAGTTCAGCAACAGACAGTAAGTGGAAAAGTAATCGCAGTACGAAATGGAGAGTCTGGGCTTGCCAGGCGTGACGGTCATAGAAAAAGGCACAAGTAATGGTGCAGCTGACAAACTATTGAAGGGAAGTACGACATTAACAGTTAACGAAACCTGATGCTAGTCTTGGTTTTTTCTTTCGTTGGATATACATACTCAAGAAGTCCCTGAAGTAAATGGACAGACGGAAATTAGACTGTTCCTAAAACTCTCTGAATCTGCTGCTAGCAATTAGAAGCTGTAGAATTTAATCTCTACAGGCTACCAAACGATTGCTAGAGAGAAACTAACGGGAGCTGCCGAAAACATTAACAAATCATTTTATGAAAACTCCTTTCAATCAAACCTCTACAGGAAGGCTTACAGGGGAGTATTGCTGGCTTGCAAGTAATTTCAAATAACACACACCCTCAAGCAGTTCCACAAGTAATTATTAGAGGAGTCGGCTCCGCTTTCGGAGAAGGCGTAGGAACTACAAGTCTAACGGGAACCACCACTAGTGTTGGGAGATCCAGCGGTTTTGACTGCAGGCAGTCCTTTGTACGTTATTGACGGGGTACCAACCTTTGATGGTACGAGATCTTATCAAGCATTAATGGAAATGATATTAAATCAATCACGGTGCTTAAAGATGCTGCTGCGGCAAGTATATATGGCGCAAGAGCTGGAAATGGTGTCATTGTAGTAGAAACTAAATCTGGGATTTCTGGAAAAGGTAAAGTTAACTATTCTACTCAAGTTGGTTTCTCTGAATTTGTAAGTCTAAATGAAAATCTGAACAGGGACCTCTCAATTGCAAGAAATGTTTATTGAGCGGGTTCACGCCCGAGTGACTGTCGGCAATAGTATTGATACGGGTGCAGGTCGCGTTAGAATTGGTTGCTTAATTCAAACCCTTACTCAGCTTTCAATCCTAATCAAGATACTAATTGGGGTAAAGAGTTGACAAGAGTAGGACAAATAACACAGCACAACTTGTCTGCCTCTGGAGGAAAAAATAGTAATAATCACTATTTATCTCAAGGGTATTTAAAAAATGAGTCCGCTATTAAAGAAATTAATTTTGACCGACTCACAATGAAACTAAAATACGATACACAAATTTCTAAAAAGCTAAAAGCTTCCACTATTATAGGGTATGGAAAAACACAATCTAACAATCATGAAACAGGTACTTCGTACTATAATCCCTTTACAAGCATATATCGATTAAGGCCAGATTTTAAAATTTATAATGAAGATGGTTCTTATGACACTAGCTATAATTTTAAAGTAAACCCATTAGGGGTATTAACAGATGAAACCCGCCAACTAGAAACTCATGATTTTAGAGGGGCATTGAATTTAAATTACGAACTAATAGCAGGTTTAACGTTAGAAACAAGTTTAAGTACAAATTATAGATTAACCGAAAACTACAATAACTTCCCTTCTTATTTAGGAAAAGGAGCTAATTATAGAATTGGCTGGTCAACGGTACCTTCGAGTTATGGAAACCAAAGAAATACGGGGATATTTACCTGGAACGCTAGATCTTTAGTTAGGTATACTAAGAAACTTGGGGAAAACCATACTTTTGGCGCGTTTGCTGGAATTGAACAAAATGCAATGGATATGAAGGGTACTAATTTGTCCGTGCTTAACTTACGTGAAGGTTCTGAAACATTTGATAATGGGACTCCAGAGACTAGCGACTCGTTTAGAAGTGAGTCTTCAATCAGTTCTACATTTTTAAATTTAGAATATGATTTCCAGGAAAAGTATTTGGTAAACACCACCTTTAGAAGGGACGGGTCTTCACGCTTTGGAGCTAACAATAAGTATGGAAATTTCTATGCCATTGGATTGGGTTGGAATATTCACAAAGAGGATTTTATGCAAAACAATGACTTTGTAAATATTTTGAAATTACGCGCCAGTTATGGTGTTAATGGAAATGACCAAATTTCTGCTTTTGGTTACTCAGGAACGTTTGATACAACAGGCGGCCTATAACGGACAAAATGCAGCCAGTATCTCATCCGCAGGAAATGCTTTAATTGGTTGGGAAGAAAATGCAACCTTTGATATTGGAGTAGATTTTTCGCTTTTTAATAATAGAGTTTCAGGCTTTTTAGATTATTATGTACGAGATACATCTGATCTTCTGTATAATTTACCGGTCTCCGGACCTCAATGGCGACTACGTTTGTTTTTCAAAACTTTGGGGGTATGAAAAATAGCGGAGTTGAAATTTCATTAAACACGAAAAACATCATCACTACTACTGATGGATTTACTTGGTCTACAGGAATTAATTTGACGACAAATAAAAATGAAATAACAGCACTTGAGTCAGACGAAATTATTTCAGGTAACTATTTAAGAAAAGTAGGAGAAGACTTTAATACGCTTAACCTTTTTGGGTATGCAGGTGTTGACCAAGAAACGGGAAGTGAAATGTATTATATTGATGAAACAGAGACCGAAACAACAATGGTACTTGGAGAGGCAGAAAAATACAATCATGGTAAAGCAACACCAGATTTTTACGGATCTCTAACAAATACGGTCACTTATAAAAACTTCTCGCTTACGGCACAATTGTATAGCAGTTCTTGGGGAGGGCAAATATTTGAGACTAACGGGAATGTTCAAAATGATAATGGGTACAGAAGAACTCGTGATTACAGTAACACCTCTAAATACGTGTATGACAATAGATGGCAACAACCAGGGGATATAACTAATGTACCAAAATATGTGTATGCAAATTCACTATCAAGTAATCAAACTTCAAGATGGCTGCACGATGGAAGTTATGTCCGTTTAAAAAGAGTGGAGCTAGCCTATACTTTTTCAAATCAGATGTTGAGAAAACACTTTTATCGATAGACTTCGTGTCCACGTGAGTGGAGATAATCTATGGACCTCCATAAAAGATGACACCTTGATGAATGATCCCGAAATGGGGGGGATAACAGGAGCAGCCAGTCTGAATAACCCGATCACAAGAACAATTTCTTTTGGTCTTAACGTTACATTTTAACATAGAATCATCCAATTTTAACCACTATAAAAAACACATAATGATGAAAAACATATATTTAATAATTTTAATGTTATCAATCACGCTCACTATCTTGTAACAGTGATGAGCTTTTAGATAAAGATCCTTACGACAGAGTTCTAACAGAAAATCTAATTACAGATTTCACAAGTTTTAAAGCAGCTACTGCCGGTGCATATAACTTACTTCAGGACCGCTATTATCATGGTGGCTTATATCCGATTGCTTCAGATTTAATGTCTGATAATTCTCTATCCTCTTGGATCCTATTTCCTGGCACAGATGCTTATGAAACACCTACTGATGATCGCGAAGCATTACGAATCTGGACTGCAATCTCCAACCTTATTGCGCATTCGTCAATCGTTATCAGACAAGCTGAAAGCTTTGACTTTGAATCTGACCAAGCCCAAGCGTCGGAATTAATTGCACAGCTCTATGTCATCCGAGGCATGGCTTATTTTGACATGCAACGTTTGTTTGCGCAGCCGTATAATTTTACTGTAGATGCTTCTCACATGGGAATTCCTTTAATTAATGAAATGCAAGTAGGTATAGAAATAATTAATCCTGCAAGAGCCACCACCGCTGAAGTATATGCGAAAATAATTTCTGATATTCAGAAAGGGATTACTGGTGCTGCTGATGATACTGTCCTCAATTTATAATTTTAATAAGACCTCTGCAAAAGCATTATTAGCAAGAGTCCATTTATATATGGAAAATTGGGCTGAAGCAAACGCATTAGCTACAGAAGTTATTGGATCTGGTTATTCTTTAGTATCTAACGCTAATTATGTAGCAAGTTGGACACAGGCCACGACAACGGAATCTATTTTTTCAATTGTAAACACTGCAACAGATACTGGGTGGCTCTTATGCGAAAACTTATTTACGCTGAGTTAGGACGTCCGCGTTTGCAAAGCTTGACTACGGATCTATTTGATGCCATTGATGCCATTGATGTTAGAAAAAACTTGATAGCTGCTGGAAAGGTGCTAAAATATCCATCCTATTCAACACGGGATGACAATACACCTATCCTTCGTGTTTCTGAGATGTATTTGATTCAAGCTGAAGCCATGGCAGAGCTAGGGATGGATTCAGAGGCTCAAACAGCCGTTAATATGATTTTATCAAGAGCAAATCCATTGGCAGCTGCTTACACTGAAACGGGGCAGGCCTTAAAAGATGTCATTCAAGACGAAAGACGCAAAGAACTGATGTTTGAAGGGCACCGTATCTTTGATTTGACAAGAACGAAGAAAGAGCTTTGCTACATACAGTACTGCATGCAGATGGAGCAATCCAATCAGATGTGGATTACCCAAGTGATAAAACAATCTTACCGATTCCTCAAGCAGAGATAGATGCTAATGATAACATAACTGAAACTGATCAAAATACCGGATACTAGGTAAATTTTAATCCGGAGAAGAATAGACAAGCTATAGGTATTTATCGCATATAGCTATGTATCTTGGAGAACTCCTAGATTAAGAATCAATAAATTGACCACCGTAAGTAGTATCGGAAAAATCTATACAGGAGATATTAGCAGGATTATGCCCAGTATGATATTGAATTATTAGCGGCACTCATTTGTTTTCAGTTCCTGTTCTGAAAAGAATTATGTTATATTCTCACGGAAGACTATAGCGAATGCCAAAGACACTGGCAATGAAATCATAGGTAACATTAGAAGGGTACTGTCATAGAAAAGAAGTGAGCATAGACGAGAATGGTAATTTTAGAGACACCTTGTATATTACTTCACCCGGTGCTTATTCCTATCAAATAGGAAGATCGTATGCAGCTGTTTTTTTTAGAGAGGGTTACGATTTGAACCTAAGTCTTGATGCTAACGATTTTTTTAAATCTAGAAAATTTAAGGGAAAAGGAAGTGAAGTAAATAACTACCATGTCATGAGAGGTGCGGTAAAAAATATATTGGTTGGAGATGCTAAAGCAGTTATTAGTAGTTCCAAAAGAGGAATAGCCTGACTAAAATTGACAAAAATAAAGAGACTCTTTTAGACTTTTTTAGAAGCGTCGACTTTAAAAAAGGACAAGACAAAGAGATTCAGCGCAAAATCATAGAACATGATTATTTGTTGACACGTTACAACTACGACAAATTTAATTATTACCACACAAAGATACACCCTGAATTACCAGAAGGCTATTACGTTCCCATTATTGAAATGGATCTTGATGATGAAGTTTCATTTATTTATGACAGAAGTTATAGAAACCTTCTCTTGGGGAAGAATTGAGAGTTCTATCAAAAGAAGCAATGGAAATTTTATCAATCTACACACAGGTAAGTTTTGTGAAAAATAAAATTAAAAACATTAAAAGTTCTAAAATAAAAGATTTAATGGTCAGTATGTTGTTTAGACAAATTAGCTTAAAAAACAAAAATTATAAAACTGATTATCCAAGGATCTTGGAGATGTTAACAGCAGACCAATTAAAAGAGAAGATTACAGCTAAGTTTGTTGGTGTTCAAAACACGAAACCGGAAATGCCAGCGCCTAACTTTAATTACGAAAATTATACGGGTGGGAAAACAACTTTAAAGGATTTAAAAGGCAAGCTAGTTTATATCGAAATTTGGGCAACTTGGTGTGGTCCATGTATCAAAGAAATGCCTGCTTTGACACAATTAATTAAAAATTTTAAAGGAAAAAACATTGAATTCGTGAGTATTTCAGTGGATTCTAAACGTGATTATGAGAAGTGGCGAAAAATGATCCCAGAAAAGAATGTTGGCGGTATTCAGTTGTTAGCAGACAAATCTTTGGAGTCTGAATTCATGAAAGCTTTTAGTATTGGTCTTATTCCAAGAACACTACTGTTGGACGAGGGGGGAAAAATTATAACTCCTAAAGCTCCTAGACCTTCTGCAGATAACACAAAAAGTTATATAGATAGTTTACTTAATAGAACTATAATAAAAACTAAGACCATGACTAAGACCATGACTAAACCGATGAAAAGTCTATGACAAAGTCTCTGACTAAACCGACGAAATTATAATGAAAAAGAAGTGTATATTATCTGTGTTATTTTGTTTCGGATTCCTATTAACTTTTGGGCAATCCATTGATATCAAAATTTAAATTCATTAAAAAACTAGCGGACATTGAAGAGTATCTCTACGAACCCAATGGTCTAACCATATTGCTAATTAAAGACAACTCTACGCCTGTTGTTACAACTCAAATCACCTATAATGTAGGGTCTAAACATGAAGTCTCTGGCAATACAGGTTCCACACACCTTTTAGAACACTTACTTTTTAAAGGCACTCCAAAGTATAATAAAGAAACCCAAACAATAGCGTCAGCTTTACAAAATGTAGGGGCTAGAATGAATGCAACCACATGGTACGATCGTACAAATTATTACGAAACCATCCCAAGTGATTTTCTTAAGTTAGCTTTAGATATTGAGGCTGACAGAATGCGTAATTCCCTTTTAAAAGCCGAAGATAAAGCAGCCGAAATGACGGTGGTTCGTAACGAGTTCGAACGTGGAGAAAATAACCCAAGTAGGCTGTTGTCAAAAGAAATATGGGCAACCGCATATAAGGCACATACCTACCACCACTCAACCATTGGCTGGCGATCCGATATTGAAAACGCACCCATCGAAAAGCTTAGAGAATTTTACAACACCTATTACTGGCCCAATAATGCAACGCTGTCGATCATAGGCGATTTTAATACAGCAAATGCATTTGAGCTAGTAGATAAGCCTCTTTTGGCGTGATTGGAAAAGCGCCACACGAATTTCCACAACCTTATACCGAAGAGCCAGAACAATACGGGCCAAGAAAAACGGTGATAAAAAAACCTGGACAGCAAGGCCTGTGGTTGTAGTGGCTTTTAAGAGCCCAGGTAAGATGCATAACGACCACGCTGCCTTAACAGTATTAAGTGATGTTCTTAGAGAGTGGTGCGTCCTCGATTTTAAATACAACCTTTGTACAGACACGGGGTTAGCACTGTATGCGTATAGTTCGATTGTCTAGGCTTTCAAGGAGCACAACCTGTTTTCAGTGGGAGCTAGGATTGACGGACACCTACAACATCATGAAGAGATCAATGACAAAATAGTGACTGGTCCTAAATAATACCATTACAGAGAATGGCGAGACTCAAGAAGACTTTAGATCGGGTGGTCGCCAAAGTCCGAAGCAAACGATGTTTTACGCCGTGACGGCTCGTTTGCCATCGCGGGAGTTATTAACGAAGCTATTGCCGCAGGAGATTGGACAAACTACATTAACAATGATATCGAGAAATTAACACAAGGTAACAATTAGACGACGTCAAACGAGTGGCAAACACCTATCTTGTTAGAAGATCAAAGTACCACCGGGTATTTTATTCCAAAAAAAATAGGATCAACACCAAGACGAGACTCTACAACATAAAGGCAGCCAGCAGCTTTAAAAATGAAGATGGTAAGGTCTTTTTTAGAGATCCGGACAGCGACGAAAATGACAGTAACGTACTTTTCATTTCCGAAAACGAATCAAGAATCTGTTTCAGAGTTAGCAACAACCCGACATTAATTAACTCAAAATTAGAGTACAAGCCGTCAAACCAGTCTCCGGAATTGACATTACAACAGTAAAAACGGGGGCTAGAAGGCTTTGTTAATGTCGTTGGAAGTATCAACTGCAGGTGGTATAAATGCGGCTGAAAATGGAGACATTGCAACTATAAGCAGCAGACATGTTACTAAAAGGGACTTTGACAAGTAAAGATAAATATGCAAGTATCCGAAGCATTAGAGAGTCATGGGAGTCTCGTATGAACAATCAGAGCAGGATACCTATAAAACCACCTTTCAGTTTTAAATGCTTGTCCACTGACTGTAGAGGACGTCGTAGCGCTTTTGGCAGATGCATTGCGTAACCCTGCATTTGATGAAAAGGAGTTCGAATTATTAGGAGAAGCAATATAGTGGCAGAATACAACAAACAAGTTGGATAACTCCTGCAGCATTTTAGCAAGAATTAAGCTAAGTCAGCTCATATACCCTGATTGGACCACCCAGAATATAATGGACCCTGATAGAAGCGCAGATTGAAAAAATAAACGGGGTAACCTTATCAGACGATCATAAAGGCGTTCCACAAAGAGTATTATGGCGTCAAACGAGATGCATGTGGTGGCTGTTGGCGCATATTAGTGGAAACAGTAGCCATACAGCACTTCGGTAAGCGCATTTAAGGATTGGAACGGCGGCGTTAGCGTCTAAAACAGTAATCCGTAAGAGGAAAGGCACTTAGCTAACGCCCAGACTGCAGTTATCACCGTTGAAGGCAAGCCAAGTGCTCAGTTACTAATGGCGCAGCATACGGGGCTTACATAGCGATTTAGACGCAAGACTATAGACCAATGCAAATAGGCAGTATTTGCGTTAGGGGGCGGTATGTTCAGGACGACTCATGCAAACCGTAAGAGATGATGACGGATTGACCTACAGTATTAGGAGCACGTACATAGCTTCAGATACGCTATACCGATGGCTACTTTGTTGTAGAGCGCATCCTTTAATCCAACCTTACTTCAAGAAAGGAGAGGATGCAACGATGGTCCAAATTAAAAAATGGATCTGATGAGGGTACTCTCTGAAAAAGAATTAGCGAATAAAAAAGCCAATCTAATAGGAAGTTATAAAGTGAGGCTTTCGACCACCGGAGGCTATGGCTGAGAAGCTATCCTTTCATTTATCAATCAAGGTAAGCAACCTCCTAACTACATAGATGAATATCCCAAAGAGATATAGACGCCGTTACTTTAAGTCAAGTAAATGCAGCGATTAAAAAATATATAAATCCTACGACAGTTTTGATTACGCTAAAATCAGGAAGTATTGATGAAAACGGTAATCCGTTAAAAAATAAATAGCCTTTCTCTAGATTTTGTTTTCACCAACAAATTAGAATTAATCATCTAGCGAAAGAGTTTTAAGGCTGTTAATAGCAGCCTTTTTTTTATTCCAAAATTATATATAATGAAAAAAGTTATTATACTCTTGACTTTTGTTTTAAGTACGAATGTCTTTTCACAAATTTATGATCCTGTAAAATGGTCAACATCTGTTCAAAAAATATCAGATATCGAGTATAATTTAATAGCTACAGCTACTATTGAATCTGGGTGGCATTTATATTCTCAGGTTGTTCCTGAAGGTGGTCCTATTCCCACAACATTTACATTTATAGATTCAAAGCATTATAGTTTAGTAAATAAAACTCAGGAAGAAGAAGGTCATGAAATTGACGATTCTGTTTTTGAAATGCGGATTAAGTTTTTTGAAAACAAAGCCGAATTTAAACAACGTGTAATAGTATTAAATGATATTAATACTATTGATGCCGAAGTAGAGTTTATGGTGTGTGATGATGAAAAATGCTTACCACCAAATAATATTGACCTTGCATTTAAAATAGCTAGTAATGCTGTTACAAATATTACTGCAGTAGATAAAGTAAAAACTGCAGTTGAAGAAAAGGGCGAGGCAAAATATTTAAAACTTAAAAAATCACAAAAAAAAGAAAAATCAAAAGGCTTATTAGGTACTTTTCTTATTGCTTTCCTATTTGGTTTTACAGCTTTGCTCACACCTTGTGTATTCCCTATGATACCTATGACTGTAAGTTTCTTTACCAAACAAAGTAAAAACAAAGCACAGGGAATACGAAATGCAATTATCTTCGGAATTTATATTGTGGTAATCTATGTTTTACTAGGCACAGTTATCACAGCTATTTTTGGAGCTAGTGCATTAAATGCATTGGCTACCAATGTTTGGTTTAATGTTATTTTCTTTTTGTTATTGGTGATTTTTGCGGTATCCTTTTTAGGGGCATTTGAACTAACCTTACCTAGTTCATGGGGTACAAAAGTAGATGCGCAAGCTGATAAAGGAGGTATAGTAGGAATTTTTTTTATGGCATTGGCATTAGCCATTGTCTCTTTTTCATGCACAGGTCCAATTGTTGGGTCTATTTTAGTTGAAGCTGCTTCAGGCGGTAATCAAATAGGGCCAATTATTGGCATGTTAGGTTTTTCATTAGCTATTGCTTTACCTTTTGCACTTTTTGCAGCGTTTCCTGGATGGATGAATTCATTACCAAAATCAGGTGGTTGGTTAAATACAGTAAAAGTGATTTTAGGTTTTTTAGAATTAGCTTTTGCTTTTAAATTCTTATCAAATGCAGATTTAGTATTACAATTGCATTGGTTAGAACGCGAAGTATTCTTAGCTATTTGGATTACTATTTTTGGAACATTAGCTTTATATCTTTTTGGAAAAATACAGTTACCTCATGACTCACCTTTAAGTAATATATCTGTTGGTAGATTAAGTTTAGGATTATTATCCTTAACATTTGCTATCTATATGTTACCAGGATTGTGGGGAGCGCCTTTAAATTTAATTAGTGCATTCCCTCCAGCCCAGCATTATAGTGAGTCGCCTTATGGCGTAGGTTACACTAAACTTGGAGACGGAGGAGGTATGTCTCATGCAGATATTCCAGATGGAGCACATCTAATGGCACCACATAATATTTTAGCTTTTAATGATTATTATAAAGGTTTAGCTTATGCGAAAAAAGTTGGTAAACCAATAATGATTGATTTTACTGGATATGCTTGTGTAAACTGCAGAAAAATGGAACAAAATGTTTGGGCAAAAGACAAGGTTTTAAAAATTTTAAAAGAAGATGTGGTACTTATTTCATTGTATGTTGACGATAGACGTAAACTAGAAGCAGATATCACAAAGACTATCATTAAAAATAGGGAAAAAATTAAAAAATATAGGTCAGAAATGGAGTGAATTTCAAACCATAAAATATAAAACAAATTCACAACCGTTCTACGTGTTAATGAATCATAATGAGGAAAACCTTATTGATCCAGTAGCCTATACCCCTAATGTTGATGAATATTATGCATGGTTAAAAGAAGGGCTTTCAAAATTCAACTAATTTTTGAATTAAGAAAAACGCTTGAAATTTATACTGAACAGAGTCTAAAGAGAAAAAATAAAAACCTTAATTATGGATAATCACGTTAAATTAATGTTTATGAATAATATTATGTAAAAAAAACTGATTTTAAAACCCTCGCTCGGATTTAATTCTTTCATAAGCTAATAAAGAAAAGATGAGCACATCGAATTTAAGCACAGCAAAATCTTCATCAAAATTAGAATGTTATTTTCAGAAGTTTAGAGATAACATTGTTGGCACTGGTGTAGAGTTTATATCACCTTATGGCAAAAAAGAAATAATATATGCCGACTGGACAGCCAGTGGCCGACTGTACAGGCCAATTGAGGAAAAATTACTAAAGGAAATAGGCCCTTTTGTTGCAAATACACATACAGAGACGTCCATAACCGGATCGTCCATGACAATAGCTTATAATGAAGCTCGAAGTATTATTAAAGATCATGTGAATGCTAACAATGATGACGTGCTGATTACTTCAGGTACTGGTATGTTTTTCTTCATATCAACATACGCATAAAAAGCACCTGAGAACCTAAAAGAGCACACAAATATTCCTGATGAAATTAGGCCGGTTGTCTTTATTTCACATATGGAACATCATTCTAATCAAACTTCATGGTTAGAAACCATTGCTAGGGTAGAGGTTATACCATCCAATGAAACAGGATTGATTTGTTTAGAAAGTTTTGAAAAACTTTTACATCAATACAGAGATTATCCTTTAAAAATGGCCTCTGTAACAGCATGTTCTAATGTTACGGGAATTAAAACAGATTATCACGCGATAGCGAGAATGATTCATCAGCATAACGGGCTTTGTTTTGTTGATTTTGCTTGCTCAGCCCCTTATGTAAATATAAACATGCATCCTAAAAATGAGAATGAATATTTGGATGCAATCTTTTTTTCACCTCATAAATTTTTAGGAGGTCCTGGATCCTCAGGGGTATTGATTTTTAATAAAAAATTATATAAAAACTTAATCCCAGATAATCCCGGTGGAGGAACCGTTACTTACACAAATCCGTGGGGAGATCGCCACTATATTGATGATATAGAAACTCGTGAAGATGGAGGGACTCCGGGGTTTTTACAAACAATTAAAGTAGCCTTGGCAATTCGGCTAAAAGAAAAAATGGGTGTGCAGAATATCCTAGATCGAGAACATGAAATCAATGAGCGTATTTTTATTAAACTTATTAAAATTAAAAACCTACATATTTTAACAGAGGAGAATCAAGATAGATTGGGAATTTTTTCGTTTTATATTGATAATGCCCACTATAATTTAATAGTAAAATTACTAAATGATAGATTCGGGGTCCAAACTAGAGGTGGTTGTTCCTGCGCTGGTACTTATGGACATTATTTATTGAATGTAAATCAGTCAACTTCCAAAGCAATTGAAGAAAAAATATTAGAAGGCTGTTTATTAGAGAGACCGGGTTGGGTTCGTATGTCTATACATCCAACGATGACCAATTCGGAGATCGATTTTATATGTAAATGTATTAAAGAAGTGGCTAAGAACTTCAAATATTGGGGTAAAGAATATAATTACAATTTAGTAAAAAATGAGTTCGAATATATAAATGGAAGTGATGAAGAAATAATTGAAACAACAAAAAATTGGTTTAAAATATAAAATATTTCAGATAACTATTGTAAAAAACATTTATAACATTATACGAGTTTAATCTTTTAGACATAAATAATCAAATGGAAACCGTTAATCAGTTGGGCATTTATTTAGATAATCATATTACTAAAAATGAAAAGTTTAATCTTTATGCAATAGATATGTTTTTTGTTGAGGTTTGTTATAACTCATTAGAAAATAAAATCTCAGGTATTAAGAGTTTTAAAAGCGGTCATTTATTAGATAGGTATTCTAATATTGATAATTATAAGTTTTAAGCAACCTCGCGCGCGATAAGTTCAGTTGTTAGGGTTTAATTTGTTGAACTTTAGTAATTTAATTCTGTATATTTGGAATAACTATAAAAAAAATATTTATGGGAATAACCACAACCTAACTTACCAACTTGATTAATCAAAGTTTTTTAAAGCTATTAACCATAAAACCCCCACTAAAAGCAACTAACCATAAACAAGACCTTTAATAGCATGATCAAAAAAACACTTTATGGCCTTGGTTTTTTTCTGTTATTGAGCAGCCTAAGTGTCTTGGTCTTATGGAATATCCGTCCTAGACCAGCGGAACTAAGTCGCTATGGTTTGGAAAAGAAAATCGATACTCCTCTACCCTTTACGGTCACCTTTTTGGGCAACACCAATCTTTTGTTTGATGATGGAGAAAATGCTTGGATGACAGATGCGTTCTTTACTCGGCCAAGTGCCATAGAAGTATTGTTTGGTCAGGTTAAACCCAATAAAGCAGTAATCCAGAAATGCTTGGAAAAGGCAGAAATCGACAATTTGGACATGATCATTCCTGTGCATTCTCATTTTGATCACGCCATGGATGCAGCTCTTGTCGCAGACATGACCAAGGCCTATTTATGGGGGTCTTCCTCTACCCTCAATATTGGAAGAGGCCATGGCTTGGATGAAGAACAGATGATGACCCCACAATGGGATAGCCAGTATACAGTAGGGAAATTCAAGATTCAAGTGGTAAAGTCCAAGCACTGGCAGTATCCCGATGCAGCACAAAGGAAAGTTTTATTGGAAAATGAAATAAGCGCCCCGCTTCATCCACCGGCTTCCATTTTTGATTACAAAGAAGGCGATAGTTATACCATTTTAGTAGACTATGAAGGATTAAAATTCGCCATTCAAGCAAGTGCTGGTTATCGGGAAGGCAGCATTCCCAATGACTTTGATGCCGATATATTGTTTCTTGCTATCGCAGGATTAGAAGCCATGGATGCATCCTATATCAACGGTTACCAAAAGCACTTGATTGATCCTTTAAAAGCAGAGATATTGGTTCCTATTCATTGGGATGATTTTACAACTCCTTTAGGCGACGAATTGAAAACCACCAACCTAATATTCAACTGGAAATACAGTAGTGACTTGGGACAAGCCTTCAAGGAGATTGAAAAACGGAACCCCAATAAGACAATCAGAGTATTGAAAGCCTGGGAAAAGTATTCCATTAAGGAAGTTTTAAAAGAGGAGTAGAAGAGGACTGGTGGAAAGTAGGTTTTTTAGTTTTTTTATTCTTGAGTAGTAGAGTTATTAAAAAATTAGAAGATTAATAGTTGATTTCTATTAATTAAAAAAACCACCTCAAATAAGAAGTGGTTCTACTATCGCCTGTGATATGAAAAGCGGTTCTAACCTCGCTTAACTTTTCAAAGATACTTATAAAGGGTTATTTAAAAAACCTACCTATTTGGGATGAGCAAATTAAATTAACGTTTAAAAGTATTGAAGATTACGTTAACAAGAAAGGTTCAGATGATTATTGGTAGAGATTTGATTAATCAACTTTAATCAGTTAACTAATTTAAACTGATAATAAATCAATAATGATTTTATTCAGATAATGAACGAAATGAAGCTTTAAAAACAACTTTATTTATTACAAAAAACACATTAAAACATTCTAGCAGTGCATAAATCGTACAAATAAAGATACTAAAAAACCTCAACCTATTGAAAATCAATAAGTTGAGGTTTTATTTTGAGGTGTCTAGCGGATTCGAACCGCTGTACATGGTTTTGCAAACCATTGCCTAGCCACTCGGCCAAGACACCTTTTTATTTTTAAAACGTTTTATCTAAAAATTGATTACTCGTTTTAAAGAATGCAAATTTAAGCAAATTTACAAGTACTGCAAGCCTTTTTTAATCTTATCGCTTTTTTGTTAGAATTATAACTACTTCTTCAACATTCCCGCCAATTGGTGGGTTAATTTTTGAAACCGAAACCTTCGCTTTTTTAACTTTTTTAAGTTCTTTAAACATCCGATTTAAAATACGTTGCGCAACTTCTTCTAGCAGCTTCGCTCGTATTGCCATTTCTTCTTTTACAATATGATTTAAGTGCACATAATCTACGGTATCTATCAAATCATCTGTCTTTGCAGATTTCTTTAAATCAGCTTTTATAGACACATCTACTCGATACTCCGAACCAATTTTTGCTTCTTCGTCTAAACAACCATGATACGCGTATAACTTAATATTATTAACTTTAATTATTCCCATTTTATTTTACTGGTGTTGTTGAAGCAGCTGCTAATTTTTCCCACATTTTGTCTGTATTTAATCTAAAAGATCCTAAATGATGAAAATTACATTGCTCTGGTGCAATAATAGATAAAAAAGATTCTTCTTTTCTATTATTATATAAATGGTACACCTCACCAATATTTGGCTCAAAATTAAATTTAGAATTATATACCAAATCATTGTACTGAAATTTTTGCATTAATTCTTCGTACTCTTTTCTAACCTCGTCAAACTTAGATTTAAATTGTTTATTTACACGTTGTACACCGTCATTTCTCCAGGTTGCAGTATTTAATGGTTTAATTACTGGCGAGCTTGCAGAAGTCCCATACGGTTTTAAGGCCGCATCATATTGCTGTGTTTCTTCGTTAAAGACCACTAAATCAGGTTTTTTTTCTCCGTCTTGCTTCATATTGCAAAATTACGACAAAAAATAAATACTAAATTGGCTTTTTAGAAAATTTTCACTTACAAATACACCTTTATTAACTCGTAAAAAAGTCAAAAACGTTGCTAATTCCACTAGTTTTAGTTTTATAAAATTCTGTATACGAACAACGAGCGCAAGTTACGCTTGTAAATTTCTGATTCTGAATATCGAAAATTTTTGATAAGGTTCCGCCAGTTGCTCGCATTTCGCCTAATTTATAGTGTTTAGAATCACATTTCGGGCAGGTATAATTTCTAATTTGATCGCTCATAATAAATAGTGTTTGTTTATTAGTGGTTGAATTTACAATTTTGTTACAAAACTCTCAATACCAATGAAGTATTTTGTGTAATTTTGTCTCTTAATTTTTCATTTAAAATGATGTCTGAAGAGAAAAAACCGCTCAATTTTTTAGAGCATATTATTGAAGAAGATTTGACAAACGGAATGCCGAAAGAAAATTTACGCTTTCGTTTTCCGCCAGAACCAAATGGTTATTTGCACATTGGACACACCAAAGCAATTGGAATTAGTTTTGGCCTAGGTGAAACTTATAATGCGCCTGTAAATTTACGTTTTGATGATACAAATCCTGCAAAGGAAGAACAAGAATATGTAGATGCTATTAAGAAAGATCTTACTTGGTTGGGTTATTCTTGGGCAAATGAATGTTATTCTTCAGATTATTTTCAACAATTATTTGACTGGGCAGTTTTATTAATTAAAGATGGAAAAGCCTATGTAGATTCTCAATCTTCGGAAGAAATGAGAACGCAAAAAGGAACACCCACTTCTATTGGAACCAATAGCCCTTTTAGAACTCGTTCTGTAGCCGAAAACTTGGAATTATTTCAAGGAATGAAGGATGGTGAATTTAAAGAAGGTGAACATACTTTGCGTGCAAAGATAGATATGGAAAATCCGAATATGTTGTTGCGCGATCCCTTAATGTACAGAGTTATGTTTAAATCTCATCATAGAACTGGTAATGATTGGTGCATTTACCCAATGTACGATTGGACACATGGTGAAAGCGATTATATTGAACAAATTTCGCACTCTTTATGTTCTTTAGAGTTTAAACCTCACAGAGAATTGTATAACTGGTTTAGAGACAATGTAGTTGATTATAGCAGCACTGAATACCCAAACTCACCAAAACAACGTGAGTTTTCTCGTTTGAATTTAAGTTACACAATTATGAGTAAACGAAAGTTGCTAACTTTGGTTGAAAACGGAATTGTTTCTGGCTGGGACGATCCAAGAATGCCTACAATTTCTGGTTTAAGAAGACGTGGTTATACGCCAGCTTCTATTAAAAACTTTATTGAAACCGTAGGAGTTTCTAAGCGTGAAAATATAATTGATGTAGCCCTTTTAGAATTTAAGATTAGAGAAGATTTAAACAAATCTGCTAACAGAGTAATGGCTGTTCTAGATCCTGTAAAAGTGGTCATTACAAATTATCCTGAAGATCAAGAGGAGTTTCTAACAGCAGAGAACAATCAAGAAGATGAAAGTGCTGGCTTTAGAGAAGTTCCTTTTTCAAGAGAAATTTATATAGAAAAAGAAGATTTTAGAGAAGAAGCAAATAAGAAGTTTTTTCGTCTGAAGTTAGGAAAAGAAGTTCGTTTAAAGAACGCTTATTTTATAACTGCAAATAGCTGTACAAAAGATGAAGATGGAAACATAATTGAAATTCAATGTACCTACGATCCATTAACAAAATCTGGAAGTGGAACAGAAGAAAGCATGCGCAAAGTAAAAGGTACTTTGCATTGGGTTTCTATAAAACATGCCGTTAAAGCTGAGGTAAGAGCATATGACAGATTGTTTATAGATGAAGCGCCAGATTCCCATAAAGATAAAGATTATATGGAGTTTGTAAATCCGGATTCTTTAGAAGTAATTACTGCTTTTTTAGAACCAAGTTTACAGTCGGCTAAAATTGGTGAACGTTTTCAGTTTCAACGTTTGGGGTATTTTAATGTGGACGATGATTCGACTGCTAACAATTTAGTGTTTAATAAAATTGTTGGTTTGCGCGATAGTTGGGCTAAGAAATAGCTTTTAGTAAGCAATTTTGGAGTTTAATAGCAAATGTATATTTTAATAATAGTTCTAATTTAAAATTATGAAAAAAATACTTTTTTTATCAGTCCTTATCATTACTCTTTCTTGCTCAAATAAGAAAGAAGTAAAGCATGTTGCAGAAATTTCTTGTGGTCAATGTCAGTTTGAACTAAACAGTGAGACTGGTTGTGATCTAGCAGTACGCATTGATAACAAGGCTTATTTTGTAGATGGTTTTGATATTGATGCTTTTGGTGACGCACATGATGAACACACCGGTTTTTGCGAAGTAATTAGAAAAGCAGAAATTATGGGTGTTTTAGAAAACGGACGTTTTAAAGCCAGCTCTGTAAAATTGGTTGATGACTTAAAATAGCTTCCCACTGTAAAAAGTTGGAGAGATTGCCAAAATAACTATAAAAAAATCCGAAGTAAGATATGTACTTCGGATTTTTTTATACTGCAAACTAAATACTAAAAAATTATTAGTTTTTAAGGAGCCGGATTGGGAATTGCCGCATGAACTGCTTCAATTTCTTTCAAAGTTTCTTCAGATAAATTGACATGAATACTTCCAATATTTTCTTTTAACTGACTCATTTTTGTTGCTCCAATAATGTTACTGGTAACAAATGGTAATTGATTTACAAAAGCCAAAGATAATTCTGTTAATGTAATACCGTTTTTCTTTGCAATGGCTTCATATCTTTTTACAGCTTCCAAAGAACCGTCACCCATATAACGCGCAATAAATCTTGGAAACAAATTTCCTCTTGAGCCTTCAGGACTATTTCCATCTAAATACTTACCAGATAAAACACCTTGCGCTAAAGGAGAGTATGCTAACAAACCAATATCTTCTCTCATAGAAACTTCAGACATGCCGTATTCGTACCCCTCTATGTATCATAGAATACGAGTTCTGGATAGTAACAGGTCTTACTAAATTATGTGCTTTGGCAGCCTCTAAATATTTCATGGTTCCCCAAGGCGTTTCATTTGAAAGACCAATTGCTTTAATAGTTCCGTCTTTTACAAAGGCATTTAACGTTTCTAAAATTTCTAAATGATTTTCGGCTTCTTTGGCAGCAGTCTTAAAAGGATAGTCTCTTACTCCGAATGCATTTACACCACGATCTGGCCAATGCAGTTGGTATAAATCTAAATAATCTGTCTGCAAACGTTTTAAGCTTCCTTCTACCGCTTCTATGATATTTACTTTACCGAACTTACCTTTTCTAATATGTTTTGTGTAATCTCCACCACCGGCAATTTTACTAGCTAAAACTACTTTTTCTCTATTTCCTGTTTTTTTGAACCAGTTTCCTATAATTATTTCTGTGTCTGCATACGTTTCTGGAGTTGCAGGAACAGGATATAATTCTGCGGTATCAAAAAAGTTAACACCTTGTTCTAAGGCATAATCCATTTGCTCAAAAGCATCCTCTTGTGTATTCTGATTTCCCCAAGTCATGGTTCCTAAACATATTTTAGAAACCTCAATAGCTGTATTTGGTAATTTTGTGTATCTCATTTTTTAATATGTATTCTTATAAAAGCTTCTTCGTAAAAAGATTTTAAATCTAACAACAAAATTAAACCTTATATTCTATTAAAACAATAAGCGTGTAATTTAAAAATTACACGCTTATTTTATATAAAATCCAGAAAGCTTTATCGGTTATATTAACTACATCTAAAAAATATAACCAAAGAAACTCTTATTTTAATATTGCATCAATACCTGGCAATGTTTTTCCTTCTAACATTTCTAACATCGCTCCACCTCCTGTAGAAACATAACTTACTTTTTCTGCAAAACCAAATTGTTTTACTGCGGCAACAGAATCTCCTCCTCCAACTAAAGAAAATGCGCCATTTTTAGTAGCCTTATCAATAGAGTGTCCTAATGCAATTGTTCCACCAGCAAAAGATTCCATTTCAAAAACACCTAAAGGTCCATTCCACAAAATAGTTTTACACTGATTTACAACAGTATCAAAAATTTCTCTCGATTTTGGTCCAGCATCAACGCCTTCCCAACCATCAGGAATTTCATTTATATCTAAAGTTTGAGTATTTGCATCGTTAGAAAAATCATCTGCAGCAATTACATCTACAGGAATATGAATTTCTACTCCTTTTGCTTTTGCTTGCTTTAAAATATCCAAGGCTAATTCCATTTTATCATCTTCACAAATAGAATTTCCAATTTTTCCACCCAATGCTTTTACAAACGTGAAACTCATACCACCTCCAATAATTAAATGATCTACTTTATCTAAAATATTTTCAATTACCGTAATTTTAGAGGATACTTTTGCGCCTCCTAATATGGCTAAAACTGGTCTTTCAGAATTATTTAAAACCTTATCTATACTTTCTATTTCTCTTGCTAATAAGTTTCCGAAACATTTATTTTCCTCAAAAAATTGTGCAATAATTGTGGTAGATGCATGTGCTCTGTGCGCAGTACCAAATGCATCATTCACATAAATATCACCAAACTTTGATAATTTTTCTGCAAAAGCAACATCTCCCTTTTTCTCTTCTTCGTAAAAACGAAGATTCTCTAACAATAAAATCTCACCAGCTTCTAAATTAGCAACTGCTTCCTCAACTTTATTACCAATACAGTCTTCTACAAATTTTACATTACAACCAATAACATCTACTACAGATTTAACAATATGTCTCAAAGAAAACTCTTCTTGAAATCCTTTTGGACGACCTAAATGAGACATTAAAACACAACTTCCTCCTTGTTCTAAAATATCTATAATAGTAGATTTTGCAGCTTGTATTCTTGTAGCATCTGTTACTTCTAGCTTTTCATTTAGAGGTACATTAAAATCTACACGAATAATCGCTTTTTTATTTTCGAAATTAAAATCTTTTAGTGTTTTCATTATGAATTGTTTTGCACAAAAATACCTAATTGTTTAGATTTAATAGAATTGAAACTTAAAAAATTAAGATAACGTTTGCGTTAAAAATTATATCTTAAAAAACAGGTTTCAACGACACCTCTAACCTAACTAAAAACTAAAACGAAGATTGCTTTCTAAAATTGATGAATTTATGAGGAACTAATTTTATATTTGTAAATGCTTTTTAACCAAATTATAGGCCAAAAACACATTAAAAACCATTTGCAGGTTTCTGCTGAAAATGGAAGAATACCACATGCACAATTATTTATTGGTAAAGAAGGTAGTGGCACCTTGCCAATGGCAATTGCGTATGCTCAATTTTTATTATGTAATTCTTCTGAAAGTGCCGAGTCTTGTAATTTAAAGTGTGAAAAATTACAGCATCCAGATTTGCATTTTTCTTTTCCGGTAACTACAAATGATGCTGTAAAAAAACATCCAGTAAGTAATTTATTCTTAGAAGATTGGAGAGAATTTATAAAGGAGCAACCTTATGGGAGCTTATTTAATTGGTTACAACATATTGGTGTAGAGAATAAGCAAGGAAATATTGGAGTTGATGAGGCAGAGACAGTTGTTAAAAGATTGCAATTAAAATCTTACGAAGGTGGTTTTAAAGTAATGCTCATCTGGATGGCAGAAAAAATGAATATTGCCGCTGCCAATAAACTATTAAAACTAATTGAAGAACCACCAAATAAAACAGTTTTCATTTTAATTACAGAAAATGAAGAGCAGATTATTAATACCATAAAATCGCGTTGTCAAGCATTACACTTTCCTGTTTTAAGCGAACAAGATATTGCAACGGCTTTGATTGAAAGAGAACGTTGTTCTGAAAGTGAAGCTGCTACAATTGCGCAGCAAGCAGAAGGAAACTACAATAAAGCAGTACAATTATTAAATAATGATGGTGCTGATTTGGTTTTTGAAGAGTGGTTTGTTACTTGGATTAGAACTGCTTTTAAAGCGAAAGGAAATGCTTCTGTTGTGCAACAATTAATTGAATGGTCTGAAACCATTGCAAAATCTGGAAGAGAGACACAAAAACGTTTTTTAGAGTATTGTTTGCAGTTTTTTAGACAGGCTTTATTACTAAATTATAAGAGTGACGATTTAGTTTTTATGGAAACCCAAACGGGGTTTAATCTATCTAAATTTGCACCTTTTGTTCATGGAGGAAATATTTTGGATATTGAAAAAGAATTGAATGATGCCATTTACCATATTGAAAGAAACGGAAATGCTAAAATTATTCTATTAGATCTTTCTATGAAACTAACTCGTTTTTTGCATAAAAAAGAAGAGGTTGTTTAAAAACAATTATTAATATTAGTTCTCAAGAACCACATAATTAAAACTATTCTCCTTTTTCAATTCTTTTAGCAGAATACAACTCTGCAATTGTTGGGTTTTCTGGACACGATTTTATTTGAATAAAAGCATCACCAACTTTTACATTTCCAGTTTGTAGAACTTTAAAGTACACCCCACAAAAAGTAGTATTCCAAAAGTGCTTTACAATTTTCATGTCATTAAAACGAATGCCTAACTTGTAACACGGGTTTCTTTGCACAGTTGCTTCTAAAATAGCTTCACCTACTTTAAAAGTATCACCAGAATGAATTGTAGTTTCATCTAAATCATTCATAGTTAAGTTTTCACCAAACATACCAAACTGCCAATCTAAACCTGGATATGCAGGCTTAAAGAAATCATAATGCTTTATAGAGTATCCATAAATAGCTTGTAATGTTCCGCCATGACTTTCTCTATCAGAAATCTCATCACCTTTTACATTATTATTATCTAAAAAAATAGGTTTGTCTACGGCAAACTTAAAACTACCAGTAGTAACTAATTCCCCTTTCCAATCTATAACTCTGCGTTCGCCGATATTTGTTGAAACTATTTTCATTTCTTAAATTATAATATCTTTTATATAGAAGCATTTGCATTAATTACAATCATTATGTATCCAATAATAATTATACATACAAACCACCAATATTTTTTAAACATTGATTTAGTCCAATTATTTCCACCCCACATAGGAAAATTATTTTTTTTTGACATCAGCACTTACTTTTTCTACTAATTTAAAACTTTAATTTGTTCAATTTCTAAATCGAACTTATAAAAAAACTTTTTACTTAATTTATTAACTCTATTATACCTAAACACAAACTTACAATTCCAAATAATTTCTTCTACATAATAAGACTGACGAAATAATGCTATTTTTTAAATTTTTCTAATGCTTTTTTCGTAAATTCAGATAAGACTAATTCTCCAGAAATAGCAGCTCTTTCTGCTAATAAATCAGTCCAGTTTTCAGTTCCCTTCCAAAGTGCCTTTTTCATTTCTGTTAAAGCAATAGGATTATAGGATGCTAATTTCTCAGACAGAATTTCAACTTCTTTATCTAGTTCATTTATGGTTTCAAATACCTTTGCATACAAGCCTTTTTCCTTTGCCCAATATGCATTTTTCCAATTGGTAGCGTCTAAAGTTAATTCTGAAGTTCCTGAAACACCAATTTTTCTTGTTACTGCTGGTTCAATTACAAAAGGTCCTATTCCAATTGTAAATTCAGATAATTTTATAGCTGCATTTTCAGTTGCAAGTACATAATCGCAAGCCGCAATTAAACCAACACCACCACCAACTGTTTTCCCCTGAACTCTTCCAATAATTAATTTTCCGCAAGTTCTCATTGCATTTAGTACGTTTGCAAAACCGGCAAAAAACTGTTGCCCATCTTTTAAATTAGAAATAGCCACCAACTCATCAAAAGAAGCACCCGCACAAAAAGCTTTTTTACCTTCAGATTTTAGAATAATTATTGCAACATCTGCATGATTGCCTATAGTAACTAATTCTTTAGCCAATCTTTCTAATAATTCACTTGGAAAAGAATTACTCGCAGGGTGACCAAATTCTATAGTGGCAATATGATCTTGAATATTTGTATGTAAACTTCCGTTTTGTCTTGTTGTTGTCATAAACTGAATTTAAAGTAAAAGTAAGATTTAATTCTTAAAAATTTGACCCAGAATTTTTGGGTTCAAAAAAAAGACTTATTTCAGAAGAATAGCTTCTTTTTATTGATTTTCAGCTAAGGGTATAAATTTCTTTCTAAATTTAAAAACCAAAGGCAAGCCTCGTGCAATAATCCAGCATGTAAACGCAAGCCAAATAGCAATTAATTTATAATTTAAATAATCAAAAATTAAAAGTGTTGGCACAAAAACCAAACCTGTTGCTAAGATTAAGAGGTTTCTTAAATATTTCATTTCTCCCATTCCTTTAAACATTCCATCAAAAATAAAAGTAATAGCATTTATAGGTTGCGTAATTAAAACAATCCAAAAAACAGTATAAAATTGCTCTAGAACAAGCGTCTCATTGGTAAATATTCTTCCTATTGCGTTATAAAAAACAGCTCCCAAAACCGCAATTATAGTTCCTATTACAATGCCGTATTTGAAAAGTTTATTACTTAAAATAACTAAAGATTTATACTCTTTAGCACCTAATAATTTTCCTGATAAAATATTACCAGCACTAGAATATCCATCTATCATAAAAGCACCTAATAGCCAAATATTTATGCTAATAGTATATGCTGCAATGTATTCTTTACCATAATCTGTTGCGTAAGATGTAGCCAAGTACAACGCTACATTTAATGCAATTGTTCTAATAAAGAGATTCCCAATCATATTTAAAAGTCTAGGGACTTCTGCATGTAAAGTAAAACTTAACCTTAAAGAAATAGCTGTTTTCTTTAGTAATAAAACCAGTGAAATTATGGCCATTACTACTTGCGCAATTACACTTGCATATGCGGCTCCTTCGACATGCATTGCAGGAATATAACCTTCAATACCGTAGACTAAAATAAAATCTAACACAATATTTAAAGAAGCTCCAATAATGGCAATTATCATTGGGTAAAAAGTATTTTGTAAACCTCTAAATGTGCCAAAAACAGCAAACACGAAAAGTGCAAAAGGAAAACCAAAAATCCGAATATTAAAATAGGCAATACAATAATCTAAAATCTGATCTGAGGCATTATAGAATTGAAAAATTTGTCTAGAAAAGGGGTACGAAAGTGCCAAAACCAGCAAACTACTTGCAACAATCATTGCAATTGCCTGGGCTGGTAATTCTTTAATTTCATCTAACTTATTTGCGCCAACATATTGAGAAATAATAGATGAAATTGCACTTCTTACTTGTCCGAAAACCCAAATTAACATAGAAATAAAAGCACCTACAATGCCGACTGCAGCTAAGACTTTCTGTTGCATTAATATCTATATGACCAATAATAGCAGTATCCGTTATAGATAAAATAGGTTCTGCAATACCAGCAATTAATGCTGGTATTGCTAGTTTGTTAATATTCTTAAAACTAATGCTTTTGTTCAAAAAAAATATTTTTACAAATGTACATATCTAAAAAATGTAAAAAGAAAAGATTCCCTTAAAATTACTTAACTTTGCAGTGCTATAAATTACTACAAATGAAACATATATTAGTCCCAATAGGATCTACAGAAAACGCTCAAAATACTTTGCAATATGCCATTGATTTTGCTACAGAAATTAATGCAAAAGTGTTTGTTTTTAGAGCTTATAGTTCTTATACAAAAGCAGGAACAATGATAAATGTTGATGCAATAATAGAACGTGAAACTAATTTATATCTAAGAACAATGGTAAATAGCTGTGATATAAAGAATGTAGAAATTAAATTAATTTCTGCAAAAGGAAGTGTTTCTGAAAGCGTTGCCGCTATAGATGCTGAGCTAGGAATAGATTTGGTAATTGTAGGTACTAAAAGTAACTCTATTAAAGAAAATTTATTTCTAGGAAGGACTGCAGGGAACTTAGTAAAGAAAACAAATCTTGCCATTTTAGCAGTGCCTGAAGGTTATAAATACATTCCTATCTCTCGTATTTTAATGGCTTTTAAATCTGGTATTGTAAAAAGTAAAACTGCTTTAAAGCCACTACAACAAATAGTTGAAAAGTTTAAAACCGAGGTACATTTATTATTAGTTAAAACTCCTAGTTATACAGAAGAAGATTTACTGCTGAATAAAGATTTAAAAGCATTAGAAAAAACATTAATCGTCTCAGAAAATGCAACTACTTTTCAAGGCGTTTTAGAACACATAAAATCACAAAACCCAGATATGTTGTGCGTTTTTAGACGCAAAAGAGGATTCTTTAAAAAACTTTGGGAAAAGAATACTATTCTTAAAGAAGAGTTTTTCTCTAACGTACCTTTATTAGTTTTAAAAGGGAAATAATTATTTAATATCTTAAATCTGCTGGTTCTATAAAATCTATTTCTGGATTGTAAATTTCTTTGATATATGTTTTAAGTTCTGTAATAAATTCTTCTAATTTTTCTGGGGTAATATTAGTCTCTGGCTTTTTTCTTGGCAAGGCAAAATCAATTGGTAAAAAACCACTATTTAAATTTTTAAATGAATAAATCCCTGCCTCTAAAAGTTGCGTAAAATTGTAATTTTTACTTTTAGTAAACAAATAGGCATAAAGCAAAACCTGAATGGCTTTTAAATGTTTCTCGTCTCGCAGATTCTCAAATTCTGGTACTCGCAAATTAGCACTAGATACCATACCTGTTTTATAATCTATAATTCTTAAAACACCATTTAACTCATCTACCCTATCTACTTGACCGTGCAATTTTACAGGAAAATCAATTCCTTCAATTGTTATTTCTGCAAATAAGTTTTCTTCTGTAGCAATAATTTTTAGTTTGTTCTTTTTATCTTTTAGCAATTCTTTTTCTTTGAATAAAAAATTAGAGACAAATCTATTGGCAACTTCAAAAATTAAACGATTTTTTCCTGTCGAAATATCTCCATTTTTAAACTGAATTTTAAAATGTTTTTTTACTAAATTACTTGCTTCTTTCTCCATTTTAGAAACATTCTCTTCAGATAAAAACCTACCTACAAAAGGTTTATATAACTCGTCTAATGCCTCATGCACAACATTACCTAGCGTATTAAAAGCAACGGTTTCTTCGACATCATCAAACTCCTTAATTTTTAAAATTTTTTGTTTGTAAAACGAAATAGGGTTGTATAAGTAGTTCGTCAATGCAGAAGGAGAGATGCCTTTTTCTGCCAACTCTTTTAAACGTTCAAAAGTAACTTTGTTTTTAGGTATTTTTTTTAATGCTGTTTTACTCGGAATCACTTTTGGTGAGATATTTTTATAAATAATATCGTCCCTCATCATTTCTAACTGTGTTACAAACCTGCTTTTTTCTCCACTTCCAAAAACGTCATGTTCTGTGTTGTAGAGAATAAAAATATTTTTTGCTCTTTGTAGCAATCTAAAAAAATGATAAGAAAAAATAGCGTCTTTTTCTTTAAATGTTGGCAAACCAAACTCAATTTTCACATCAAAAGGAATAAAAGAATTTTGTTGCGAACTTGCTGGTAAAATACCTTCATTCGTAGAGGTTAATATAATATTTTCAAAATCTAAAACACGTGTTTCTAACATGCCCATTAATTGCAAACCTCTTAACGGCTCTCCCTGAAAAGAAAGTGTTTCTGAGCTTATTAATTGTTTGAAGAACAAAGACAAGGTCTTTAAATCTGTAAAATACTCATATTCTGTTTGCAAGGTTTTCAACTGGGTAAAAGCAGTATAAAAACGAAATAAATATTCCTTTTCTAAAGTAGTTACATCTTCTTTCAAAAGAGCTATCAGATTTAGGATTCTATCTAAAAACTCATTGATTGTTGTGTATGAATTAAAGATAGCAGAAATGCCACTTTTTACTGATGCAGTTGTATCTATTAAAATACTTTCTATTTGTGCTTTGCTAATGAATATCAGATTTTCTTTTCCTATTTCTTCTGTAAAGTTGTCTACTAAAGCACTATTCTTATCAGACAGGAGTTTGTAAACAGATTGATGTTTTAAAAAGCGAACAACGTCTTTGTGGTAAAATTCATTTACAATAGTTTTTTGTAATTTTTCTTGCGAAACAAACAATTGGAAAATAGAAAAAAGCAAACTTGTTGTGGGAATATCTTTTAATGGGTACCCCATTGTAATGTTTATAGCATTGATGTTTTTCGGTAAAGAATTTAAAGTGATTGGCAGTAAAGTCTCGTCTGCTAAAATGAGCGCAGTATTTTTAAAATCTGTAAAATTTTCTAAAATTTCTCCTGCGTATTTTATCTGAGTTGTATTTTTAGAAGCTCCAATTATTTGAATATTTTTTGGGCCAGAAAAGGAATTACTCAAAGTTTTTAATGGGTTTTTTTCGTAATATTTCCATTCCTTTTTATACTTTCTAATAAAAGTGCCTGCTTGATGATTGGTATTGAAAAACAGTGCATCCAAATCCCAATAAATTTCAGAATTATTGCTTTCTAATACTTTTTGAAACAAAAATTCTTCCGCCTTATTTAAAGCGTTAAAACCTATAAAAAAAAACTTCTTATGTGCGTTTTTTTCAATATACCCGTCAATATTACTACAAGCTTCTCTGTACATTAAACCCTGATATCCAATTTTTTTCTCTAATAAAAACTGATATAAAGGTGGATAAAAGTTATTTAGTTTTTCTAAGAAAGAATAATGATCTTTCATAAACTCGGTTTCTGTAAAGGTGCCAGTCACAGACCACTTTTTTAAACGCTCTATATCTCTTATGTAAACAAAAATTTCTTTTGTATCTACCAAATGCTGGTCTATTTCATTAAAATCTTGCAACACTGTAAACGCCCACGAAGAGAAAGTATCAAAAGAATCAGGCTCTTTTTCTAAGTTTTTATAAATCGTATAAAAATGAAATAATAATTGAATGCTATCTGCTTTTTCGATACCCGATACTTGTTGCACAAATTGCTCTATATTTAATGCTTCAGGCAAAAACCCAACAGAGATCTTATCTTTTAAGGTTTGTTTTAAAAAAACTTTAGCTCTTTGTGATGGCAATATAAAAACCACATTTTCAAATGATTTTGTAGTTTTTAAAATGGAATCTAAGGTTTCTGAAATAAAGGATTGCATAGAATTTTTTGGTATTCAATTGGGATTTCTAAATTACAAAAACTTACTTTTATAGTTGTTATATCTTTAAAATTAATTTTAATGCAAAACACTTTAAAAATAGTTGGAATTCAAACAGCTTTAGTTTGGGAAAACGCACAACAAAATATTTCTTTTTTTGAAGAAAAAATAAATGACTTAGAGCGTACTGTAGATTTAATTGTATTACCAGAAATGTTTACTACTGGCTTTACAATACACCCAGAGAGAGGTTGCTGAAAAAATGGATGGTTTTTCTGTTTTATGGATGCAAAAAATAGCAAAAAACAAACAAGTTGCTATTTGCGGAAGTTTAGTTATTTCTGATAACGGTACCTATTATAATCGTTTGATTTTTGTGCATCCTTCGGGAGCAATAGAAACCTACAACAAAAGACATTCTTTTACTTTAGCTAAAGAGGACAAAGTATATACCTCTGGTACTAAAAAAATAATTATCGAATATAAAGGATGGAAGATTTGTCCTTTAATTTGTTACGATTTGCGTTTTCCTGTCTGGGCTAGAAACACTGAAAATTACGATCTTTTAATTTTTATGGCCAATTGGCCTGCTCCAAGGGTAAAAGCTTGGAAGACGCTTTTAAAAGCGCGTGCAATAGAAAATATGAGTTATGTAATTGGGGTAAACATAATAGGGAAAGATGCAAATGATTATGCCTATTCTGGCAACTCTTTAATTATAGACTATTTAGGTGCAAAAATCTCTAGCTTACAAAAAAATGAAGTTGGAATTATAAGTGCAACTCTTGAAAAAAATAAACAAGATACTATTCGTAAAAAATTAGGTTTTTTGAATGATATGGATTCTTTTAAAATTGACTATTCTAAATAAGAATTATGACTATTAAAAACGTTACAGCTTCAGATATTGAAAAAATATTTGCACTTTATAAAATTGCTTCAAACTATCAGAGAGAAAAGAAAACCGTAATTGTTTGGCCAGATTTTGACCGAGAAATGGTTATAAATGAAATTTCAGAAAATAGACAATTCAAACTTTTAGTGAATAATGAAGTAGTGTGTATTTGGGCAATTACTTTTTCAGATGAACAAATTTGGGAAGACAGCAATACAGATAGTGCAATCTATATTCATAGAATTGCTGTAAATCCTAACTTTAGAGGAAACAATTATATTGCTACTATTACAAATTGGGCTAAAGAATATGCACTAAAAAAAGAGATCCAATTTATTAGATTAGATACTTTGGGTGAAAACAAAAATCTAATTACCCATTATAAAAATGCTGGGTTTCATTTTCTTGGACTATTTAATTTAAAAAACACTTCTAATTTACCAGATCATTATAAACTTGCACCTGTTTGTCTTTTTGAAATAGATTTATATAAAAATTAAAAAAAGACCCCTCATTTTGAAAATGAAGGGTCTTTATATTTTTTAGCACATAAAAACTAAATTCTTATAAAGCTATGCTGGCAACATCCATTTAAAGTTAAACTTTGTATCTGGAATTACAATTCGTTCTGTAATTCTATACATTCTATCTGGTAACTTCATTAAATAGTCTCTTGCTTTTTCTGCCTCCGGTGTAAGATTTGTAATCTTATCAATTTCCCACATAGTATTTAATTTCTTCAAAATATCTACATAATCAAAACCCGTATAGACTCCTATTCTTTGTGCTACAGCAGAAAAATCATCAAACGCAGTTCCCTTAGCTCCAAATGATTCTCTTAAATGCAATGCAGGCATTATAATTTTATGTTTCATCATGTGTTGAAAAGCCAACATCATTTCACTTGGGTCTATCTTAAAAATTTCTTTTACAAAATGCGAATATGCCTGGTGATGACGCATTTCATCTCCTGCAATAATTTTAGACATTTTACCCAAGGCTTTGTGTCCTTTTTTCTTTGCAATTTTAGCTACATTGTTATGAGAAACATAGGTTGCTAATTCTTGAAATGTAGTGTACACAAAGTTTTTATAAGGATCTGTCGAGGTACCAATATCAAAACCGTCTGCAATTAGATGTTGTGTAGAAATTTCTACTTCACGCATATTCACACGGCCAGATAAGTATAAATACTTATTTAAAACATCTCCATGTCTATTTTCTTCTGCAGTCCAAGTTCGTATCCATTTTGCCCAACCATTGTCTGGGTCTTGATTTATACCATCTAAATCTAACAACCAAGATTCATAGGTTGGTAAAGCTTCTTCTGTAATTGTATCTCCCACTAAAACTACCCAAAAATCATCATGTAATTCTTTAGAAATTTCCCTAATCTCTTCTACTTCCGTTATAAATGAATCTTTTTGCGAATTCGGCAAGAAATCTGTTGGCTGCCATATTTTTTCTGCAGGAATTAAATATGTATCCATAAAGCTCTGCATACTTTTTTCTAGAGTTAGCATTACTTCTTTTCTTATATTTTTTATAGACATAATTATTTATTTTATATGTTCTTTAATAATTGTTTCTGTTTTTTCTAATAACTCTTTAAATGGCAAAGTATTAATTTTAATTGGTTCGTGCGTTGTAATGGTTATTGGACTTCCGATACCAAATGGAAATTTACCATACTTAAAAACCTTCCAAGAATTATTAATAGTTAAAGGTACAACATAACCTTCTTTATTATACTTTGTAATTATTTTTAATCCGCTTGGAGCAAATGACTTTGATTTGCCATTTCTACTTCTTGTCCCTTCTGGAAAAATCACGGCAGACCATTTATTTTTGTTAATGTTCTTTGCAAAATCAACTAAAGTAACCATTGCTTGCTTTCCGATCCTTTCTATCAATTAAGGCCGCACCTCCTTTGCGCAAATTATAAGAAATACTTGGTATGCCTTTTCCTAATTCAATTTTTGAAACAAATTTAGGGTGGTGTTTCTTAAACGAAGAAATAATTGGCGGAATATCAAATACTCCTTGATGATTTGATACAAAAACAAGTGTTGTATTCAAAGGTAACTCGTACTCGTTTTCTACTTTAACTCGTATTGCTAAAACTAAAAGAGATTTTACTAAAACCCAATTCATAACATCTACAACAAACTTATGTCCTTTATAACCAAAAACATTTAGTCCAATCCATTGTAATGGATGAAAAATAATTAACAACAAAAAAAATACAACTGCAAAAATTGGGGATAAGATATAACTTAAAATCTTCATATAAATATAATATAGCTTTCCATGTATAAAACTTAGAGCTGCGGAATAATCGTTATTACAACCAGTTGTTCCAAGGAATTTTTGATAGCATTAATAATAAACCTATTCCATAAAAAATTACAAATGTTTTAAACTTTGCGCTATCTGTTGTTTTCTTTTTATGCTTAGACCAACCAATAGTTATAAAAACGATGGCTAGAATCATCATTACTGGGTGCTCTACTGCTAATAATCTCAAAGATTTTTCTTTCATTACTGCACCCGTGTCTTCCGTTAATGCACTAAACCAAGGCGACATAAAATACCAAGCCAAACCTATTAATAATTGCATATGAGAAACAATTAACGCGAATAAGCCAATACGTAAATCTTTGTCTGTAAATTGTTTCTTTTTGCTAAGTCCAAGGATTGCATTTATTACTGCAAATATTAAGATAGCAAGCACTAAATAAGCCCAATAAGAGTGCACATTTTTCATGATACTAATAATTAGTTTGTTGTTGGTACAAAGTTACTAATTTTTAAAACAAAAAAACCACCTCAAATGAGGTGGTTTTTAGAAAGTCTAATTTTATTTTTTAATCATTTACAACCCAAGCTCCGTCTGTCTTAATAAAACTTGTTTGGTAATCATTTTCGCCATTGTCATAAATAACATAGGTTAAAATATATTTCTGCCCTTCAGCAGCACTTGGATCTAAATAATCTAAAAAGAGCGCCAATGCATAATAAATTTGTTCATCTGACCAGTTATAATCAAAATCTCCATAACTAGCAAGGTTACCCAAACTAACATTATCAAAATCTGAATTACCTGTCAACTGAGCTGACATATACTCATAATCTGCATTCCTAACTAGTGTATACTTGATGGTGTTATCTGGCACCCAAACTGAACCATCATGACCAAATTGAATTGTTTCATTTATAGTGTTTGTATATTTTGACCAAGAAATACCATCAAAGATGTAGTTCGCCGTATAACTTTTGGTAACACCACCTCCTTTATACAATTCATACATCGCAGTAACGATGTCACCTGCTTCTTTACCAGCAAATTTATATACATCTAAAAGTGCAACAGGTATTTTAATCTCTGCTTCATCATGACTTGAGAAGTTTGGATATGATTCACCCATATCACTATAATTATCAGGAGTAAACCCAGTAATTTTTGTCCATTCCGAATTTTCGAAAACAAAGCCGTCCGTTAAGGTCGATTCTCCTCCTGCATAAAAACGATATTTTAAAGAATGGAAATCTCCTTCAGAGGCATCAGGATAAGTTGCTTCTAGATAATTTGTAACATGATAAGACCTGTCAAAGTTTCCATATGTTTTTCCTGTGATTGCATTGTGCTCTGCATCAGATAATGCATAGATGTTTTTGCTATATGTGTTTACCTTATTGTATAGCTTAAATGTTACAGTTGCAGAAGATTTGTTTCCCCAAACTGGATATTTACTGTTTAATAAAGTAGGAATTTTTTCTTTTGCCTGAGCTTCTGAATCAAAGTTACCATAAGATCTATCCACTACGTCGTAATCGTCATCTGACATTGTGAAAATCACATCTCCAACAATAGGGTTTGGCATTGCATCAGCCTCTGCATTGATCATTTCTAATGGCTCACAAGAAGTGAAAACCATTGAAAAAATTGTTAATAATACTAGAATTTTTTTCATGATTGTATTTTTTAAAAATTAACTTTTAATCCTAAACTAAATGTTCTTCCTGCTCCGTAATAAACGTTAGCCCCAGAAGCTGTGTGTGTTCCATCGTCAAATGCATCAGAAATGTATTCAACATCAAATATGTTATTCATTTTACCAGATAAGGTCGCATAGAAGTCTCCAATAGTAAACCCATGTCTAAAACCAAAATCTGCTAAATGATATCCTGGCATTTTCCAAGTATTCTCTCTGTCTATACTTCTTGTAATGTTGAATTTAGAATACAAATCTCCTGCATAATTATAATCTATAAATAAGTTTGTTCTATCTAATACCTTATAATTTAAACCTAAAGCATATGTTGTTTGTGCTGCATCATTTACTTTTAAGCCTTTTGCATTTACAGTAACTTCTTTAATTATTACATTGTTTTGATCAAATATTTGTCCTTGCACATCACTTTGCCAAGTCCAATCTCCTAGAGAAAACATACCAGTAAGATTTAATTTATCACTTAACTTAGCAACAAAATCAAATTCAATACCTTGGTGTAATGCATCTAATCCAGCAATATTTGCTTCTAAGAACTGTCCTAAATTGTCTGGATCTTGCTGTCTTGCTGTAATTGACTTATCTAACCAAGAAGTTCTATACAGATTTATATTGGCATTAAAGTTTTCACTTCTATAACCATATCCTATTTCTGCACTAAAAACTTTTTCATTGATCGCTTCTGAATTTAATTCTACAGATTCTTTATTTAAGAAAACACTTCCTGTTAAGAATGGTGCTCTCGAAAAATATCCAATATTAGCAAAAACATTGTTCGTGTCATCTACGTTATAGTTTGCACCACCTTTAATACCGTATCCTAAAAAATTTGCGTTATCAGAAACGTTCCCATTTGGATTTGAAGAATCATCTAAAAAACTAGATCTTCCGTATCTTGTATTTGAAATTGATGAAGATAAGAAAACAGATAAAGCGTCTTGCGAATATTCTAATTGTGCAAACGTTCCATATCTCAAAACTCTTCCTTCGTAATCTCTATTAAAACGATCTCCAACTTTTAAAGCGGTATTCTTGTTATTATCATTACTACTTGGGTTTAAATAATACTCACCACCTAATAAATCTGTAATTGAATAATAATGAGAACCTACATAATATCTTCCATCTAAACCTGCTGTTAATGTCAAATTATCTGAAAGTTCTGTGTTTAAAGTAGAAAGAACACCGTACCAGTTGTGGTCATTGTTTGAAGCTGCAAAAACATCTGTAGAACCTAAGGCTCCATTATCTTTGTTTTCTTGAACAATTTTATCAAAATCAATTGGTTGGTCTGAATCCCCCAACCTATAAGCATCATTTGTAAATTTTCCAGAACCATAAAGTCTTCTTCCACCACCTGTCCCAAAAGAGGCATACACCACTGTTGTTAAAAATGTTTTGTCTGAAATAACCCAATCATGATTTAAAGAAATTTGAGGCTTGTGATAAAAATTATAAGAAATATTTTCTACCTCACCATTTCTGTAACCCCAGTCTGGATTAAATCTTTTCCCTCCTTGTTCAGTATCTCTATTCTGAGCAATTGTTCTAGAGTTGTATCTTTGACCATGCGTCTGTAGCGCGCCAATTACATTAAAAGATAATTTATGTGCATCATTTACCTCTTTTGAAACATTTAAAAAGTAATTAACTCCACTAAACTGAAGACCGTCTACATAACCATCTCCAGAGATTTTAGCTGCCGAAGCAGTAACAGCAAAACCATTATCCATTACCCCTGTTGATAAAGTCATACCATATTTTTGATACCCGTTGTTCCCAGTAGACATCTTAATATTTCCACCTTGCTGTGCATCTGTAGATTTTGATATAATATTAATGGTTCCTCCAATAGAAGGCACTGCAACCTTAGAAGCTCCTAAACCTCTTTGAACCTGCATTGCAGATGTAACATCCGACAAACCAGCCCAGTTAGACCAGTATACTGCTCCGTTTTCCATGTCATTAACAGGTACTCCGTTAATCATTACCGCAACATTTTGAGAACTAAATCCACGTAAATTAATTCTTGCATCTCCGTAACCACCACCTGTTTTTGTGGCATATACACCAGGAGTAGATTTCAAAATTTCTGGAAATTCCTGTGTTCCTAATTTTAGTTCAATATCTGCAGCTTTAATTGTAGAAACGGCAACAGGTGTTTTCCTGTCTATTGCAAAAGAAGTAGCAGTTATGATGATTTCATCTAAAGAACCTGTATCTTCTAACAATTGAACTGTTACCTTGTTTTTTGAAGCAGAAAATACAACTTCCTTTGAACTGTAACCGATAAAAGAAACTACGATAGCACCAGAACCAGCTTTTGCTTCTAAAGTAAATTTACCATCAAAATCTGTTGATGTTCCGTTTGTTGTTCCTTTTACAAGAACACTTGCCCCTGGCAATGGTTGATTGGTTTCATCTACAACCGTTCCTGTAATTTTAGTTTGTCCTAAAACTGCAGCTGTTATTAAGAACAGTGCTACAAATAATAAGTTTTTAAAATTTTTCATTGTTTAAATTTGAATTAATATTATTAGTTTCTGCAAAAATGTTTCTTTCACAGGGTATTTATGTTAATTTAAGAGTTAAGGTTTAACAAAAAATTAAGACATCCAAATATAACTTAAATGGTATTTAAACTTGTAATTAAATAGTTTTTATATTAACAAATTATTAACAAAACACATAAAACAGGTTCGTTTCTTTAATTTTTAATTTCCTAAACCTATAATTAATAGGTATTTAATAATTTTTTAGCTAATTCTTTTCCTAGCTCTACACCAAATTGGTCATAGCTATAAATATTCCATAAAATTCCTTGAGTATAAATTTTATGTTCGTAAAGCGCAATCAATTTACCTAGAGAATGTGGTGTAAGTTTGTCAAAAAGAATAGAATTACTTGGTCTATTTCCTTCAAAAACTTTAAATGGTAATAATTTTGCAATTTTATCTTCCTCTCCTGAAAACTTTAGTTCTAAATATACCTCTTCTTTTGATTTACCAAAAGCCAATGCCTCTATTTGACCATGATAATTTGCCATTAGTTTCTTATGATGATCTGTTAAACCATATAATGACTCTTTATACCCAATAAAATCTGCAGGAATTAACTTTGTGCCTTGATGCACTAATTGCATAAATGCGTGCTGCATATTTGTACCTGTACTTCCCCAAACAATTGTTCCTGTTTGGTAATCTATAGTATCTCCATTTCTATCTACACCTTTCCCATTACTTTCCATAATGGCTTGTTGTAAATAGTCTGGAAGCTTTTTTAAATACTGAGAATATGGTAAAACGGCCTCTGTCTCTGCCTCATAAAAATTATTATACCAAACACTTAACAAGGCTAATATTACAGGAATATTATTTTCGAAGTCTGTATTTTTATAGTGCAAGTCCATTTCTTCTGCACCATCTAATAAAGCTCTATAATTATCATAACCAACAGACAAACTAATAGACAACCCAACTGCAGACCATAAAGAAAAACGACCACCAACCCAATTCCACATCGGAAAAACGTTTGCTTTGTCAATTCCAAAGTTATCTACCGCCTCTAAGTTTGTTGAAACTGCCACAAAATGTTTTGGAATATCGAAAATAGTTGCCGACTTTAAAAACCAATTTTTTAATGTTTCTGCATTTGTAATAGTCTCTTGCGTTGTAAAGGTTTTTGATACAATTACAAATAAAGTTGTTTCTGGATTTAGCTTTTTAATCACCTCAGAAACATGGTCTCCATCTACATTAGATACAAAATGCGTAGTTAACTGATTTTTATAATATTGAAGAGATTCTACAACCATGTCTGGTCCTAAATCAGATCCTCCAATACCAATATTTACAATATCTGTTATAGATTTACCTGAATATCCCTTCCATTTCCCAGAAATAACTTTATTACTAAAGCTTCTAATTTTTCTTAAAGCAGTTTGTATTTGTGGCTTTATATTTTTTCCATCAATTAGAATCGGTTCTTCAGAATTACTCCTTAAAGCAGTATGTAAAACTTCTCTACCTTCGGTAACGTTAATTACTGCCCCAGCATATTGTTTTTCAATAGCATCCTTTAAGTCTACTTCTTTTGCCAATTCTACTAGCAGCGCAATAGTTTCTTTAGTAATTCTGTTTTTTGAAAAATCCACTGATAAATCTCCTAATTCCAAAGAAAAATCTGCAGTTCTATTTTTATCTTTACACAAGTCTTTAATGTTAATGTTCTTATTTTCATTAAAGTGATTTGTCAGTTTTTCCCAAGCTTGAGTCTTGGTAGGATTGATGTTTTTTAAAGCCATTTTCTAAATTTTAAGCAACTTATTTTACAGTTACTATCGTTTCTTTTATTTGTAATTGATTTTTATCTATTTGAGATTTCAAAGGTTTTATGAAATCAAAAAACGCTGGTTTTATACTTTTATTCATAGGTTTTGCCGCAGGTAGTTTTTCTCTTAAAGGATCTACCTGTCTGCCATATTTCCAAAAACGATAACAAACATGAGGTCCTCCGGTGTTTCCTGTCATACCAACCAAACCAATAACATCTCCTTGCTTTACGTATTGCCCTTTTTTAACTTTACGCATTTTCATATGCAAGTACTGCGTGCTATATGTAGCATTGTGTTTTATTTTTACATAATTACCATTACCGCCTTTTCTCTTAGATTCTGAAACAGTGCCGCTAGCCGTTGCTATAATAGGAGTTCCTACTCTTGCAGCAAAATCGGTGCCTTTATGAGGCTTTACTCTATTGCCGTAGTAAGCAATTTTTCTTTTTAAATTATATCTAGATGAAATTCTATATTGAAATTTTATTGGAGATTTTAAAAACTGACTACGCAGCATTTTCGCATTATCATCATAATACTCATGAATATTCAAAATAGAATCTGCAAGAAACCTAAAAGCATATAAATCTCTTTTATTATGATTAAAAACAGCTGATTTAACGTCCCCGTAACCAGCAAAAACAGTATCATTTATAAATTTCTCTTCGAAAATAAGCTTAAAAGAATCTCCTTTTTGAAGTTTATAAAAATCTAATGTCCAAGCATAAATATCTGCAATTCTCCAAGTTAAATTAGGGTTTAAATGCAAACTATCCATTGCATTAGAAAGGTTTGAATATATTTTACCCTCTACAATTTTCTCTACTTTTTTTATAGGTTGAAGGTAGGTGTATGCTTTAAAGATAGAATCTTTAAAATCTATAACAGTAGCTCTAATCTTATCGTTTTTATAAATAAAAACTTTTGCTTCTTCCAAGGAATCTTTACTTGATAAAATCATATAAGGCTTGCCTGCTCTTACCCTTCTTACATCAAAAACATCTTTTATTGAGCCTGCTATTTTACTGATTTTCGGATATTCTACATGGTGTCTATCTAAAATAGCTCCAAAACTTTCACCGCTTTTTATAGTATCTAAAATAACTTTATAATCTGCCACCTTAAAACCATATTTATATACTGGTTTTGGTTTTAGTTTCGATTTTGAAACTGCTTCTTTGTTTTCTCCCTCACCTTTACAAGCAGAAAAAGCACAAAACAAGAATAATAGGTAAATGATATTTTTCAAAAAAATGGGAGTAATTATATTAAGCACTCAAAAATACAAATAAAATTGATTTATTTTAAATCTAAACAAGGAAGTTCCTTAAACGGTTTCGTTAAATTTTAATTAATTTTCCTAAGCGTTTAATCAGCTCTTTTAAAGTTATTAGCCAGACCTTTGTAAGCTTCTAATTCTGCTCTTAAAGAACCCACAGCTAGATCTGCTTTCATTTTAATTGGCACCTTATTAGCATCATCGGTTATCCAAAGGGTTACACTTTCTTCTGCTTTAAAAATTCTACCTGACTGCACTAGTGGTCTAAATACTAAACATTTTACTTTTCCGAATTTCGTTTTTATAACTTCTTTTCTTAAAAATCGAAGTTTAAAAGGATACACTTGAGAATCCATGAACATATCTATTGCTAATTCATCTCCTTTTTTCAATGTTTTTGCGTCTTGTTTTCTTAGATAGTAAAATGAAGATAGCATATCTTGTACTTTAGAAAAAACTATTGAAGTATCTTTCTGATTTTTAAAATCTTGAACATATGCTGTATTCGAAGCATAATCAAACTTCGTTATTCGATGTTTTTTATACCCTCCCTCATTAATTTTTCTTTTAAAAAGAATAGGTTTAACTGGTGTTTTATCAAAATAACTTTCATAAACATCATCTACTTTAAAGAACCATTTTAACAATCCAGAGGTCCAACCAGTACCTTTTGAATAAAAAACTTTCTCTCCGTTTAAATTGGTTTCTTTAAGTTCTAAAACTGCAGTTCCGGCGCGAAAAAAACCACTATAACTCATTTTATAACGCAACCATTCTCCTCCTTTAAAAGTCTCTTTCTTTTCTTGCGAAAAACATGTAAAAGTTAAAAGAAGACCACAAATAATTAATTTGCATATTTTCATAAGCTTCAAACTTATAAAAAAGTTTTGACAATTACCTTCCCGAAAAAGAAAAAATCATTTACAAATAAATCGTAAATGATTTTTAATAATTATTTTAGAATATTTATAACTATGTGTTTTAAAAAACAAACTAAAGCGAATATTAAAGAGTATTACTTATTTAAAATGTCCCCCAATTTTTCAACTCCTCTTGACTCCATAAATAAGGGTAAAAGATTCTTCGTTGATACTTTGGGTGCATGTATTTACGCCAACTACTGCCGCCAGTTGCTTCTAAATCTTTCTCTTTTCCACCTAAGTATTTACCTGCAGCATTGTAATGCGCTAGCACCCACTTTACATTTACGGTATAATCATAATGACGCATAGCCTTTATAAGTTGAGGATTTAACTGGATATCTTTGGGTAACTGCTTAAATTTTAACGACAAATTAATAGTATTGTAATCTTCCATGAAATCTATAAAATCTCCCATATATTTTTTCTCAAAAAGATTTAATAACGTCGATTTTTGCCCTGTTGTATAATTTTTACCTGCAGCTTGCCAATACAAATGATTGTATGCATTTTTAAAAGAAGAATTACGATCAATAGAATCTCTATAACGCACATCTATTAAATTAATAAGTTCTGTAGAAGCGAATTCGATTTTACGATATTGCGCAGATTGAAATCCGCTTGCAGGAGTTAATGTATTTCTAAATTTTAAATATTGTTCTTTTTCCATACCATCTGCCATCACAGAAAAAGAAGTAGACAGCATGTCAAAGTATCTGCTAATTCTATTTAAATGCATTGTAAATTTATCTGCAGAAACTTCTGTGGTTTTAGCAACTTGATCAATTTCCCATAAAATCATTTTAAACAACAACTCATTCACCTGATGATACATGATAAAAACCATTTCGTCTGGCTGTGTAGTTCTTGGTGTTTGTAAACCTAAAAGTGCATCTGTCTGAATATAGTCCCAATAAGTAATTGGCGTACTCCACAAAAGACCCTCTAACATTGCATCTACAGGAACACCTAATTTATCATACTTTTCTTCTATTGCTTTTAGTATTTCTTCTCTTTCCATTTTTATTTAAAATTAAACTCATAAAAAATAAACAATACTTTTTTCATAAAATTAGGCTATTTCCTAAAATGCACTGCTAAAGATATAAGTATTGAAACAAAGTATTAAAATTGAGTACACTATTGTTTTAAGTGCCTGATTTCCGTTTATTCATTTTTTAAATAACCGGATAAATACTTTTAATGGTTTATTTATTTTTATATATTAAAAATAAGATGCTATCTTTTTTAGAAAATAAAAAAACTACAGTGTTCCTCTTTTTGCTTGCTCTCTTTCAATAGATTCAAAAAGTGCTTTAAAGTTTCCTGCTCCAAAACCTCTTGCACCCATTCTTTGAATAACTTCAAAAAACAACGTTGGTCTGTCCTCTATTGGTTTTGTGAAAATTTGCAATAAATAGCCTTCTTCATCCGCATCAATCATAATACCTAAAGCCATTAACTTTTCTATATCTTCCCTTAATTCGTGGCTAAACTCTTGTAATCTACCAGGAACTGATTTATAATATGCTGCTGGTGGGGTAGATAAAAACTCTACTCCATTTGCTTTTAATTGAGAAACTGTTTTTATAATATCATCTGTTGCAACTGCAATATGTTGCACACCAGAACCTTCATAAAAATCTAAATATTCTTCAATTTGAGAACGTTTTGCAGCTTTTGCAGGCTCGTTTATTGGAAATTTGATTCTACCATTTCCATTAGACATTACTTTACTCATTAAAGCTGAATACTCTGTGTGAATTTGCTTGTCATCAAAAGATAAAAAGTTTTCAAACCCCATAACATCTTCATACCATTTTACCCAAACATTCATTTGATTCCAACCTACATTACCAACCATGTGGTCTATGTATTTTAAACCTGCACTTGGCGGATTGTAAGCTGATTCCCATTTTTGAAAACCTGGCAAAAATGTTCCTTTATAATTTTTACGCTCCACAAACATGTGCACTGTTTCTCCGTATGTATAAATTCCAGCTCTTACCACTTCTCCAAACTCGTCTGATTCTTCAGTTGGTTTCATATAGGATTTAGCACCTCTAGAAGTAGTTTCTTTATAAGCTTTTCTAGCGTCTTCTACCCAAAGAGCAATCACTTTTACGCCGTCTCCATGTTTTACAATATGATCGTTAATTGGTGATTTACTATTTAAAGGTGTGGTTAAAACTAATTTGATTTTGTCTTGTGTTAAGACATAACTCACAGAATCTTTAGAACCCGTTTCTAATCCTCGATATGCATAAGATTGAAAACCGAATGCTGTTTTATAGAAATGTGCTGCTTGTTTTGCATTACCCACATAAAACTCTACATAATCTGTTCCTAACAACGGAAGGAAATCTTGTGCACCTTCAAATATTTTTTCTAAACCGTAGTTAACTGATTTTATTTCTTTTGCCATCTTTAGATGATTTTTGTTTTTTAATATTGCTATTAAGTATGTTTGCTCCTGATTTTGGCCGTTCGAATAAATGTTGATATTCTTAACCTTTTTATTTTTCAAAAAAAGATATTGTGGAAAGCAGGAAATAGCTTCTAATAATTATTTTACTCTAACCAAGATTTATAATATTCTTCATCAGCAATTTTCATAGCTTCTTCTGTAACCTGTAAGGGTTTAAAAGTGTCTACCATTACAGCTAATTCCTCAGTTTTCGTTTTTCCAATACTTTTCTCTGCAGTTCCCGGGTGTGGCCCATGCGGAATTCCTGATGGATGCAAGGAAATATGACCTTGCTCGATATCATTTCTACTCATAAAATCTCCGTCTACATAATATAAAACCTCATCTGAATCGATGTTGCTATGGCTGTAAGGTGCAGGAATTGAATCTGGATGATAATCATACATACGTGGCACGAAACTACAAATTACAAACGCATTGGTTTCAAAGGTTTGATGCACTGGTGGTGGTTGATGAATTCTGCCCGTTATTGGCTCAAAATCGTGAATTGAAAATGCATACGGATAATTATAACCGTCATAACCAATTACATCAAAAGGGTGCGAAGCATAGGTCATCTCTGTAATTTCGCCTTGTTTTTTTACTTTGATTAAGAAATCTCCTAATTCATAATTTGTTTCTAATTCATAAGGTCTTCGGATATCTCGCTCGCAAAAAGGAGAATGCTCTAGTAGTTGTCCGAAATAATTTCTGTACCGTTTTGGTGTATAGACTGGCGAATAGGACTCTACAATAAACAGTCTATTATTCTCATTATCAAAATCTAGTTTGTAAATAATGCCGCGCGGAATTACTAGATAATCTCCATATTTAAAATCGATGTTCCCAAGATGTGTTCTTAGTTTCCCACTTCCTTTGTGAATAAAAATCACCTCGTCTGCATCTGTGTTTTTATAGAAATAATCTGCAGTCGATTTTTTTGGCGCCGATAAAATAATATTACAATCTGAATTTGTTAAAACAATTTTTCTACTTTCTAGATAATCGTCTTCTGGCGGCACTTGAAATCCGCAAAACCTATAAGATTGAATGTTATTGGCTTTTGCAATTATTGGCTTAACAGAGTATTGCTTTCCAATTTTCTTAACCATTGTTGGTCTATATTCGTGATATGAATTGGTAGACATTCCGTCGAAACCAATAGTACCAAAAAGTTGTTCGTAATATAAACTTCCGTCTTTTTTACGAAATTGTGTGTGTCTTTTGGGTGGAATTTTCCCTAATTTGTGATAAAAAGGCATGTTTTTCTATTAAATGATTAAAAAAATAAATGATTAAAATTTCATTTATTTAATCATTCTGGATTGCGCTTCATTAAAAACTTTAAGTGTGATAATAAATCTAAATACATCTCAATCGATTTCGTTATTCTAACAAAGGTAAGAAAAGTCTAAAGAATATTTAGGTTTATAAGAATTATTCAATCTTTTTAACAACTGCTTTTGGAGCCTCTTTTCTAGTGCCATCAAAGCCATCAACACCACCAACGGTTGTATATTTCATTACATACTTTTTATTAGGAAAAATACGTTTGTAAGCACTCTGACACATTAATGTTGCCTCATGAAAACCGCAAAGAATTAATTTTAATTTCCCAGGATAGGTGTTTACATCTCCAATAGCATAAATTCCGGGTATGTTGGTTTGATAGTCTAAAGCATTGTTTACTTTAATGGCATTTTTCTCGATTTCTAATCCCCAATCTCCAATAGGCCCTAGCTTTGGAGACAATCCAAAAAGCGGAATAAAATGATCTGTCTCAATGGTAAATTCTTCTCCTCCGTTTTGAATTACAGAAACACCTGTTACTTTATCTGCACCCACGATGGCTTTTACTTCCGCCGGCGTAATCATGATAATTTTTCCAGCATCCTTTAATTCTTGTACTTTGTCTACAGAATCTAAAGCACCTCTAAATTCGTTTCTTCTATGAATTAAAGTTACAGATGAAGCCACATCTGTTAAGAATATTGCCCAATCTAAAGCAGAATCTCCACCACCAGAAATCACCACTTTTTTATCTCTGTAAAATTCTGGATCTCTAATAATGTATTCAACTCCTTTATCTTCAAAATCTGAAATATTAGGAATCGGTGGTTTTCTTGGTTCGAAAGAACCCAACCCACCAGCGATAGCAACCACTTTTGCATGATGTTTTGTGCCTTTATTTGTGGTAACAACAAAGGTTTCATCTTCTTGTTTTTCTATCGTTTCTGCACGTTCCCCTAAAGTAAAACCAGGTTCAAATTGTTTAATTTGCTCTAATAACTTATCTGTTAAGTCTCCGGCTAAAATCTCTGGATATGCAGGAATATCATAAATAGGTTTTTTAGGATAAATCTCTGAACATTGACCACCAGCTTGTGGCAATGCATCTATTAAATGACAACGCAGTTTTAATAATCCTGCTTCAAAAACGGTAAACAAACCTGTAGGTCCTGCACCAATAATTAAGATATCCGTTGTAATCATTTTCTTTATTTTTCGTTAGTACGAGGAACGAAGTAGGCTCTTTATTTCATGAGATTACTTTGTTCCTCGCAATGACGTTTTTTTATCATTTAAAAAAAATCTAATTTTAAAATCAGACTTTAAGCTACATTTATTACCTCTACTATTTGTGGTGCATACTTTTTAATAGTTGCTTCCACACCGTTTTTTAACGTCATTTGATTTACAGAACAACCAATACACGCTCCTTCTAATTGTATTTTTACAATTTCATTTTCTATTGATAATAGCTTAATATTCCCACCATCACTCATTAAAAACGGGCGAATTTCTTCTAACGCTTTTTCTACATTGTCTACGGTTTCTTGTGCTGTCATAATTTATTTATTTACAGAACTACACCCACTCATTGTTGTAATTCTAACAACTTCTGTTGGAGGTAAATTTTGGTTTCTTTTTAATAACTCTGCTACCATCTCTTTTGTAATCTCATTAAAAGATTTTTCTAAAACAGTACCATTTTGCATTGCTACAGGACGTCCAACATCTCCAGACTCTCGAATACTTTGCACTAAAGGAATTTCACCTAAAAACTTTGTTTTAATATCTTCTGCTAGATTCTTTGCACCATCTTGCCCAAAAATATAATATTTATTATCCGGTAATTCTTCTGGTGTAAAATACGCCATGTTTTCTATGATACCTAGAACAGGAACGTTAATATTTTCTTGTTGAAACATAGCAACTCCTTTTTTAGCATCCGCCAAGGCAATATTTTGAGGTGTACTTACAATCACTGCGCCGCTGATAGGTAGTGCTTGCACAATAGATAAGTGCACATCTCCTGTTCCTGGAGGTAAATCAATTAATAAAAAATCTAATGCTCCCCAATCTGCGTCAAAAATTAACTGATTTAAAGCCTTTGAAGCCATTGGCCCTCGCCAAATTACTGCTTGACCTGGATCTGTGAAAAACCCTAAAGATAATAATTTCACACCATAACTCTCTACAGGTCTCATTTTAGAACGGCCTTCTATATTTACAGAAAGTGGTTTTGCTTTCTCAACATCAAACATAATGTGTTGTGACGGACCATAAACGTCTGCATCTAAAACACCTACATTAAAACCCATTTTTGCTAAAGAAATTGCAGTATTTGCTGTAATAGTAGATTTACCAACACCCCCTTTTCCGGAAGCAATTGCAACGATATTTTTTATATTTGGAATTTCTTTACCACGAATTTTATTTGGATTTTCTTTAACTGCAGGCTTTTCTACTTTTAAATTAATTTTTACCTGAATAGCCTCTGAAACGTTGGCTTTAATAACTTTCGTAATCTCAGCTTCAGTTTTCTTTTTTGCTTGCAAAGTAGGGTTACTAATGGTAACATCTACTTCTACTTCGTTACCAAAAACAACAATATTTGTTATATTTTTATTTTCTACCAAACTTTTCCCTTCGCCAGGGGCAGTAATAGTATCTAATGCTTTGTATATATCTTCTTTTTTAAAACTCACGTCTTATTTTTATTTAATCTTAATTGCAAAGATACGGCTTACTCTTCAAAAAATAAAGCTTGTAGATTGCGATTATTTATGATTTAATAGATGCCTATTATGCGCCTTGTTTTTATCAATTCCTGAAGTATAAAGATTACAAATCTATAGGGTTCCAAAAGACTTTCTCAAAATCTTGAATTTGATTTTCTACAACAACAATACCTTCATTTTCTAGCAATTGTTGCATTAAATTTGTGCCGTCAAAATGATGCTTTCCTGTAAGTAATCCTTTTCTATTTACAACTCTGTGTGCAGGAACGTCTTCTGTTTGATTATGTGAATTATTCATTGCCCAGCCAACCATTCTAGCAGAGCGCGCTGCTCCTAAATAGGCCGCTATTGCACCATAACTAGTTACTCTGCCAAAAGGAACTAATCTAGCTGTTTTATAAACTTTATCATAAAAGTTGTCCGATTTTTTCACAGAGTGAAGATACCAATTTTTGTAGAAACTAGAACTTCAATCGAAATTGAATATACGTAATAGGTTTGTTAACTTCTAAATACTGGTTTTCGTAAAAAGTCTGTGTTTCTGTTACTTCTTTTGGCGCACCTTCATTTTTATAAACCGTATGGTTTGCATATAAAACTTCATGACCTGCACCATGCAATAAACCTAGGTATAACCGTGCATAAATTCACTATCGGTTTTTAGATTCATAATTCCTTCTTCATTTAAAATATGGTGATATTTTTTTAGAAAAGAGGTATTCGTCATTCTGTGCTTTGTGCGCTGGTATTTTATTTGTGGATCTGGAAAAGTTATCCAAATTTCAGAAACTTCATTTTCTGCGAAAATAAAATCTACCAACTCTATCTGCGTTCTTACAAAAGCAACATTTGGTAAGTTTTCTTCAACTGCCGTTTTTGCTCCACGCCAAAAACGTGCACCTTTAATATCAATACCGATGTAATTTTTATTTGGGTTTTTTCTTGCTAATGCAATGGTGTACTCACCTTTACCGCAACCTAGCTCTACAACAATAGGATTGTTGTTTTCAAAAAAAGAATGCCACTTACCTTTGTGGGCAAAGTTAGTTACTACTTCTTCCCTTGTTGGTTGAATGACATTTTTAAACGCTTCATTTTCTTTGAAACGTTTCAGTTTGTTTTTGCTTCCCAATTTCTAAAATTAAGCTCTATCTTCTGTTCCTTCTTTCACAAAACGGCGCGATTCGTTCATCCAATATCTAAATAGAAATAATAAAACGATTAAAAAAAACCAATTTACTGCATTAGAAATCCACCATCCAAAATCTTGAGTAGCCACACTTGTGCGCAACCAATTAAAAGGAAGAAATAAAAGATCTGTAAATAAACTACCAATCCATCTAAAAATATTGCCTGCTATCATAACTTAATTATCTTTACGTTGCAAAAATAACAAAAGAAACAATGCTAGCCAATTTTTTAGGGAAATCTAAGCCAATCAATTTCATAATTCTTTTAAGTCTATTTATTGGCGTATTTATTGGTAACTCTTTTTCCCTTTTTAGTAATACAGGTTTTGAACTCTCTTTACTCTTTAAAAGTACCTGTTTCTTAGGTTTAAATTTAGTGATTTTCTTCTTTTATAACTTTGTAGTTACTAAGAACAATTTAACTTTAGATAATTTTTACGCATTCTTTACTTTTACTATTTTACTTAGTTATTTCATAGCAATTACACACAGTGCTAAAACTCTAATTACATTACTATTATACCTTGTATTTATAAGAAAAATATACAGCTTAAAATCTAAAAAGAACACCTTACAAAAACTCTTTGACAGCGGTTTTTGGTTAAGTATTCTTTTTATTATCGAGCCTTTTACTGCTGTTTTTAGTGTCTTAATCTATTCTGGAATTTTCTTACATCAAAAATCAGTAAGTAATACTTTAATTGCGCCTATAATTGGATTTTTAATACCACTAATTATTTATTTCACCTACTGCCTTTGGTTTGATAAATTATATGTTTTTATCAATCTTTTTTATTTTGACACCTTTTCTAGTTTTATTTTTAGACCAGAAAACACCTACTATTGGGTTATAACATTTATTCTTGGGTTTTCTGTAATGGCTATATTTTTAAAATCTCCAAAAGCATTTTCTGTAAAAAATTCGTTTAGAAAAAGCTGGATTCTCTTGATAATAAACTTGCTAGTTGCCTTGACTTTTGCCTTACTAGTTCCGAATAAAAATAATACAGAATTATTGTTTTTGTTATTTCCGGCAGCAATTATTATTGCAAATGGCTTTGAAAGTATAGGCAGCAACTTCATAAAAAACATACTATTTGTATTGTTTTTAGCAAGTGCAATTGTTTTACCTTTTATGCTATAGCTTCGTTCCAAAAGACAAATCTCCAGCATCGCCTAAGCCAGGAATAATATATCCTTTTTCGTTTAAATCGTTGTCTATTGCAGCAATCCATAAATGCGTGTTTTCTGGAAAATGTGCTTTGATAAAATCGATACCTTCCCTAGAAGCAATTACAGCAACAATATGCAATTCTTTTGGCGCACCATTCTTTATTATTGCTTCATAAACGGCAACTAAACTTTGTCCGGTAGCGAGCATTGGGTCTGCCAGTAATAATGTTTTATTTTCTATTTTGGGTGCTGCAAAATATTCTACAACAATTTCAAATGTTGCATCATTATTAGGGTGATGTCTGTAAGCAGAAATAAAAGCATTTTCTGCATCATCAAAATAATTTAATAAACCCTGATGCAAGGGCAACCCGGCTCTTAAAACTGAACATAATACAATATTATTAGTAGTTTTATTTATCTTTTTTATTCCTAAAGGTGTTACAACATCTTTAGAAATATAGCTTAAGTTTTTACTTAATTCATATCCTAAAACCTCACCAATTCTCTCAATATTTCTTCTAAAACGTAAAGAATCTTTTTGAATGGTAACGTCTCTAATTTCTGATATAAATTTATTTAAAATAGAATTGTTTTCTGAAATGTGGTGTATTTGCATTTTGTGAAGATAAGTAAACAAATTTAGATTCTCAACTTTGTACTTTATTTTTAAGAGATAAATTATACAATGAATTAAAGAACATTTGAATTAATTGCAGTTTCAATAGCTACATTAATTTACAGTTTAACCGTACACAATTGCTAAAGAGGTAATGCCCAATTATATAAAACCTTATGGTTTTATATAACTACGCGTTTCTGTGCAACTTTAATTTTTTGGACTGTAGGTTTGTTTACAAAGCAACAAAAAATAGAAAAAATCTACCAAATAAAACTATCTTTACAACTTATTTAAAATGACGATTTTATGATTCAATCTATGACGGGTTATGGAAAAGCAGTTTTACAATTGCCTACCAAAAAAGTAACTATAGAAATTAAATCTTTAAACAGTAAAAATTTAGATTTAAATGTTAGAATTCCTTCTTATTATAAAGAAAAGGAATTGGCTGTTCGTAAAAAATTAGCAAGCGCTTTAGTGCGTGGAAAAATAGATTTTTCTATTTATGTAGAAATGACTTCAGATGAAACTTCTACCAAAGTAAACAAAAGTGTTGTGAAACAATATATAGAGCAATTAAGAAACACTATTGATTCAGAAGAGCGTCTGAGAGTATTGCTAAAAATGGCATATAGAATGCCAGATGCCTTGAACACAGAGCGTGAAGAATTAGATGAAAACGAATGGGATCTTATCAATAAAAATATAGACATTGCAATACAGAAATTGTACAATATAGAATTGATGAAGCCGCTTCTTTAGAAGTAGATTTCAGAGAAAGAATAGCAAATATAAACACCTATCTAGATGAAGTAAAAGCTTTAGATAGTGACAGGGTAGAAAATGTAAAAACACGTTTAAAAAAGGCTATTGACGATTTAAAAGTAGATACCGATGAAAACCGTTTTGAGCAAGAGTTAATCTATTATCTAGAGAAATTAGATATTAATGAAGAGAAAGTTCGTTTGGCAAATCATTTAGATTATTTCTTACAAACTTTAGCTTCAGAAGATTCTAATGGTAAAAAACTAGGGTTTATTGTTCAAGAAATGGGCCGTGAAATAAATACAACAGGGTCTAAAGCAAATTATGCACCAATGCAAAAAGCTGTTATTCAAATGAAAAACGAGCTAGAACAAATTAAAGAACAAATTTTAAACGTACTTTAGGATAACTAAAGTAAACTGAATTTATTTCAGTTTTTAATTATAAGGTGCTGAAACTAGTTCAGCATGATAAAGAATAAATTGTATGTCAGATTTTAAAGGAAAATTATTTGTGTTTTCAGCACCCTCTGGTTCTGGTAAAACTACTATTGTTCGTCATTTATTAAAACAAGAGAAATTTAACTTAGAATTTTCTATTTCTGCAACATCAAGAGATCCAAGAGATTTTGAAAAAAACGGAGAAGACTATTATTTTATAGATCTTTCAGATTTTAAAAATAAAATAAAAAGTGATGCGTTTTTAGAATGGGAAGAAGTTTATAGAGATAATTTTTATGGTACTTTAAAAAGCGAAATAGCGCGTATTTGGGGATTAAAAAAACATGTTATTTTTGATATTGATGTGGTAGGAGGTTTAAGGATTAAAAAGAAATTTCCAAATGAAACACTCTCTGTATTTGTAAAACCACCAAGTGTAGACGAATTAAAAATACGTCTAAAGAAGCGTAAAACAGAAAGTGAAGAAAAAATAAATATGCGTATTGCAAAAGCTTCTGTAGAATTAGCAACTGCACCCCAGTTTGACAAAATTATTAAAAATTATGATTTAGACGTTGCTTTAAAAGAAGCAGAAGATTTAATGAGTACGTATTTAGGTTTAGACAAATAGCTAAAAACATTCAAATGAAAATCGGTTTATATTTTGGCACTTTCAACCCTATTCATGTAGGCCATTTAATTATTGCCAATCACATGGTAGAAAACTCAGATTTAGATGAAATCTGGATGGTTGTTACACCTCATAACCCCTTCAAAAAGAAAAGTTCTTTACTAGATAACCATCATCGTTTAGAGTTAGTGTATAAAGCAACCGAAGAATACACAAAGATAAAACCATCAAATATTGAATTTAAACTACCACAACCAAACTATACTGTACATACATTAGCCCACATTTCTGACCTATATAAAGACAAAGAATTTTGTTTAATTATGGGAGAAGACAATTTGAAAAGTTTTCACAAATGGAAGAATTTTGAGACCATTTTAGAACATCACAACATTTATGTGTATCCGAGAATTTCTGAAGGAAAAACAGCAACACAATTTGATGAGCACCCTAAGATTCATAAAATAGCAGCACCTATTGTGCAAGTGTCGTCTACCATGATAAGAAACGGAATTAAAGATGGCAAAAACATAAAACCTATGCTGACTAAAGAAGTCTGGAGTTATATAGACGAAATGAATTTTTATAGAAAATAGTTTCAGTAAATTTTCGTTGTATATTTGTAATCCACAAACAATTATTTTGGCTAAAAAGAATATAAAAAAAAGAAAATTTAAACAAAAACTAACTGATAAATACCGATTAGTTGTTTTAAATGAAAATACGTTTGAAGAACGATTTTCTTTAAAACTATCTCGTTTAAATGTATTTGTTTTAGGTGGTTTTTTTTCGGTCTTACTAATTATTTTAACCATTATATTTATAGCCTTTACGCCAATCAAAGAATATATTCCTGGTTATGAATCTTCTCAATTAAAAGCAGATGCTGTGCAGCTTACATTTGATGCAGAAGCTTTAAAACAAAAATTAACAATTCTAGAAAATTACACCATTGCACTACAGCCTGTTTTGACAGGAAAAATATCTTCTGAAGAAATAGATTCTCTGCAAGTACAGGCAAGGCAATCTGTAATAGATGAAAGTAAACTAAACGCAACAAAAGAAGATTCTTTGTTCAGAGAGAAAGTAGATAGGGCAACCCGTTTTTCACTTTTAGACAATGCTAAAAGCAGTGTAAAAATTGTATTTTTTGCACCTTTAAAAGGTATTATATCACAAGAATTTGATGCGAATTCTAAACATTTTGCAATAGATATAGCTTCTAAAAAAGGAAGTCCAATTAAAGCTACAGCTGATGGTACTGTGATTTTTTCTGATTGGAGCACAGATACTGGCTATGTAATTATCTTAAAACATAGTAAAGATTTTATTTCTGTATACAAACACAACGGAAATTTACTAAAACAACAAGGAGATTTTGTAAAATCTGGAGAAGTAATTGCTAGTGTAGGCTCAACTGGAGAACTTACTACAGGACCACATTTACATTTCGAACTATGGAAAGGCGGCTATGCCGTAAATCCAACAAATTTTATAGATTTTAAATAATGAGTATCAAATCTTTCTTTGCAATTCCGTTTGCTAAAATTGCAACTAAAAAAGTCTATAAATGGGCGAATAAACCTCATAAAACGCAAGAAAAAGTTTTTAAAAATTTAATCTCCAAAGGAAGTAAAACAGCTTTTGGTAAAGACCATAATTTTAATAACTATTACTACGTATGAAGAGTTTAAAAAAGAGGTTAAGGTAACCGATTACGAAGGTTTAAGGAAATATGTAGAGAGAATAGTAGCCGGAGAATCTGATGTTCTATGGACAGGGAAACCGCTTTACTTTGCAAAAACCTCTGGCACCACTTCTGGTGCAAAATATATACCAATTACCAAAGATTCTATGCCAACGCATATTACCGCAGCAAAAAATGCGATGTTATTCTATATTGTAGAAAAAAATGATGCAAGTTTTGTGAATGGAAAAATGATTTTCTTACAAGGTAGTCCGGTTTTAGAAGATACAAACGGAGTGAAACTGGGACGATTAAGCGGCATTGCGGCTCATTATGTTCCAAATTATTTACTCAAAAATCGATTACCGTCTTGGGAAACAAATTGTATTGAAGATTGGGATACAAAAGTAAATGCAATCGTAGAGGAAACTGTGAATGAAGACATGTCTGTAATTAGCGGCATCCCTTCTTGGGTGCAAATGTATTTTGAAAAACTAATTGAAAAAACAGGTAAATCAATTTCAGAAATCTTTCCAAATTTTAATTTCTTTATTTATGGTGGTGTAAATTTTGAGCCTTATAAAAATAAATTCGAAAGCCTTATAGGTAAAAAAATAGATTACATAGAATTATATCCTGCCTCAGAAGGCTTTATTGCATATCAAGATTCAGCAAACTGAAAAAGGAATGCTCTTACAATTAGATTCTGGTATATTTTATGAGTTTATTCCTGCTTTAGAATTTTATAATGAAAGCCCTACAAGAATTTCTCTTAAAGATGTAAAGATTGGGGTAAACTATGTTATTATTTTAAACACAACGGCAGGTCTTTGGGGATATAATATTGGCGATACTGTAGAGTTTACAAATACTAAACCGTATAGAATTAAAGTAACTGGCAGAATTAAACACTTTATTTCTGCATTTGGTGAACATGTTATTGGTAAAGAAGTAGAGAAAGCATTAAATGACGCTATTAAAGAAACTGCTATAAATGTTAGCGAATTTACAGTTGCGCCCCAAGTAAACGCAACAAATGGTTTACCGTATCATGAATGGTTTATAGAATTTGAAAATGAACCTGAAAATTTAGAGGAATTTGCCAATAAAATAGACGCATCTATGCAAGAACAAAATATTTATTACTTTGATTTAATTAAAGGAAAAATTCTACGTCCGTTAATTATTAGAAGCGTAAAAAAAGGTGGTTTTCATGAATATATGAAATCTATTGGTAAATTTGGTGGACAAAATAAAATACCGCAATTATCTGATAATAGAAAAATTGCGGATGTTTTAGAGTGCCTTTTTAATTAAAAATTAATAAAATAAAAACAAAATGGGAGATTATTTATTTTTAGGACTAGCAATTATGCTGGTTGTTGTGTACTTTTACAATAAATTTAGAAACAAAAAGCGGTAAATTTTTACAATATAGAAATACAACGCTGTTATAAAAAATTTATCGAAAATAAAAGCTTCACAAAGAAATACCAATACAAAAGAAATGAGTACAATTAGAATTACAAAAAAGTTCAATTTTGAAGCAGGACACGCTTTATACGGTTATGATGGAAAATGTAAAAATGTTCACGGACATTCTTACAAGCTTTCCGTTACGGTTTCTGGAAAACCAATTACGGACAATACAAACGTAAAATTCGGAATGGTAATTGATTTTGGCGATTTAAAAAAGATTGTAAATGAAGAAATTGTAGATGTTTTTGATCATGCCACCGTTTTTAATAAAAATACGCCTCACGTAGAATTGGCAAGAGAATTAATGGCAAGAGACCATCATGTTTTATTAGTAGATTACCAACCCACAAGTGAAATGATGGTGATAGATTTTGCACAAAAAATTAAAAGTAGATTGCCAAAAAACATAAAGTTACACTCCATGAAATTGCAAGAAACAGCATCTAGTTTTGCAGAGTGGTTTGCTAATGAAAACTAATTTTAATAAAAAACAGACTTATGAAATTACTTAAATTTATCTTTTTTTCATCCTTTATAATGTTATTTACCAATTGTAGTGACGATAATGCATATGCAACACCATTTATCTTATCAAATGAAAACATTGTAGGAACCTATAATATTAGTGAACTTAATATCGAAACAAAAGTAACCTCTACAACAGATGTAGCAGGGGTTTCAGTACCATTTACAGTGGCTACCTCAACAAGTAATGGAGATATTTTTCAATTTGCTTTTGTTTTAAACTCAGACGGTACCTTTAGCGCCTCTGGACAATTTGTACTTGAAACTGAAGTAACGCCGGCAACAGGAGATGTGGTTACAAATCAAGAAATCTTAAATAACATAAACTCTGGTACGTATACCTTAAACTCAGAAAATGCAAAAATTACTTTTGTTTCTTCTACAGGAGATTTCTTAGAAGGTCACTTATAATATTCTTATTATTTAATGAAACTACCCTTAGTTTAAATCAGGAAATAGAAGAATTATCTGGTGCTATTACAAATGAAATTAATACAAGTATTAGCTTTATTAGATAAGATATATACCTGTTACAAATAAAAAAGGCTTTTACTTCCCGTTAAATTCGTTCATGGTATTTGCCAAACCGGCAGTACCAAAAGACGTAATTATTTTAGCAGCTATTGGCAAACGCTCTATTAATTGGCTAGTTTCTTCTTTACTCCATTGGCCAAGCACAAAATCTGCCTGCCTTCCTTTAGAGTAATTTGCTCCTACCCCAAATCTAAAACGAGGATATTGTTGGGTATTTAGTTTCTCTTGAATATCTTTCAATCCGTTATGACCTCCAGCAGAACCTTTTGCTTTTATACGAATGGTGCCAAAATCGATATGTACATCATCTGTAACTACTAAAATATTTTCTACAGATATATTTTCTTTATCCATCCAATATTTTACGGCTTTCCCACTCAAATTCATATAGGTACTTGGCTTTAAAAGAATAAAAGTTCTTCCCTTTAGTCTAAAAGTAGCTACATCTCCTAATTTTTCTGTTTCAAAAGTTGTTTTGTGCACTTCAGCAACTTCCTCAACAATTTTAAACCCAATATTATGGCGCGTATTTGCGTACTCTGCACCAATATTACCCAAACCTACAATTAAAAATTTTTTCATTAACGCTTCTTTCGTTTCTGTATTAAGACTAAAAGTGTTTTTTAAAAAAGTTACTATATTCATTCTCAAAAATACTAAGAAAAAAAATAGCATTGTTATGAAAAAATAAACATAAAAAAAGCGCTACAAATATTGTAACGCTTTCTTGTTTTCTATAAGTTGCTAAATTATTCTGCAGCTGGTGCAGCAGCTTCTGTAGCTTCTGCTCTGCTTCTGCTCTGCTTCCGCTTCATCATCAGTTGCGTTTCTAGAAGTTCTAACTTGCACAACAACAGTATTATCTGGGTGCATAAAAGTATAACCTTCATTAGCTAATGAAGCAACTACTAATTTACTTCCAATTTTTAACTCTGAAATATCAGCAGTTACAAAATCTGGTAAGTTAGCAGGCAATGCTTTTACTCTTAATTTACGGTTTGTAAAACGTAAAGAACCACCATTTAATACTCCAGGAGAAGTACCAGTTAATTGTACTGGTATTTTCATTGTAATTTCTTTATCATCAAATAACTGATAAAAATCTGCATGTATGATTTTATCAGATACTGGGTGAAACTGGATGTCTTTTAAAATAGCAGGTATTTTTTGTCCATCAACACTAATTGTTGCAGTATAAACGTTTGGAGTGTATACCAACTTTTTAAATGCTAATTCTTCTGCTGAAAAATGCATAGCTTTATCTCCTCCGTATATAACGCAAGGAACCATACCAGCATTACGTAAGGCTTTAGTTGCTACTTTACCTACGCTTTCTCTTTTTGATCCTTTAATTGTAATTGATTTCATTACTTTTTTTATTAATTTATTTTACATTAAAAATTGTCCACTAATTGAAGTATTGTCTTGCACTTTATGCATAACATCAGCAAATAATGGCGCGCAAGATACTACTTTTATTTTAGAAGTCTCCTTCTTTAAAGGGATAGTATCTGAAACTATTAATTCTGTTAAACCAGATTCTTGTATTTTATTATATGCGTCTCCAGATAATATTGGATGCGTACAAATTGCACGAACACTTATAGCGCCTCTTTCCATCATTAAATTTGCAGCATGTGCCAAAGTTCCACCTGTATCTATCATATCATCTACTAAAATAACATTCTTCCCTTTTACGTCTCCAATAAGCTCCATATGAGAAATTACATTGGCCTTTTTACGTTGCTTGTAACAAATTACTACATCGCAAAGTAAATGCTTAGAATAGGCATATGCTCTTTTAGAACCTCCCATATCTGGAGATGCTATTGTTAGATTGTCTAAATTTAGACTCTTAACGTATGGCATAAAAATAGTAGATGCATATAAGTGATCTACTGGCTTTTCGAAAAAACCTTGAATTTGATCTGCATGTAAATCCATTGTTATAATTCTTGTTGCACCGGCAGACTGTAATAAATTGGCTACTAATTTTGCACCAATAGCAACTCTAGGCTGGTCTTTTCTGTCTTGTCTTGCCCAACCAAAATAAGGCATTACTGCTGTAATATGTCTAGCAGACGCTCTTTTTGCAGCATCTAACATTAAAAGCATTTCCATTAAATTATCTGCATTAGGAAATGTAGAACCTATAATAAAAACACGTTTACCTCTTACAGATTCTTGAAAAGCCGGCTGAAATTCGCCATCACTAAAGTAAGTAGTCTTTACTTTTCCTAAAGTAGTCTTGTATTCTTTTGCAATTTTCTCTGCCAAAATTAAGCTTTGCCTACAGGCAAAAATTTTGGGGGCTAGTTGATTTTTAGGCATTTAGTGCGTGTTTTTTAGTGAGTTGTTGTGAGGAAACAAAAGTAGAATTAATTTATTTAGTTTGGAATTAATTTAGTGACTTTAAAATAAAATAATTTAATACATTTGCACTGCTAATAAAACTTGCTCAAGTGGCGGAATTGGTAGACGCGCTGGATTCAAAATCCAGTTTTTTCGGAAGTGCGGGTTCGATTCCCGCCTTGAGTACATATTAAAACCTCAACCCTTTGTTAATTTATAGGTTGAGGTTTTATCATTTTATAATTTGTACGATTATTTTGCTGCTAGAATGTTTTAATGTGTTTTTTGTGAAAAATAAAGTTGTTTTTTAGGCTTCATTTTGTGCATTTGGTGCATTATTATGAAAGGGAGCAGTTTCCGCTCTTATTAATGATCTATTTACATGCTACATCATAATCAAGAACTACCAGAGCTAGAGAGCTAGATAAAAAGTAGCTACTAATAAAAACCTGAAAAAATCCGAGAAAATTATTTTAGTTGCAACTATGTTTTTTAATAAAAAAACACCTATTTATAAGGGTTTTTCAGTGTCTAAGTATAAATATTATAATTGCAACTGGTAATTAGATTGTGATACAAATAAATAGGTATCTAAGGAAAAAATATAAATGTGAGTTAATAAAGGGATTACAGTGTTCTTTCAATTTGTAGTATATGTCTTCAAAAATTGTCCAACTTTTTGTTGCAAGTCCAGTTCTGTATTTTAATCTTATTTGTTTTTCTTTTTTTTCTTGACTGATTTTCCTGTCTTTTTCTTGTAGGCTTTACTTTATTCTATTCCTACTGCAATCCTACTGCATTTTTATGTTTTCTGTACCCTTCTTGTTGCGACTAGGGATAACAATACTATTTTAGTTAACTGGTATTTTTTGAATTACTATATAGTGTCATGAATATTGATAAATTATTAGAAAAAAGACTTAAAAAAGGAGTAGGAATTAATTAAAATGAAATTAACAAAATGAGCAAAAAAATAACATTTACGGGAGGGTTTGGAGAATATTTTATTATGTCTTTAGGATTACTCCTATTATCGTTAATCACACTTGGAATAGCACTTCCATATTGGGTTTATTGGTCTTTTAAATACTTTTTCACAAAGCTTGAAATAGATGGGAAAAAAGTAGTTTTCATAGGGGGGTTTGGAGAATATTTTATCATGTCTTTAGGATTACTCTTGCTATCAGTAATCACGTTTGGTTTAGCTTTTCCATATTGGACTTATTGGTCATTCAAATATTTCTTTACAAGAATGGAAGTTCAAGAATAAAAGGCCCATAACATTGTATATATAAAATATCGGCTTAAACACTTAATCAAAAGACATATAATAAAGTTCAGCTATAGGTTGAAAAATTAGTGCGTATAAATCCGATACTTTTCATATAGAAGCACGTTATAAAATATTATATATCACACCGTTTATTTATAAAAACATAATATTTTGGTATGGTTTTTGTCTTTTTAACCGAAAAATCAGAATCATGAAAAAAACTCCTTTTCTATTATTTTTATTTATTTATCTTTCTGTTCAAGGTCAGAATAGCAATATTCTTACAAATGTATCTACCATGAGTAAATACAGCAAAAACATTGGAACTATTTATAATGTTAAAATTACTGGGAGTAAATACGGCCGTTTATATGGAGGTTTCGATGGTATCTATACAGATGATTCTAAATTATCCGCTGCTGCTGTTCATTCTGGATTAGTATCTGTTGGGGAAACTAAAACGCTGAGAATAAGGATAGTGCCAGGTCAAAATAGATATTTAGCCATTAAAAAAAATAATCTTCAATCAAATTATTATGGTGCTTGGACCGGTAGTTACTATTTTGTTGACCAAATCCTTGAAACTAATAACAATGTTACAAACAACCAAAACACAAATAATTTTAATAACAATGCTGGCAAGCGATCAAAAGACTTAAACTTAGATTATAACATTACAAATGGAACGATACAAGAAATTATCCTAAGAAAACGTGAAATTATCTTCAGAATAGATAGTAGAGGAGAAATTTCTGCTATTATTATTTTCAATACTGAATCAGACGCTTCAAAATATATGCTAGGATATATAAATATAAGAAGACCCACTGAAGTTTTAAAAGAAGGGAACATTACGATTTATACTAATGATCTTAATTTTACGAATTATTATGGAGGAAGTAAATCTTCAGGGTACGTAGGAAAACTAAAATCCTTTAACAAAATAGCTTTAACCTATTTTCCTGATTATGCTATAAACAAAGGCTTTAAAAGGAAACTAAAATCTATTGGATATTTGGACATAGAGTACCATGGTTCCTATTTAACAAATGGTTATACTGGAAAAATAAAATCTATAGGCAATACAAATTTCCTCTATTATGGAAGTAAAACAGACTTTTTCAATGGCTATGGAGGAAAACTAAAATCTATTGGGCAAATAAACATTCGCTATCTGGGAGATTATAACTCTTTTGGGAATAAAGGAAAACTAACATCTATTGGGAATATAAAATTTAGATACTATTCAGATAACTGGCGTGATGAAGGGCATAAAAACAAATTTCGATCTAAAATTGGTGAAGATAATAGATTCTCGATATTCTAAAAAAGTATAGAAAAGCAACAAATTTATTTAACGGAAACTTCACAATTAACGAATAAATGTAGCTTAAGTCTTAGCGTTTTTTTTGTTTTCTCTTATCTAAGATAAGTGACAAGTTCCAAGAAGCCATTTACACGAAGAAAGCACCTGCTATATACATAGCCATTGATTCACTTAAAAAGCCTTCATCATAATTTAGAATAAAAACCTAAAGAACTACAAGAAACCATAGAAGGTATAGAAGAGAAAGAAGAGCGTTGGTTAGAGCTTACTATGAAATTAGAAGATTAAACGCTTACAATATCTGACTCTTTTAATAAGGCTTGATTATTGAACCTTAATAGCACTTGCGCAACAGCAACGGTGTCTTTTTCGCAGTAATCTACTATTCTTTGTAGGTTTTTTTCTTTATAATAAACTTTTGCAACCTCACTGCCGCTTTTAGCGCATAGGATTTTAGAAAACTCCACCACCACTTCCTGGGTGTGAAGGAGATTCAGCCTGAGCTTTCTTTGGGCTTAATAAGATGAAAGTTCCTATGGCAGTTAATGCAGCATATTTACCCATTTTTTTAAAAGCTTCTTTTCTAGAAACTAGGTCTTTATTTTCTGTAGATTCTTCCTTCATTAATATCTAACTATAATTTTTTTAGTTACTATTGAATGTCCTATTTGTAACTCAACCGCATAAACTCCTGAAGGAAATCCTTTGGTAGTAACCGTTTGTTTTATTTGGTTCGGATTTAAAAGCTTATTAGCAACTAACTGTCCTAACAAGTTGTATATTTTTACATTGTTTTTTGAGCTATTTGGAAGCCCTTCAATAGTGATATAATCATCATTGATTCCTTTGTAAATTGAGGCAAAGCTATTTGCAAAGCTATCTTCTCCCAGAGTCACATTTCCAAGGTGTAAATAAAAGCGCCCTATACCGCTTAAATTCTCCACAGCAGTAAGGGTGAAGTCTTCATCATTTAAAAGCGTTAGCGTCTCTAAAAGACGGTCTTCAAGTTGTACTTCAACGTCTGATGCTATGGTTGAGTCTTCTAAGCTGATTCTAAAAGGAACGTTAGATATGCTGATTTACTTCTAATGGGATACTAACTCCGCTTAAAGCCTCTGAGCCCATTGCATTAATTGCTAAACCAATTCCTTCATCTTGTTCAACAAGTCGAGACATTATACTAGAGTTTTGATCAAAGGCCCCTGCATCATAGCCTGAGTCCATTCCTAGAGTTAAACTCGTGTCAAAGTAAAAACGGGTATTATCAATAAGAGTTTTCCCTTTATATAGTTTTAATAAAAACTCTACACTGTTTGGATTCATAGTACGGTTTGCAATAAAATCATCCCCTCCGGTGGTGGTTCGCATTTCTCTAGTGAAACTTATATTGGCTGAACTGCTGCTAGCTGCTGCTATAAAAAACCCTTGACCTGGGGCTATGTAAGTTGCAGCCGTGGTATGGTTAATGGCTTTATAACTCCCAACATTATCACCATTAACATCAGACTCCCATCCATAAATTGCTAGGTAAATACCACTACCTATTAACAATGTATTAACCGTTAAGAAATTATTAGTAAAATTAGCGTTGCTATTTGCATTTATATACGACGGATACGGATTGGCTATTAAATTCCAACGCTTCCCTCCAAAATCAGCATAACTTTGAACTGCTTGTAATTGGTCGGCAACGGCGGCTGTACCCGTAAACTTAAGAAGACCTGAACCGCCACTAACGCTACCTGCTTGGTACCCTTTCCCAATATCAAAGTTTCCTGCGCTACTAACACTAGAAATAGTGTAGTTTGTCCAGGTATCATCACTACTGTCATAAGTTCCTAATGCATAATAGCTACCGCTAGTAGCTAGAGTCGCTGTTCCTGCAGTATTTGTAGAAGCAAAAGAACTAATTGATTGCGCATCTAACGGAGACCCAATTAAGTCCCATTCACCACTTCCAGCTTGGTTAACAAATCTATTGTAAACAATATTTCCTGAAACAGTACCACTAATTATAATGGAAGAAAACTCGTCTGCATCAGAGTTTAAGGTGACCGTTCCACTATTGGAAAAATTCCCAGATATAGTGACTGAACCTGTTTCGTTTATAGTGAACGCGGCCGAAGAATTTACTGTTATATTTCTAGCTACAGCTCCAGATGATGAAATAACAGGATAATTTGTAGCTCCAGTTGGTATAATGACATTTACATCCATAGTAGGAACAGCTCCTGTAGACCAATTAGAAGCTGTGTTCCAATCTGTTGAAGCTGCACTTTTTTTCCAAATAGTCGTGTGGAATTTTGGAGCCCAATCTACCCCAGCAGTCCATGCAGTTCCACCATATTCATAAGCTCCAATATCTGGGGCACTCCCAACTGTAGTATGAGGTATCGAATCTGTGTCAATAGCAATACCCATGTTTAATAAAACCGAGGATGTTGAAAGAGGCATTCCTGTTGCAGTGTTAATTAAGGAGGATATGTTGTCACTAGAATAAGTGTATCCGTTTCTATTATTACTAGCAGATCCGTCATCGGAGTCATTGGAGTTATCGGTAAAAATACTTGGTAAAGGATAGGCCGCTAGTGTTCCTGAACGGTGAGCGCTCATTTTATCCACTAGATTATTTTGAACATCAGTTCCTGTATTAGAACCGTCTTCGCCTAAAATAATAATACCATTACCGCTAACAGTGTTAAATACGGTATTATGGCTTATATAATGATGATTTCCTTTAACCATCATTCCCTTGGCATTATATATATAATTATGGTGCATTTGACCATAGTGACCAGCCTCGCCAGCAGACCCTCCAGGGGCATCAAAACGAAGAGCATACTTGGTTGTGTCAAATATCCAATTATGATGCACGTCACTATCTTCTACGTAATTTTTTGTTCCTTGAAAGACCGCTCCATCGGACTGTAAAAGACCCGTATTAGATACTTTGTTGTAGGAAACTTCAGAGTACCTGCCAGGTAGAATCGTTGCAGAGGCACCAGTGGTATGAATAGTATTTTTAGTAAATGTGTTGCTGTTTCCTGTTGTATAAATCGTGACCATTAAGCCTGCGGTATTAGAAGCGCTCCAATCTATATGATGAAAATAATTATTTTCCACTGTATTGTTATCTCCTTTAATCCTTAGCGCTTCACCTTCTGTGTTTTCAAAAAGACATTTTTTAATAGTATTATTGTCTGAACTATTATCTAAAGAAGTGACATTAGGCATCCCTAAACCACTTGTTAGCCCTAGCATTCTACTCGATGTACTTGGATAATAAAAATTACATTCCTCAATAGTTATATAATCTGAATTTTCTAATTTTAAGGTAGTTGCAAAAAAATTAATTTTTTTAAAATTTATATAGCTGGCACCCGAAAAAGTGATTGCATGATCCGTTGTTTTCCCCTTGATGGATCTACTTGATGGATCTAGTCCATCATCTGGAAATAGATAAAGTATATTATTAACAGTGTCATTAAACCATTCGTTGTTGACATCCAAGAAGTTTACTTTTCCTTCAAAGAAATAATAGTGATGCTTGTCTTTGTAGGTCGATTGATAATCATCATCATCCGCACTAGACGTGTCATGGGTATATGTTATTACATCATTACTAGAAGCATTTTGGGTATGACTCGTTATTTTAACACTTTCCGTTTTAAAAGATCCAATATTTAATATTCCAATGGAATTATTTAAATCCAACGGGGAAGGGTTTGATACAGTTTCATCAATTACTAAAGAGCCCGCTATGCTTAAGTCATTAGGAGTTCCACTAGAATTAGTATTTTCATCTCCTTGCGCCCAGTTGTCATGGGAAAAAATAGAATCGTCATTAAACTGCGCATTTGGCCAGCGTGCATTTACCATTTGTAAATCATCCACAAATAATTGGGTGATATCAGTTGTGTAGGCTAATTGGTAGGCCCCCGATACCGCGCCATAAGTACTCCAAGTCCCTGTAACATCTACTGTTCCATCAATGGTTACAATCTCTGATTGATACGCCTCTATTGTGATTTCATTCCCAGAGCTGCCAACCTTATCTATTGTAATTGTTTCTTTATAAGTCCCTTCTCTAACATATAAAATGTCTCCAGCAGATAACTGATTAACAGCATATGCAATTGTTCCCCATGGCGAAGAAATAGATCCATTATTTGAGTCGCTTCCTGAAGAAGAATCTACGTAATATCTATTAGCAAAAGAGCTTAAAGAGATGAAAAATAAGACAAAAAATAATTTATAATTATTGATGATACTTAATGTTTAAGGGACTAATCACAAAACTAAATAAATTACAAATTAATCTTGCACTTGAATCTTAGTTACTCCTATTTGCAGTGTATTTGCAGTGTATACATATATATTTAATTAACATTAATCACCTAAATTTATAAGACCATTCAAAAAACAATAAAATGGAAATATATTTAACATAACATACAAACGTGGTGGTATTAACAATAGCAGGAATAGTATTCATATTAGTATGGATTGGAATAATTTATGAATTTAAAAAAGCTCCATTCCTAGACGGTAATTATAATTTAATAAAAGAATTATGATAAAATATTTAACGTGTATACTATTCTTATTTCCAACTTTCATATTTGGTCAGGAAATTAGATTCAAGACAAACACAAATGAATGTTCATTAACTGATATTTATACCCTTAAAAAGAACTTTGTTTTTAAAATTAATAGTTCAAGGATTAAAGACGAAATCATTCGTTTTATTACAGATTCTATAGCCAAAGACTATTTTGTGAATCCAAACCAAAATCTAATAAGCTATCAGGAAATTTCAATTGGAGGAGGTGCCACACTTTGTAAGACACGAGTAAAAATGATACACTAAAAATATTTTATGGGTTTTTTTGATTTTATGACCGAAGATATTGCGATCGATTTAGGAACCGCAAATACATTAATAATTCACAAAGGAAAAGTGGTTATTGATAGTCCTTCAATTGTAGCAAGAGACAGAACTACAGGTAAAATTATTGCAATTGGTAAAGAAGCCAACTTGATGCAAGGAAAAACCCATGAAAATATCAAAACAATCCGTCCATTAAAAGATGGCGTTATTGCAGATTTTCAAGCTTCAGAAGAAATGATTAAAGAATTTGTAAAACAGATTCCATCAATTAAAAAGAAGTTATTTCCACCCGCACTAAGAATGGTTATTTGTATTCCGTCTGGAATTACAGAAGTAGAAAAACGTGCTGTAAGGGATTCTGCGAAACACATGAATGCTAAAGAAATCTATTTAATCTATGAGCCTATGGCAGCTGCAATTGGTGTTGGTATAGATATTATGGAGCCAAAGGGGAATATGATTATAGATATTGGTGGTGGTACAACAGAAATTGCTGTTATTGCATTGGCTGGTATTGTTTGTGATCAATCTGTAAAAGTAGCTGGAGACTTATTTACAAATGATATTATGTATTATATGCGCGCACAGCACAACCTGCATGTTGGGGAAACTACTGCAGAGAAAATAAAAATTACTATTGGTGCAGCTACAGAAGATTTAGAAACTCCGCCAGATGACATGTTGGTTCAAGGTAGAGACTTGTTAAGTGGTAAGCCAAAGCAAGTGCAAGTTTCTTATAGAGAAATTGCAAAAGCCTTAGATAAGTCTATTTTAAGAATAGAAGATGCGGTTATGGAAACATTATCTAAGACTCCGCCAGAATTGGCAGCAGATATTTACAATACAGGTATTTATTTAGCGGGAGGTGGTTCTATGTTAAGAGGTTTAGATAAAAGACTTTCTAGAAAAACAGACTTACCTGTTTATGTTGCAGAAGATCCTTTAAAAGCTGTAGTTCGTGGAACAGGAATTGCTTTAAAAGAACTAGATAAATATAAGAGGCTCATATTACAATGAAATACAAAACACGTATTTGAAATGATAAATGAATTATTGTTTTATGATTGTTGTGGGATTATTAGAAAAACTAAATCATAGGTATATCTTCTTCCTTTAATTCAGCGATTTCTAAACCACAAGTTAGTAGATTAAATTTTCTAATAACACAGTTTACCTAAAAATTGACTACTAATTAATTATCGTCAACTTTTTTCAAAGTTGAACCAGTCCCTGAAGCATCAATATTGAATTTATAATTCCTGTAAATAATTCTAAAAAATGATCTTCTATTTTGTTGGTGCTCTTCCTCAGAACATCGCACGCCATTAGCGCATTGATTTAATAGCTGAGACTCTCCAAAACCACTTGCTGTAAGGCGCTCAGGGGAGATCCCTCTATCTAGTAACCATCCTCGGGTTGATTTAGCTCTGCGCTCTGACAGATTTTTATTATATATATCATTCCCTCTTGAATCAGTGTGGGATTCAAAACTTATTATCATTTCTGGGTATTCAATCATTGCTTCTAAAACTTTTTGTAATTCTACTGCTGCATCTCTACGAATAAAGGATTTATCAAAATCAAAATACAAAGGCTTAAGCTTTAATATACAGCCTAAATCATTTGGCGCACATTCTGTTGCCCAATCTAGCGCTAAGTCAACTATTATGTCTTGTGATATTGACGGAGTAGTTAAATCTTTGGAGGCAGGTTTATACGCTTTTCCATTTCCACCAGTTATTTTATATTGTATAGAGCAATCGATTATATCTTTTTTAAAATTATACCGCGCATCTGCTCCCACAATTTGTTCTGCTATTACTTCTAAATCTTCCCCAATTAATTGAACTTTTGACCCAGGAATCAGAACCCCTGTTCTAATATCTGTTACTACTCCAGAAAGACTAACCAAACAAATATCTTCAAAAAATGTATATATTTCATCTGATGAACTTCCATCAAAGCCATCTCGATTTGAAGAAAGGTATCCTCTATTAATTTCAGGGTTAATTATTAATCCAAAATCATCATATCTGCTATTTACAGGTTCTCCTAAATTAGCAGTAGCAGTTGGGAACCCTTTGCTATTCAATACTGTCATAAAAACATCCAAACCTCCCAGCCCAATTAACCCATTACTAGAAAAATACAATACATTTTCCGAACTAATATATGGAAAGGATTCTCTTTCTTCAGTATTAATAGTTGGACCTAAATTTACAGGACGGCCATAGTTTTCTTTATCAATAATATCAACATACCAAATATCAGATTTACCAAAAGTTCCTGGCATATCTGAAGAAAAATAAATACGTTTTTCATCTAAACTTAAACTAGGGTGCGCCACTGAATATTGATCACTATTAAAAGGTAATTCCTTCACATTACCCCATGTATTATCTTCTTGCATAGAAGCTCTATAGAGTTTTAATTTAACAGTATTTTCATCATCCCAATTTTCTTCTCCTTTGAAGTAATTATTTCTTGTAAAATACATGGTTTTTAAGTCCTTAGTAAAGGTAGTTGACGACTCGTGAAATTTAGTATTAATATCTCCTTTAAAAGGAGTGTTATTTACCAAATCTCCATTTACATCTATATCTGCAATATGCAAATCTAAAAATGGCTCTCCAGTCCAAGTATAATCTTCTGAACCACTTCCTTTATTCGCGGAAGCAAAAACTACTTGAGAAGATCCATAATACGAAGGTCCGAAGTCAGATTTAGAAGAATTAATGGATGTTCTTGAAATACTATATATATTTGAATTTTTTTCAATAGTATCTAAGTACTGCTGATTACTATTAAATTCATTTCTAATAATAATTTTATCAGTTCTTTTTATGTATTCACCCATGATGTAATCAGCTCCTTTATAATCACCTAGACTTTTCAAACTAAGTGATGCTTTAAAATAATATTCTGCTGAAATTTGATCTGGATAATTTGTTAATAATTTATTATACCATACGGCTGCCTTGTCATACTGACTATTAAAATAATAAGTATCTGCAAGTGACTTTAAAACATCAATAGATTCATCTCCAGATTCCGCAAATTTAACATATGACTTTTGAGCATTCACATAATTATATTTTTCAAAATATTTTGCAGCTGAGTATATATTTAATGGAACCTCTTTAAATTTCGGTTTTTTTGATTTAAAAACTTGCTGTAGCCTTTTTTTTCCACTATTAAAAAACTTATTGAGTTTAAATAGAAAACTAGATGAAATAGAATCATTTTCAATTGACGAATCTAACTCCGTTTTACCGATTTCAATAATTACTAGTTCATCTGACTTCTTGATTTCATCAGGTTTATCTACAGAGCCTTGTCCATTTGACCCTATTGAAAAAAGAAAGAAACAAACTGACAAAGTAATTTTAAGTTTTCTTGAATTACTAATTAATTTTATTACGTTCATAATTATATCTATTAGAAGAATCTAGGGGTTAATACTCTTTTTACTTTATTTAAAATATCTAAGCGTAAAATTAGCTCATAGGATCCAGAACTATACTCTTGAAGAGCTGTTGTCTGATAATCATATGCAAATCCTAAAAATACACTGTCTGAAACTTGAAACCCTACTAACCCACTTAAAGCAGCACTAAGCCTATAAGCAGCACCTAGTGTTAAAGCTTCATTAATCAAAAAGTTAGCAGATAAATCAAGTTGCATTGGTGAGCCTCTTACTATTTTAACCATTGCTGCTGGTTTAAATTTTAAAGCTGGGTTAATATCCCATACATAACCTGTAATTAAATAATAATGCATTCTATTGCGAGCCACAGAGGCAGCACCTATGCCATTATTAGTGTCATAATGCCTAGTACTTAAAAAATTAGGAATAGAAAGTCCTGCATAAAAACGGTCCGTATTATAATATACGCCCGCTCCTATTTGAGGTGAAATTCGATTTTTGATATTGTTTTCAAATTGAACATCTCCTAGATCATAAATATTTAATCTGGAAAAATCCACACTCAAACTATTAATTCCAGCTTTTAAACCAAGGGTTATTTTAGATTTGTAATCGTTGTAAAAAGTATAGGCATAATCAATAGTATAATTACCCTGTATAGCTGGTCCAATTTTATCATGCACAATAGATAATCCTATTCCCATTTTTTCTTTTATCCAAAATGGATTACTAACTGTAAATGTTGATGTTTTTGGTGCACCGTCAAAACCAACCCATTGGGTTCTAGTTAGTAAACCAAAACTTAATCCATCATTTGCAGATGTGTACGCAGGATTAATTACCTGAGTATTATACATATACTGCGTATACTGTGGGTCTTGCTGCGCATATATATCGCTAAAGACTAATAGTATTAGACCGATTGATAGTGTATAATATTTATTTATATTCATTTTAAATGGTTTAGCTAATTGATTTTTAATTATCCTATTATTTATTTTTAGTCTCTATTTATATATATATAACCTGTATAACTACTTTGTCCTGGATTACTATCTTGAAAAGAGATGATATAGAAATAAGTTCCTGTAGGCAACTCTTGGCTTTGTTTATAAGTGATTCTACCTTCTGATATTCCAACAAATAAATTGTTGGCTCCTCCAAGAATTCCATAATTTTCAGTTTCATATACTAATACTCCCCAACGGTTAAAAATCTTAACATTATTATTAGGGTAATATTCTATACCTGTTATTTTAAAATAATCATTATTACCATCATTATTAGGGGTGATCCCATTGAATATTTCAAAATTTGCATCCACAGGTACTTGATATAACTCTGTAATGGTTGGATCATTAGAAGTATTCCCATCAGTATCATCTCCATCATCACTCACATCACTAACCTGGGTTCCGGTTGGGCTACTTGCTGCAGCAGTAACTGTATTTGAAACACCACCTGCTTCTAGAGCTTGCGCATCTATAACATAGGTCGCTACATAGGTTGCTGTTTCACCTACTGCCATTGTACCGTCTGTAGATCCCTGATTTGATCCTGAAAATATTGGACCTGTAGTAAGGGTTAAACTATTCCCAGAAATATCTGATAAAGTATCTACAAGACCTAATGCTGCTAGGGTAGTATTACCTGTATTCTCAAC
>CAJIYW010000007.1 GCA_905181765.1 Flavobacteriales bacterium UBA6772 | reverse complement strand
ACAGATACAAAAACTACTCTTTTGGAAATTCAAAAGCAATAATGACTATAGCGACTGAATTATCGATTGAATCTAAAAAAGATTTACCTAAAAATTTAATTCCAATTCAACCTATTGCTGTGAAGCATATTGAAACTAAAATTGATATTCTAACTGCTAGATTACCTCCTTTAAAAAATTTTGTAATTCCAGGAGGCCATGTTTTAATTTCTTATGCTCACCTTGCACGATGTGTCTGTAGAAGAGCTGAAAGATATGTTACAGAGCTTGATAAAGAAATTTCAATTTCATCTACAATTATAGCCTATATGAATCGTCTTTCAGATTATTTTTTTACGCTTTCAAGAACCTTTGCTCTTGAATTAGACGTAGAGGAAATTAAATGGAAACTAAATTCTTAATTTACTTGTATAGTTTTTATAAAAATCTATTTTTGCAAAAAAAGAGAACTATGTATTGGACTTTGGAACTTGCTTCATACCTTAGTGATGCCCCGTGGCCCGCTTCAAAAGATGAATTAATTGATTTTTGCATTCGAACAGGAGCTCCTCTAGAGGTAGTTGAGAATCTTCAATCTATTGAGGATGAAGAGGATGTTTATGAATCAATCGAAGAGATTTGGCCAGATTTTCCCACCGAAGAGGACTATCTATGGAATGAAGATGAATATTAATTCATTCTTTAACGAATTTAAAAAGTCTCTTAAAGAGGCTTTTTTTTTTGTTACTTTTGAAAATATAATTAATATTATCTTTTGGATTATCAAACAAAAGAAACTAGCTGGTATTAACGAATTTGTAAAAAAATTACTAAAAAAGTTAATGATACCATTCATCGTTATATTAGTTGTTTCTTCTTTAGTAATGACTCAATTATATAAAATATACTATCAAGATAATTCTTTTTACTCTGAAAAAGTTATGTACATATTATATTTTTTTTTATATCAGTTTTTATTTGGGGTTTCAAGAACATTTGTTGTAGCATTAAAGGCAATTAATGCTACTAAGTATAATTAACAGTAGAAACTGTTAAAGCTTTTTTAGATGATAGTAAAAAATCCAATTTTAAAATTTAATAATGGTTTAGTATTAATTTTTATAATGATTAGTTCCATGCTAGTATTTTCAGCTGGAATTTTTTATTTTTATAGAAAAATAATTAAAAAATAATTTAAAAAAATTATAAATTAAAAATGAGTTATTTAATTTATTTTTTTTAAAAAATATAAAATGATTTGAAGAAAAGGAAAAAGTTTTAATAATTAATGCATACTCTTATAATAACAGAGGAGATGCAGGAATTGTTGTTGCTATGATTGATTTAATTAAATTAACATTTAAAAATAACGTTGATATTTCAGTGATGTCTCAATTTCACAACGAGAATGTTCTCTTTTATGAAAAAATGAATGTTAGGTCTGTACCACCAGTTTGGGACATATTAAATCCAAAAGGATTCATAAAAAAGTATTTTACAGGTTTAAAAAAAGTACTTTTCTATAAGAAGCAACAAACCAATGAAATTGTAAATTCAGACTTAATATTGTCTGCAGGAGGGGGGTATTTATATTCATCAAAAATAGGCCCATTAGGAATTGGCTTTGTTAATGTATTGTATCATTTATGGATCTCTAAAAAATATAAAAAGAAGGTTGTTTTATTTCCTCAAATGAAACCTAATTTAAAATTTTTCTTTAGATAAAATTATTTTAAAAAAGGTTTCATTCAATTGAATTCCTGCATTAGCAGAGAAGAAATCACATCAAACCTTATGAGAGAAAATAAAGTAAAAATTAAGCTTGAGCAATTACCTGATATTGCATTTATTTTAGATTCAAAAAAGCACACTTTATTAGATGGTAATCTTAAAGAGGGGAAAAACTATTTAAAAATAGGAATAACGGTTTTAGATTGGAGATTTGCAATAAAAGGAAGTAACTCACGCGACATCGAACATTATCTTTCAAAAATTTCAAATACAATTAACGATTTAAAACATATTACCGAACAAAAGATCAAAGTTTATATATTTCCACAAGTAACTGTAAGTGATTTAGATGGAGATTTTGCAGTCTCACTAGAATTACAGAAAAAAATAAATGAAGAGTCAGAAATTGTTAATCTGGATAAAATTCAGAACCCGAAAGAGTTAATTTATTTGTATTCTAAAATGGATATATTTATTGGTAGCAGAATGCATTCAGCTATCTTTTCTTTAGTAGGTAATGTTCCAACAATAGCGTTAGCTTACCAACCAAAAACTTTAGGTACTTTTAATTTAGTCGGCCTAGAAGAGTTCGTTTTAGATATTCGAACTTTTCAAAAGAAAGATTTGCAAAACAAAATCATTGAATTAATAAAATCAAAAAGTAAAATTGACTTAAGTTAATAAAATTTAAAAAAGAATTAGACAAAAAATTATCAAAAACAAAAAAAAAAAATGCCGTATTAGAGCCTTTGAGTTCAATATTTAAAAAACAATATAAAGAATATAGGTTTATCGTCGCATTTATAATACTAGAGATTCTGTTAAACATAATTGCTAAGTATATAGATGCAAAAGGTTTTGCACTAACGCCGTATTTTAGAATTATACTAATTTTATTTACGGTTGCTTTTTTTAGTCTAGATATTTTAAAACTAAAGTTTAAGCTAAAATTTAAAAAGATATGTTCTTGGAGAGAGTTGTTTGTGTATGGATGGTTTTTTTTCGCTCTAATTTCAATTTTAATTGGGGTTTTATATAAAAACCCTATTGTATATATATTTACAGATTTTATATATATTTTTTTAGGTGCATTATTATTTTATATTTTTAGAAATAAGCATAATGATGAACTTGACTTTGTAAACTTATCTAAAACAATTTTTATAATAGGCTTAGCTTGTGTTATTTTTAATCTGAAAGCTCCAGCAATATTATTAGTTATAATGGCCGCTTTAATGTTTTTAAATATCTTAAATAAAAGATATGTACTCTTTTTTTTGTTTTTTATACCTTATTCAATTTTAGTCTTTTCTTCCAATCGTACTCAGTTGGTTGTTTTCTTTTTGATGGGATTCTTACTTTTATTGAAAATATTTAGTATATTTTTTTAGTAAAAAATCAGTTATATTTTTTGGGCTATCCATTATTTTATTCACTTACTTATTTAGGCAAGAAATAATCTTAGGAATGTTAAACTTCATCAACCCTAAAAGCAATATTGGGTATAGAATAAATCAAATTGCAATAATATTAGAAGAAGGAATAGATTACTCTGATCCTTTTTTCACTTCAATTTCTCAAAGAATGATTGAAGCGCAGGTAGTTTTTGAAATGTGGACCTCGAGTATTACTTCTTTTATTTTTGGAACTGGTTCTGGAGGTGTGATTGATGGTGGTAAATTATTTCTAGATAATTCTGTTCTTGGATCTTCTCTTTTAGGAAAAAGTAAAGTTCACAACATACATATACTTCCGTTTTCTATGATTTTTAGATATGGATTAGTAGGACTAATTCTATTCTTAGTGTTATTAAAAATCGTGTATAAGACATTATTAGGAATACTTAATGAAAGCAAAAGTGAACAAGAAATCTTTTGGAGTTTACTCTTAATTTTTTGGTTCTTTTTTTCTATACCCGCAGCATCTTTTCTTTGGAGTATGCCAGTTTTTTGGATAAGTTTAACATTTATTAATAAAACCTAACCATGATTTTTTTTAAAAACACACACTTATTGTTTTATTTATTTATAATCTTTTCTTCTTTTCAAGAAATTCCTAAAAGTGAAATTTCAATAGTTTGGTATGGCGAGTCAACAACCCAAGGGGCGCATGTGAGTAAAGATAAGCCATGGAACTCTTTTAATAGTGATTTAGATTTCTTTAAAAAAAAATTAAAAGTAAAGACAATAATTCAAAATTTAGGTTTTCCAGGATGGTCTACAAAAAAAGCTTTGATTAATATAGAAGTTCTTTTAAAAGAAAAATTAGATTATGTGTTCTTAGAGTTTGCTTTAAATGACACAAATATTGATGGATATTTAAAAACTAAAGCAAATAAAAAATAAAAATAAAGATGTTAAGATTTGCTTAATTCTATTAAATAAAGTGGCAGGATTACAAAAAAGGAAAAATAATAAGATTGATTCTACATCGGAATCTTGGATAAAGGCTGGGAAAGAACTGAATATTCAATTAATTGATGTGGGGAATCTATATCTTAAATTATCAAAAGATAAAGAGCTGTTCAATGCAATAATACCAGATGGTGTTCATCCAAATGATATGGGACATTTTATATATTCTACTATTATAATTAATGAGCTTCTAGATAAAAATTTTTTTCAAGAAGAAATAAACTAAAAAAAATCACAATTGAATTACTCAGTGCAGTTAAATAAAATATTACCAAGACTGTTTTTAATTATAACAGGTTTATTTCCTATTTTGCCATTTAAGATAAAAGGAATAGTGGGCCTTTTTTTCATTGTAATTTAATGTTTTCTTTAAAAAAAAGAAAGCCTGAGATCAATTACCTTTTCTTATTGAATGCTTCTTTATTTGTTCTTTATTTTATCAGTTTAACCTATTCAGACAACTTTAAAGAAGGAATCTCAAAATTAGAGACAACACTTTCTTTATTTATTTTTCCAATAGGTTTTTTATTATTAATTGCAAATAAAAAGGCAATAAACAATATCGTAGAATATGGAAATATTTTCAAATATACATTTATAGCATCCTCCTTTTTGTTATCGATACTTATATTTATGCTCTCATTTAACTATGGAGATTACATTACTCAAAAAGTAAATATAAATCGATTTGTATATGATTTAAGTGAAGGGTTTTTATGGATGAAAGATCATCCTATATATTTATCCATTTACTTATCAATTTCACTTTTCTTAATTGCTGAGCTCTTTAATCAAGCAAAAAGGAAATATCAAATTATGCTTTTATTAGTTGGTATATTTGAGGTAATAGTTGTTTTTATTTTATCTAGAAAAGGAGTTATAATTTCTTTACTGCTCTCATTTTTGATTTTTAGTTTAATGAAAATCAAAAATAAAAAGAAAGTCTTACTTTACTTTTTCATTTTTAATGAAAATTTTATTTTTAGGTCAAAATTATTTTCCAGATACAGCAAAAAGATTTAGGGAAGTTCTTGATACAAAAAGCTACGATGAAGTTGTAAGTTACTCTTCAACTAGCATAAGACACGGAATATATAAATGTTCCTTTGAAAAAATAAAAGAATCTTGGCTTTTTGGCTACGGAATAGGGGGTGTAGGAGAGGAGCTAAGAGAGTGTTATAAGGATAAGTCTGAAGTGCTTTATATTGGAAACTTTAACTCACATAATCAATATCTTGGAATTATTTTAAGAGTTGGTGTTTTTGGACTACTTTTGTTTATTATGTCCATAATACTAAATTTAATTTTTTTATATAACAGAAAATGTATTCTATATATTTAGAAGCAATTTTAAAGAGGAATTGTCGTTAATTAGTAAGAACTTAAAAAAAATGGAGTAATTTTATTCTCTCTATTGATAAATTATTTTATTTATAGGAATCTAATCCTCAAAAATTAATGAAAAGAATACTACTAATAGGCCCTTTTCCAAAACCAATTTCAGGGGTTTCTATATCAAATCAGGTTGTAAAAGAGATCATAGGAAATTCTAATGATTTTATAGTAGATACTATAAATACTTCCTACAATGTTTTTGAAGATGCAATTGGAAGCTTTTCTTTTAAAAAATTTATTTATTTTTTGAAAATTATAATTAATATTTTTAAAGTTTTTAAAAATGATGTTAAATGAAAAATAATCTCAAAAGCTTTTTTTGGGATCACAAAGTATACATTGTTTATTTTATTTTCTTCAATTTTAAATAAAAAATTAATTATACATGTTCATGGTAATTTTTTAGGAACTCAGTATCAACAGTTATTAGGAATAAAAAAGAAGTTTTTTCATTTTCTAGTATCAAAGTTTACTAAAGGAATTGTTTTGTCTATTTCTTTAAAACAAAATTTAACTCCATTTTTAAAAGAAGAGAATATACATATTCTAAACAACTTTGCTCAAAATTATTTGATTGATAAGAATCTAAAGGTTGATACTAGTATTTTAAAAATTTCTTATTTAAGTAACCTTATGGAAGAAAAAGGAATTTTTTTGCTACTAGATTCTTTACATGAGTTAGAAAGAAAAAAAATTAAATATGAAGCAAAAATAGCAGGTAATATCGATTCTTCTTTAAAAAATGTTATTTTAAGTAAAATTTTAAAGTTAAAGAATACCAGTTATGTTGGTGTCGTGTATAATGAGGAAAAGAAAGAGTTGTTAAACTGGAGTAATATTTTTGTGCTACCAACCTATTACAAAATGGAGGGTCAGCCAATATCTATTTTAGAAGCTTTAGCAACAAAAAACGTTATTATTTCAACCAATCATGCAGGGATAGTAGATGTTATTGAAGATAATAAAAACGGATTTTTAGTTGAGAAAAAAAATTCTAAAAGTGTAACAAATAAGTTAATTTTCTTGAATGAAAATAAATCTAAAATTTTAGAAATATGTAATTATAATAAAATGTATTTTATGGAAAACTTTACAATAGATATTTTTAGCAGAGAATTTATAAAAATAATTAAAGATGATGCAGCAACTTAACACATTTAAATTACCAAAAAATTTTAGAGGTAGAAATGCTTTTGTCGTTCAGCTTTGGCGCTATGTATCTAAAGTAGTACAATTTGATCTAGGACATTCATTTTTCTACAATCAGCCGGTTACTAAATTGATACTTGGACGAAAATCTGCAAACAGCTAATCATAAGACCAACAGTGCGGACAACGTATCCATGGAAAGTATCTATTGGAGACTATTCTATGGTTGGAGATGATGTGGTTTTATATTCTTTAGGGGAGATTGAAATAGGTAAACATGTAGTTATTTCACAAAAATCTTATTTATGCACGGGTTCGCATGATTATTTACAATCAGATTTTCCTATTTTTGCAAAAAAGATTACAATTGAAGATGAATGTTGGTTGGCGACATGATGTTTTTGTTGCGCCAGGAATTACCATTGGAAAAGGAACTGTTGTTGGGGCTAGAAGTAGTGTCTATAAAAATTTGCCTGCAAACAAAGTTTGCATCGGGAACCCCGCTAAAATTATAAGAGAACGATTAAGTGAAAAACAATAAAAATATATTAATAATATCTCCTTTTTTTTACCCTGAACCAATTTCTACAGGGAAATTTAACACAGATTTTGCCATTGCTTTAAAAGATGATGGTCATAATGTTACGGTGTTATGTTATCATCCCTTTTATCCAAATTGGAAAATAAAAGAAAGCCAAGAAGAATTAAACGGTATTAAAATAATTCGAGGAGGAAAGTATTTAGCTTTTTCAAAAAAAACGATTGTAAGAAGAATTATTTTAGAGCTTAGCTTCGCATTCTTTATTTTGAGAAAAATAAGAGAGCATCAAAAAAATACAGATATTATAATCCCTGTTTTTCCACCAAGTTTTGCTTTTTATTCCATTTTACCATTCTTGAATAAAAAAATTAAAAAGGTTGGAATGGTTCATGATTTACAGGAGATTTATTCCATTGATAAAAGAGGGTTGATAAATAAAATTGTTCATTTTTTTATACATAAAATAGAAAGAAAATGTTATCAAAGTTGTACCAAATTAGTTTTCCTATCTAAGGAAATGAAGGAGAAAGCAAAAGAGTTATATGCTTTACAAGAAATTAAACTAGAGGTTCAATATCCGTTTATCACCATAAAAGATAAGTGCACAAATGATTTAGAACATCTTTTCGATAAAGACAAGAAACATGTGGTATACTCCGGTGCTTTAGGTGAAAAACAAAATCCAATTCAACTATTAAATTTTTTTTCTGAAGCATCAAAAAAATTAGATAATACGATGTTTCATTTTTTTTCTGAAGGGGAAGCAATTAAAGAGCTCAAAAGGCTAAATAAAAGTAAAAAAATCTTTTTTCATAACCTCGTAAATAAAGAAAATTTAGAAGAGTTGTATAATAAAAGTACAATACAAATTATACCTCAAAAAGAAAACACATCTAAAGGTTCCTTACCTTCTAAAATGCCAAATTTATTAGCGTCAGGATGCAAGGTTTTTGTGATCACAGATGCCAACAGTGAAATAGAAAATTTATTCATTAAACATAATTTAACTTTAGTTGTTACGAATTGGGATACCGATATTTTAGTTGAAAAATTAGTTTTTTTAATAAACAAGCAAATCGATCTAACAGCACCAAAAAGCAATTGCAAAAAAAATATTTACATTGGATGAAATGATTCTGAAAGTTCTACGTTAATAAACATATCAATAAACAATAAATTAAAACTTGAAAAAAAGATATTCCCATTTCATTAAACCTTTACAAATAGTAATAGATTTATTATATTAAATATTATAACCTACTTTGTGTACGATAAAGAATATTTAAATATTTTCTTTTTATCATACATTTCGTTTTTTTGGTTGGTTACATCTTATTTTTTTGCTTTTTATGAAGTACACAGGCATACTGCAGTTCTGAGCCTTCTGAGGCTTTTAGTAAAACAATTTCTATTTTTTATTCTTGGATATTTCGCATATTTTGGCATTTTTAAAGAGGGTGATATTGTTAATAATCAGTTTTTAATTTTAATGCTTACAATTATTTCCATTTCCTTTGTTAAACTTTCTTGGTTATTTCTTTTAAAAAAGTATAGATCTTTTGGTAATAATTTTAGAACAACAATTGTAATTGGTTTTGATGATTCTACAAAAAACATTATTAAAATTTTTAAAAGTAAATCTAATTTAGGTTATAAATACTTAGGTTTTTTTTCTAATAAGTTATACAAAAAAAAGGAGTATTTAGGGAATCTAGATGCTGTTTTTGAATATGCAATACAAAACACAGTTGATGAAATTTATTGTTCACTAACTGCATTATCAAATGAGCAAATAAAAAAAATAAATAAGTTTGCACTTGATAAGCAGATTATTTTAAAATTAATTCCTGATGTGAACGAGTTGTACAGTAAAAACCGAAGTATAGAATATTATGGCGATTCTTTAATGGTTTTAAACGTAAATAAATTACCGTTTGATTTTACAGAAAATTTTTATTTAAAAAGAATTTTTGATATATTATTTTCGGTTTTTGTTTGCCTTTTTATTCTTTCTTGGCTAATACCAATTCTTTGGGTATTAGTAAAGCTCGAGTCTAAAGGGCCTTTAGTTTTTAAACAAGGAAGAGAGGGTCTTAATGGCAAAGAGTTTATTTGTTATAAGTTTAGATCTATGAGAATAAATAAAGAATCAAATAAAATTCATGCAACAAAAAATGATAGTAAGAGTAACAAAAGTTAGGCGCTTTTTTGAGAAAAACAAGTATGGATGAGTTACCTCAGTTTTTAAATGTTTTATTGGGAGATATGAGTGTGGTTGGCCCTAGACCGCATTTAGAAACTTTATCTTTAGAATATCAAAAGGATGTAGATGATTATTTAAAAAGACACATTGTAAAGCCAGGTATTACTGGCTTAGCACAAGTAGGTGGGTATCGAGGAGAAATAAAAAAGAAATCAGATATTAAGAACAGAGTCCGTTTAGATATCTTCTACATTGAAAACTGGTCTTTTTTCTTAGATATTAAAATTATTATACAGACTGTATTAAATGTATTTAAAGGAGAAGAAAAAGCATATTAATAATGATAACGGCTTCAATTGTTTTATATAATAATGACTTCGAGATACTGAAAAAAACAGTTAATTCATTTTTAAATACCTCTATAAAAAAGAAACTTTATCTCATTGATAATTCTAATACTAATAAATTAGAGGTGTTCTTTAAATCTCCAGAAATAGAATATCTATTTGTAGGAAAAAACATTGGCTTTGGAGCAGCTCATAACCTTATTCTAAATAAAATAAGTTCTAATTTTCATTTAATTTTAAATCCAGATGTTGTCTTTTCTCCGGAAGTAATTCTCTTCTTTAATTAAAGTGTTACATGAAAACCCTAATGTTGCTTTTGTGACGCCAAAAGTGCTATACCCGAGTATAAAACCTCAATATATTTGTAGAAAACACCCAACTTTATTTGATTTACTAAATAGAAAATTAAAAATTTCAAAAAAGCAATTTCTTAATAGAGAGTATAGAGATAAGAGATTTACAAAAACCATTTTATCCCGATTTTATTCATGGTTGTTTTATGCTTTTTAAAACTACATGATTTAAAAAACTTAAAAGGTTTTGATGAGCGTTTCTTCTTATATATGGAAGACGCAGATATTTGCAGAAGAATTGATGAAATTGGAAAAAAGAAACTGTATTACCCTAAAGTAGAAATTATACATCACCATCAACAAGGTTCTTCAAAAAGCTTAAAATTATTTATTATGCATACTTCATCTGCAATAAAGTACTTTTTAAAGTGGGGTTTTAATTAAAAAAAAAGTAGACTTCACTTGATTAGGAGTTTCTTTTAAATGTATCTTATTCTAAAGCCGGAATCCAAGGAATTTAAAATATATTTGCAACAACAACATATCAACAAAAACACAACAACAACATAATGAATATTCTTATTTTAGGTTCTGGAGGTAGAGAGCATGCTTTTGCATTAAAATTGAGTGAAAGTAGTAAAGTTAAGCAACTATTTGTAGCGCCAGGAAATGCAGGAACTAACAAGATAGCCGAAAATATTAATGTAGATCTTTCAGATTTTGAAGCAGTAAAGAAAATTGTTTTAGAGAATAATATTAAAATGGTTGTTGTAGGGCCAGAAGTTCCTTTAGTAGAAGGTGTTCATGATTTCTTTTTAGCAGATATAGATTTGAAAAACATTCCTGTAATTGGTCCTAAAAAAGATGGTGCATTACTAGAAGGAAGTAAAGACTTTTCTAAACAGTTTATGCAAAAACACGGTGTTCCTACCGCACGCTATCAATCATTTACAAAGGAAAATTTAGAAGCTGGTTTTACGTTCTTAGAGACTCTAGAACCACCTTATGTTTTAAAGGCAGACGGTTTGGCTGCCGGAAAAGGAGTACTAATTTTAAATTCTTTAGAAGAAGCAAAAATAGAACTACAAGATATGGTTTCTAATGAGAAGTTTGGTAAAGCTTCTACAACGGTTGTAATCGAAGAATTTTTAAAAGGAATAGAATTGTCTGTTTTTGTTTTAACAGACGGTAAAAGCTATAAAATATTACCTTCAGCAAAGGATTATAAAAGAATTGGAGAAGGAGATGTAGGTTTAAATACTGGTGGAATGGGAGCTATTTCTCCTGTACCGTTTGCGGATGCAAGCTTTTTTAAATAAAGTGGAAGAATTGGTGGTAAAACCAACAATTGCAGGCTTACAAAAAGATGGAATTGATTACAGAGGTTTTATTTTTATTGGATTAATGAATAACCATGGAAATCCGTCTGTAGTAGAATACAATGTTAGAATGGGAGATCCTGAAACGGAAGCTGTATTGCCAAGAATAACCTCAGATTTATTTGATTTATTCGAAGGTGTTGCACATCAAAACTTGCATGAAAAGTCTTTTTCGGTAACAGATAAGACTGCAACTACAATTATGTTAGTTTCTGGTGGTTATCCAGAAGCATATGAAAAAAATAAAGAAATTAAAGGTTTTGAGAACATAAAGGAATCTATTATTTTTCATGCTGGAACTGCTACTTTAGATGATAAAGTAGTTACAAATGGCGGTAGAGTTATGGCAGTAACTTCTTTTGGAGATACAATTGAAGAGGCTTTGGAAAAAACGTACAGAAGTATTGATAAAATTCATTTCGATCAAATGAATTACAGAAAAGACATTGGTTTTGATTTAGTATAAGAAATATTCTATTTTGCTTTTTCCATGGTAAATGAAAATTCAGATCCTTTACCAAAAGTACTTTTTAGTAAAACGCTTTGTTGGTGGGCTTCAACAATATGCTTTACAATAGACAAGCCTAAACCAGAACCACCTTGTTCTCTAGATCTGCTTTGATCTACTCTATAAAAGCGTTCGAATAAACGAGGGAAATGCTGTTGTTTAATTCCTTCACCATTATCTATAACTCGAATTACAAACTTATTATGATCATAATCATCTGCAGTAACAATAGTTGTACCACCGGGTTTACCGTATTTAATAGAGTTTACAACCAGGTTAATTAGCACTTGCTCTGTCTTTTCAATATCTCCAATTACGAAAACAGGAAATTCATAAATACGATCAAATTTTAGAATAATATTCCTCTTTTTTGCTTTCATTTCAACCAAATCAAAAACATTTTGAATGATTTCTAGAATGTTAAAAACCTCTTTATCTATTTTTAAACCGTCGGTTTCTAATTTGGCAATCATATCTAGATCTTTGGTTACTGCAACCAATCTTTCGACACCTTTATTTGCGCGTTCTAAATATTTTAAACGAATGTTCTTATCATCCATTCCGCCCTCAAGAAGTGTAAGTATGTACCCTTGAACCGTAAAAAGAGGCGTTTTTAATTCATGTGCAACATTTCCTAAAAAATCTCTTCTAAAAGAATCCCGCTCAGTTAAACTCTTTATTTCTAGTTCTTTTCCTTCTGCGTAGGTTTGCATCTTATTAGAAAGCTGTTCTATATCTGTTGTAACAGAGTCCTTCTTTAAATCGTTTACATCTAGAATAGAAACATCTTCATAAATCTTTTTCAACCTTCTATAAATAAAGTGTTCTGCTCTATATTGTATAATAAAGAATGAAATAATAAAAAGTACTACAATAGAAATTAGAATGGCACTAAAACTTATTTTTTTTAAAATAAAAAAGTACCAAATTGCGGCAAATACTCCAGCTATTAAAGTGATGTAAATTGCCGACCAAAGCGCATAAGAATACGTTTTTTTAATTTTCATAAAAGTAAATTTATTTATCTGCGTCTAATAGCACAAACTTATAGCCAACACCTTTTACAGTTTTAAAATGGTCGTCACCAATTTTTTCTCTTAATTTTCTAATATGAACATCTATTGTTCTTCCCCCTACAACAACTTCATTTCCCCAAACGGTATCTAAAATAACCTCTCTTTTAAATACTTTTCCTGGTTTAGAAGTTAATAAAGAAAACAGTTCAAACTCTTTTCTTGGTAAAGATATTTTAACACCCGCTTTATAAACAACATATTCTTCTCTGTCAATAATAATATCTCCAACAGTATATGTTTCTTCACTTTCTTTTTCAGATTTTAATCTTCTTAATAGCGACTTTACTTTACTAACTAAAACTTTTGGTTTAATAGGTTTTGTAATATAATCATCTGCACCGGCTTCGAAACCGGCAACCTGAGAATAATCTTCTCCTCTTGCGGTTAAAAAAGAAATAATTACATTTTCTAAAGAACTTATTTTTCTAATTTTTTCACAAGCTTCAATACCATCCATTTTTGGCATCATAATATCTAACAAAATTAAATGCGGACTATTTTTTTTAGCAGATGTTACAGCTTCTAAACCATTTGTAGCAGTAAAAATTTGATAGCCCTCACTTTTAAGATTGTAACTAACAATTTCTATAATATCTGGTTCATCATCAACCAACAAGATTTTAATATCGTTTTTATTCATGATTTCTTTAAAAGATAAGTATCAAAAATAGCAATTTAATCTGTAAGATATAATTTAATTACTACTAGATTTATTTAGTTTACAATTGTTTAATGCTAAATTAACATATACATATAATAGCGCGTTTAAAACAACTATATTTTAGTATTTATCTAATAATTAGATGTTAACAGTAAATTAATTCGATATAATATGGATTGTTGTAATACGGTTCTAATTATTTAGAAAACTTAAAAACTCCGAATTTATTTTGGAGCTTTTTTATTTTTACTATCTTTATTTTTGAAAAAGAAAAACCCATTGCTATGAATTTATCTATTAAATTACAGGATATCTTGTTTTTAGATATTGAAACAGTTCCGCAAAAAGAGAATTGGAAAGAACTCTCAAAAGAAACACAAGCTCTCTTTGAAAAGAAAACACAATACCAGCGTAAAGAAGAATTTACAGCGGAAGCATTTTACGATCGCGCCGGTATTTGGGCAGAATTTGGAAAAATAATATGCATTTCTGTGGGATATTTTGTGGAGGTAGAAAAGAAAAAGCAGTTGCGCTTAACTTCTTTTTTTGGTGACGATGAGCATATACTATTAACTGATTTTAAAGCGCTATTAGATAAACATTTTGTTAAGAAAAGTAATGTTTTATGTGCACATAATGGAAAGGAATTCGATTTTCCTTTTATCGCTAGAAGAATGATTGTGCATCAAATAGCCTTGCCTAATAAACTGAATTTATTTGGCAAAAAACCATGGGAAGTCCCACATTTAGATACTTTAGAGTTGTGGAAGTTCGGAGACTATAAGCATTATACTTCCTTAAAACTGCTAACCTCTATTTTAGGCATTCCTTCTCCTAAAGATGATATTGATGGCAGTGAAGTTGCAAGAGTTTATTATGAAGAAAAAAACCTACAAAGAATAGTAGATTACTGCGAAAAAGACACCGTTGCTGTTGCGCAAGTGCTATTAAGGTTTAATAATCAAGCCATATTAAAAGAGGCAGATATTGTAAGCGTTTAATCTTCTAATTTCATAGTAAGCTCTAACCAACGCTCTTCTTTCTCTTCTATACCTTCTATGGTTTCTTGTAGTTCTTTAGATTTTTTCGAAATATCTTCAGGAGCAATTTCTACATTTAAAAAAGCTGTTTCAATTGTTAATTTTTTCTTTTGAAGCCTTTCAATATCTCCTTCTAAAGCTCCAAATTCTCTTTTTTCATTAAAAGTTAATGTATTTTTAATTGCTTTTTTTTCAGTTTTTGTTGCTGCTGTTTTTGCAACAGGCTTTTCTGCAATTTCTTTGGGTGCAGAGCCATCATAGGCTCTAAAATCTGAATAATTTCCTGGAAAATTTTCTACAACACCTTCGCCTCTAAAAACAAAAAGTGCATCTACAATTTTATCCATAAAGTACCTGTCATGAGAAACCACTAAAAGGTTCCCTGGGTAATCTAGTAAGAAGTTTTCTAAAACATTTAAGGTAACAACATCTAAATCGTTGGTAGGTTCATCTAAAATTAAAAAGTTAGGGTTTTGAATTAAAACAGCACATAAGTACAATCGTTTTTGCTCGCCACCCGAAAGTTTTTCAACAAAATCGTATTGTTTTTTCTTATCGAATAAAAAACGTTCTAACAATTGAGACGCAGATATTTTTCTACCTTTAGAAAGCGGAATAAATTCTCCAAATTCTTTTACAACTTCAATAACTTTTTGTCCTTCTTTAATTTGTATTCCGGCTTGCGTATAATACCCAAACTTTACAGTTTCACCTAGCACAACCTTTCCACCGTCTAACGCAGCTTTTTCTGTTATAATATTTAAAAAAGAAGATTTTCCCGTTCCGTTTTTACCAATAATACCAATTCTTTCTCCTCGTTTAAAAATATAATCGAAATTATCAAGTATTTTCTTGTCGCCAAAAGATTTATCTACTTTATGCAGTTCTAGAATTTTGCTTCCAAGACGTTCCATGTTAATTTCTAACTGCACCTGGTGGTCTTTTCTACGCTGGTGCGCACTCTCTTTAATTTGGTAAAAATCGTCTGTTCTAGACTTCGATTTTGTGGTTCTTGCTTTTGGTTGCTTGCGCATCCATTCTAATTCTTTTTTAAACAAACTTTTAGCTTTCCCTAAGTTGGTAGCTTCTAGGGCCAAACGCTCTTCTTTATTCTGTAAGTAATATGAATAATTTCCTTTGTATTTATATATTTTACCTTCGTCTAATTCTAAAATCTCGTTACAAACACGTTCTAAAAAATACCGGTCATGCGTTACCATAAATAGGGTTATTTTCTCTTTTGCAAAGAAAGCTTCTAACCATTCTATCATTTCTAGATCTAGATGATTTGTTGGTTCATCTAAAATTAATAAATCTGGTTTATTAATAAGTACAATAGCTAGCGATAATCTTTTTCTTTGACCACCTGAAAGTGCACCAACCTTTAAGCTTAAATCTTCTAATTTTAATTTAGATAAAATTTGTCTGTATTGCGTTTCAAAATCCCAAGCATTATGCTGGTCCATTAAATCAAATGCAGCTTGATAAGCGTCTCCATCATCAAGGTTTTTTAGTGCCTTTTCGTATTGATTTACAATAGAAAGAATTTTATTATCGGTAGCAAAAATAGTTTCTTCAATAGTTAAATCAGGGTTGATGTCATCTTTTTGGGCTAAATATGCAATAGAAATACCTTTCCTACTAACTACTTGTCCAGAATCTGGTACATCTAAGTTTGCAATAATATTTAAGATAGATGTTTTACCACTTCCGTTTTTTGCAACAAAAGCAACTTTTTGATCTTTATTAATTCCGAAAGAAATGTTTTCAAATAAAATGCGTTCTCCGTATGCTTTAGAGATATTTTCTACTGATAAATAATTCACTATTTATAATTTTTTACAAAGAAACAAAAAACCCATTCAAAGGCTTGGGTTTTTTGAGCATTTAATTTCAGTTAATAGTTCTTATTTTTCTTCTTATTAATGTGTTTTAAATAATCTCATTTTTTTAAAATCTTTTTATTAGTAGTATATTGCCTCTTTAATTTTGAAAAAGAAAAATATGAAAATAATTGTACCAATGGCCGGAATTGGGTCTCGCTTAAGACCACATACTTTAACAGTTCCTAAGCCTTTAACAGTAATTGCAGGAAAACCAATTGTACAAAGATTGGTAGAAGATATTTCCTCTGTAATAGATGAAGAAATAGATGAAATTGCTTTTATAATTGGACCAGCAAAAAAAGGATTTCCAGCAGATACAAAAGATAATTTATTACAAATAGCCAAAGAATTAGGAACCAAAGGATCTGTATATGTGCAAGAAGAGGCATTGGGTACAGCCCACGCTCTTTTTTGTGCAAAAGACTCTTTAAGTGGGCCTTGTGTAGTTGCCTATGCAGATACTTTGTTTAAAGCTAATTTTAAGTTAGATGCAAATGCAGATGGTGCAATTTGGGTAAAGCAGGTAGCAGATCCAAGTGCTTTTGGTGTTGTGAAGGTCGAAGATGGTTTTATAACTGATTTTATAGAAAAGCCTAAAGATTTTATTTCAGACTTGGCAATTATTGGAATCTATTATTTTAAAGATGGAGATAAGGTAAGAGATGAAATTCAATATTTAATTGATAATGATTTAAGAGAAAATAACGAATATCAATTAACTAATGTTTTAGAAACCCTAAAGAGAGATGGTGCTAAGTTTATTCCAGGAACTGTGAGTACTTGGATGGATTGTGGAAAAAAAGATCCAACGGTAGATGCGAATAAACAAGTGTTAGATTTTGAATACAAAGCAGGAAATAATTTAGTTTCTAAAGACGTTGTATTAGAGAATTCAGAAATTATTCAACCTTGTTATATCGGTAAGAATGTAGTATTGAAAAACACAAAAATAGGTCCTTATGTTTCTATTGGAGAAAATAGTATCGTAGAAAATGCTACTATTACAAATTCTTTAATACAAACAAACGTACTAATTACGAATACAAAATTAGACAATGCTATGATAGGAAACCATGCAAAGTATGATGGTGGCTTTACTTCTGTAAGTATTGGAGATTATACAGAATTAACCTAATGATTGTTAGAGTAAAAATCATGCAAAACAGAAAAGAGATTACTTTAAAATTTTTAAAGAGGTCTCTTTTTTCTTTGCTTTTTTTTCTCATCTCTCTAAAAAGCTATACACAAGACAGTCTTTCTGTAGCAATAGATTTTACAGAAGAAAAGGAATTGAAATTTCAACAGTTTTTCTTTACAGCATTGTCTCAGAAGTCTATTGGAAATTATCAAAAGGCAATAGAAAATTTAGAGAGCTGTAATCAGATACTACCCAACAATAAATCGGTTTTTTTTGAGTTTTCTAAGAATTATTTATACTTAAATAATACACTTTTAGCAAAGGAATATATTAACCGGGCAATTCATCAAGATTCTAAAAATATTTGGATGCAAAAGCATCTAGTGAAAGTTTTTGAAAAAGAAAATAATTTTTTTGAAGCTATAAAAATTCAACAAAAAATTATTGTTTTAAATCCAAAAGAAAATAAGAATTTAGTATTGCTTTATTTAAAAAATAGAGATTACAAAAAAGCTTTGAGTTTCATAAAAACCCTAGAAGAAGATAATTTATTATCTTCAGATCTTAAAAAAATAAAAGAACGTTTAGAAAAAACTAATTATTCTGAAACACAAAAAGTGAAGGTTTCAAAAGATATTTATAAAAGGTTTGAAACAGAAAAAACCTACACCCTTTTAAAGCAAATCTTATTAGCTACGAAAGATAACTCTGTGTTACTCTTAAAATATAGCAAAGAGGGTATTGCTTTGTTTCCTGCGCAACCTTTTGTATATTTAATAAACGGAAGCACATTAAATGTAAACAGAGAATTCAAAAAAGCATTAGAGATTTTACAAAATGGAATTGATTTTGTAATAGAAGATGCTATGGAAGCACTTTTTTATAAAGAAATGGCTTTGGCGTATAAAGGTTTAAATAATAAAGTTGAAGAAAGAAGATATATGGAGAAGTTTAGAAAATTAGTTAATTAGTATGCGATATTTAAAATACTTATTTGTTTTTATTCTTGCTTTTACTGCTTGTAAGACAAAAAAATATGCATTAGATAATAGTGTCATTGCCAAAGAAATGTCTGCTAAAAAAGTAGCAAGAAAACATGTTTCTGCAAATTTTAAAAAGAAAACATTGCGGCTAAGTTTAAAGTGAATTTTAATGATGGGATTACAAAAGAAAGTATTTCTGTCTATTTAAGAATTAAAAAGGATGAGGTTATTTGGTTGAAAGGAACTAAATTTATTAATGTTTTTAAAGCGAAGATAACACCAGATAAAGTGCGTTTTTATTCTCCTATAGAAAAAAAATATTTTGAAGGTGACTTCTCTATGTTAGAAAAATTATTAGGTACAAAGATTAATTTTCAGCAATTGCAAAACTTGTTTCTAGGACAAGCAATTTTAGATGTTAAAAATAAAAAGCAAAATATAGTACTTGAGAAAAACGCTTACGTTTTATCACCTAAAACACAGGCAACTTTATTTGATGCATTTTTTGCCATACATCCAGGGCATTTCAAGTTAAACCAGCAATCTATTGTAAATACTCTAAAAAACCAGCGTTTAGATATTAAGTATACTTCTTATAAATTGGTAGATGATGAAATTATTCCACAACGAATAAATATCAAAGCAAAACAAGAACAATAAACTAACAATAATAGATTTTATATTAAGATCTATTGAGTTAAATACAAAAATAAACACTTCTTTTACAATTCCTAACGGATATAAACGCATGAACCTATAGTGATGAAATCTCCATTTTACGTAGTCCCTTTATAATAGCTCTTTTCAGTTGTTTTTCTTCTTTTAGTCAAACGAAAAAAGAGTTAGAACAGCAGCGAAAAAAATTAAATAGAGAAATTGCTCAGGTAAATAGGTTGTTGTTTAAAGAACAAAAAAAAGAGAAGAATGTTCTGGAAGATTTAAAAGATTTAAATCAGAAAATAGATATTAGATTAAGTTTAATAAATACTATTAATTCCGAAGCAAAGTTATTGACTTCTGAAATTACAAAGAACAAGAAAGAGATTGCCCAGTTAGAAAATGAACTAGCTATTTTAAAAGCAGATTATGCAAGTATGATTTTTAAATCTTACAAAAGTAAATCTCAACAAAGTAGAATAATGTTTTTGTTATCTTCAGACAATTTTCAGCAAGCATACAAGCGGCTAGAGTATATGAAACAATATACTTCTTTTAGAAAAAGACAAGGAGAGGAAATTGGTTTTCAAACTGTATTAGTGAAAAAAATGAATGATTCTTTGTTGTTTCAAAAACAAGTAAAAGATACACTAATTCTTGCGGAAAAATATCAAAAAGAAAAAATTGAGTTAGATAAAAACAATAAAGAGAAGTTAATCTCTATAATTAAAAAGAAGGAAAGAAAATACAAAAGAGAAATTCAAAATAAAATAAAAGCAGAGAGAAAGGTTGCTAAAAAAATAGACAAAATTATTCGTGATGAAATTGAGAAAGCGAATAGAATTGCATTGGCAAAACTTAAAAATAAACTTAAAAATACAAATAAAAATGAGTTTGTTTTAAGTCCAGAAGCAAAAGCTTTAGCTGCTAAGTTTGAATTAAATAAAGGAAAATTACCTTGGCCTTTAGATCAGGGATTAATTACTAGAAGGTTTGGTAAACAGCCGCATCCTACTTTTCCAGGAATTACAATTAATAGTACAGGTTTGCATTTAGTAACTCAGAAAGGAAAAAGTGCAGCTGCCATATTTAATGGAAAAATATTAAATGTATTAGTCACTTCAGAGGGCAGAAAGAATGTTTTAATTCAGCACGGAAACTATATTACTTCCTATAATAATTTAGATAAACTTTATGTAAAAAAAGGAGATAAAGTAATTACAGGTCAGAAGATCGGTCAGATATTCACAGATAAGGTTTCAGGAAAAACAACACTTATTTTTGCCTTATATAAGAATACAACAAAGCTAAATCCATCTTCTTGGATTTTAAAAAGGTAGTTTATTTTTGTTTGGGAGAATACATAATATTATTCTGAAGGATAATAGAATTTGGCAGAGTAACCAGTTTTTTTCAGGTGTTCTTTGGGTTACAAAAAATGCTATTCCTAAAATAGTTAAAAAAGAGGAGATATAAATTAATAATCGTTTTTCATCTGCACCCCATATAAAAGCCACCACAACAAGTAATGTAATATAAATAAGTACTGTAATTATTCTATTAGTTACTAGTATTCTTAAATTTTGAAATTCGAATTAGTTTTAATTTTCGAAGTGATTTTGTGATTCTTAATAGAACAATAAAAACAATAATAGCTTCTATAATTTTAGAATGATTTAAAAATTCTACTGTTTTAATTATGAATTAAATAAAGCTTTTAATTCTGTAGCTTCGTTTGGTTTTAATTTTCCTGCTAAAACTAAACTCAACTGTTTGCGTCTTAAGGCACCTTTAAAGCGTTCTTTTTCTAGAGCTGTTTCTGGAATTATTTGTGGAATTTCAACAGGTTTTCCAGTTTCATCTACTGCAACAAAAGTGTAAATACCTTCATTTACTTTTGTTTTTTTACCAGATTGTCTATCTTCAATCCAAACGTCTACATAAATTTCCATAGAAGATTTAAATGCTCTAGAAACTTTTGCTTCTAATGTTACAACACTACCCACTGGAACTGCTTTAGAAAAGACTACATGGTTAACAGAAGCAGTAACTACAATTCTTCGAGAATGTCTTCGTGCAGAGATACTGCATGCTCTATCCATTCTTGCCAATAATTCACCACCGAAAAGATTATCTAGATAATTAGTTTCTCCTGGTAAAACTAAATCTGTTAAAATTGTTAAAGATTCTTTAGATGTTTTTGTTTCCATTTAGAAGTAAATTTTGTAAAAAGATACACATGCACTCATTTAAAAATGATTTCAAAACACACACAAAGAGTATACTATTGAATGTTTTTAACCAAAAACCAAGCATCTGTTGAGATGGTTTTTTTAATTTTATATAAGTTGTTAATCGCATCATTTCTGTCTGCGTAACTATTAAAAGCAACTTGAGTTAATCCCCATTTATTAAGACCGATAATTTGAGCATTAAAGCCTTTAGCAATTAGTTGTTTTACTTTTCGATCTGCATTTTCTGGAAATTGAAAAGAACCGGCAACAACATGATATGGTTTTGAAACTTTTTTAACCACATTTAGTTCTAAGGTTGGTAACGGATTTGCAATAATAAACGTAGCCGTTTGTATTTTTTTCTCTAGTGCAATCTGTTGATTTATTGCTATTTTTTTCTGCTTATCATCTTGAATACCATTGTATCCAGCAAAACCTAATGTTAATAAGATGGCAGCAGCAGCAGCGTATTTTATAAATAAAGGAATTACTTTTTTGTCTTCAGATATGTCTTCAGTAACTAAAGGTATTATTGGTGCAGCATTTCTTTTAATAAGAGATGTTGGTACATTCGCTAATCCAAAAGAAGTAGTTAAAAAATTGATTTCTTTTGTTGGTTCAAAAACAATTTGTTGTTTTTCATTCAACACAATAGTTCCTAAATTATCTAATTGAAATGCGTTAGATTTTAACTCATTTTGCCAATTTAATACAGATAAAGATATCGCTGCAGCAGCCTTTTCAAAAGAAATCTGCTCTACAGAAGCCACATAATTAGTTAATAACCCATCATCATGTTTTAGATGACTATTAAACGCAATTTGTTTTGTTGGCGGATAAAATGTGTGCGAATCTGAATTTAATTTAGCTCCAATTCTATGGGTAACAAAACCTCCAAAATTAGGAACTATTACGCAATCGTATCTATATAGTAAGTCGTTTATGTAGTTCGCTAAATTCATATAAACAAATATATAATTTTTGAGGTCTAGTTGCATAAACTTCTTTAAAAATTATTAACAAATTTTTTATATATTGGTTCTCAAATTGTTAGCTATTGAAAGAAGAAAAATTGCTCGCTATCTTAAGATTGCAGAAATGTAAGGCTGTAGGAGATATTTTAGCGAAGAAACTTATTGTAAACGTGGGAGATGTCTCTCAAATTTTTAAAGAAAAAAGAGCTAGTTTATCAAAAATAAACGGAATAGGAAATCATGTTTTAAAGCATCTTTTTGATGAAGAAAGCCTAAGGCGCGCTTCACGGGAGTTAAAATATATAAAAGAAAATGCTGTTTCGTATTCTTATTTTTTAGAAGACGATTACCCAACCAATTTACAGCATTGTATTGACAGCCCTATTTTATTATTTAAAGACGGTAATATCGATTTTTCTAACCAAAAAATTATCTCTATTGTTGGTACTAGAAATATGAGCTCTTACGGACGTGATTTTTGCAACAAATTAATAGAAGATTTGGCACAATACAACCCTTTAATAATAAGTGGTTTTGCATATGGTGTAGATATTTGCGCACACAAAGCTGCAATAAAAAATAATTTGCAAACAGTTGCTGTTTTAGCTCATGGTCTAGAACAAATTTATCCGAAAGTTCATAAAAAATATATTAATCAGGTGAATGAAAATGGTGGATTTTTAAGCGAGTTCTGGCATGATGATGTACCTTTAAGAGAAAATTTTTTAAAAAGAAATAGAATCGTTGCAGGCATTTCTAAAGCTACAATTATTATAGAATCTGCTGTAAAAGGCGGTTCTTTGGTGACTGCGGATATTGCGAATTCTTATGATAAAGATGTATTTGCAGTTCCAGGCAGAACTTCAGATATTTATAGCAAAGGCTGTAATAATCTTATTAAAAATAATAGAGCATTTTTGCTAAATTCTGCGGATGAAATTGTAAAAATGCTAAATTGGGATTTGAGTGAAAAACCAAAAATAATACAGCAACAATTATTTTTAGAGTTGAATGAAAATGAACAGAAAATTTATGATTTACTGCATGAAAAAGGAAAGCAATTATTAGATGTAATTTCTTTAGAATGTAATATTCCTATTTACCAATTATCTGCCGTTTTATTGCAGATGGAATTAAAAGGTGTCTCGAAACCTTTGCCAGGAAAAATGTTTGAATTGGTATAATATGCCTATTTTTGAGAAAAACCAAGAGATAATATGGCGGTAGGGAAAAAATTGATGTCTAAAAAGAAGCCTACATTTCCAATTAATGGAATGTTAGATGCCTATTTAAAAAACTACAATAGAAACACAAAAATTTCCCTTTATTATGACGATTTATTGCGTTTTCAGGGCTCTGTTACGGTTTATGATAAAAATGATGAAGACACGCTGTGGGTAAGAACTTATTTTTCTCAATTTGATAGAGAAGAAATTGATAGAAATTTAAAGAAAATTTATACAAAGCTACATTCAGACGGTAATGATGACAATATTCCGTTTTTAAATGTAGATGCTATTGATTACTGCACGTTTGGAAACTCTAAACCTTTCAGAATAAAAATTAGAAACATTTTAAATGATAATTTCACCTATTTTTATGTTAAAAAGGCAGATGCTTCTCGTGTTTATGGTTTAGAATTAGAGCATATTTTGTCACCTCATAATATGAATTTTTTAGTTTTTAAAGACACTTTAATAGAAGAGCATATTGCAGGAATACCCGGAGACGATTTTATTAGAGAGAATTTACCAAACTGTACAGAATTAGAAAAATCTCAAATAGCTAAAGAGTTTGTAAAATTTAAAGAACGCTGTTTAGTACGTTTATTAGGAGATATGCGTTCCTACAATTACGTGGTAACACCAACGCATGATTTTGATCAAATTATTTATAAAATTAGGGCTATTGATTTCGATCAGCAATCTTTTGAAGGAAATTTAAAAGTATACAACTTACAGTTTATGAAAGAGAACTTTAAGATGATTGAAATGGTGGGTAAAAAATTGCATAATGATTCTATTGAACAATATAAAATAGAAGAGCGCTCTTTTATGGCAAAAAGAATGATTACTGCACCAAGAAGAACTACGCGTCTCATAAAATGTATGAAAGCAGACACTATTTCATTTCCAGAGAATGTAGAATTATTAAAAAAACACCTTATTAAATATGTGGGTGATATAAAGTTTAAAGACTGTGATAATATGGGCGAAGTTTTAGAAACTATTTTAGAGTTTGTAAAACGGAACTACTTAGATATCAGTAATAAAGATTTGTTCTAATTTGTTAGAAGCTATTTCCTGCTTTCGCTACTCGCTTTTTTTCCAAAAAAAGCTTAAACAGGCTGCTTAATAAGTGATAGGCTTGTTCTCTAGCAGTATTATGTACTTTAAATTTACTTCTTACTTCGTACACTCTCAATAACAACTGTCAATAGTATTAAACTTCCTCCCCAAAACGTCCGTATTGTAGGTATTTCTTGAAGAAAAAAGAAGGCTAATATAATTGCGAAAACAGGTTGTAAACTACTGATGATACTTGCGGTAGATGCAGAAAAGAATTTCAATGAATGCAGCATTAAACTATGCCCAATTGCAGTGGTTAAAAACGCCAATAAAAGAAGATAAGGAAACTGACTTTCTAAACCAGATATGTCCATAAAAAACAAAGTTGGTAGTAGTAAAATTGTAATAATTACAGTTTGATAAAACATCAACATTGTGCCATTATACTTTGCAACATGTTGTTTTAAAATTAGTATTCTTACTGCGTAACAAAATGCAGAAAAAACTCCAAAAAGAATTCCTTTTACTTGCGTGCTGTCGATATTAAATTCTGGCGTTAAAATAAATAAACCTATCAAAACCATTAATCCTAATAGGATGTATATAGGATCAAATTTTACCTTTAAAAATAACGGCTCTAATAAAGCTATAATAATGGGAAAGGTATATAAAGATAAAACACCTAAAGCTACATTTGATAGTTTTAAGGCATAAAAATAAGTAACCCAATGCACTGCCATTAAAAGACCGCTTATAAAAAAAGGTTTGTAATCTTTAGATGATTTTATGGTTAAATCTATCTTTTTGTATTTGCAATATAGATATAGAAGCACCATAGCAATGGCGGCTCTAAACCAAATAATTACTTCTGTAGGCATGGCAATATACCTACCTAAAACGCCAGAAGTACTTATAAAGAATGTAGCTAAAAGTAATCCAGAAATATTTTTTAAGTGCGCGTTTTCCATCAAATTTTATTCAGAACATGTAGCGCTGTTTTTACAGAATCAATTCTTATAAAAGTAATTAATAAACGCAAACCGTTTTTAGTTTCTTTCTCTTTCATTACACAGCTTTTACCATTGTTTTTTACATACTGTAGCATCTTAGAAAAAGCTTGTGTTTGGTAGAAATCGCTTTGTTGGTTAGCAACAAAATAACCAAGCATTCTTTTTTGTTTTAGAATGATTTTTTCTAAACCCAGTTCTTTTGCCAACCACTTTATACGCACAGAATCTAAAAGATCGCAAACTTCTGTAGGTATTTCTCCAAATCTATCAATAATTTCAGTTTCAAAAACTAGTAATTCCTCTTCTTTTTGTAGCGTTCCTAATTTATTATATAAAGCCAATCGTTCTGTAATAGAATTGATATAATCATCTGGAAATAGAATTTCAAAATCGGTATCAATGGTTACTTCTTTTACAAATTCTTTTGGTTTGTTAGTATCTGTTGGATATAAATCTTTAAACTCGTTTTCTTTTAATTCGTCAATAGCTTCTTGTAATATTTTTTGATATGTATCAAATCCAATATCATTTATAAAACCACTTTGTTCGCCACCCAATAAATCTCCTGCTCCACGAATTTCTAAATCTTTCATAGCAATATTAATTCCGCTTCCTAAGTCAGAAAACAGCACCAATGCCTCAATACGTTTTCTGGCATCATCTGTCATCATATGATAAGGTGGCGTAATAAAGTAACAGAATGCTTTTTTATTAGATCTACCAACTCTACCCCGCATTTGATGCAAGTCAGACAATCCGAAGTTATTGGCATTGTTAATAAAAATGGTATTGGCATTTGGCACATCTAAACCACTTTCTACAATGGTAGTAGAAACTAAAACATCAAAATCGTTGTTCATAAAACCGAGCATTAATCCCTCGAGTTTTTTACCTTCCATTTGTCCATGACCAACCCCTACTTTTGCGTAGGGTACTAATCTTTGTATTAACCCAGCAACCTCTTTAATGTTTTCAATTCTATTATGAATAAAGAAAACTTGTCCGCCGCGTGAAATTTCATAAGAAATTGCATCTCTAATAGTTTCCTCAGAAAAACGAATTACATTACTTTCTATAGGGTGTCTGTTTGGTGGTGGTGTTTTTATAATTGATAAATCTCTTGCCGCCATTAAGCTAAATTGCAGCGTTCTAGGAATAGGAGTAGCAGTTAGGGTTAGAGTGTCGACATTTTCTTTTAAGGTTTTTAATTTATCTTTAACAGCAACCCCAAATTTTTGTTCTTCATCAATAATTAAAAGCCCTAGGTTTTTAAATTCTAAACGTTTATTTGTTAACTGATGGGTGCCAATAATAATGTCTACAGACCCATCATTTACACCACTAATAGCTTCTGTTTTTTGCTTCGCAGTTCTAAACCTATTCAAGTAATCTATCCTTACAGGAAAATCTTTTAAACGCTCTGTAAATGTTTTATAATGCTGAAAAGCCAAGATAGTTGTAGGAACCAAAATAGCTACTTGTTTGCCATTATCTACTGCTTTAAAAGCGGCTCTAATTGCAACTTCTGTTTTTCCAAAACCAACATCTCCGCAAACCAAGCGATCCATAGGTTGCTCTTTTTCCATATCATTCTTTACATCCTGTGTAGATTTAAATTGATCTGGCGTATCTTCATATATAAAACTTCCCTCTAATTCATGTTGAATGTGGGTATCTGGTCCAAAAGCAAAGCCTTTTTGAAGCTTTCTTTTTGCATATAATTGAATTAAGTTAAATGCAACATGCTTAACTCTTGCTTTTGTTTTTTGCTTAATTTTTTTCCAAGCACCCGAACCTAATTTGTAAATTTTTGGAGTTTTTCCGTCTTTTCCGTTGAATTTAGAAATCTTGTGAAGCGAGTGAATACTTACATACAAAATATCTCTTTCTCCATAGACAAGCTTAATGGCTTCTTGCTTTTTACCTTGAACATCAATTTTCTGTAAACCTCCAAATTTTCCAATTCCATGATCCATGTGGGTCACATAATCTCCAATCTCTAATTTATTTAGTTCTTGAATAGTAATCGCTTGCTTTTTTGCATAGCCATTTTTTAAGCGGAATTTATGATAGCGCTCAAATATTTGGTGATCTGTGTAGCAAACCAATCTGTTTTCTACATCTATAAAGCCTTGATATAATGGAAAAACTACCGTTTCATAATGTACTTCTTGTTTAGAATCGTCAAAAATATCACGAAAACGTTGCGCTTGTTGTTCGTTTGCACAGAAAATATAGTTAGTAAAACCACCTTTATGGTATTCTGTTAAATTCTCAATTAGTAAATTAAATTGTTTGTTAAAAGAAGGTTGCGGAAGGGTGTTGAATTTAATCTCTCGTATTTCTTTAGTCTCAACTTTAGCAGACATTTCCACGAGAGTGAATTCTTGTAATTGTTCTTTAATAAAATTTCCATTACAAAATAATTCACTTGGGGCTGCGTGTTTAATTTCTTTAGAAAGGTCCTTAAAAGCTTCGGTAGCTTTTTCGAAGTATTTATCTAAATTACCAATTAATAGACTCGTATTTTTTGTAAAAATTATTGTTTCAGATGATATATATTTTAAGAAACTTTCTCTATGCTCTTGTAAGGTTTTATTTTCTACATTAGGAATAATAGATACTTTTTTCAACTTCTCTGTTGAGAGCTGTGTAGCCACGTCAAAACTTCTAATACTATCAATTTCATCACCAAAAAACTCAATTCGGTATGGTTCATCATTAGAAAAAGAAAAAACATCTATAATCCCACCTCGAACAGAAAAGTCTCCTGGTTCTGTAACAAAATCTACCCGTTTAAACCTGTATTCAAACAAAATTTCATTTACAAAATCTAAAGATAAGTTTTCGCCAATTGTAACTTTTAAAGTATTTTTCTCGAGTTCTTTTTTAGTAACAACTTTTTCAAATAATGCTGCCGGATACGTTACAATAATTGTTGGTTTTTGTTTAGAATTTATTCTATTTAAAACCTCCGATCTTAATAATATATTTGCATTATCTGTCTCTTCAATTTGATAAGGTCTTCTGTAAGAACCTGGATAAAAAAGTACATTTTTTTCTCCTAATAACTGCTCTAAATCATTCAAATAATAAGCAGCTTCTTCTTTATCATTAAAGACTAAGAGGTAGGGTTTTTCTGATTTCTTAAAAGTTTCTGAAATAGTAAAAGACAATGAAGATCCGACCAAATTCGATATTTGAAAATGGTTTTTTTCTTTTTCTAGCTGTGTAATTATCTGCGCAACATTCGCAGATATTTGATACTGATTTACAATGTTCTGGATACTCAACGCGCTAAGTTTTGTGCAAATGTAAGTTGTAAATTAATAAAAACCCATTATCTATTTTGTTTTCTTGTAGTTTGCTATATATTTACATAGAGTTAGTTAATATAAATGTTTATTACCTCCAAAGACATGAGAACTGCAGTTATAATTATTTTTTTACTTGCTTTTACAATACAGATAAAATCACAGAATAAACAGCAAAAATGGGCTGCAGGAATTAGTTTGGCGGGTGCAAAGTATACATATAATGGCCCTCCTGTGGTAGAAGTATCTCCAAGACTTAATATTTCTAGATATATTTTTAAAGGATTAAGTTTAGATCTTGGTTTTGCTAAAGATGTAATAGGGGATGTGCAAGCTTACACCACATTTGATGGGGCTTTTAGGTTTGATTTTGGACGGTCTAATCACAATATTGTCCCTTATATCTTAATCGGTGCCAGTTCATTAAAAGGAAAAGATATTACAAGTACCATGAATCTAGGGGTAGGGAATACTTTTTGGGTTTTACCAAAATATGGATTGAATTTTCAATTAATCTACAAGTATTCGAAAGACATTATTCAATCTCAAAGATCTCATTTATACCCATCTCTTGGGTTAGTATATAGTTTTAGTGCTAGAAACTTAAATCCAAGAGTTTGGCAGGATTAATCAATATAGGTAGTCAGAATATCCATCATTTCCCTAGCATTATAAAGACCAGCTAACTGCGCTTCTATTTCAAATACTGTATTTAAGATGATAGTTGATGGGTATGTAATTGTTTTTTTAATAGTTCCTAATTCGGCAGCTAATTCATGCATACCTGTATTTGTTCCTGATGGCTTGTATGTAAACATTTTTCCTAAAAATGTAATGTCTTGTTTTTCTTCAGCATTCAATTTTATAAAATAGAACTTTTCATTTATAAGCTGAATTACCTTTTTATTTTTAAAAGTAGTTTTTTTCATTCCAAAGCAAATTTTACACCAATCTGTATAGAGAAAAACGAGTATAGGTTTTGGTATTTGTTGATGTAATTCCTCAACTTCTTCGAAAGTAAAAATATTTAAAACTTCTTTTTCCTTTCTCTCTTGAGCATAGATTGTAAAACATCCAAAGAAAATAAAAAGAAAAAGAAGTTTTTTTGTAAAATGCATAATTAGTTTAGCAATGTATTAAAATAGTGTGAAACGAACTCCAGCAAAAGCTCTAATTCCTTGATTAGATGCGTATATATAACTTGGGTCAAAAGCTCTTTCCGGGTTCAATTCTGTGTTTACGCCATCATCAAAAGGATTATCTGCACTATTAATACTATTGGATGCAGGCGTAAAGTTTAATAGGTTTTTAACGCCACCATAAATTTCCCAACTGTTGTTGAACTTTTTGCTTAATTGAATATTTTGAATGCTAAACCAAGGAGAATATTCGTCTCTTGGATCATTTTCACCTAATAAAGGCAAACGCATTGGTCCGTATATATTTCCTGTATAATCGATGCTGAAATTAGAACTAAATTTATAAGAAATAGACCAAACTCCGCTAAAACCTTCTGTAAGTAATTGTGTTCTTTTTACGTTATTTTCTGTTACAGAAACTTCCATTAAGGTCGCTCCGGCGTTTATAGCCAATCCGTTTGTAAATAAAACGTCTGTATTCAAGGAAATTCCTTGAGAAACTGAAGAGCCTTCTAAATTGGCATATATAATTTTATTAGGATCTGTTTCGTAATCCGGTAAGATTCTATTATTGAAGTAGGTATAAAAAGCACTTGCATCTATAGTAATAAAAGAATTCTCAGTATTTATTTTCTTTACATAATTAACATTTGTATTCCAAGATGTTTCTGGATCTAATTCACCATCAAATTCTACGTTCTTGCGCCAGTTAAAGCTGCATGATCTTCTGTGAAAACATTTGCAACTCTAAATCCGTTACCAGCACTTAGTCTTACAATATTAGAATTATCTCTAGAATTCCATTTATAATTTACCCTTGGTGAAAAGATATTTCCATGTATACTATTGTTGTCCCATCGAACACCTAAAAGTAATTTCTTTCGATTACTCAAACTTATTTCATCCTGCGCAAAAACACCCGGTAAATGAATTATTGATGGACTATTGTTAACACCATTCTCATTTAAAGTTGCAAATGTATTATCATCATAAAAAGTATAACGATATGCCGCACCTAATAATAAATCGTGTTTTTTGCCTAATTGTTTATTGTAAACTAATTGACCAAAACCAATTAATTGCTCTGCATCATAAGAAGTTTCTCCATAAAAAGAATCTTGATAATGCCCGTTTGCACTAAATTGAAAACTTAAATTTTCTGAAGTTGGTAATTCGTAGGTTCCAAAAGTTTCCCATCTATTTGTGTAAATACTTTCTCCATAAATTTGGTTTCCTCCTCTAAATTCTTTTCCCCAATCCATTTCTCCTCCCCAACGATCTTCATACACATAACGCCCAGCAATGGTAAAAACCTTATTGCTTTTTCTCTCAATATTTACTTTATTAAATATTGATATTCTGTTTTGTAAGGTCAGATCTGTAAAATTATCATTATTGTTATCAATTCTATTTTGGAAATTGAAATAATTTAGACCTAATAAACCTTGTACTTTTTTTGATGCATTATAACGTAAACCAACATCTAAATTTACTTCTCCCCAAGAACTTACAAATGTATCTGTGGATAATAATGGTGCATTTGCAGGTTTTTTAGTAATAACATTTATAATGCCACCAACCGCTTCAGAACCGTATAAAGTAGAAGCTGGGCCTTTTACAATTTCTACTCTTTCTATTAATGCCTGCGGAATTCCTGTTAACCCATAAACGGTAGAGAGCCCGCTTACAATTGGCATTCCATCAATTAAAACAAAGGTATAAGCCCCTTCTAAACCATTAATATGAATGTCTCCTGTATTACAAACGCTACAATTTAATTGCGGACGAACCCCGTTTACATTTTGTAAAGATTCGAAGATCGAGGGCGTAGGGTTTTTTCTAAAAAAAGTTTTGCTATACACTTCTACAGGAACTGGGCTATTCGATTTTGTTACAGGTCTTAGAGTTCCAGAAATTACAATTTCCTCTAAAGCATCATTTACCTTCAAGTTAAAGTTTTTAACTATTTTCTGATTTCCGATGAGTGTAATTTTTTTCGATTTGAATTTATAACCTATGCTGCTTGCAACGATGGTATAGGTTCCATTTGGAATATTTTTCAATTCAAAAAAACCATTTTCGTTGGTGGAAGTTCCTTGTTTGGTTTTTTTAAGATACACATTTACAAATGGTAAAACTTCACCATTGGAGCTTACTTTTCCAGAAATACTATTTGTTTGTCCCTTTATAGAAGCAATGCCCAAAAATAAAAGACAACTAATATTTGATAATTATTTTCATTTTTAAATACAATTTTCGACAAATATAATATTATTTTTAGACTTGTCTAAAAATTTATTTTTATAAAAATTAAAGTTATATATTTGCCGTCTAAATAAAAGCATATGTTTACGCTTTCAGAAGAAAATTATTTAAAAGCAATTTATCATTTAGAACTAGGTAATGACGGAGGAGTCAGTACAAACGCTATTGCAGAAAAATTAGCAACAAAAGCTTCTTCTGTAACAGATATGGTAAAGAAATTATCTGAAAAGGAAGTTGTTCTTTATAAAAAGTATAAAGGGGTAACTTTAACTATCTTAGGAAAGACGGTTGCTGCAAATGTTGTGCGAAAGCATAGATTGTGGGAAGTTTTCTTAGTTGAGAAATTAAATTTTTCTTGGCACGAAGTACATGAGGTAGCGGAGCAATTAGAGCATATAAAATCTGCAAAATTAATAAATCAATTAGATCGTTTTCTAGGTTTTCCAACACATGATCCTCATGGAGATCCAATACCCGATAAAGACGGAAATTTAAAAATAGTAGAGAAAAGTTTATTATCAACATTATCTAAAAATGAGAGTGGAATTTGTATCGGTGTAGACGACTCATCATCAGAATTTTTACAATTTTTAGATAAAAAAGGCATCACCTTAGGAAAGAAAATAACTATTCTAGATAAAGAAGATTTTGATGATTCTTTATCCATATCAATTGGGGATAAGAAATTATCAATCTCAAATAAAATAGCAAGTAATTTATACATTAGAGCTCATACCGGGCAATAAAACATTTAGGTAGAATTTATATTATGAGCACATTCGATCAATTAGTAGCATTTGGAAAGGAGCATCCAATTTTATCAGCATTATACGCATCTCTTTTTACTTGGGCTTTAACTGCCTTGGGCGCGTCATTAGTTTTCTTTTTTAAAAAAATGAACAGAGCCGTTTTAGACGGAATGTTGGGTTTTACAGGCGGGGTTATGGTGGCTGCAAGTTTTTGGAGTTTACTAGCGCCAGCAATAGAAAATAGTCCTGGAGAAGGTTTTATGAAAGTTGTACCCGCTGCAATTGGTTTTGGCTTAGGCGCTTTATCTTTATTTGGTATGGATAAAATTTTACCACATTTACATATCAATTTTAAAGAAAGTGAAGCTGAGGGTGTAAAAACAGAATGGCATAAAACAACCTTATTGGTTTTGGCAATTACTTTGCATAATATACCTGAAGGTTTGGCGGTTGGTGTTTTATTTGGTGCGGCATCTACTTTAGTTGGTGTGGAGCAGACAGAAATGATTATCGCTGCAATTTCTTTAGCAATTGGTATCGGAATTCAGAATTTTCCAGAAGGTTTTGCAGTGGCAATGCCTTTAAGGAGGCAAGGTGTTAGTCGGTTAAAAAGTTTTTGGTATGGTCAGTTATCAGCAGTTGTAGAACCAGTTGCTGCAGTTTTAGGAGCTTTAGCAGTTTCCTTTTTTGTGCCAATTTTACCATATGCTTTGGCATTTGCTGCAGGTGCAATGATATTTGTAGTTGTAGAAGAAGTAATACCAGAAACACAAAGAGACAAGTATACAGATATTGCTACACTTGGTTTTATTGGTGGTTTTATTGTAATGATGTCTTTAGATGTTGGTTTAGGTTAGCATCTAATTGCTTAAAATAATAAAAAACGATAATTGATTAGAATTTCTAATAGATTATCGTTTTTCTTTTTTTGTAACTCTCATCTTTTGCATCTTGTCTTTTGATTCTAAAAATTGTATTTTGCAATAAAATACTGCTGTGTTACAAACATCTACTTTTCAAGTTTACAATGCTTCTGCCGGAAGCGGGAAAACATTTACGTTAGTAAAACAATATCTTAAGGTCTTGTTAACTTCTAACGATCTTTTTATGTTTCAAAAAGTATTGGCAGTTACGTTTACAAATAAGGCTGCTGGAGAAATGAAAGAGCGTGTTTTATTTTATTTAGAAGAATTTGCAGAAGGAAGTGAAAGTGATTTATTTAAAAATATTCTTTCTGAAACGAATTTAGATGCGACGATTATTCAAGAAAGAAGTAAGAAAATTTTAGAAGCAATTTTAAAAAATTATGCTGCTTTTTCAATTACCACAATAGATAGTTTTACTCACAAAATTATTAAAAGTTTTGCATTTGATTTAGGATTATCTCTCAATTTTGAAGTAGAAATGGACGCAATTTCTCTTTTAAATGAAGCAGTAGATGTGTTAATATCTAAGATAGGTACCGACCAGAAACTAACCAACCTTTTAATAGAGTATTCTTTAGATAAAATAGATGACGATAAATCTTGGGATATTTCAAAAGATTTAAATGATTTTGCAAAAGTTTTATTAAATGAAGACGATCTAAAGCATTTTAGGAAATTAGCAGATAAAAAATTAGATGATTTTTTTGAGTTGAAAAATAAAATTCAAAAATCTAATAAAGGTATAGAGAAAGAGTACAAAGTGTTTGGAAATGAGGTATTAAGTTTTATAGAAACGAGCGGGGTTCAGCTTTCAGATTTTGCATATACTGGAGAATATCCAAAACACTTTGAAAAGTTAACAAAGTTAAGATTTTTAAAATTTGATGATTTAAAATTTGACGCTCGATTAAATACGGTTATTGAAGACGGTAAAAATCTTTTTGCAGGAAAAGCTTCTGCTGCGTCAAAAGATACAATCGAAGAAATTTCTGAACAATTAAGACTGTATTATTATCAGTCTAAAGATTTGTACAACCGCACGTATTCGAGTTATTTGCTAAATAAAATTACACTAAAAAGTATCATTCCATTAGCTGTTTTAAATCAATGTTAATTCAGAATTAAATAACATAAAAGAAGATAATAATATTCGATTAAATGCAGAATTTAATCAATTGATTTCAGACAATATAAAAGAATGAACCTGCGCCCTTTATCTATGAAAGAATTGGACAGCGCTTTCAGCATTATTTTATCGATGAAATGCAAGATACTTCTGTTTTACAATGGCAAAATTTAATACCTTTAATAGAGAATGCTTTAGCACAAGAAAATAGCAATCTATTGTTGGTTGGAGATGGGAAACAGGCTATTTATAGATGGCGTGGAGGTAAGGCCGAGCAGTTTATCGATTTGGGTTCAAATGAAGTAAATCCATTTAATATTCAAAAAGAAATAAAGAATTTAGAGACAAATTATAGAAGTTATTCAGAGATTATTAATTTCAACAATACGTTCTTTAGTCACACTGCTAATTTTCTTCATAATGAATCTTATAAAAATCTTTTTTTACAAGGAAATGTCCAATTAGAAAACGCAAAGAAAGGTGGTTTTGTTTCGCTTTCTTTCCTAGAAAAAGAAGAGGAGAAAGAAGATGAAAAAGTGAAGTATCCAAAAAAGGTTTTAGAAAAAATAAATCAACTAAAAGAAGATTTTTATTTGAATGAAATCTGTGTACTTACAAGAACTAAAAAAGACGGAATTGCAGTTGCAGATTATCTGTCAGAAAATGGAATTTCTATAATTTCTTCAGAAACGTTATTATTAAAGAATAATTCTAAAATTAATTTTATTATTGATTTTTTATATAGCATTCAGAATACAAATGATGAAGAAAAGAGATTTGAAGTCTTGTACTTCTTACATGAACACCTAAAGCTTAAAGTACCAAAAAATGAGTTCTTTAAAAAGCATATAAAATTAACAAATGCTTCCATTTTTGAAAACCTAAAATCTTACGGGATTTCATTTAATTTCTCTGTATTTCAGCAAGTACCTTTTTATGAGAAAATTGAAGAAATAATTAGAGGTTTCAAGCTTGTAAATTCCTCTAATGCATATGTTCAATTTTTTCTAGATGTGGTTTTAGAGCAACAAAGAAAGGCAACAGATATTGGTGACTTCTTAGAATTCTGGGAACTTAAAAAAGACAAACTAAGTATCGTTGCTTCAGGAAATACAAATGCTGTGCAAGTAATGACTATTCATAAATCTAAAGGTTTGGAATTTCCTGTAGTAATTTTTCCTTGTGATGTGAATATTTATAAACAAATTAATCCTAAAATTTGGTTTGATGATTTACCAAAAGAGTACGATTTTAAAGAACTTTTAATAGATTATAAGAAAGACTTAAGTTTAATTAATGCAAGAGGTCTAGAGATTTATAACCAACAAAGAGAAGAGTTAGAATTAGACAACTTTAATCTTTTGTATGTTTCTTTAACAAGAGCTGTAGAGCAATTACATGTAATCACAGAAAAGAAAATTTCTGCAAATGGAGTAGAAAATGTGAATCATTATTCAGGAGTTTTTATCAATTATTTAAAAGAACAAAATCTTTGGCAAGAAGATCTTTTAGAATATAACTTTGGAAATATAGAAAGAGCTAAAAATAAAGAAGCACCCGAATCTTTAGCAGAAATTCACCAGAAATTTATTTCAACACCTTGGCAAGAGCATAATATTGTTTTGTTGGCTAGTGCTTCGAAATTATGGGATACAGCACAAGGCAAAGCAATTGATTTTGGTAATTTATTCCATGAAATGTTATCAAAAATAATTACAAAGAATGATGTAAATTCAGTGACAATTCAATATCATCAAAAAGGTTTTATTAATGAAATTCAATTAAAACTAATTAAAGAGATGATGTATTTAGTTGTAGACCATCCGAAATTAGCCGTTTATTTTTCAGATAAGGTAACTGTTTTTAATGAGCGGGAAATTGTAGATTTTGACAATCAAGTTGTTATTCCAGATAGATTAGTTTTTAATCATCTAAATGAAGTTACAGTTATAGATTACAAAACAGGTAGTTCCTCGAGTGAGCATCATCAGCAATTACTAAAATACGAAAGAGTTTTAAAATCTATGGATTTTAAAGTTGGTAAAAAGTTACTCATATATATGAATACTGAAGTGGATGTTGTAGAGGTATAATTTAGGAATATACTTATAAATTATTGTTTATAATGTATATTATACACAATTAAGAGTCTATTTTCTTGTTCAATTCTCCTTTATAATCTATTAAAATTCGCTGTTTTTATAGATGTTTTAAAGAATTATCTTTGTAATTACAGTTTAAGAGTCTATTTTTGTTCATTAATAAAGAACTTTTAATTTAAAAATTAGACAATGAAGAATTTAAAATTAGCTATAATAGCTTTGTTTACTCTAGCCATAGTTGGTAGCGCGAACGCACAAGATGCAAATAACCCTTGGGTTGTAGGTTTTGGTATTAATTCAGTAGATTACCAAGGGCCTAGATTTGGGAATGGATTTTTTTAAGGATGCCTTTGGTACTTCTGATCTTAATATTTTACCTTCAATTTCTAGACTTTCTGCTGAGAAATACTTAGAAAAAGGTTTTACTTTACAATTAGCAGGTACGCTTAATAAAATTACACATTTATCAATGGAAGATGATTCAGATTATATATATTTTTCTGTTGGAGCTTTAGTAAAATATGATTTAAATCACTTATTTGGAGAAACAGGTTGGTTTGATCCTTATGTAGGTATTGGTGGAGATTTTGTTGATGCTGACGATAAATCTGAGTTAATGTTAAATGGAGCAGCAGGTTTCAATGTTTGGTTTAACGAAAACTTAGGTCTTAATTTTCAGCATGGTTGGAAAAAAGGTTATAACGATAATGTTGCAAATCATTTTCAAACTACTGCAGGTTTAGTAATTAAATTTGGAGGAAAAGACACAGATGGAGATGGAGTATATGATAAATTTGATGCTTGTCCTGAAATTGCAGGTTTAGCAGAATTTAAAGGTTGTCCTGATAGTGATGGCGACGGAATCAAAGATTCTGACGATGCTTGTCCGAATGTTGCAGGTTTAGCAACTATGAACGGTTGTCCTGATGCTGATGCTGATGGAATCGCAGATAAAAACGATATGTGTCCTAATGCTAAGGGAACAAAAGCTAACAAAGGATGTCCTGATACTGATGGAGACGGCGTAGTTGATAAAAACGATAAATGTCCAACTGCTGCAGGTCCTGTTGCAAATGGAGGTTGTGCTTGGCCAGATACAGACGGTGACAGTATTTTAGATAAAGATGATAAATGTCCAAATGTTGCAGGTGTTGCTTCGGAAGGAGGTTGTCCTGAGATAATTTCAAATGAAGCTCAAATGGGTATGAATTCATTTGCACAAGCTATTTTATTTAAACTTGAAAGCGCTAGTTTTGAATCTGGAGTTACTGATATGATAGACGGTATGTTAGCAATTATGAACGAATATCCTCAAGCTGAATTTGCAATCAAAGGCTTTACAGATAATTCTGGATCTGTTTCTGGAAACTTAAAGTTATCTAATTCAAGAGCAAATGCTGTTAAAGATTATTTAATAGCAAATGGAGTTGCTGCTGCAAGATTAACTGCTGCAGGTTTTGGTCAAGATAGTCCTATTGCTTCAAATAAAACAAGAGCTGGTAGAGTTCAAAATAGAAGAGTAGAAGTTAAGGTAACTAACTAGTTATTTTTAAACACATAACAAAAAGGTCTCATCAGAAATGATGAGACCTTTTTTTTTAAAAAACTTTTTTTATTCCATGCAAAAAAGTACCTTTGCGTCTTGAAAAAGAGATGCTAAATCTCGTAACATAAATAATAAATATAATTAGATACAGATGTCTACAACAACAGGAAAAGTTTCTCAGATTATTGGTCCAGTAATTGATGTTGAATTCAATACAGAAAACAATGAACTTCCTAAAATTTATGACTCATTAGAAATTAAAAAAGCTGATGGTTCTATTTTGGTTTTAGAAGTGCAACAGCATATTGGTGAAGATACAGTTAGAACCATTTCAATGGATGCTACGGATGGATTAAGCAGAGGAACGGAAGTTTTAGCAACGGGTAATCCTATTCAGATGCCAATTGGAAGCGATATTTACGGTCGTTTATTCAATGTTACTGGTGATGCTATTGATGGTTTAGGAAACTTAAAGAAAGAAGGTAAAGACGGATTGTCAATTCACCGTTCTGCTCCAAAATTTGAAGATTTATCTGTTTCAACAGAAGTTTTATTCACTGGAATTAAAGTAATCGATTTAATTGAGCCATATGCAAAAGGTGGTAAAATTGGTTTATTTGGTGGTGCCGGAGTTGGTAAGACTGTATTAATACAAGAATTAATTAACAACATTGCAAAAGGACATGGTGGTTTATCAGTTTTTGCAGGAGTTGGAGAAAGAACACGTGAAGGAAATGATTTACTTCGCGAAATGTTAGAATCTGGAATTATAAAATACGGAGACGATTTTATGCATTCTATGGAAGAAGGAGGATGGGATTTATCTAAAGTTGATAAGCCTGGAATGAGAGATTCTAAAGCAACATTTGTTTTTGGACAAATGAATGAGCCACCTGGAGCACGTGCACGTGTTGCATTGTCTGGTTTAACAATTGCCGAATACTTTAGAGACGGAGCAGGAGAAAGTCAAGGGAAAGATGTACTTTTCTTTGTAGATAATATTTTCCGTTTCACTCAAGCAGGGTCAGAGGTTTCTGCATTATTAGGGCGTATGCCTTCTGCAGTAGGTTACCAACCAACATTAGCAACAGAGATGGGTGCAATGCAAGAACGTATTACATCAACTAAAAAAGGTTCTATTACTTCTGTTCAAGCAGTTTATGTGCCTGCAGATGATTTAACAGATCCAGCACCAGCTACAACTTTTGCGCATTTAGATGCTACAACTGTATTGTCTCGTAAAATTGCTGAATTAGGTATTTATCCAGCAGTAGATCCTTTAGATTCTACTTCTAGGATTCTATCAGCAGCTATCTTAGGTGATGAACATTATAACACAGCAACTGCAGTAAAAGAAATTTTACAACGTTATAAAGAATTACAAGATATTATTGCTATTTTGGGTATGGAAGAATTATCTGAAGAAGATAAATTAGTAGTACACAGAGCAAGACGTGTTCAACGTTTCTTATCTCAACCTTTTCACGTTGCAGAACAATTTACGGGTATACCAGGTGTTTTAGTGGACATTAAAGACACTATCAAGGGTTTTAATATGATTATGGATGGTGAATTAGATAAATATCCTGAAGCTGCATTTAACTTAAGAGGGTCAATTCAAGACGCAATTGATGCTGGAGAAAAAATGTTAGCGGAAGCATAAACAGTTGGAGGTTAAATTTGTTAGTTTTTCACTAATAACGAGTAACCAATAGCTAAAAAATATAAAATTATGTTTTTAGAAATCGTAACACCAGAGGCAATTTTGTTTTCTTCAGAAGTTGATTTGTTTTCAGCACCTGGAATACAAGGATCGTTTCAAATATTAAACAATCATGCACCTATAGTTTCTAACTTAAAAGAGGGCCAAATAAAAATTCATGTGCATGGTCAAGATCATTTAGTATTTGATGATTTGCATGCGGAGTTAAAACAGCAAGTAGATGATGCTAAAGTTTTAACTTTAGATATTAAATCTGGAACTTTAGAGTTGAAAGATAATAAAGCTATTATTTTAGCGGATTAAAAGCTACAGTAATTAAAATAATAAAACCTCAAAACAGCAATGTTTTGAGGTTTTTCTATAAATAGTATTCTTTTATTTTCAATGTTTGCAGTATGAAATAAGATTTATACTCCATAAAAAAAGTGTAAATTTGCGCTATGGAAGAAACAAACAGACAGCGTAAAATTGCAGGAGTTTTACAAAAAGATTTGGTAGATGTGTTGCAAAAAGCAGCGCAAGATGGTATGAAAGGAATAATTATATCTGTATCTAAAGTACATGTTACTTCAGATTTAGGAGTAGCAAAGGTTTATTTAAGTATTTTTCCTTCAGAAAATAGAGATCAAATAGTAGAAGGAATTCAATCGAATACGCCGTTAATTCGCCATGAAATGGCAAAAAGAACACGCAATCAGTTAAGAAGAATGCCAGAGTTGTTATTTTTTGGTGATGATACTTTAGATTATATAGAAGAAATAGATAAGTCATTAAAAGGGAATGATGCAGATCCTATAAAGAATCCGGATGTTTTGGTAAGACGTCAAAAAAAATAAATTTAAATTCTCTATTTGAGTTTTCCACACTACATAGCTAAAAGATATTTATTTTCTAAAACTAGTAATAATGCAATAAACATTATCACTATAATTGCTTCCTTTGGAGTAATAATTGGATCTTTAGCTTTGTTTATAATTTTATCAGGTTTTTCTGGACTTAGAACATTTAGCTATAATTTATTAGATGTGTCAGATCCCGATATTAAAATCACAACTTCTATTGGTAAATCTTTTTTAGTTACAGAAGATTTGCAACAAACATTAAATGTTAATACTTCTATTAATGTAATTTCAAAGGTTATTGAAGAACGTGTTTTCTTAGAATATAATGAGAAAACAGAAATTGCCTTTCTAAAAGGGGTTGAAGAAAATTACACAAAAATATCTAAGATAGAGTCCTCTTTAAATACAGGTACTTGGTTGCAAAAAGATTATAGTAATACAGCAGTTATAGGAAGAGGAATTTCCAATAAACTTTCTTTGGGTGTTTCAAACTATGGTGTGCCATTAAAAATAATGATACCTAAACCAGGCAAAGGTTTTATAAACCCTAGAAAACCTTTTTATGAAATTGATACACAGATTGTAGGTATCTACTCAGGTACAGAGGAGTTTGAGGGTAAGTTTGTTTATACATCAATAGCGAAAGCTAGAGAGTTATTGCGTTTTAAGGAAAATCAAGTTACAGCAATTGAGTTAAAATTAGAGAATAGTCAAACTTCAGATGAAGTTGCATTTCTATTAAGGGATACATTAGGAGGTGATTTTAAGGTGCAAACGAAAGAACAACTAAACGAAGTTTTTTACAAAGTAATAAATACAGAAAATTTTGTATCCTATTTAATTTTTACACTTATCGTTATAATAGCTTTATTCAATGTTATTGGTGCAATAATTATGATGATTATTGATAAAAAAACTAATTTAAAAACACTTTTTAACTTAGGAGCGACTATTAAAGAAATTAAAAGAATATTTATTATTCAAGGCTTTTTGCTTACTTTTCTAGGAATGTGTATTGGGTTGCTCTTAGGCGTGGCATTGGTATTTCTTCAAAAGAAATTCGAAATTTTTATGATTGTTCCAAACCTAGCATATCCCGTAGAATTTAGAATTACAAATTTGTTAATTGTATTTTTTACAATTACAATTCTAGGTTTAATAGCAGCTAAAATTGCTAGTAGCAGAATTTCGGAAGAATTTATAGACTAATATTCTTGTGGAATAGTCATGTTCCCAAATTTAGCTTCTACTTCATCAAAGGCATTAAAAACACTTGCTGCATCGTCAGAAGTTACCATTTTCATTCTATATTCTTTAAAATGCGGAATCCCTTTAAAATAATTGGTATAATGTCTTCTAGTTTCAAAAACACCTAAAACAGCGCCTTTCCAATCAATAGCCATTTGTAAATGTCTTCTTGCCATTTCTACACGCTGTGCAATGGTAGGTTTTCCTAAATAGGTTCCTGTTTTAAAATAATGTTTTACCTCATTAAAAAACCAAGGATAACCAATAGCAGCTCTGCCAATCATTGCGCCATCTAACCCATAAGAATCTCGCATTTCCATTGCTTTTTCTGGCGTAGTAATATCTCCATTTCCAAAAACAGGGATGTGCATTCTCTGGTTATTTTTCACTTCTGCAATCGGTTTCCAATCTGCTTCACCTTTATACATTTGAGCACGTGTTCTTCCATGAATGGAAATTGCTGCACAGCCAACGTCTTGCAAACGTTCCGCAACTTCAACAATTCTTATAGAATCATGGTCCCAACCTAAACGCGTTTTTACTGTTATTGGTAAATTTGTGTGTTTTACCATGGCTTCTGTAAGTGAAACCATTAAATCTATATCTTTTAAGATTCCAGCACCAGCGCCTTTAGAAACTACTTTTTTAACTGGGCATCCAAAATTAATATCAATAATATCTGGATTCGATTTTTCTACAATCTCTACCGTTCTTAGCATCGAGTCTAAATTCGCTCCAAAAATCTGAATTCCTACAGGTCTTTCTTTTTCATAAATATCCAATTTCATAACACTTTTTGCAGCATCACGAATTAGACCTTCTGAAGAAATAAATTCTGTATACACAACATCTGCACCATTTTCTTTACATAGCGCTCTAAACGGTGGATCTGAAACATCTTCCATAGGTGCTAATAAAAGAGGGAAATCGGGAAGTTCTATATTGCCTATTTTTACCAAAGTAATTTATTTTTTTGCAAAATTAGTGTTTTTATTGGTCAGAACCCAAATTCCGTAGCATCCTAAAAAAAGTTCTGCAAAAGTACCAAATTGATATCCAAAAGTTGGTCTGCCGTCTAGGAAGAAACTTAAAATTCTTCCAGTGCTAAGACCTATCATAAAGATGATATTAGTAACAATAGCCATTCTTAAATAATTGCGTTTAAAGAGACCTAATAACCAAAGAAAAGAAAATCCTAAATAGATACCCATAATTGCTTTAAAGAAGTTGTGTTCGTCTATTGTTTGAAGTTGGATGTCGAAGTGGAAATCAGGATTAAATCCGTAGAAAAATGCAACAGGAACTACAATACATATAGAAATAAGTAAATGTATTTTTTTTATAAAATCTTGTTTTGTTTTAAACATTAGATGCGTTTTTTAAATATAATAAAATTGGATTTTATTTAATAGGCGAAAGAATTCAAGAAATATACTAATTTATTTTGTTCATAATAGTAATATTTGGTCAATTTAGATTCTAAAATTATTGATTAATTTAAAGGAATAAAAGGAATATTTAAAAATTATTTAATTTAAAGAGTTTGTTGAAAAAAATAGTATTTTAATAATATGTTTCATTGTACTCTTTTTATTTGACAAGGTTTGTAAATAGCATATCTTTGTAAGCTGAAAGTAGTTAGAAAACGAAGTATGAAGAACATAAGAAACTTTTGTATTATTGCGCATATAGATCACGGTAAAAGTACCTTGGCGGATAGATTGCTAGAGTATACAGGCACTATAACAGATCGCGAGAAGAAAGATCAGTTATTAGATAGTATGGATTTAGAACGCGAACGCGGAATAACCATAAAGTCTCATGCCATTCAAATGGATTATACGCATAATGGAGAACAATACATCTTAAATTTGATTGATACTCCTGGACACGTAGATTTCTCTTACGAAGTTTCTCGCTCTATTGCAGCTTGTGAGGGAGCTTTGTTAATTGTAGATGCTGCGCAAAGTATACAAGCACAAACAATTTCTAACTTATATCTGGCTTTAGAAAATGATTTAGAAATAATCCCTATTCTGAATAAAGTAGATCTACCTTCTGCAAATCCAGAAGAAGTAACAGATGATATTGTAGATTTATTAGGTTGTAATGCGGAAGATGTAATTCATGCAAGTGGGAAAACAGGTTTTGGAGTAGAAAATATTCTAGAAGCAATTATTGCAAGAATTCCTGCACCTAAAGGAGATCCAGATGGGCCTTTACAAGCCTTAATTTTTGATTCTGTATATAATTCATATAGGGGAATTGAAACCTATTTTAGAGTTTTTAACGGGTCTATCAAAAAAGGACAACGTATTAAGTTTTTGGCAACAGACAATGAGTATTTTGCAGATGAAGTAGGTACTTTAAAATTAGAACAAGTTGTAAAAAAGTCAGTAAATACAGGTGATGTTGGTTACTTAATTACAGGGATTAAAACCGCAAAAGAAGTAAAGGTAGGAGATACTATTACAGATGCAGAAAACCCAACAACAGAAATTGTTGACGGTTTTGAAGATGTTAAACCGATGGTTTTTGCAGGTATTTATCCTGTGGATACAGAGGATTACGAAGAATTGCGATACTCCATGGAGAAACTGCAATTAAATGATGCCTCTTTGGTTTTTATACCCGAAAGTTCTGCCGCTTTAGGCTTTGGTTTCAGATGTGGATTCTTAGGAATGTTGCATATGGAAATTATTCAAGAACGTTTAGAACGTGAGTTTAATATGACCGTTATTACAACGGTTCCCAATGTATCTTACCATGCATATACCAAGAAAAATCCGAATGAGATATTGCTCTTAAACAATCCTACAGATTTACCAGATCCATCAAGATTAGACAGAGTAGAAGAGCCATTTATAAAAGCAAGTATTATTACAAAGGCAGATTTTGTTGGACAAGTAATGAGTTTGTGTATCGAAAAGCGTGGAGAAATTACCAATCAGACCTATCTAACCACAGAAAGAGTAGAACTAACTTTCGACATGCCTTTGGCAGAAATTGTCTTCGATTTTTATGATCGTTTAAAAACAGTTTCTAAAGGATATGCCTCTTTTGATTATTCGCCAATTGGCATGCGTGAATCTAAATTAGTAAGAGTAGATCTTTTATTAAACGGATCTGGTGTAGATGCACTTTCTGCATTATTACATGCAGATAATGCCTACTCAATTGGTAAAAGAATTGTAGAAAAACTAAAAGAATTATTACCAAGACAACAGTTTGATATTCCTATTCAAGCAGCAATTGGCGCAAAAATTATTGCACGAGAAACTACAAAAGCGCTGCGTAAAGATGTAACAGCAAAATGTTATGGTGGAGATATTTCTAGAAAACGTAAGTTGTTAGAAAAGCAGAAAAAAGGTAAGAAAAGAATGCGTCAGGTTGGGAATGTAGAAATTCCGCAAGAAGCATTTATGGCTGTTTTAAAGTTGAATGATTAAGACTTAAACTGATAAATCAAGTATTTATTAAAAAACCTTTTTGAGAAATCAGAAAGGTTTTTTTTGACGTTATACTAGTTTTTGATTTGTTAACGTTTCTCTACAAAGTTTCGACCAATTCTTCAACGATCTTCTAAAGCGATCGATGAAATAAAAAAACCTCGAGAAATCGAAGCTTTTAGAATCTAGTTTTTAAGTTATAACGAGGTGCAAATACTAAAAAGTTATCTGCGAAGCTAAGTCTCTACCCCCTAAAATACTGCAAACCCCAATATAATAGTAGTGCAGCCAAAGAGCCTAAGGCAGCAACTAAATAGGTTCTTGCAGCCCATTTAAGCGCATCTTTAGCGCCAGCTAGCTCCTGTTGTGAAACCATATTTTTGCTTTGTAACCAAGCCAAAGCTCTGTTACTTGCGTCATATTCTACAGGCAATGTTATAAAGCTAAAAAGTGTTGCAAAGCCCATAAAAATTAGACCCGTTACGGCAATGTAAAACCCAAACCCTGATGCACCAGAAGCAGCACCTAAAATTAAACCTCCAATAACCAACCATTGAGAGTATTTAGAAGTAATACTAACGATTGGCACTAATTGAGAGCGCATTGTTAAATAACTATAGGCTTTTGCATGTTGAACAGCATGCCCAACTTCATGCGCAGCAACTGCAGCGGAAGCCGTATTTCTTTGATTGTAAACGGACTCACTTAGATTTACAGTCTTGTCTTTCGGATTGTAATGATCTGTTAATCTACCGGGAGTAGAAATTACTTTTACATCAAAAATACCGTTGTCTGCAAGCATTTTTTCTGCAATTTCTGCACCAGTCATTCCATTTCTAAGTTCAACTTGAGCATATTTTTTAAACTTACTTTTTAGTTTATTACTAATAAGCCAGCTTAGCAGAGAGATTGCACCAATTAAAATATAAAATCCTATCATAATTTATATCGTTTTAAAAATTATATATCATTATTTGTTTAATAAATTTACAGCATAAAGTATTCCAATTTATAATTTGGAGTGTAAAAATGACAAAATGGCAAACAAACCAAATATTCTTATTTATATACAGGAGGTACAATAGGAATGATAAAAGACTATAAAACAAATGCTTTAAAGGCATTTGATTTTAGTAGGATTATAGATAAAATACCAGAGTTAGAGCAGTTAGATTGCGAAATAGAAAGTATTTCGTTTGAGGAACCGATAGATTCATCAAACATGAATACAGATTACTATATACATATTGTTGAAATTATAGAAGCAAATTATACTAATTTTGATGGTTTTGTAATTTTAACAGGTTCAGATACGATGTCGTACACTTCATCTGCAATTAGTTTTATGATAGAGAACTTACAAAAACCTATCATTTTTACAGGTTCTCAATTGCCTATAGGAGATTTAAGAACAGATGCTAAAGAAAATTTAATTACATCTATAGAAATTGCAGCGTCGAGGAGAAATAATAAACCAATAATATCTGAGGTTTGTTTATATTTTGAATATAAATTATACAGAGCAAATAGAACTACGAAAATAAGCGCAGAACAATTTGAAGCATTTGCTTCTAAAAATTATCCTGCCTTGGCAGAAAGTGGTGTTCATTTAAATTTTAATGAAAATGTATTGTTGAAGTTTATACCTTTTGATCAGCAACTAATTATTAGAAAAAAGTTGGTTACAGATGTAGTTATTTTAAAGCTATTTCCCGGAATAACAGAAATGGTTGTTGCAGCAATTTTGAATATTAAGAATTTAAAAGGTGTAGTTTTAGAAACATATGGTGCTGGAAATGCACCGAATAAACCATGGTTCTTAGACTTAATAAAAAAGGCAATTCAGGATAAAATTAAAATAGTAAATATTACTCAATGCTCCGGTGGTAGTGTAATTCTTGGACACTATGATACGAGTGTTGGTTTAAAATCTATTGGTGTAATTAGCGGAATAGATATGACTACAGAATCTGCTATTGCAAAATTAATGTATTTATTAAGTGAAGATTTAACAGATAAAAGTTTTAAGAATTATTTTCAAAAATCTTTACGAGGAGAAATAAGTGAAAAATAATTTTACTAATATATATAGATATATTTAACATAAAATAGACCTATTTATTTTTTGAGGAGCAACAATTTTTTTGTTACTTGCCAATGTATTAAAATAAATAAATTACTTTTACAAAAAAACTTTAGAGTTTGAAGAACTTTTTGTTTATTTGAAAAAAAATTAAGATTTTTAACCTATTAACTATCAAAATTAATAACAACAGAGATGAAAAAAGTAGTAAATGTCCTATCTGTAACAGGATTTATGTTTTTTGGAGCTATTCAATCAACTTTTGCCCAGGAAGCAGCAGAATCAAGAACTTTTCACCAAGAATTAAAACTTCGTTTTATAGAAGGTGGTCCAGTATTTATGGGAATTGTTTTAGTAGCCTTAATTTTAGGTTTAGCAATTGCAATTGAAAGAATTATTTATTTAAATTTAGCAACTACAAATACTAAGAAATTAGTAGCAGATGTAGATGAAGCTTTAAGTTCAGGTGGTGTAGAAGCTGCTAAAGAAATTTGTAGAAACTCAAAAGGACCTGTAGCATCTATTTTTTACCAAGGTTTGGATAGAGTAGACGAAGGTGTAGAAAATGCTGAAAAAGCAGTTGTTTCTTACGGTGGAGTTCAAATGGGACTTTTAGAGAAAAATGTTTCTTGGTTATCATTATTTATAGCTTTGGCTCCTATGTTAGGTTTCATGGGTACAGTAATTGGTATGATTGGTGCCTTTGATGCAATTGCGCAAGCAAATGATATTTCTCCTGGAGTAGTAGCGGTAGGTATTAAAGTAGCCTTATTAACAACTGTATTTGGTTTAGTTGTAGCAATTATTCTTCAAATTTTTTATAATTATATCGTTTCTAAAATCGATAGTATTGTAAATAATATGGAAGATGCATCTATTCAGTTGATAGATTTATTGGTAAAGTATAAAAAATAATTTTATTATGAAAGATAATAAATTTTCAAAAATTATCACATACATTGTGACATTGATTGCTGTTATAGGTATCATCTTACTTGTAAGGGTGCTCATGGCAGGAGAAGATGCTGTAGAAAATGACGTGGCTGTACAAAATAGTGTTGTGAGCCCTTTGGTGTCTTTTTCTCAGTACTTATTATACGGAGTAATACTTGTAACACTTGTTTTATCCATGTGGGGCTTGTTTAAAAATCCAGAAAATCTAAAGAAGACTTTATTAGGTGTGCTTGCTTTAGGTGTATTATTTGTAGTAGCTTATTTCATGGCAGACAGTAATGTTGTTATTGATAACGCAAATACTATATTAGAAGGTGGAGAAGCAGGTTCTTCGATAAATCAATTTACAGGAGCCGGTATCTGGTTTAGTATTATTCTAGGAGGAATAGGTTTAACTTTCTTCGTAGTAGATTTAGTTAAAGGTTTAATAAAATCATAATATTATGGCAAGAAGAGAGAATCCAGAAATTAATGCAGGTTCTATGGCAGATATTGCCTTCTTGTTATTAATTTTCTTTTTAGTAACCACTACTATGAATGTAGATTCAGGTGTTTCTAAGAAGTTGTCGGAAAAACCACCAGAAGATTACGTACCACCAGTTATAAAGGAAAAAAATATTTTTGAGGTAAATATTAATAGAAATAATGAACTTCTAGTAGAAGGATCTAGAATGGATATTGATGAACTTAAAGATGCTGCAATTGCTTTTATAGATAATGGCGGTGGCGATGGTAAAATAGATGAAGGTGAGCCAACTGGTCCTTGTAATTATTGCAAAGGCGAGAGAAGTATAAAGTCTTCAGATCACCCAAACAAGGCTATTATTTCTGTTCAGAGTGATAGAGGAACGGAATATGGTACTTATTTGAAGGTTCAAAATGAACTTATAAGAGCGTATTCTGATTTACGTAACATACTGTCAAAAGAACGTTACGGAATTCCTTTTCCAGAGTTAGAAGATTCTTATAAGGATGATAGAGCTAATCTAGAATTAAAGAAAAAAGTTGAAGATATTAAGACAAGTTATCCAGAAATTATTTCAGATTCTGAGCCTACATCTTCTAATTAATTTTTAAAATACAGCTATATGTCTAAATTTAGAAAAAAGAAAAAAGGAATGCCAGCAGTAAATACAGCATCCTTACCAGACATCGTTTTTATGTTGTTGTTTTTCTTCATGGTAACTACTACAATGAGAGAAACAGAATTAAAAATTGAGAACCCTAGATTACCAAATGCAACAGAAGTTAAAAAGCTAGAGCATAAAAGTTTGGTAAGTACAATCTATATTGGAAAATCTAAGGATGCAACAAGACACGGTACTGCTTATAATAGAATTCAGTTGAATGATAAAATAGCAACTGCAAATGATGTACCTGCTTTTATTATAAACGAAAGATCTAAGGTTTCGGAAGCTGAAGTGCCATATATGACAACTTCTATTAAGGCTGATAAAGAATCTAATGTAGGTACCATTATTGATATTAGATTGAAATTAAGAGATGTAAATGCATTAAAAATTAGTTATTCTGCTTCAAAGGCTGCAGAATAAATAATTTTTAATATCTGAATATAAAAGGATAATTCTTATGAATTGTCCTTTTTTTTGGTATTAAATTTAACCTTCTTACAAAAGGTGATTTGTTGTATCTTTCATATTCTTTATTCATATCATGAGAAATCTATTTATTCTTTTATATTTTTTAGTAATTCCCTTTTTAACGTTTGCTCAAAAAGATTCTTTGAGTCTAGGAGATAGGTATGCAGATGATCAAATTTATTTTTCAGTTTCTTACAGTCAATTGTATAATCAACCTACAGGAATTACAAAAAGTAACTTTTCATATGCACTATCTGGAGGTTTTATAAAAGATATTATTTTAAATAAAAGCGGAACTATTGCTATCGCAGGAGGAATTGGTCTTGGATATGACTTTTTTAATCATGAATTAAAAGTAGATGAAGTAGGCGGAACTACTGTTTTTACGAATGATATTACAACTTCTAAAAATATTTTTAAATCCTATAATTTAGAGTTCCCTTTTGAGATAAGATGGCGAACATCTACTGCTATAAAATATAATTTCTGGAGGATTTATACAGGTGTTAAATTCCTTTATAACCTAGATAATAATTTTCAATATATAGATGTTAATAGCAATCTAATTAAGTATAGAAAAGTATCTTCTTATAATAAATTACAATACGGTTTAACTATATCTGCTGGTTATGATGCGTTTACTATGAATGTTTTTTATGGATTATCTCCTGTTTTCAAGAATGGTCTTCTAAACGGAAAAGCGGTGGATACGAAAATCTTAAAATTTGGATTAATTTTCTATTTTTTATAGGAAATTATACACTACAAAGGGTGCTATAAGACCAGATAGAAAACCTAAATAAACTTCTTTAGGTTGATGCATTTTTAAATGTAGTCTTGCATTAGCAACAATTCCTGCTAATAATATATTTCCAATAACTACGGCAGGAAGACTATAATTATATATAAATCCTATCAAAATAAAAAATCCTGTCGATATTCCTAAGGATAATAAATGAATACTTACTTTTAATTGATACGCTAAACAGAGATATACGAAAGTTAGCGCGATACTAGATGTATAAAATAGCAAACTAATATCCGTCATTTTAATATTATTCTCTATCGTATTTCCTAATAGATAGAAAACAATAATCATTAGCGCAACTGGTACCTTTCTTTCTTTAACACCATTGATATTAAAATTATTTATTAAGTTGAATTTTTTGAATAATTCTAATATGAGAAGTGGTACAAGGTAAGTAGTTACAAATATGAGCGCTAATAGTGCTGTTTTTTGTCTACTTGTATATGAATTAGGTAATATTAATAAATACAATAGAACACCAATAGTAGGCACCATAATAGGGTGTAACACTGCGGAAATAGTCTTGTAAAATCGATTCATTAAATTTCTTTTCTAAGTCGTGCTACTGGAAAGTCCAGCTGTTCTCTATACTTTGCAACAGTTCTTCTTGCAATAGGATACCCTTTTTCTTTCAAAATACCAGCTAATTTTTCGTCAGTTAGAGGTTTCTTTTTATTCTCCTCTTCAATTACATTTTCTAATATTTTCTTAATTTCTTTGGTAGAGACGTCTTCTCCTTGGTCATTTTTCATAGATTCAGAAAAGAATTCCTTAATCAATTTTGTTCCATAAGGTGTAGAAACATATTTACTATTTGCGACTCTAGAAACAGTCGAAACATCCATATTAATCTTATCGGCAATATCTTTTAATATCATTGGTTTTAACTTGCGTTCATCTCCAGTTAAAAAATAATCATATTGATATTGCATGATGGTGTTCATTGTTATTAAAAGAGTTTGTTGCCTTTGTCTAATGGCATCTATGAACCATTTTGCAGAGTCTAATTTTTGTTTGATAAAAAAGACAGCATCCTTTTGTGACTTTGATTTTACTGTGGCTTCTTGATAGCCTTTTAGCATATTGTTGTATTCTCTAGAAACATGCAGTTCTGGTGCATTTCTAGCGTTTAAAACCAAATCTAATTCGCCATTTAAAATCTTAATTGAAAAATCAGGAACAATTTGCTCTGCAATCTTATTGTTGCCAGCGTAAGAACTGCCAGGTTTCGGATTTAATTTAGATATTTCCTTAATAACTTCTTTTAGCTCATCTTCTGAAATATGAAACTTTTCTTGTAATTTCTTATAATGCTTTTTAACAAAGTGATCAAATGCAGTTTCTAAAATCTCAACAGACAAACTTCTATATTTTGTTTTGTCTTTCGCTTTTAACTGAATGATTAAACTCTCCCTAAGATCTCTAGCCCCGACTCCTAAAGGATCTAAAGTATGTACTACTTTTTTAAGTACTATAATTACCTTTTCTTCTGTTGTAAAAAGATTGGCTGTAAATGCTAAGTCATCTACTAAATCTATAATTTCTCTTCGGATATAACCACTATCGTCAATACTTCCAACTAAAAATTCTGCGATAGCTTGTTCTTCTTCGTCTAAACTAAAAGTGTTTAATTGATTTTTTAAAGATTGATGAAAGCTTGTTCCTGCTGCATAAGGTATATTTTTTTCTTCATCATCTTCCGAGTAATTATTAGCTTGAGTTTTATAATTTGGAATGTCATCATCACTAAGGTATTCATCGATATTAATATCTTCTACTTCATCTTTCTCGGATCTATCATCATCATCATCATCAAATTCATTTGATAAATCATCATCTATATCTTCAGATTTTTCTTTACCAGTATCTAAGGCTGGGTTTTCCTCTATTTCTTGCTTTAAACGCTCTTCAAATGCTTGTGTTGGTAATTGAATTAACTTCATCAGTTGTATTTGCTGAGGAGATAATTTTTGCAGGAGTTTGTAACTTAAGCCTTGTTTTAGCATATTTTTAAAGATACATAAATGAAATTAAAAATCGGCATTTTGCGGTGTCCTTGGAAATGGAATTACATCTCTAATATTTCCCATACCGGTTGTAAATTGAACGAGTCTCTCAAAACCTAAACCAAAACCAGAATGCACGGCTGTACCAAATTTTCTTAGATCTAAGTACCACCAAAGCTCTTTTTCGTCAATATTCATGGCTTTCATCTTTTCTACTAAAACATCATAACGTTCTTCACGTTGCGCGCCACCTACCATTTCTCCAATTCCAGGGAATAAAACATCCATAGCTCTTACTGTTTTTCCATCTTCATTTAAACGCATATAAAATGCTTTGATGTCTGCTGGATAATCAAATAAAATAACTGGACATTTAAAATGTTTTTCAACTAAAAAACGCTCGTGTTCAGATTGCAAATCTGCTCCCCAATCGTTAATAGGGTATTGGAATTTTTTCTTTTTATTAGGTTTACAGTTTCTCAGAATATCGATTGCTTCTGTGTAAGAAACTCTTTTAAAATTGTTGTCAGCAACAAATTTCAACTTCTCTAACAAACTCATTTCACTTCTTTGCAATTGAGGTTTTGTTTTCTCCTCTTGCATAAAACGTTCATCTAAAAAGGCTAAATCCTCTTTACAATGCTCTAAAACATAAGTTAACACAGATTTTATAAAATCTTCTGCTAAATCCATATTTCCATCTAAATCCATAAAAGCAACCTCTGGTTCAATCATCCAGAATTCTGCCAAATGACGCGTTGTGTTTGAATTTTCTGCCCTAAAAGTTGGCCCAAAAGTATATACTTTACCTAAAGCCATTGCATACGCTTCTGCTTCTAACTGACCAGAAACGGTAAGATTTGTTTCTTTTCCGAAGAAGTCTTTTGTATAATCTATTTTTCCGTCTTCTGTAACCGGTGCTTTATTATCTTCAAATGACGTAACTCTAAACATTTCTCCTGCTCCTTCGGCATCAGAACCCGTAACAATTGGTGTATTTACATAATTAAACCCATTGTCTTGAAAGTATTTATGAACTGCAAAAGAAAGCTTAGATCGCACTCTCATTACTGCGCTAAATGTATTTGTTCTTACACGGAGATGTGCGTTTTCTCTTAAGAAACTCAAAACTATGTTTTTTGGGTTGTATTGGGTATTCATCGGCATTCGAATCTCCTAGAATTTCTATCTTTGAAACCTGAATTTCTACAGATTGTCCTTTACCTTGACTTTCTGCAATGATTCCTTTGATAGATAATGCTGCTCCTGTTGTAATTCTTTTTAAAGTTTCTTCTGGTGTATTTTCAAAATCAATTACACACTGTATGTTGTTAATTGTAGAACCGTCATTTAAAGCAATAAAACGATTACTTCTAAAAGTTCTAACCCACCCTTTGATAATTACCTCTTGTAAAACTGAACCTGATTTTAATAATTCTGCTACGCTATTTTTTGTCATCATTTATAAGTGTATTGTATTCGAAAATTATCTTTTTATAAAGAGTAAAGATACTTTATTGTTGCAAATTAAGCAACCAGCGAAAGCTCAATAAAAAGGTATATCTTATTCTGTTTTTTCTTCTTTAGGAGGGAAAATTTTCATTTTAGGCTCTTTAAATACTTTTTTATTTGCAATTTTCTTTTCAAAAGTTAATAATAAAGAGGGTAATAATAATAAGTTGGAAACCATCGCTAATAATAATGTTACAGAAACCAGACCACCTAAGGCAATTGTTCCACCAAAACTAGAAAGGGTAAAAACTAAAAAACCAAAAAATAACACAATAGAAGTATAAAACATACTTACACCAGTTTCTCGTAATGCAGAATAAACAGAAGGTTTAATCTTCCATTTATTGGCAATAAGTTCCTGTCTATATTTGGCTAAAAAATGAATTGTATCGTCTACAGAAATACCAAATGCGATACTAAACACTAATATGGTAGATGGTTTTATAGGTATGTTTAAAAAACCCATTAAACCCGCGGTAATTAGTAATGGCAACATGTTTGGAATCAATGAAATTATAATCATTTGTGGTGATCTAAACATCCAAGCCATAAAAATGGCAATTAATAAAATAGCCAGTGATAAAGAAATGACTAAGTTTTTAATTAAATAGTTTGTTCCTTTTATAAAGACCAAGGCTTTACCTGTTAATGATACGGTATATCTATCTGCTGGAAATTCTTTTGCTATTACTGTCTTTAAGCGCTCTTGAATAATATCCATTTTTTCTGTACCAATATCTTTCATGAAAGTGGTAATTCTAGCATAACGTCCGGTAGAATCTACAAATGTTTTTAGCATTCCAGTATCTCTACTGGAGTTTTTAGAATATGAAAATATATAACTTTGTTCTTGATTTGTTGGTAATTGGTAGTATTTAGGATTTCCGTTATAATACGCTTGTTTTGAATACTTTACTAAGTTAACTACAGAGATTGGTTTTGATAATTCAGGAAAGCTTTCTATTGTTTCGTTCAGCTTTTCCATCTTTTTTAAAGTGGATAGCTTCATGACGCCTTTATTTTTTTTAGTATCGATTAAAATTTCTAAAGGCATTATTCCTCCAAACTCTTTTTCGAAGAATTTAATATCTTTATAGAAATCTGTGTTTTTGGGCATGTCTTCAATTAAACTTCCAGAAACTGTAATTTTATAAACACCAATAATACTTAATACAATTACTAAAACAGTTGCAAAATATATAGTAATTCTGTTGGTTCTCACCATTTTTTCCATCCAATTAACCACATTGTCAATCCATTTTGTTTCTAAATGACTTAAATGTTTTTTCTTGGGAATTGGCATGAAACTATAAATGATTGGTATGATTAACAGTGCCAATATGAAAATACTGATAATATTTACTGAAGCCAAAATTCCGAATTCACGCAGTAAATTACTTTTTACAAAAACAAAAGTTGCGAAACCAGATGCAGTTGTAATATTTGTCATTAAAGTTGCATTTCCAATTTTAGAAATTACGCGTTGTAAAGCTTTTGCTTGCTGTCCATGTTTCTTTATTTCTTGCTGATATTTGTTAATAAGGAAGACTGCATTTGGTACGCCAATGACAATAATTAAAGGTGGTATTAATGCAGATAATACCGTTATTTCATAACGGAATAAACCAATAAAGCCAAAAGCCCAGATAACACCAATTATAACCACTAATAATGTAATGAATGTAGCTCGAAAAGATCTAAAGAAAAAGAAAAATATAAGTGCTGTAATTCCTAATGCACCTCCAACAAAGAGCATGATTTCATCTTGAATATTTTGGGCATTTAATGTTCTAATATATGGCATTCCAGAAACGCGCACATCTAAATTAGTTTCTTCTTCGAATTTTTTTATTGCAGGTATTAGTATATCAAAAATGAAGTCTCTTCTTGCAGGTGTATTTATAATTTCCTTTTTAATATAAATAGCGGTCTGTAAAGTACCCGTTTCTTTATTGTAAAGTAAATTATCATAAAAAGGAAGCTTCTCAAAGAGTTCTTTTTTAATTATATTTACTTCTTCTTTTGTAGTAGGATTTTTACTGTATAAAGGTTCTAGAATAAACTTTCTCTTTTTTCTATCTGCTTTTAGCTTCTTTACATCAGCAATAGAAATTGTAAAGTCAACTTCTTTTCTTTCATCAAATTGCGCTACTAATTTATTCCAAGCATTAAACTTTTTAGGTGTAAAAACAGTTGAATCTTTAACTCCAAGAATAACTAAATTACCTTCCTCTCCAAAAATTTGTAGAAATTTGTTGTATTCTATATTGGCTTCATGGTCTTCTGGCAGCAAATTTGCCTCGGTATATGAAAATTTCATATACTTCATTTGGGATGCTAATAAACCAGTAATAATTGCGATACTTATTAAAACCAAGTAACGGTTTCTTAGAATAATACCCGCAATTTTCGTCCAAAAATTCATAAAAAATAATTTGTGCAAATATAGCCAAATTCCAAATGAGTTTTAAGCAAAAAAAAAGGTGTTTTTAAAAAACACCTTTTCTATAATTTGATAGTTTCTTAAACAGTCATAATCTCTTTTTCTTTTACAGAGAGTGTTTCTTCTATAATTTTTACAAAAGAATCTGTAAGCTTTTGTACTTCTGCTTCAGAGTCCTTTTTTAAATCGTCAGAGATATCTGTTTTCTTAATATCGTTATTGGCATCTTTTCTAGCGTTTCTAATACCAACTTTCGCGTGTTCAGCTTCAGCTTTTGCTTGTTTTGCTAGCCCAATTCTTCTTTCCTCAGTTAATGGTGGTACATTAATCATAATAATATCACCATTGTTCATTGGATTAAAACCAAGATTTGCAATCATAATTGCTTTCTCAATTGGTTGTAGCATATTTTTTTCCCAAGGTTGTATCGCAATCGTTCTTGGATCTGGTGTTGTAACATTTGCAACTTGCCCTAATGGTGTTTGAGAACCGTAATAATCTACCATTACATTCGCTAACATTGCAGGGGTTGCCTTACCAGCTCTAATAGCTCTTAATTCTTTTTCTAAATGAGCAATAGCACTTGTCATTGCTTCTTTAGTTGTATCTAATATAAATTCTATTTCTTCGTTCATCTTCTTATTAATTTAAAGATTCTATTTTATTTGGTGTTAACAATTGTACCTATGTTTTCTCCAGAAACTAATTTTAATAGATTTCCGTTTGTATTCATATCAAATACAATAATGGGTAATTTATTTTCTTCACTTAATGTAAAGGCAGTCATATCCATTACTTTTAAACCTTTTTCTATGACTTCTTTAAATGTAATAGTTTCGTATTTTACAGCACTTTCGTCTTTTTCAGGATCTACGTTATAAATTCCATCTACACGAGTTCCTTTTAAGATAGCATCTGCATTTACTTCTATCGCTCGCAGAACAGCAGCTGTATCTGTAGTGAAATAAGGGTTTCCCGTTCCAGCTCCAAAAATAACAACGCGTCCTTTTTGTAAATGTCTTATTGCTTTTCTTTTAATGTAAGGTTCTGCAACTTCTTTGATTTCTAAGGCTGTTTGAAGTCTTGTATGAACGTCTTCGTCTTCCAAGGCACTCTGCAAGGCTAAACCATTTATACAGGTAGCTAGCATTCCCATATGATCTCCTTGTACACGATCCATTCCATTGGCCGCACCAGCAACACCTCTAAATATATTTCCCCCGCCAATAACAATAGCAACTTCGATACCTTTTTCTACTACTTCTTTTATTTCTTTTGCATATTCAGCAAGTCGTTTAGGATCAATTCCATATTGCCTTTCGCCCATTAAGGCTTCTCCGCTTAATTTTAAAAGAATTCTTTTGTATTGCATAGTTTATTTTCTAAGTTGTGTAAAATTACGTTTTTTTTTTGATTTTCTTTTTTCTGAACAAAAAAAACCTCGTTTTCAAATAATATGAAAACGAGGTTTGTAAATATAATTTTAAGAATTATGTTATCCTAAAGTTACCCTTTTAAATCCACTAACTTCAACATCACCATATGTTGTAACATATTGTGCAACGTTTTTCTTCTCATCTTTAATAAAAGATTGATCTAAAAGACATTGTTCCATGTCTAAAGTTGTGTTATCTGCAATAAATCTTTCCATTTTTCCTGGTAAGATTCTATCCCAAATTTGTTCTGGTTTTCCTTCTGCTTTTAATTCTGCTTTTGCAGCATCTTCAGCTTTGGCTAATATAGCATCAGATAATTGAGACATAGAAATATATTGAGGAATGTTTTTTAATGTTTTTCCTAATCTACCTAATTCTATATTATCTTTTTCTATCACCGCGATTCTAGCTTCAGTTTCTGCTGTAACAAATGCAGTATCAAAATCTTTATAAGATAATGTAGTTGCACCCATAGAGGCAACTTGCATTGCAACATCTTTAGATAAAGTTTCAGCATTGTCTACTGCAGTAGATAAACCAACAAGAGCAGCAATTTTACCAATGTGAGTGTAAGCACCAACATAGGCAGCTTCAATTTTATCGAAAGCTGTTATCTCTAACTTTTCTCCAATAACACCAGTTTGCTCAATTAGTTTGTCTGCAACAGTCATACCTCCAAAATCTGCAGCTAAGAAAGCTTCTTTATCTGCAACATTTAATGCGATATCTGCAAATTGACCACCTAAAGCTACAAAAGATTCGTTTTTACCAACAAAATCAGTTTCACAAGCTAATACAATAGCTACGCCTTCTGTTTTTGAGTCATTAATTCTTGTTACTGCAACTCCTTCTGTAGAATCTCTATCAGCTCTTTTTGCAGCAATTTTCTGACCTTTTTTACGTAAAATATTTATAGCTTCATCGAAGTTATTTTCTGCTTCTACTAATGCCTTTTTACAGTCCATCATTCCAGCTCCAGTTGCTTCCCTTAATTTTTTAACGTCAGCAGCACTTACTTTTACCATGTCACTTATTTTTTGTTCAGAAACCTAGGTTTCTAAATTGTTCTTAAATTATTTTTTTTCTTCAGCAGGTGTTTCAGCAACTTCAGCTTTCTTTTTTGCTTTTTTAGGAGCTTTTGCTTTCGGAGCTTCTTTCTTTGCAGGAGCCTCTACTTTTGCTTCTTCAACTTCAGGAGCTTCTACTTCCGATTTTGGAGCTTCTACTTTAGCTTTTGGAGCTTCTACTTTAGCTTCTTCCTTTTTTGGAGCTTCTTTTACTTTCTCTTTGTCTGCTTTTCTTTCAGATAAACCGTCTGCAATTGCATCAGTAACAAAAGATAATACTACGTTAATAGATTTTGAAGCGTCATCATTTGCAGGAATTACGTAGTCTACTTCTCTTGGATCAGAGTTTGTATCTACCATTGCAAAAATTGGAATATTTAATTTTTGAGCTTCTGCTACAGCAATGTGTTCTTTTTTGATATCAACTATAAATAAAGCACCAGGTAAACGAGTCATATCAGAAATAGAACCTAAATTCTTTTCTAATTTCTCTCTCTGACGATTGATTTGTAATTTTTCTCTTTTAGATAATGCATCAAAAGAACCATCTGTCTTCATTCTATCAATTATAGCCATTTTCTTTACAGCTTTTCTAATAGTAACAAAGTTTGTTAACATTCCACCAGGCCATCTTTCAGTAATATAAGGCATGTTTATAACTTTCGCTTTTTCAGCAACAATATCCTTAGCTTGTTTTTTTGTAGCTACAAATAAAATCTTACGTCCAGAGTTTGCAATCTTTTTTAAAGCTTCTGAAGTTTCTTCTATTTTTGCTGCAGTTTTATACAAATCGATGATGTGAACACCGTTTCTTTCTGTATAAATGTATGGAGCCATGTTAGGATTCCATTTTCTAGTAAGGTGTCCAAAATGCACACCATTGTTTAATAATTCTTGAATATTTACGTTTGCCATTTTTTAAATGTGTTTACTTTCTGTTTTGAAATCAATATATAAGTAGTCTTTTCGGAGTCTTATATATTTAGATGCTAAACTGTTTAATATTAATTGTGTGTAATAATAACAGTTCTCGAAATAATAAAATACAGAATAAATTCTGCGTTTAATATTAACGTTTCGAGAATTGGAATTTTTTACGTGCTTTCTTCTGACCAAATTTCTTACGTTCAACCATTCTTGGATCACGCGTTAATAAACCTTCTGGTTTCAAGATAAGTCTATGGTCTGCATTAATATGAACTAATGCTCTAGTGATTGCTAAACGAATCGCTTCAGCTTGTCCTGTTATTCCACCACCGTAAACATTAACTTTAATGTCATAAGACTCTAAGTTTTCTGTTAACATTAATGGTTGTTGTACTTTATACTGCAAGGTACCTGTTGTAAAATAGCTCTTGTAGTCTTTTTTATTTACAGTAATGTTCCCTTTACCTTCTGAAAGATAAATACGAGCAACAGCTGTTTTTCTTCTACCAATTTTGTGTACTATATCCATTATAAAAGATCTTTAAGGTTAATAGCTTTAGGTTCTTGACCTGCTTGTTTGTGCTCAGTACCTGCATAAACATACAAGTTTCTGAATAACGCTGCTCCCAAAATATTTTTTGGTAACATTCCTTTTACTGCTTTTTCGATTAATCTTGTAGGATCTTTCTCAAACATTTCTGTTGCAGTTAATGATCTTTGTCCACCTGGATAACCCGTATGACGGATGTAAGATTTCTCTTTCCATTTGTTTCCAGATAATACAATTTTTTCTGCGTTGATGATAACCACGTTGTCTCCACAATCTACGTGAGGAGTAAAGTTTGGTTTGTACTTACCTCTAATTAGCTTTGCTACTATAGAAGATAGACGACCCAACGTTTGCCCGTCCGCATCAACTAAAACCCACTCCTTGTTTACGGTAGCGCTGTTTGCTGATACTGTTTTGTAACTTAATGTGTTCATAATTACACTATTAGTTTTTGTAAATTAAAATAAATCATTTTCCTTAAAAAAGGAGTGCAAATATAGTGCTATTTATTTGATTGACAAATAGTGTTTTTAGATTATTTTTCAGCCATTTTTAATTTTAGTTCTCCCGTCTTAAATAGCTCAAAAGCAGATTGGTAATAAGCAACGGTTTCCTTTAATAAAGTGGTATCATTTTTCATTGTATTTAGGTCGTTTTTCTCTCTGTTGTAGGTGTAAGAAGCGTATTTTTTTTGAGTTTCTAAAACTAATAATTTATTGTTTTTTAAAAGGGATACTTTTCTGTGATTTCCAATAAAAGCACGCGTATCAATTGAAGACATTTTAGAGATGTCTTTTCCAAAAAAAAGATTGTCATAACTCCAATTTAAATAACCAAAAAGTGTTGGAAAAATATCAATTTGAGAAGATAATTTATCAACTTCAGCCGTTTTTACACCTCTTAGGTTATAAATAAATGCAGGAATGTGATGGTTTTTAATATTAATTTCAGACCTACCGGCACTATAGGCACAATGATCTGCCATGATTACAAATACAGTATTGGAAAACCAAGGTTTTGTTTTTGCTGTTTCAAAAAATTGTTGGAGTGCTTTGTCAGAATACTTCACTGCGTTATTTCTCGTTTTTTCATTAGAAGCAATTAAACCTTCGGGAAAGGTATAAGGTTGGTGATTTGAGCTGGTCATTACAAAATTAAAGAAAGGCTGATTTGTTGTATGTTGTTTGTCAGCAATCTTTAGCACCTTGTTTAAAAGATCTTCATCACAAGTAGCCCAAGCATTCTCGAAAGTTACCTCAACATCTTCTATCCTGCTTCTTTTTACAGGTAATTGGTCTTGCAGGCGATGCCATTTTTTTCTGTCCACAATATCAAATTCATTAAAACTAAAGAAATTCAACATGTTATCAAAATGCGAATCACCACCGTAAATAAAAGTTCTTGAATATCCTTTTTGTTTAAAAACTTCTCCAATGGTAAAAAGATTGGTGTTCGATTTTCTCTTAACAATACTTCTTCCAGGAGTTGGAGGGATTGCGAGTATTATGGCTTCTAGTCCACGAATGGTGCGAGTTCCAGTTGCATACATATTAGTAAATGCAATGGATTTTTTATGCAGTGAATCTATCGTTGGTGTTAAGTTGTTTGTGTTGCCGAACCTTTTAAGGAAGGAAGCACTCATGCTTTCTAAACCAATAAAAATAACATTAGGTTTTTTTTCTTCCCCTAAATTTTTAGTAAAACGCAGGATGCTATTTGGGTTTTTAAATAAACTATCATTTGAAGCTTTCACAAGCTTCCTTGCGATTGTAAAATTTTCCTTTTCAGTTAAGGTTAGGTAAAATTCATTATAATTTAACTCATTACTTTTATAGGCAGCAAAAAAGGAATACAACCCAGATTTTGCCAATTCATTTTCATTAATATTCTGAAAAATTTCTGCTTGTGTATTTTGAATGGAAAAATGAAAGGTTCCAAATATTAAAAATATTAAAAAAGCAGGCATAGCTTTTGTAAAAAAAGAATCATTGCTTTTAAAAGTGTTTTTGTAAGCATTTTGTTTTTTTGCAAAACGGATACTCAGTATAATAATTAAAAGTATAACGCCAAGAAGGATGGGAATTGGAAACGATTGGTGAATATTTTCAATAACCTCATAGGTATATAAAAGGTAGTCTACGGCTATAAAATTATATCTTCTTTGGTATTCTTGCCAAAAAGGAATTTCTGCCAATAGGGAGCCAATAGTTAGGAATAGAAAAAATCCATACATGAATTTAGAGACTACTTTGTCAAGTTTGCCTCCGTGAAATTTCAGGGGAACAAGCAAGAGATATATAGCGTACAACGCTAAGATATAAGACAAAGAACCAATATCAAAGATAAAACCAAGACTAAAAATTTTAATAAGATTTAGGAAGCTAAAATCAAAGTAATTAAAGCTGAAGATATATAAAAATAAACGTACAATTAGAGAAAGCATTAAGAAAGTAAGGCTAAAAGTCTTTAGTAATTGAAATCTTTTAGGGATTTTTAGTTGGTAAATTTTGTGCATAAATTTGTTCTATTAGAAAAAAAGTTTCCGTCGTCTTATCTGATTTTTTCTCGCCAAGAATTGAGCTGTTTCAATAAAATTAAAGTAAAAATAGCTTATTTTTAAAAAAAAAGAACAAATAATTACTTAAAAGAGAACAAATTTAAAAATAAAAGTCTTTTTAATTCCTATTAAGGAATGGTCTTTTCTTACAATGTTTTTAAAATTAACACAACCTTAAGAAAATAGAGAAGTACTTTTGTCAGAACAAAACTGTTTTGAAAAGTAATTTCGACAAGATACAGTCAACCTTAAAAGTGATGAAGTATAATATTTTAATCGTCTTATTCATTTGTTTTTGTAGCACTAGTTTAAGTTCACAGAAATTGGTAACCAATGAAATTTCAAAAAGAATTTATACAACTAAGAAATTAGTTGAAGTACCCGTTATAGATGGTAAAATATCTGAAATTGCTTGGGATATTGTAGATTGGTCTTCAGACTTTGTAGAAAATGAGCCGAATGAGGGAACTGCTCCAATGTATCAAACAAAATTTAAAGTAATGTACGATGCCAATTACTTATACATTGCTTTAAGAGCTTTAGATGAGAATCCAGAATTAATAGAACAAAGATTAAGTAGAAGAGATGGTTTTGCAGGTGATAGAGTAAGTGTAATTATAGATAGTTATCATGATAAAAGAACAGCTTTTATGTTTACAACTACTGCTGCTGGTGTAAAAGGTGAGGAAATTGCTTCAGAAAATGGTGAAAACATTGATGATAGTTGGAATCCTATTTGGTATACAGATGCGCATTTAGATGACAAAGGTTGGACAGCTGAAATGAAAATTCCTTTTACCCAATTAAGATTTGGAAATGCAGAAGAACAAATTTGGGGATTTAATGTTGTTAGAAATATATTTAGAAAAAATGAGCGTTCTCTTTGGCAAAGAATTCCGAATGATAAAGCAGGTTTTATAAGTGAATCTGGAGAATTACACGGTTTGATAAACTTAAAATTACAAAAGCAATTAGAAGTTCAGCCTTATACAGTTTTGCAAAATGATTCTTATCCGAAGGAAGGAAACAACCCATATAGAGATGGGAGTGATTTTAAAGTGAATGTAGGTTTAGATGCAAAAATTGGAATTACCAATGACTTGACCTTAGATCTAACAATAAATCCAGATTTCGGACAAGTAGAAGCAGATCCAGGAACTATTGCATTAGACGGATTTCAGATTTTTTTTAGAGAACAAAGACCTTTTTTTGTAGAAAATAAAAATATTTTTGATTTTGAATTTGCAGACGGAAGAGATAATCTTTTTTACAGCAGAAGAATTGGTAGGAATCCGCACAGAGATCCAACTTTGGCAGAGGGTGAATATGCAAATATACCAAAGAATTCTACAATTTTGGGTGCTACAAAATTTTCTGGAAAAACTAAAAATGGTTGGTCTATTGGCTTTTTAGAAAGTGTTACGGCAAATGAGTTTGCAGAAATAAAACAAACAGATGACAATACAAGAGAAGAAATTGTAGAACCATTAACTAATTATTTTGTTGCTAGAGCTCAGAAAGATTTTAATGAACGGAATTCTTATCTAGGTGGAATTTTTACAGCAACCAACAGAAATTTAAATGGTAATTTTTCCGAATTACATAAAGCAGCATATACTGGTGGAATCGACTTTAGACATACTTGGAAAAATAGAAATTTTTATATTGAAGGAAATACAATTATAAGTTATGTGACAGGAAGTGAGGAAGCTATTGAAAGGACGCAGCGTTCTATTACAAGATTATTCCAGAGAACAGATGCAGATCATGTGAATGTAGATCCAACTAGAACCTCTTTAACAGGTACAGGAGGTAAAATTAATATCGGAAAACAAGGTGGTGGAAATTGGAGATATAATGGTGGACTTGTTTGGAGATCACCAGAATTAGAATTAAATGATGTAGGTTTTTTGCGCGAAACAGATGAAATTATTCAGTTTGCAGAAATAAACTATTTGTGGCAAGTTCCTACAAAAATCTATAGAGATATTAAAGTTAGTTTAGAACAGTTATCAAATTTTGATTTTCAAGGAAATCAAAATGAAATGGAGTATAAATTAGAGGGAAGAATAAATTGGATAAACAATTGGTCTACAAATTTAGGACTTGGTCATAATCCTTTACTGTACGAAAATGCCTATTTAAGAGGCGGACCACGTTGGAGATTTGCAAATAAAGATTTTGTGTACTTTTTTCTTAATTCTGATAGTACTAAAAAGTTGAGTTTTACTTTAGGGTATATAAAACGCAAAACAAACAGAAATATAAACAATTTAAGTAAATATGTCGTCAGAATGAATTACCAGCCTTTTGACGCTTTCAGTATGTCTCTAAACTCAGAACTACAGCAAACCGTAGATAAGACACAGTATATCACAACAACAAACTTTGGCGCTGAAAAAAGATATGTTTTAGGACAAATTAATAATCAAAATTGGTCTACGACGCTGCGATTAAATTACAGTTTAAATCCGAATTTTTCTGTACAATTTTACGGACAACCATTTATCTCTAGAGGAAGGTACTCGGATTTTAATTTTGTAAATAATCCTACAGCAAGTTCTTTTAGTGAGCGTATTACTTTATATGATGAAAATCAAATTTCTTATACAAACGACCCCATTGCTATTGATTTAAATAATGATGGAAAATTAGAATATGATTTTCCAAACGGCGGCTATTTAGTAGATGATAATGTGAATGGAAATATAGATTATGCTTTTAGAAAACCAGATTTTTCTTTTGTGCAATTGCAAACAAACTTAGTGGTACGTTGGGAATATATTCCGGGTTCTGAGTTGTTTTTTGTTTGGTCAAGAGGCTCTGCTGGTTCACAAGATTTTAATGATTCTCTTACGGATAGTGTTCGTAATCAGGTTTTTGATATTCCTGCTAGTGATACTTTTCTAATAAAAGCAACCTATCGTTTTGTAAGGTAATTTACTTGAATGTTGCGCGTTGTAGTCTGTCATTTATAGATTTTCCTAGGCCAAATTCAGAAAAACGCTCTGCAATAATAAGGTCTAAATTTTTACTATCTAAATCATGCATTGCCGAATATAGTCTCGATGCAGCTTCTTGCAAAGAGCCGTTTTTAGATAAGATTATTTCAGTAATATTTTCGTTATTTAAAGAAGATTTAAATACTAAAACTCCCATTTTTTTTCCTGTATTTTTTTCTATTTCAGCAGCAACATCATCAACTAAAAAAGTACTTGTTTTAGGTGCATAATGTCTAGCCAGCATTCCTGGGGCATCTGGTTTTTCTTCTTTTTTATTTTTGATAGAAATCTTACCAACTACTGCTTCAATTTCTTCTAAGGGTAAAGCACCTAACCTGTAAATAACAGGTTCTTCATTTTCAAAACCAATAATAGTAGACTCAATTCCGTTTGCACAAGAACCACCGTCTAAAACCATCTTTATACTATTCCTAAAATAATTTTCTACGTGTGCTGGTTTTGTAGGGCTAATGCTTCCAAAAGGATTTGCACTTGGAGCCGCTAAAGGAAATGGTAATTTTTTTAATAGGGCTAAAGTTATAGGATGGTTTGGTACACGAACAGCAACAGTGTCTTTTCCTGCCGTAATAATATCAGGAATAGTTTTGCTCTTTTTTAAAACTAAGGTCATTGAACCTGGCCAAAAAGCAGCAGCTAACAATTTGGCTTTTTCAGGAACATGAGTTACGAGATTATTTAAAGATTTTACAGAAGAAATATGCACAATTAACGGATTAAAAAATGGACGCTGCTTTGTAGAGAAAATACTTTTAATTGCTTTTTCGCTAAAAATATTTCCTGCCAAACCATAAACTGTCTCCGTTGGTATTGCCACCAACTGGTTTTCAGTTAATAATTGTACTGCCTTTTGTATGTCTTTAGAAATGATGCTCATAGATGCTTGCAAAATTACATATAAATTTGCTTAATTATTATTTTTGATAAGAAACTTGAAGTGGAATAGTTTTTGATTAACTATTTTTTGTAAAATAGTTGATATGAAAAAAATATTACTAACTGTAATTACTGTTTTTATTTTTCAAAATGCTATTTCCCAAGAAAAATTAGGAAGACCTTTTTTTACAGGAGATATAAATTTCACCCTAGGTATTAATGAAGACTATCAAATTGGACCGGATGACGATAACGGACCCTTAATTGTGCCATCTGCATTATTTTTTAGATTTGGTTTTGGGTATGAATTTAAACAGAGAATTGCCATTGCTTTTAATTCTGGATATGATTTACATTGGAATTATGATATTAAGGCCTTCCCTACCTATGGAAGCCTAAAATATAATATCACAGAACAAGATGATAGCGCCCATTTTGTGGAAGTACGATATGGTAAAATGTGGACACCCTCATCTAATTATCCCGATGGGAATTATTACGGTATTGGTTTAGGAATTCAGGCAGGGGGAGAAGATAGACTGAATACCACTTTTAGAATAGATTTTCACAGAAAAGGGATTGTTGGTTTTAAAAATAATAAATTAGACAGTGTCTCAATTGGTATTGGATTTTCCTTTTTTTAATTGAAGTTTAAATAGTTTTTTCAGGCAGTGGGTTTGCTTCGTATTTATTGTGAATGGTTATGATTGCCAATCCGAAGAGAACGGCTACAACAATTAAAATTGTACTAATTAAACCACTTACTCCAAAAGACATCCGTATTAAAATTGTTGAAATAACAAAGCCAGAGTTTCTAATAATCTTATGAAACTGATCTGTGTAAAAAAATGAAAATAAAAGCAGTACCACATCCACTAAAATTAAGACTGTAAAAAACTCATCAAAAAATAGATTATTAATACTCTCAAATGTTGGTAATTTGTTAGAGAATATATAAATTCCTGCAGACCAATCTGCAAGTGTATATACCGCGATAATAAAGAATAATGGAAGTAAGACAATAGCTATTATTTTTTTGTTTTTCACAAATTTATCAACCATTGGTTGAATAGCTCCTTGCAATATTATTTGTTTTGTTTTCTGTTTTTGAAATAAAAAGATTAAATAAAACAGCAAAATAGAGGCAATTAAATCATAGGTGAATTGTAAATCACCTTTAATTTCGAACCAGTTTTCTGTAAGCTCTAAAGCTGATAAATCTTTAAATAATTTACGAATAATAATTAGGGTTATAATTTCATACTGCTTGGTTATATAAGTTGTAAAAGACCTTGGTAAATAGTAAATTAGAAGATAAACCTCGTAAATTAGAATAAAAGAAAAAGGTGTATATGCAGCAGAAATCGGGTTTTTTAAAAGCTCTGAGTTTGAAGGATAATCTATAAAATTAAACTTCATTAAATAGATAACTGCCAAATGAATAAAAAAACTAATAAGTGCTAATTTAAGAATTATCTTCTCTGTTTTTCCACGGGTACTGTCTGAAAGAAGCTTGTTAAATATAAAAGGCACTATTTCTTTTCTCTGAATCATGTTGAAATATTTTACACAAATTGTTATAAAATAGGCAGGGGCTTAAGTATACTTATCTATATTTTAAATATAAAGATACATTAATTTAGAAACAAACTAAATTGAAGTAAAAGAAAAAGTAGTATTTCCATACTATTTATTACTCAACTGCACTGGCACTTGGAGAAAAGAGCAAATCTGTAGGATTGTCAATATCGTATAGATATTGAAAGCTTCTAGATTCTTTATTGCAAAATGGCTCTAGTAGTTTTAACATATTTTTAAAACCAATTAAGGTTAAAACACAAAAGAAAGTTTCGTTATCTTTTGTTATAATTCCTTCATCAGATTTAAACAAGCCAAAAATTAAATTACAATTACGTGGCGTAATAAAATCGACTTCAGACAAGTCTAGTTTTTGTTTTTTATCAATAATTTTTTCCTTTAGTAAAGCTCTAAATTGAATGGCTTCTGCTTTGTTAAAGTTGTACAATCGAACAACATTTTCGCCAAGGCCATTTACATTTTCTATATAATCTAATTCCATTTATTCTAGTGTGCTTGTAACCAGTTTTCTCCAATACCAACTTCAACATCTAACGGTACACTCATTTTAAAAGCATTTTCCATTTCGTATTTTATAATAGGCTTAATAATTTCTAATTCGTCTTTATGCGCATCAAAAACCAATTCATCATGCACTTGCAAGAACATTTTAGACTTAAAACCTTCTTTCTTAAAACGATTGTAAATATTGATCATTGCTAGTTTTATAATATCTGCAGCAGAACCTTGTATGGGTGCATTTACCGCATTTCTTTCTGCGCCACTTCTAACCATTGCATTTCTAGAATTAATGTCTTTTAAATATCTACGTCTGTTTAAAACCGTTTCTACATAACCATTTTCTCTGGCAAAATCTACTTGTGCAGACATGTATGCTTTCAACTTCGGATAGGTTTCATAATACGTGTCAATCAATTCTTTAGCTTCGCTTCTAGATAAGTCTGTTTGATTACTCAATCCAAATGCAGAAACACCATAAACAATTCCGAAGTTTACCGTTTTAGCGTTACTTCTTTGTTCACGAGTCACCTCATCTAAAGGAACATTAAAAACTTTTGCAGCGGTAGAAGCATGAATATCTTCACCATTTTTAAAAGCTTCCATCATGTTTTCTTCTTCACTTAAAGCAGCAATAATTCTTAATTCTATTTGAGAATAATCGGCAGCTAATAACACATGGTTTTCATCTCTTGGAATAAATGATTTACGAACTTCTTTACCGCGTTCTGTTCTAATAGGTATGTTCTGTAAATTAGGATTATTAGAACTCAGCCTTCCTGTTGCTGCAACTGCTTGCATATATTGTGTATGAATTCTTCCTGTTTTAGAATTCACTTCATTAGGCAACGCATCTACATACGTACTTTGTAATTTTTTATATTGTCTGTATTCTTGAATATTTCTAATAATTTCATGCTCTTTTGCTAAGAAAGATAAAATATCCTCTCCGGTAGCATATTGCCCAGTTTTCGTCTTTTTAGGTTTCTTTACCAATTCCATTTTTTCGAACAAAACAATACCTAATTGTTTTGGTGAAGCAATATTAAATTCTTCTCCTGCTTGCTCGTAAATATTTTTTTCTAAACGATTGATGTCTGCTGTTAAAGTAACAGAAAGCTTATTTAGGAAATCGATATTGATATTGATCCCTTCAATTTCCATAGCTGTTAAAACCGAAACTAAAGGCAATTCAATGTCATTAAAAAGTTTAGTTACATTTCCACTCTCTAACTCACCTGTGAAAAGTTGTTTTAATTGAAAGGTAATATCTGCATCTTCAACCGCATATTCTGTTTGCTCTGCAATAGGAACTGTGCGCATAGAAAGCTGATTCTTTCCTTTTTTACCAATGAGTTCTGTAATAGATACTGGTTGATAATTTAAGTAGGTTTCTGCTAATATATCCATATTATGACGCATATCTGGATTGATTAAGTAATGGGCAATCATCGTATCAAACAATTTTCCTTTTACCGGCATTTCGTAATTTGATAAGACTTTAATGTCATACTTTAAATTATGCCCAATTTTTTCTATGTTACTTTCAAAAAAAGGTCTAAATTCTTCTAATAGCGCTTTTGTTTCTGCTTGGTCTTCGGGAAACGAAACATAATACCCTTTACCAATTTCGTAAGAAAAAGCAATTCCTATCAACTCAACTTCTAAAGCTTTTAGACCTGTGGTTTCAGTGTCAAAACAAACAGAAGTTTGTTCCATTAATTTTTTAAGTAGTAATTTTCTCGAGAAAGGAGAATCTATATGTTGGTAAAAATGATTTGTGTTGGCAATGGTTTTAAATCCAGACGCAACATCTTCCTCAGAAATACTTCCGGTTCCGGGAGCAGCAAATAAATCGAATTGGCCTTCAGCACTTGGTGCTACTTTTTTAGCTATTGCAGGTATCTTTTCTTCCGAAGTCCTTTCTGCAGAGTTTACTTTAGTTGCACTCTCAACAGCAAAAGTTTTTGTAAAATTAGTTAATAAATTTCTAAATTCTAATTCGCTAAAGAGTGCTGTTACTTTCTCTATATCTGGTTGGTTTAGTTCAAAATCTTTCGCGTTAAAAGTAACGGGAACATCTAGCATAATGGTTGCTAATTTCTTAGAAAGCAAGCCTAAATCTTTGGCAGCTTCTACCTTCTCTTTCATTTTTCCTTTTAGCTCATGAGTATTTGCTAACAGGTTTTCCATAGAGCCATAAGCAGCTAAAAACTTCTTTGCTGTTTTTTCTCCAACGCCAGGTAAACCAGGAATATTATCGGCAGAGTCCCCCATCATTCCTAAAAAATCTATAACTTGTAAAGGGTCTGTTACTCCAAATTTTTCTTGTACTTCTGGCACTCCCCAGATATCATAACCACCGCCAAAACGAGGTTTGTACATGAAAATATTCTCAGAAACTAGTTGTGCAAAATCCTTATCTGGTGTTACCATAAAAGTTTTATAACCTTCTTTTTCTGCTTGTTTAGAAAGTGTTCCAATAACATCATCTGCTTCAAAACCTGCTTTTACCATAATGGGTATATGCATCGCTTTTAAAATCTCTTGAATATAAGGCACTGCAATCTTAATAGCTTCTGGTGTTTCATCTCTATTTGCTTTATAGGCTTCAAACATTTCTACGCGGTCTACACTTCCGCCTTTGTCAAAACAAACTGCTAAATGATCTGGTCTTTCTCGTTTAATAACGTCTAAAAGCGAGTTCATAAAACCCATAATTGCAGAGGTATCTAGGCCTTTAGAGTTAATCTGTGGATTCTTAATAAAAGCATAATATCCTCTAAAAATCAATGCAAAAGCATCAACTAAAAAAACTCTTTTTTGATCTGACATATTAGTTTTGTAATCTATTTATGGATGATTTTTTTTTGAGAATGAGTGAAAACTATGCAACACTGCAGACGCTGCAGTAAAGCTACAAAACTTTAACATGCTATTAAAATTCAATCGGAATTATAACAGTTATCTTTGATAAATTTTTTAAAATAGAATTGTTTTATGAAGACAGCAATTAGTCTAATTATCTTATTTGTCATTATCGTTTTGTTAGAAGTATATGCATTTCAGGCTATAAAGACCATTACTAAAAGCAAAGTTATTCGATATTCTTGGCTATTTGTAAGTATTGCCGTCTATGCAAATTTTGCATATGTTGCTTTAACTTACGATAGAACGCAGGGGCAAACGCCCCAATTTCAAATGGCAATGGGTATTTTACTAACAGTTTTAATACCAAAGCTGGTGGTGCTTATTTTTATGTTTGGTGAAGATATTTATAGATGGATCTTAAAATTAATTTCAGCAGTTACCTCAGGAAATACGATGCCATTAGCGGGCAGAAGAAAGTTTATTTCTCAAATAAGTTTAGGTTTGGCGGCAATACCATTTATATCTTTTATCTATGGGATTGTGCAAGGAAAGTACAATTATAAAGTGATTAAATATCAGTTATTTTTTGATGATTTACCAGAAGCTTTTGATGGTTTTACAATTACACAAATTTCTGATATTCATTCTGGAAGTTTCACTAATAAGGAAAAAATACAATACGGCGTTGATTTAATCAATGAACAAAAATCTGATATTATGTTATTTACAGGAGATATTGTAAATAATAAAGCAGATGAAATGGACAATTGGATAGCTGTTTTTGATAAACTAGAAGCTAAAGAAGGCAAGTATTCTATTCTCGGAAATCATGATTATGGAGATTATATGGATTGGGACAATCCGCAGGATAAAATAGATAATTTTCAAAAAGTAAAAGATATTCATAAAAATATAGGATTCGATTTATTGCTAGATGAACACCGTTATATAGAAAAAGACGGCCAAAAAATTGCACTTTTGGGTGTAGAAAATTGGGGAAAGGGATTTAATAAAGCAGGAGATTTACAACGCGCGGCCGCGGGTATTCAAAAAGAAGATTTTAAAATCTTAATGTCTCATGATCCAAGTCATTGGGAAGAGAAAGTAAAACAAGACCCTTTTAATTATCAGTTAACTTTAAGCGGTCATACACATGGCTTGCAGATGGGTATCGAAATTCCGGGTTGGTTTAAATGGAGTCCGTCTAAATATGCCTACAAACAATGGGCAGGTTTGTACAAAGAAGCAGGCAGAGTTATAAATGTAAACAGAGGTTTTGGATATCATGCATTTCCAGGGAGAGTGGGTATTTGGCCAGAAATAACAGTTATAGAACTTAAAAAGTCTTGACAATCAGTTCATTAAATATAGATTGATTATATTTGAAAAGGAGGCAATGTGTAATTTATACGGGCTTCACTTTTCAAAAACTTGTCTTATGCCAAAATTTGGAGAATTAATTAATTTTCAAAAGCCAGTTCTTATAGACTTTTATGCAGATTATGGAGATTTAGAAAATACCATAAAAATGCTAAGAAGCGTGGCAGCAGGTTTAGGAGATAGTGCAAAAGTAATTAAGATAGATATTACTAAAAATGAAATTCTGGTAGATGCTTTGCGTGTAAAAGGAAATCCAACTTTTATGATTTATAAAGATGGAGAAATGAAATGGCGCCAGACGGGAGCTCAAGATGCTAAGACTTTAATAGGTTTAGTAAAACAATATGTTTAAATTCTTTTAAAGCTAATTTATATTTCTAAATTGCTTTAAAAACAAATCCTTTATCAGAGAGTTCTTCTAAAACTTTAGGTAAGACAAATTTCAATTTTTCAGATGCTTTTACACTGTCATGAAATACAATAATACTGCCGTTTTTAGTATTGTTTAAAACATTGCGTAAACACTCTTCGTTAGAAGTCGAAACGTCAAAATCTGCCGATAAAACATCCCACATTATTATCCGATAACCTTTTTTTAGAATTGGTTTAGCTTGGCTCTTTTTAATCTTTCCGTAAGGAGGGCGAAATAATTTTGATTTCGCACTCTTATCTAAAGTCTTTGAAATAATATGTTCACATTGCAAAAAATTATCAATATAATCTTTGTTTTTAGTGGCCCAACCATTTAAATGATTTTGAGTGTGATTGCCTATAGAATGCTTTGATTTTTTAATTTTTTTAAAAATATCAGGGTGATTTTGGATATTTTTACCAATGCAAAAGAACGTGGCTTTTGCATTGTATTTTTTTAATTCATCTAAAACAAATTGGGTAATCTCTGGTGTTGGCCCGTCATCAAAAGTGAGGTAGATTTCTTTTACATCTCTAGAAAAACGCCAAGTATATTTAGAGAAAAATCTCATAATATAACCCGGCGTTTTTGGTGAATAAAATTTCAATTTTTTTATTCTTCTAGAAAATCTAAATCTGTAGGTTCTTCATCAGGTATTAAATATTCAAAAAGCTTTACGGTATCCATAAAATCTGTTTGAATTTTAGATACAAAATCTTTATTTGTACTTCCTTGTTCAACTTGGTCTATTAAGTTTTTAAACATGTATAAAGAAGTATCAATTTCATCAAAAACAAGATCGCTATTATTTTTATTAAAAGTACTTAACCAAGTTAATTTTTCTGTAATTAAACGTGCTAAAGTTTCTACAGTTTGTTGCGCCTTTTCATCTTCACCTAAGTTATAATACATCTCAGGATACCCTAAAGATAGGCTATAGTGGTCAAATTTTTCTATTGGTAATTTTTCTAAAGATAAATCTAAAACTTCAACAGCTTTTAAAGTGTCACCTTCTTTTGCAAAAGCATCAGACAAACGCATTAAGCTATTTCTCATAGAAATGGCATTTCTTTTCGTTTGTTCGTCTAAATATATTTTACCGCTGTTAATGTTTCTCCAATCTAACTTGTTAATGTTTGCATACATTTTCTCGGCATCGATTCTACCAATATCAAATAAGCTTACTTCTCTAGTCCTGCCATTTGCATCCATATATTTTGCAGGTGTTTTTATGGGTACTAATTTAAAAGCCAAACCATCTAACTGCAAGTAATCTTTAAGCCAAATATATTCCTCGTCTGCGTTTGCACCGCCAGTAAAGTAGATCGGTTGTTTCCAATCGTTATTTGCCAAGATGTCTAGCATTAAAATACGGTTTTTAGTAATCCCTCTGTCATCAATAGTAATGTCTATATAGTCTACAATTTTGTTTGCATCTTTTTGAGCAACAACACCACTTTTTAAAACATTTTCCTTGTTAACAGGAATTCGAATACGATTTGTTGGATAGAATTTCTCTTTAATATTTTCTTCTTCATCAATATAATACGTAGCGTCACTATCTGAAGAGATCCAGCGCATAAAATCTTTAATTGCGATCACAGAATCTTTAAATCTAGGGTGTTCTATGTGATAGGCAATATCTAAACTTCCATATTTATACTGGTCGTGTTTTAATTGAGACGGAATAGGAGGTGCGTCATAGGTTGTACGCTTCATTTGGTCTATGTACCAATCGGTTGCAAATAAGCTGGTGTTTACCAACTTTAAATCGGTTCTAATACCTTCTACTTCTTGCATGTACCAGAGCGGAAACGTATCATTATCTCCAATGGTAAATAGAATAGCGTTGTCATCACAACTTTCTAAATATGCTTGTGCATTTAAACGGGTTGTATATCTGTCAGAACGGTCATGATCGTCCCAGTTTTCTGAGGCCATTAATGTGGGTACAGCTAACAAAGAAACTACAGACACTGCAATTGCAATTGTTTTTTTATTGGCAAAGTTCTTTAAATATTCATAAAGTGCTAAGACACCAAAACCAATCCAAATAGCAAAAATATAGAAACTACCTACAATTGCATAATCACGTTCTCTTGGCTCAAAAGGCTTCGGGTTTGTATAAAAAATAATTGCAAAACCTGTAAAAGCAAAAAATAAAAAGAGGGTGAAGAAATTATTTTTGTCCCATTTAATTTGAAAAAATAATCCAAGAAGTCCTAAAATAAGGGGTAAAAAGTAGTATTTATTTCTTCCTTTATTTTCTATAGCTTGGGTTGGAAGTTGTTTTTGAGAACCGAGTCTTGTTTCGTCTATGGCATCAATTCCGCTAATCCAATTTCCATTAAAAATATCTAACCTTCCTTGAATGTCATTTTGTCTACCTGCAAAATTCCACATAAAATAACGTCCATACATATAGCCAAATTGATAGCTAAACATAAATTTAAGATTTTCACCAAAAGTGGGTCTTCTTTTACTGTTTTCTGGAATTCCAGCAATAGCTTTGTACATTTTTTCTGCAGCGGGATTTACCATTCTTGGAATAAATCCTTTGTGTTTGTCGGAATAATTCGGTATTACGTTTTTGTATTTATTTACAATAACATATTCGCTATTTTTCTTTTCATATTTAGGCTTGTCATCTCTGTATGGTTGCTTAGCATCTTGCGTTCTTTCAAAGGTATTAGAATAGTACGTGTCATAGAAAACATTGGCATCTCCGTATTGTTCGCGCTCATAGTAGGCTAATAACTCACGCGCACTAGAAGGATTGTTTTCGTTAATGGTTGTATTCGCATTTGCTCTAATTGGCAGCATCATCCAGGAAGAAAAACCAATCATAATAAAAAGCACAGACAATACTAAAGTGTTTGTATGAACTCTGTTATGTTTTCTAGTGTATTTTAAACCAAAAAAGAAAAGCGCTATTAAAATAACTGCAGCAATAATACTTCCAGAATTAAAAGGCAAACCTATGGTGTTGATAAAAAATAATTCTGAAGCACTAAAGAATTTTAATGTAAAAGGAAATAAAAATTTGAATACAAAAGCCAAGACAAAAACAGCTAAAATGGTAGCAATAGTTGTAGTTTTTAAATTTATGTTTTTATAGGTTTTGAAGAAATACAACATAAAAATGGCAGGAATTACCAATAAAGAAAGTATGTGAACACCAAAAGACAAACCAACTACAAAACTTATAAGTATCAACCATTTGTTACCTCTAGTAGTGTGCAACTCGCTTTCCCATTTTAAACCAAGCCAAAATAAGATAGCCATTAAAAATGAAGACATAGCATACACTTCGCCTTCTACCGCACTAAACCAAAAACTATCTGAAAAGGTATAAGCTAAAGAGCCAACAATACTACTTCCTAAAATAGCAATGTAACTACCTTCTGTAATTTTACCTGTTTTTAAGGCTAGTTTTTCAGCGAGGTTACTAATGGTCCAAAACATAAATAAAATAGTAAATGCACTTGCTAAAGCAGACATAAAGTTCACCATTTTAGCAATTTCTGAACTCTCTGAAGTAAACATTGCAAAAAATGCACCTAACATTTGAAATAAAGGTGCTCCTGGAGGATGCCCAACTTCTAGTTTTACAGAAGTAGCAATATATTCTCCAACATCCCAAGCACTAACCGTAGGTTCTAAGGTTAAAGAATAGGTTATTAGAGCAATTATAAATGTGAGCCATCCTAAGATAAGGTTCCATTTTTTAAAGTTTGCTGTTGTCATAAGAATTACAGAATAATGTGTGGGCGAATTTAACAATAAATATGAAGAAATAGGGCGATACGTCTTTAATTACTGAGATAAATCCTCATAAAAGTTTGTTAAAGAAAAAAATTATTTAAAAATGTTTGTGGAATTAAAAGAATAGATTAAGTTTGCATCCGCTAAGCAGTATTGGCCTATGGTGTAATTGGTAACACACCGGTTTTTGGTACCGACATTCAAGGTTCGAGTCCTTGTAGGCCAACAAAAAAGTCCTAACAAATTTAACTGTTAGGACTTTTTATTTTATGCAGTTATTTGTCTTTGTAATTATTGTTTTTACGATAATTAAGGTTCTAACATCGAGTGATTTACACTTTTACTTGCTCTAGCTTTTTATTTTATGACCCCAGATGGCAAACATTAGAATTATCACATAATAAAGTATTAAAATCCAATAACTATCTGAAGAATTTATTGCCAATGCATCTATTTATTGTACTTCGTTGGTAATTAATTCTTATTTATTGGCATCTACAATTCTACCATATAATGGTGGAATAATTGCTCCACCAGAAATTGTCATGACTAAAAGTACCGATCTTATCTTTGTAAACTTTCCTAAACCCTCTAATGTCAGAGAGTAAATTGCATACCAAACTAAAGCATTTGCAATTCCTAATGCCGCCATAAATAAAATAGACACAAACAATGCCATGACTACAAATGAAATATAAGAGGCAAGTGCTACCAAATAAGATTGCGCGTCTGTAAGTTCGTTTATAGTTTTCATAAACGGAATTAAAGCTCCATTTATCCCGGTAACAAATCCGAAAATGAAAAATAAACTTGCAATAATTAAAATTGCCTTGGTGTTATTTTCTTACTATTTCATTAAAAAAGCTTTCAAGTCTTCATAACTAGATGCTTTTATAGCTACTTTCTTATTATTGATAACTTTCTGAATTTGTGCAGGAATTGCTACTTTAACAGGAAGCGTTTCTTCTACAACGTCTAAAAACTTTACAGGGTGTGCCGTTTCTAGAAATACACCAAATTCATTTGCTTTTAAACCGTATTTTTTTAAACCTAAATAACCAACAGCACCATGCGGATCTGCAACATAACCAGAATCTCCATAGATTTTCTTCATGGTCTCTCGCGTTTCCTCATCTGAGAAGCTATATGAAGAGAACGTACTTTTAAGCACTTCTAAATCGTTGTTAAATAATTCTCTAATTCTTATAAAATTACTCGGGTTCCCAACATCCATTGCATTAGAAATAGTTGCTTTAGATGGTTTAGGATTGTAAACACCATCTACTAAATAATTAGGAACGGTATCATTTATATTGGTAGAAGCTACAAAATGTTTGATAGGTAAACCTAATTTTTGTGCCATAATTCCTGCACAGATATTACCAAAATTTCCACTTGGTACAGAAAAAACCAACTCTTTATTCGTTTTCTGTAATTCTTTATAAGCAAAGAAAAAATAGAACATCTGTGGCAGCCAACGTGCAATATTTATAGAATTTGCAGAGGTTAGAGTTCTCTTAATATCTTCATCTAAGAAAGCTGTTTTTACCATTTCTTGGCAATCATCAAAAACGCCGTCTACTTCTAATGCTGTAATGTTCTGACCTAAAGTAGTCAATTGTTTTTCTTGAACATTACTTACTTTTCCTGAAGGATATAGTATGACAACATTTACACCTTTTGCTCCTAAAAATCCGTTTGCAACAGCACCGCCAGTATCTCCAGAAGTAGCTACTAAAACAGTAACCTCTTCTTCATTACCTTTATTAAAATACGCTAAACACTGCGCCATGAATTTTGCTCCAACATCTTTAAAAGCCATTGTTGGGCCATGAAACAGCTCTAAAGAAGCAATATTATCATCCACTTTTACCAAAGGAAAATCGAAAGAAATTGTTTCTTTAATAATCTCTTTTAATTTTTTAGTCGGAATTTCATCACCAACAAACTGTTTAATTGCTTCATACGCAATTTCATGGTTTGTATATCCGGTAATATTGGCAATAAAATCTTTAGAAAGTGGTGTTATATTCTCTGGAAAGTAGATTCCTCTGTCTTTTGCAAGACCTTGTATAACAGCATTTTTAAAACTTGTATTTGGCGATTTATGGTGTAAACTGTAGTAGTTCATTATTTTATATTTTTTATTTTGAGTTGTAGCGATAATTAACAGCGATACACTTAAAACTAATAATTATTTTATAATTTTTATCCCTTTATGATTTACTTTGGAAATAAACATTTCAAAATTGATTCCTGTGTTTTTATAACTTTCTTCGATGCTTTTGTATACAGCTTTAGCAATTATATCGCCTTCACAAAGAGCGAAAACTGTAGGGCCAGAACCACTAATTCCTGCACCTAAAGCGCCTGCTTTTGTGGCACTATTTTTAATATCGTCAAAAAACGGAATTAAAGGTTTTCGAGCAGGTTCTGCAATAATATCTACTAATGAGTTACTTATAAGGTTGTAATTATCTGTGTATAAACCGCTAATTAAACCACCAACATTTGCCCATTGAGTAACTGCATCTTTTAATGCAATTTCTGTAGGTAAAACTGCTCTAGCATCTTTGGTTTTTATTGATATCTGCGGATGAATAGCAACTACTCTTAATTCCCTAGGAACTGGAAGTTTTATAATTTCTAGAGGTTCGTAACTTCTAACCAAGATAAAACCACCAAAAATAGCAGCAGCAACATTGTCTGCAATTGCTGATCCGCATGCAACTTTTTCACCAAACATAGCAAATTTTGTCAGCTCTAAATCAGAGTAAATATCTCCTAATAATTGATTTGCACCAAAAGCAGCACCAGCTGCGCTTGCAGCAGAACTTCCTAAGCCACTTCCTGGAGAGAAACCTTTATGAATAGTTAGTGCAATCCCAAAATCTGCATTGGCTTCATTTAACATTTTTTTAATAACAGCACTTGCTGCATTTTCATCAATATTATAGGTTAAATCTGCCCCAGTAATATTAGTTATTTCAACTCCTTTTTCAGCTTGTTTTTGTAAAGGTCATTTCGTCTCCAACAGCATCTACGGCAAAACCAAGAGAATCAAAACCGCAAGAAACATTTGCAACTGTTGCCGGGGCGAATATTTTTATATAATTCATTTTTTTCTATTCAGTGTTTAGTTTTTAGTTCTCAGTAGTCAGTTAATAGCTGTAAAAGTGTTACTGAGAAATAAAGACTTATTTATTTGCAATTCTAATGACATCTGCAAAAATACCAGAAGCAGTTACATCTGCACCAGCACCAGCACCTTTTATTATTAGAGGATTTTCAGGATATCTATCAGTGAAAAATAAAACAATATTATCACTTCCTTCTAAATTATAAAAAGGATGGTCCGAAGCAATATGCTGCAAACCAACATTTGCTTTTCCGTTAATAAATTCTGCCACGTATTTTAATCGACAATCTTTGTCATTTGCTTCTTTATAAATATTTTGAAAATGTCTTTCATTTTTAGTTAAAGAAGCATAAAAGTCTTCATTATTTTTAGTGTTTAAAGTCTCTTCCGGTAAAAACGCATTGTTTGAAATATCTTCTAACTCTATTTTATAGCCACTTTCTCGCGCTAAAATTAAGATTTTTCTAGCAACATCAACTCCACTTAAATCAATTTTAGGATCTGGTTCTGTATATCCTTCTTTTTGAGCCGCGGCAACTACATCATGAAATGTAGCTTTGTCGTTAAAATTATTAAAAACAAAATTTAAACTTCCAGATAATACTGCCTGAATTTTATGGACTCTATCTCCTGAATTTATTAAATTTTTAAGTGTATCTATAATTGGTAAACCTGCACCAACATTTGTTTCGAATAAAAAGGATGCATTGTATTTTCTGGAAATTTGTTTTAATGTTTTGTAATTGTCAAAGCTAGAAGCACATGCAATTTTATTACAAGTTACAACAGAAATACTTTCACGCAGATAGCTTTCATATACTTCAGAAACTTCCTGATTTGCTGTATTGTCTATAAAAACACTATTAATATGATTGGATGCTGTTACTTTTTCATGAAAGCTTTTTAAGGTTGTTGGTTCTCCATTTTCTAAGCTTTTTTTCCAGTTTTCTAAATCTATTCCATCATTATCAAAAAACATTTTTCTAGAATTTGCAATTCCAATAACTTTAATATTTAATTTTAGATTTTCTTTTAAGAATTCTCTTTGCTGTTGTATTTGTGCTAAAAAGCGCTCACCAACATTACCAACACCGGTAATAAACAAGTTTAGCTGTTTTGTCTTTTCTTCAAAAAATTGCTCATGTAATGTGTTTAAAGCTTTTTTTGCATTTGATTTATTAATAACAGCAGAAATATTTTTTTCTGAAGAACCCTGCGCAATTGCTCTAACATTTACATTATTTCTCCCTAAGGCGCTAAACATTTGTCCGCTTAGCCCTTGATAGTTTTTCATACTCTCACCAACTACTGCAATAATTGCCAAATCATTTTCTACACTAACTGGTTTTATTTTTTTTCTATCTATTTCTATGCTAAAAGTAGCGTCTAAAAGTTCTTTTGCTTTTGCAGCATCATCTTGATAAACACCAACGCAAATAGAATGTTCTGAAGAGGCTTGTGTTATAAAAACAATATTTATTTTTTCTAAGGAAAGTGTTTCAAACAAACGTTTAGAAAAACCAGGAATTCCAATCATTCCTCCACCTTCTAAAGTAATTAAACTAATGTCTTCTATGTGAGAAATACCTTTTACTTCATCACTATTATTTGGATTGTTACAAATTAATGTTCCTATATTTTCAGGATCAAAAGTATTTTTAATTCGAATAGGGATTTCTTTTCTTAAAGAAGGCTGAATTGTTGGTGGATACAAAACCTTTGCACCAAAATGGGACAACTCCATTGCTTCTTCATATGAAATTTCTGAAATTGGATATGCTTGTTTTACAACTCTAGGATTTGCGGTAAACATTCCAGGAACGTCTGTCCATATTTGTAACTCAACTGCATTTAAAGCTGCAGCATAAATAGATGCAGAAAAATCTGAACCACCTCTACCGAGTGTAGTGGTTTCTCCATTTAAATTAGAAGATATAAAACCACCTAAAACGATAACTTGGTGTTTGTTGTTGTCAAAAAAAGAGGTAATGTTTTGGTTGGTAATTTTAAAATTTACCTGTGCGTTTAGATATTCCTTATTTGTAGAAATTAACGCTTTACTCTCTTTATGAGCTGCATCAAATAATTCATTTGCTGCATTTGCAATAATAAAAGAAGAAAGTCTCTCACCAAAGCTAGAGACCTTTGCTAGTGTTTTATCTGATAATTCTTGTAATAAAAAAACACCTTCATAAATAGAACATAATCTATCTAATAAAGAAGTAACCACTTCTAAAACTTCTTTTTTTTGAGAAGAAATTAAATCATCAATAACCTGATAATGCAATTCTTTAATAGTTTCTAAAATATTTTTAGCAATTGTAATATCAACTAAAGCACTATTAGCTGCGGCTAATAGATTATCTGTGGTTTTACCAAAAGCAGATACTACCACTGCAACTTTTTGTTCTTTAGATGCGTTAGCAACAATGGCTAATACTTTTTTTATATTTTCTGAGTTTGCGACAGATGAACCGCCAAATTTTAATACTTTCATTGATAATGAATAGTTTGTATAATTTATTTTTTATTGAATGCATTCCGATAATTTTCGAAATTACTGATAACCTAAATTGATATGAATATATAGAACCCCTAAAGGGTAATGGTAGCTGAAGAAGTGCGAGTAATAGTGTCCATAGAAATACAAACCACAGAAATGGTTTGAAATGTTTTTACGAAGAAATTTAAAATACTCACAAGGCAAAAGTATTATTAATATTTAATTTGTGCTTAAATATTATAAAATATTTTAGGAAATAAACCAATTAATGTGATATTGATAAAAATAAATAGGGAAAATTAGAAATTTCAAATTACTTAGTAAATAGATTTGCTTTTTCTTTAATTATTGTTGAGATGGGTTTATTCTGAATTTTACTTTCTAACCAGGATAAAATATCTAAATATAAAAAGGCTCTTTTTTCATACGGATGGTTTTCAAACTTTTTTAATTTTTTATGAATTTTTTTAAATTCGTTCTTAATTTCATGCGGAAAAACATCACTTAAGTCCCTAATAGATGTAAGAAAAACTTTTTGCACTTCTTGTAAATTCTCCATTTTGAGTAAGAACTTATAAGTATCTACAAACTGTCTTTCTAAATCATAATCTAAACCACATTCATAATGTGCAATTAAATTTAAAATACGTGCAAAGCACTGCAAATCTTCTGCGGCATTTATGTTTTTAGAACGTATAATTTTTTGAAGATAGAGAATACATAACTTGTTTTTACCCATTCCAAAATATAAACAAGCAATTTTGTAATGCAACAGAACGATATAATGATTGTCTAATCTGTTTTTATACTTTTCAATTTTATCATTAATAATAGCTACTAAATATTCTCCCTCGTCAAAAGTTCCTTCTAAGAAATGTAAATGCAGTTTATTTGAGTATAAATACATGAAAATAAGTAATTCTGTATTTGTATTTAAAGGAATTTCTTGATTTTCAATTTGTGTTTCAAAAGCAACTAATTCCGCTTTAAATGTCGAGGTTTTTTGGACTAAAAAAGAAGCTTCTAGTAGGTAGTTTTTAGACTTTAAATAAAAAACAGGATGTATGTTTATTAATTTAGGACTATTAAATAAATTCACACATTTGCTAGCATATTTGTAGCTCAGTAAAAAGTCTTGAATTAAAAAACTATACCACAAATGTGCTTTATTTAACCATAATTTTTCTCTAAAACCTAAAGTTTTAAAATCATATTTTGGCATTTTGTCATTAAAATATTTTTGAATAAATTCAACTTCTTTTTTGTTTTTTACATAGCCATTTTGTAGCAGATGGCTGTATAATTGCAAAGATAAATTAGAGAGTTTACTGGCAATTACATTTTGCTGACTTAATTCTTTTGCCTGTACAGATAATTGATTTGCTCTATTACTTAAACTTCTTGTAATATATTGTGTTTCTATTACCTTCTCTAATTCTACAATTTCATATGCAATGTTCTTTTCTTCGTTGTCCAAAGCCATATTTTTAGCTTTTTCTAAGAGTTTTAGACTTTGCTTATACAGACCTTTTTGGTATAAAACGGTGGCAAAATCTAATTGTTCTCTAATTTGAATTCGCACGTTTTTGTGTGCAGGATTTAAGCGCAAACTAATTAATATTTGTTTGTATAAATGCGCTTTTAGATTAGAAAGTTGCTGTTTAGAAACAATTCCACTGCCAATAATTACTTTTTCGTCGTATATTTTTAACTTTTCTAAGAATTTAAATAAAGAAAAAAATTTTGCATCAATGTTACCACCAAGCCTTCCTACATACAAATTAAACTGCCTCTTTTCAGATTTAGTTAAAGATTTAATAAGAACAAAAAGAGCATCATTTTGTTGATTGGCGGATGTAATGATTTTACTCATAATCTATTGATAATCAGTTTTTTAATTATTGATGATTTGCTTTAGAAATCGTTTGTTATTAGATGTTGATTCTTATATTGAATATGCAAGATATATATTTGATTTATAATAAGTACAATCTTTATAGAAATTATGCTAGACAATCAAGTACAAATTTTCGACACAACACTAAGAGATGGAGAACAGGTTCCTGGGTGTAAGTTAGATACTAATCAAAAATTAGTAATTGCTGAGAGATTAGACTTGTTAGGTGTGAACGTAATAGAAGCCGGTTTTCCTGTTTCTAGCCCTGGAGATTTTAGATCGGTTACTGAAATTTCAAAAATTGTAAAAAATGCAACAGTTTGTGGTTTAACTAGAGCTGTTGAAAATGATATAAAAGTAGCTGCAGAAGCTTTAAAATATGCAAAATTTCCTCGAATACATACAGGTATTGGAACGAGTGATTCTCATATAAAATTTAAATTTAATTCTACTAGAGAAAAGGTAATTGAGCGTGCTGTAAATGCTGTTGCGTATTCAAAAGGTTTTGTAGAGGATGTAGAGTTTTACGCAGAAGACGCAGGTAGAACAGATAATGAGTTTTTAGCGAAGGTTTGCGAAGCAGTAATAAAAGCAGGCGCAACTGTGCTAAACATTCCAGATACAACAGGGTATTGTTTACCAGATGAATACGGTGCAAAAATAAAATATTTGCGTGAAAACGTAAGAGGTATAGAAAACGTAATTCTTTCTTGCCATTGCCATAACGATTTAGGTTTGGCAACTGCCAATTCAATTGCTGGTGTTATCAATGGTGCACGTCAGATTGAATGTACAATCAACGGAATTGGAGAGCGCGCAGGAAACACAGCGTTAGAAGAAGTAGTTATGGTTTTAAAACAACACCCTTATTTAAACTTAGAAACAAGTGTGAATACAAAACTATTGTACGATACGAGTATTTTAGTTCGTGATAGTATGGGAATGCCAGTGCAACCTAATAAGGCAATCGTTGGTGCAAATGCATTTGCGCACAGCTCTGGAATTCATCAAGATGGTGTTATAAAAAATAGAGAAACATATGAAATTATGGATCCTGAAGATGTTGGTGTTACAGAAAGCGCCATTGTTTTAACTGCAAGAAGTGGAAGAGCAGCTTTGGCTTATAGAGCAAAAAAGATTGGTTATGAATTAACAAAAATACAATTAGATATCACTTATGACGCGTTTCTAGTTATAGCAGACAATCAGAAAGAAGTAAAAGATGAAGACATTCATAACATTATGAAAGAAGTTAATAAGGTTTCTGAAATTCTTACAACTTAAAAATTTTATAGCAGCATATTATGAAATATACAATCGCAGTAATTCCTGGAGATGGTATTGGGCCAGAGGTAATTAATCAGGCAAAAAGAGCATTAGATGCTGTTGCAGAATTGTATGATCATATATTTTTATATAAGGAAGCTCAAATGGGTGCTTGTGCAATTGATGCTGTTGGAGTTCCGCTACCAGAAGAAACAATTACCATTTGTAAAGATGCAGATGCTATTTTATTTGGGGCTATTGGAGATCCTAAATATGATAATGATCCTACCGCAAAAATAAGACCAGAACAAGGTCTTTTGCAATTAAGAGAAGATTTAGGTTTGTTCTGTAACGTAAGACCTGTAAAGGCTTACGATAGTTTGATAAAAAACTCACCATTAAAAAGAGAAATTATTAAAGGAACAGATATTGTTATTTACAGAGAATTAACAGGTGGTATTTATTTTGGAAATAAAAAATTGAGTGCAGATGGCCAGACAGCTACAGATATTTGTTCTTACTCTGTTAATGAAATTTCTAGAATTACGCATTTAGCTTTTAAAGCGGCACAAACTAGAAGAAAAAAAGTAACCTTAATAGATAAAGCTAATGTTTTAGAAACGTCTCGTTTGTGGAGAAAAACGGTTACAGAAATTTCAAAAAAATATAAGGATGTTGCATTAGAATATTTATTTGTAGACAACGCAGCAATGCAGATAATTTTAAATCCAAAACAGTTTGATGTAATTCTTACAGAAAATTTATTTGGAGATATTATTTCAGATGAAGCAAGTGTTATCGGAGGTTCAATAGGTTTATTAGCCTCATCTTCACTTGGTGAAGAAAATGCATTATTCGAACCAATCCATGGTTCTTTTCCACAAGCAAAAGGTAAAGATATTGCAAATCCTTTAGCCTCTATTTTGTCGGCAGCTATGTTGTTAGAGTATTTAGGTTTAGATGAAGAAGCAGGTGCTATAGAAAGAGCGGTAGAGAAATCTTTAGTCTTAAATATTACAACAGAAGATATAAAAGGTAAAAATAAGTACCCTGCATCTACTTCTAAAGTAGGAGATTTTATTGTGGATTATATACTAAATCAAGAAGACTCCAATTTAAATTTCATGAATATTCATGCTGGTCAGAGTACTATTATTTAAAAAATAAATAAATTAGGTGTTTTAATTTTTTTTTAAGTTATCAATGAATAAACAAGTATTAAATATTATTTCTACCATTAACGTCATTATTAAGATGCGATAAGGAAGTAGTATTTATATTTTTATAAACGAACCTTCCACTAAAATGGTAGGTTTTTTTATAGGCTTTTTTTAAGGGTTGAATGTCATAATTAAAAATAGTTAATATTCTTATTATTAGATATTTAACTTATTTTTTTAACACCTGAATTTAAACATTAGTATTGAATATTATTCAATGAAAATGGAGAAACATAGTAAATTAGTCAACAAATTGAAGAATACAATAAATGGAATTAAATAAACATAGCAAAAGATTAACACAAGATGAATCTCAGCCTGCATCACAAGCAATGTTGTATGCCGTAGGTTTAACAGATGAAGATATGAGCAGAGCTCAAGTTGGTATTGCAAGTACAGGGTATGATGGCAACCCTTGTAACATGCATTTAAACAATTTGGCAGCAGAGGTAAAAGTGGAAAGTAAAATTGCTGGTTTAGTTGGGTCTAGGGTTTAATACAATTGGAGTTTCAGACGGAATTTCAATGGGAACTTCTGGTATGAATTACTCTTTAGCTTCTAGAGATATTATTGCAGATTCTATTGAAACAGTTATGAATGCGCAAAGTTATGATGCGTTAATTTCTGTTGTTGGTTGTGATAAAAATATGCCAGGAGCTGTTATTGCAATGCTGCGTTTAAATCGTCCATCAATAATGATGTACGGTGGTACTATTGCATCTGGAAATTACAAAGGAAAAAAATTAAATATTGTTTCTGCTTTTGAAGCTTTAGGGCAAAAAATGGCAGGTGAAATTGAAGAAGATGAATATAGAGAAATTATAAAAAGAGCTATTCCGGGAGCGGGAGCTTGTGGCGGAATGTATACGGCAAATACGATGGCCTCTGCTATAGAATGCATGGGTTTTGCATTGCCTTATAATTCTTCAATTCCAGCAGAGAATCCGAATAAGTTATCTGAATCAGAAAGAACTGCTTTGGCGATAAAAAACCTATTAGAATTAGATTTAAAACCTTTAGATATTATTTCTAAAAAATCTTTAGAAAACGCCATTACCATTGTAAATGCTTTGGGTGGTTCTACAAATGCAGTATTGCATTTTTTAGCTATTGCACATGCCGCAGATATCGAATTTACATTAGAGGATTTTCAAAGAGTAAGTGATAGAACACCCTTAATTGCAGATTTAAAACCCTCTGGAAAATATTTAATGGAAGATGTTCATGGCATTGGAGGAACCCCTGCAATCATGAAATATTTATTAGATAACGGATACTTGCATGGAGATTGTATGACCGTTACAGGAAAAACATTAGCAGACAATTTAGCAAGTGTTGCCCCAATGGAATTTGAAGAGCAAGATGTAATTTATCCAAAAGACAAAGCATTAAAATCATCAGGAAATATTCAGATAATTTATGGAAACCTTGCGACTGAAGGAGCGGTTGCGAAAATTTCAGGAAATGAAGGGTTACTTTTTGAAGGAAAAGCTGTTGTTTATGACGGTGAGCAGGCTGCAAATACAGGTATTGTTGCAGGAGAAGTAGAGAAAGGAGATGTCGTAGTTATTAGATATGTAGGTCCAAAAGGTGGGCCAGGGATGCCAGAAATGTTAAAACCAACTTCGTTAATTATGGGAGCAGGTTTAGGAAAATCTGTTGCTTTAATTACAGATGGTCGCTTTTCTGGAGGAACACACGGTTTTGTAGTTGGTCATATTACGCCAGAAGCACAATCTGGAGGAACTATTGGAATTTTAAAAACGGGTGATAAAATTAGAATTAGTGCAGAAGATAATTCTATTAATGTTTTAATTTCTGATGAAGAAATTTCAGAAAGAAAAGCACAATGGGTTGCACCAGCGCTAAAACACACCAAAGGAATTTTGTATAAATATGCAAAAATAGTAGCATCAGCATCTAAAGGATGTGTTACAGATTTATAAAATAAAATATTATTCTTACAGAAGTAAGACCCTAAAATAAATACTATGGAAACACAAACCATAAAAAATCAAGAAAAAGCAGCAAAAGTTACCGAAAGAATATCTGGTAGCGAAGCAATTGTTAGGTGTTTAATTGCAGAAGACGTAAAAATAATTTACGGATATCCTGGTGGCGCAATTATGCCAGTATATGATGAATTATACAAATATCAAGATAAAATTCATCATGTTTTATCGCGTCATGAGCAAGGTGCAACGCACTCTGCACAAGGCTTTGCAAGAATTTCTGGTAAAGTAGGTGTAGCAATTGCGACTTCGGGTCCAGGGGCAACTAATTTAATTACTGGTATTGCAGATGCACAGATAGATTCAACACCGATGGTGTGTATTACGGGTCAAGTTCCCTCTCATTTATTGGGTAGTGATGCGTTTCAGGAAACAGATATTGTTGGTATTTCAACGCCAGTGACAAAATGGAACTGTCAAGTTACCAGAGCAGCAGACATACCAGCAGCTTTAGCAAAGGCATTTTACATTGCAAGATCTGGAAGGCCAGGACCAGTTTTAGTTGATATTACAAAGGATGCTCAGTTTGAAGAGTTTGATTTTTCTTATGAAAAATGCACGAAAGTAAGAAGTTATGTTCCGATTCCAAAAACGCTAACAGGTACCTTAGAAGCTGCTGCGAAAATCATAAATGCAGCTAGAAAACCATTAATAGTTTGGGGACAAGGTATTGTTTTAAGTGAAGCAGAAGAGCAATTTAAAGCTTTTGTAGAAAAGGCAGGAATTCCAGCCGCTTGGACTATCTTAGGAGCTTCAGCATTGCCAACTTCTCACCCTTTAAATGTAGGTATGTTAGGAATGCATGGTAATTATGCACCAAATAAGTTAACCAATGAATGTGATGTTTTAATTGCAATTGGTATGCGTTTTGACGACAGAGTTACAGGTAAATTAGATGAATATGCGCGTCAAGCAAAAGTGATTCATTTTGAAATTGATCCTGCAGAAATAGACAAAAATGTAAAAACAGATGTAGCAGTTTTAGGAGATGCAAAAGCAACTTTAGATGCTATTTTACCATTAATTAATACCAATTCTCATAAAGAATGGCATCAACAGTTTAAAGATTTATATGAAATTGAATATGAAAAAGTAATTAAAGGGGATCTCTATCCAACGAAAGAAGGATTAACAATGGGTGAAGTGATTAAAGAAATTAATATTCAGAGTAAAGGAGATGCTGCCATTGTTACAGATGTAGGGCAACATCAAATGATTGCGTGTAGATATGCAGAATTTAATAAAACAAAAAGTAATATTACTTCTGGTGGTTTAGGTACTATGGGATTTGGTTTGCCAGCAGCTATTGGTGCTAAAATGGCAGCGCCAGATCGCGAAGTTGTTTCAATTTCTGGTGATGGTGGTTATCAAATGACTATTCAAGAATTAGGAACTATTTTTCAGCAAAAAGCTGCAGTTAAAATTGTAGTTTTAAACAATGATTTTTTAGGAATGGTGCGCCAATGGCAGCAGTTGTTTTTTGAAAAACGCTATGCATCTACAGAGATGGTGAACCCTAATTTTGTAGCCATTGCGGAAGGATATTATATCAAGGCAAAAAAAGTTACAAAACGTGAAGAATTAGCTGGTGCTGTCAAAGAAATGATGGAGAGTAAAGAAGCTTATTTTTTAGAAGTTTGTGTAGAGAAAGAAGGAAATGTGTTTCCAATGGTTCCTTCTGGAGCAAGTGTTTCAGAAATAAGACTAGCATAAGATGAACAAAGAAAAACAACTATTTACAATATCAGTTTACACTGAAAATAACATAGGTTTGTTGAATAGAATTTCAGCAATTTTCCAGAGAAGACATATCAATATAGAGAGTTTAAACATCTCTCCTTCAGAAATTGAAGGGGTTGCTAAATTTACAATTGTTGTTCATATGACTGAAGAGGATGTGAAGAAAATTATTGGTCAGATAGAAAAGCAAGTAGAGGTTATTAAGGCATACTATCATAATGATGAGGAAACCATTTATCAGATTTCTGGATTGTTTAAAATAAAATCTAAATTATTGTTTGAAGAACCTCAAATTCAGAATATTGTAAAAGAAAGTAACGCAAGAATAGTTACTGTAAATAAAGATTTTTTTGTTTTAGAAAAATCTGGTAAAAAAGAAGAAGTAGTAGCATTATACAATCAATTAAGTGTTTTTGGGATAATGCAATATACGCGTTCAGGTAGAGTTGCAATTACCAAAGAAGAAATGAAAATTTCAGAATTATTAGAAACATACAACAACTAAATAAATAAAAATGTCAAATTATTTTAACACATTAACATTAAGAGAAAAATTAGAGCAATTAGGAAAATGTCGTTTTATGGATGCTTCAGAATTTGAAGACGGAGTAAGCGCATTAAAAGGAAAGAAAATTGTTATTGTGGGTTGTGGAGCACAAGGCCTAAATCAGGGATTGAATATGAGAGATTCTGGTTTAGATATTTCTTACGCTTTAAGACAAGCAGCTATTGATCAAAATAGAGCTTCTTTTGTGAATGCCAATTCAAACGGATTTGTAGTGGGTACTTATGAAGAGTTAATTCCTTCCGCAGATTTAGTATTAAACTTAACGCCAGACAAACAACATACTAATGTTGTGAATACAGTAATGCCTCTAATGAAAAAAGGCGCAACACTATCTTATTCTCATGGATTTAATATTGTTGAAGAAGGAACACAGGTTAGAAAGGATTTAACCGTAATTATGGTGGCACCTAAGTGTCCCGGTTCTGAAGTTAGAGAAGAATATAAAAGAGGATTTGGAGTGCCAACATTAATTGCTGTGCATCCAGAAAATGATCCAGAAAATAAAGGTTGGGCGCAAGCAAAGGCTTATGCTGTTGGAACAGGAGGTCATAGAGCAGGTGTTTTAGAATCTTCTTTTGTGGCAGAAGTAAAATCTGATTTAATGGGAGAACAAACTATTTTATGTGGTTTGTTGCAAACAGGAGCAATTTTATCTTTTGATAAAATGGTAGCAGAAGGAATTGAGCCAGGTTATGCCTCAAAGTTAATTCAGTACGGGTGGGAAACTGTAACGGAGGCTTTAAAGCACGGAGGAATTACCAATATGATGGACAGATTGTCTAATCCTGCGAAAGTAAAAGCATTTGAAATTTCTGAAGAACTAAAAGATATTATGCGTCCCTTGTTTCAAAAACACATGGATGATATTATGACAGGTCATTTCTCTGCGACCATGATGGAAGATTGGGCAAATGATGATAAAAATTTATTGACTTGGAGAGCTGAAACAGGAGAGACTGCTTTTGAAAAGCAACAAGTTACAACGCAAGAAATTTCTGAACAAGAATATTTTGATCATGGAACTTTGTTAGTTGCTTTTGTTAGAGCTGGTGTAGAATTGGCCTTTGAAGCAATGACAGATTCTGGAATTATAGAAGCATCTGCTTATTATGAATCTTTGCATGAAACACCGTTAATTGCAAATACAATAGCAAGAATGAAATTAGCTGAAATGAACCGTGTAATTTCTGATACTGCAGAATATGGTTGTTATTTATTTGATCATGCTTGTAAGCCTTTACTAACAGATTTTATGAAGACAGTTTCTACAGATCTTATAGGTAAGAAATTTACAGATGGTAATGACGTTGATAATAAAGAATTGATTAGAATTAATGCTATTATTAGAAATCATCCGGTAGAAATTGTAGGAGCAAAATTAAGAGCTTCTATGACAGCAATGAAGGTTATAAAATCGGCATAATAAATACAGATTTTAATATAAAAAGTTCCTAATATTTTTTATTAGGTAACAAATAAAATTATCATTCCTTTGTAAATAGGAATCAGAAAAACCTATTAGAATTAATATCCTGATAGGTTTTCTTTTTATATTCGTCCCATGCAAGAGAAACAAATTTACTTTCCGAGTTTAGAAAACGTAAAAGCGGCTGCTAAGAATTTAGAAGGTGTAGCTTATAAAACACCCTTAAATCAAAATGGTACTTTTTCAAAAGAATTTGATGCAACTATTCTGTTTAAAAGAGAGGATTTACAAGTAGTACGTTCTTATAAAATTAGAGGAGCTTATAATAAAATGTCTTCTTTAAATACAGATGAAAAAAAACGTGGAATTGTGTGTGCTAGTGCAGGTAATCATGCACAAGGAGTAGCTTTGTCTTGTAAGTTACTAAAGATAAAAGGAACTATTTTTATGCCTTCACCTACACCAAACCAAAAAATAAATCAGGTAAAAATGTTTGGTGAAAATTTTATTGAAGTGATCATTGAGGGAGATACTTTTGATGATGCTTTTAATGCCGCTAAACAGGCATGCGATGCGGAAAACAAAACATTTATTCATCCTTTTAATGACGAAAAAGTTATTGAAGGACAAGCAACTGTCGGTTTAGAAATCCTAGAACAGACAACAAAAAAAATTGATTACGTTTTTGTAGCGGTTGGTGGCGGTGGTTTATCATCTGGTTTGTCGTCTGTTTTTAAGCAATTATCTCCAAAGACAAAAATCATTGGAGTAGAACCAGAGGGAGCACCTTCAATGTTAACCTCAATTAAAAATAAAATAAATACTCCTTTAGATACGATAGATTCTTTTGTAGATGGCGCTGCTGTTAAAAGAGTAGGTGATCTAAATTTTGCTATATGTCAGCAAAATTTGCATGATATGATAACAGTTCCTGAAGGTAAAGTTTGTCAAACTATTTTAGACTTATATAATAAAGACGCAATAGTTGTAGAGCCAGCAGGTGCACTAAGTATTGCAGCTTTAGATTTTTTTGCAGATAGAAATTAAAGGTAAAAATGTTGTCTGTATTGTGAGTGGAAGTAATAACGATATTACAAGAACTCCAGAAATTAAAGAGCGAGCCATGTTATATGCCAATCTAAAACATTACTTTATTTTAAATTTTCCTCAAAGAGCAGGAGCTTTAAAAGAGTTTGTAGTAGAAATTTTAGGACCACATGCTGATATAACACATTTTGAATATACTAAGAAAAATAATAGAACAAATGGGTCTGCCGTGGTTGGTTTAGAGCTACTGTCTTCTAAAGATTTGGAACCTTTAATTAAAAGAATGAAAGAGAGAGGCTTTTTTGGAGACTATTTAAATGACAAACCAGATCTACTACAGTTTTTATTATAGTGCCTAAATAGACTCCGAAATGCTTTTCGTTTTTTAAAAAGGAAATCATATATTTTATACTTTTTTTTAGTTAATTTTGAAAATAATGAGATGTAAGAATTATTTTACTTTTTATTTATTATTTTTTTAATCAAAGAACTTCGCTTTTTTACTAAATTCAATTTATGAAGAATACATTTAAAGAAATCCCGAACGAATACAAAATTACGTCACTGGTCAATCAAAACACTTATTTAGTTGACGGTGAGTTGAAAGCATGGAAAGGTGCAACTGCAGAAGTGTATTCAACTATTTCGTCAACCGAAGAATATGCGCCAACGTTATTGGGAACAGTGCCAGATTTAACAGGAGAAGAAGGTCTTGAAGCTTTGTATGCTGCGTCCAAGGCATATGGAAGAGGGCAAGGATTGTGGCCAACAATGAAGGTAGAAGGTAGAATTGCTGCCATGGAGAAGTTTGTGGTGCAAATGAAAACAAAAAGAGATGCCATTGTAAAACTACTGATGTGGGAAATTGGAAAAACCTTGCCAGATTCAGAAAAAGAGTTTGACAGAACAGTAGAATATATTTACGATACGATTGAAGATTATAAACAAATGGACAGAGATTCTGCAAAGTTTCAAAAAAACAGCGGAGTCCATGCGCATATTAGAAGAGGTCCTTTAGGCGTTGTGCTTTGTTTAGGTCCTTATAACTATCCTTTAAATGAAACGTTTGCGCTGTTAATCCCTGCTTTAATTATGGGGAATACTGCTGTGTTTAAGCCGGCGAAACATGGTGTTTTATTATTATCGCCGTTATTAGAGGCATTTCAAACCAGCTTCCCTGCAGGTGTTGTAAATATTATATATGGCAGAGGAAGGACTTTGGCTACGCCAATTATGAAAACAGGTTTGGTTGATGTACTAGCCTTGATTGGAAATAGTACTTCTGCAAATGCAATTCAAGCCAATCATCCACAGAAAAATAGATTGCGCTTAGTACTTAGGTTTAGAAGCGAAGAATCCAGGAATTGTTTTAGCAGATGCAGATTTAGATTTGGCAATTAATGAATGTATTTCAGGTGCAACTTCATTTAATGGACAGCGATGTACTGCTTTAAAAATATTATATGTTCATGAAGACATCGTTACTGAATTTAATAAACGATTTGCAGAAAAAGTAGACGGTTTGAAATTTGGAAATCCTTGGGAAAACGACGCGAAATTAACACCTTTACCAGAACCAGGAAAACCAGCATATATCCAGGAATTGATTGATGATGCTATCGAAAAAGGAGCAAAAGTAATTAATAAAAAAGGAGGGCAAACATCCGAAAATTATATTTTTCCGGCAGTTTTATATCCGGTTTCTAAAGACTCTAGAGTTTTTGAAGAGGAGCAATTTGGTCCAGTAATACCGGTTGTTTCGTTTAAAAATATTCAAGAACCTTTAGATGATATGGCTGCTTCAAATTACGGGCAACAGGTAAGTGTATTTGGGAGTGAGGTGAAAACTTTAGCGCCATTAATTGATACGTTAGTGAATTTAGTGTGCAGAGTAAACTTAAATAGTGCGGCGCAGCGCGGGCCAGACGTATATCCGTTTACAGGAAGAAAAGATTCTGCCGTTGCAACCTTAAGTGTACATGATGCTTTGCGTTCTTTTTCAATAAGAACTTTTTTAGCGGCAAAAGACACAGATTACAACAATGTTATTTTAAAAGAATTGTTAGACAAAAAAGCATCTAATTTTATTAGTACAGATTATATTTTATAATATAATTTGGTTTCTAAATTAAAAAAGCTTCCTTTCTATAATTGGGAAAAGGAAGCTTTTTTCACTATAAATTATACTTTAACCGTAAAGATTGGTTTTAAAGCTTTTTTAGATAAGCTTTTTGCAACACTTCTTGAAAATAAATGAGAAATACCACTTCTACCATGGGTGCTCAACGCTATTAAATCTGCTTTTTTCTCTCTAGAGAAATTAATAATCCCTTTTTCAATAGAAGTGTCATCATAAATATTTATTGAATATTTAAGTAAATTATATTCCTTTATAAAATCTTTTATTTTTTGCTTTGATTCGGCTGTGCTCTCAAATTTCGAGGGTGTGTTTACTCTTAGTAAATATATTTTACTATTAAAAGCATTTGCAAAATCTAAAAATTTGATAAAAACTTCTTTATTATCTTTTTTGAAATTAGAAGCAAAAACTAATTTTTTTAAACTAAATTTTTTTGAGTCTCTTTTCACAACAATAACAGGTATTTTAGAGCTTCTCACAATTTTTTCTGTATTTGATCCAATAATAATTTCGTCAAATTTAGAATGGCCCTTAGAGCCCATAATAATTAAATCTGCATCAATTTTATCTGCATACTTTTTTATACCGTCAAAAGGATTGTTTAATTTTATAAAATAATCAACCTTCATATCTTCAGTAAAAAAACTATTTTTAAAGTCTAAAATTTTTTCTTTTATTTTTCTCAAATAAAGCATGCTTTCAGGGATGCTAAACCTACTACCATATTGCACATCTACAACATCAGAAGGAAGTTCAATTAAATGTATTAGAGTTATGGAGCCATCAGTTTTTTTAGCAATTTTAGCTGCCATCTTTGCAGCATATTCAGAGGGTTTAGAAAAGTCGATAGGAACTAAAATTTTTTTCATAAATTGCTCTTTAAATTTAAAATATAGTTACAATCTAAAGTTACAAAAAAATAATGAATTACAGAGTTTTGGTAAATCATAAACAATTCGTATATTTGCACCGAAATTTATAGTAAATGAAGAATGAAGGGGACTTAAAAGTCCCCTCTTTTTATACTTCATTTTAAGGTTTAATATGAATCAAGCAGCATTAAAAGATATAGTAGATGAAGCATTGGCTCTTAACGAGTCATTGTATCTCATAGAATTATCTATATCTGTAAATAACAAAGTTCAGGTTGTTGTAGATGGTGATAATGGCGTTTCGTTAAGTGAAACTATGCGCATAAGTAGGGTTATAAACGATACTTTTGATAGAGAAGTAGAAGATTTCTCTTTAGAAGTTGGTACACCAGACATTGCACATCCATTAAAAGTGAAAAGACAGTATATTAAGAATTTGAATAGAATTCTTAAAGTAAAAACTGAAGAAGAGGAGTTAGAAGGTACTTTAGTTACTGCAGATGAAGACAAAATTGTCTTGCACTGGAAAGCTAGAGAACCAAAACCAGTTGGTAAAGGAAAGGTTACTGTAGATAAAACAGCAACTTTAGAGTATACAGAGATTAAGGAAGCAAAAGTGAAAATCTTATTTTAAGAATAAACGTAATGGAAAATATAGCATTAATTGATTCGTTTTCAGAATTTAAAGATAACAAGAGTATAGACAGAGTAACATTAATGTCTATTTTAGAAGAGGTTTTTAGAGCTACTTTAAAACGAAAGTTTGGCTCTGATGACAACTTTGATATTATTATTAATCCTGACAAGGGTGATTTAGAAATATGGAGAAACAGGGTTGTTGTTGCAGATGGTTTTTCTGAAGATGATAATGAAGAAATTGAATTAGCGGAAGCAAAATTAATTGAACCAGATTTTGAAATTGGTGAAGATGTTTCTGAAGAGGTTAAATTAATTGACTTAGGTAGAAGAGCTATTTTAGCATTGCGCCAGAACTTAATTTCAAAAATATATGAGCACGATAGTACAAATATATTTAAGCATTTTAAAGAATTAGAGGGTGAATTGTATAGTGCGGAGGTGCACCACATTCGTCACAATGCAATTATTTTGTTAGATGACGATGGTAATGAAATTGTATTGCCAAAAAGTGAACAAATCCGTTCAGACTTCTTTAGAAAAGGAGATTCTGTAAGAGGTGTTATAAAAACAGTAGAGTTAAGAGGGAACAAGCCAGCAATTATTTTATCCAGAACGTCTCCGGACTTTTTAAATAAATTATTTGAGCAAGAAATTCCTGAAGTTTTTGATGGATTGATTACTGTTGAAGGTGTAGCAAGAATACCAGGAGAGAAGGCAAAAGTGGCGGTAGATTCTTATGATGATAGAATAGATCCTGTTGGAGCTTGTGTTGGTGTAAAAGGTTCAAGGATTCATGGGATAGTTCGTGAGTTAGGTAATGAAAACATAGACGTTATTAATTATACTAAAAATGAACAACTCTTTATTTCAAGAGCATTAAGTCCTGCAAAGGTTACTTCAATGGAAATTGAAATGTATGAAGAAGAAAGGAATGGTAAAAAAGGGCGTGTAAGTGTTCTTTTAAAACCAGAGGAAGTTTCAAAAGCAATTGGTAGAGGTGGTGTTAATATTCGTTTAGCCAGTGAATTAACAGGTTATGAAATAGATGTTAAGAGAGAAGGTCTTGAAGAAGAAGATGTAGAATTAACAGAATTTAGTGATGAAATTGAAGCTTGGGTTATTAAAGAATTTAAAAATATTGGTTTAGATACTGCTAGAAGTGTATTAGAAGCTAGTGTAGAAGAATTAGTTAAGAGAACGGATTTAGAAGAAGAAACTATTTTAGATGTTCAAAGAATTTTGAAAGAAGAATTCGAAGAATAGTCTGTGGTTAAAGAGTAATCGTAAAAAGTGTATTTTTACAAATTAAAGATTAAAAAATAATATATGTCTGAAGGCAAAACAACGAGGCTTAATAAGGTTTTAAGAGAATTAAATATTTCTCTAGATAGAGCAGTAGAATATTTAGCAGATAAAGGTCACGAGATAGAATCGAGACCAACTACTAAAATTTCTGGTGATGTCTATCAAGTCCTTCTAGATGGTTTCCAAACAGATGCTAGCAAAAAAGCTGCGTCTAAGGAAGTTGGTGAAGAGAAGCGAAAAGAGAAAGAAGCAATTCGTGCAGAACTAGAAGCTAAGCAAGAAGTAAAAAGAGCAGAAGACGTTAAGAAAGAAGAAGTTCTTAAAGCAAAAGCTAAAAAGCTAGAGCTTAAAACTGTTGGTAAAATAGATGTTGATAACTTAGGTAAGTCAGCTCCTAAAAAAGAGGTGGTTAAAGAGGAAGTTGTAAGAATTGAACCATCTAATATAGAAACTCCTAAAGTGGAGACTAAAGTTTCAAAAATTGAAACACCAAAAGATTTGGTAGCTGAGGTTTCAGATACTGTAGCAGAAAAAACTATTGCAAAAGAAGTTAAGGTTACTAAGCTTGTCTCTGAAGTAGAAAAAGAGGTCTCTAAAATTGAGAAAAAAGGAGAGTCTAAGAAAGAAATTTCTACTCCAGATGTACAAAATGAAGAGGTTACTGCAGAAACTGCAGAAGCTTTGAAAACGCAATATAAGAAGTTAGATGGGCCTAACTTTACAGGTAAGAAAATTGATTTAAAACAATTTGAAAAGCCTAAAAAGAAAAAACCAGAAGCTAAACCAGCCGCCGCAGCGGATCCTAAAAAGAAACGTAAGCGTATTGTAACTAAAATAGGTGCGCCAGGAAGTAGATCAGCAGCAAGAGGGGCGGTTCCAAGTAATAGTAGAGCCGGAAACGGAAGAGGACCTTATAACAAAGCCGGTAGAAACCCAAGGCCAGCTGCAAATGTTAAGAAAGAAGAGCCAACAGAAGCAGATATCCAGAAGCAAGTAAGAGAAACTTTAGAAAAGCTTCAAGGAAAATCTTCTAAAGGAAAAGGAGCAAAATACAGAAGAAATAAAAGGGATGCTCGTAGAGAACATTCAGATGCAGAATTAGAAGCTCAGGCATTAGATAATAAAATATTAAAAGTAACAGAATTTGTTACGGTAAGTGAAGTTGCAACAATGATGGAAGTACCTGTTACCAATATTATATCGGCATGTATGTCTTTAGGTATGATGGTAACAATGAATCAGCGTTTAGATGCAGAGACTTTAGTTATAGTAGCTGAAGAGTTCAACCATAAGGTAGAATTTGTAGGTGCAGAAGTAGAAGAGTCAATAGAAGAAGTTATAGATAAGCCAGAAGATTTAAAAGGTCGTGCTCCTATTATTACGGTAATGGGTCACGTAGATCATGGTAAAACTTCTTTATTAGATTATATTAGAAAAGCAAATGTTATTGATGGTGAGAGTGGAGGAATTACACAACATATTGGTGCGTATTCTGTAAATGTAGGGGATCAACAAATAGCATTCTTAGATACTCCAGGTCACGAGGCTTTTACAGCGATGCGTGCACGTGGTGCTCAAGTAACAGATTTAGTAATAATTGTAGTGGCTGCAGATGATGATGTTATGCCACAGACAAAAGAGGCGATTTCTCATGCACAAGCTGCAGGAGTACCAATTATTTTTGCAATAAATAAGATAGATAAGCCAAACGCTAATCCAGATAACGTGAAAACGCAATTGTCTTCAATGAATTTATTAATTGAAGAATGGGGAGGAAGTATTCAATCGCAAGATATTTCAGCAAAAACAGGTGCAGGTATTCCAGAATTGTTAGAAAAAGTGTTGTTAGAAGCAGAAATTTTAGAATTAAAATCAAACCCTAATAAAAATGCAGTTGGTGCAGTAGTAGAAGCTTTATTAGATAAAGGAAGAGGGTATGTTTCTACTATTCTAGTGCAAGCAGGAACTTTAAAAATTGGAGATTACTTGTTGGCAGGTAAGCACAGTGGTAAAGTAAGAGCGATGTTTGATGATCAAGGAACTAATTTAAAAGTTGCAGGACCTTCAACACCAGTATCAATACTAGGTTTAGACGGTGCACCTCAAGCAGGAGATAAATTTGTTGTTTTTGATGATGAAAGAGAAGCAAAACAAATTGCTTCAAAAAGATCTCAATTACAACGTGAGCAATCTGTAAGAACTCAAAAAACATTAACGTTAGATGAAATTGGACGTAGAATTGCTTTAGGAGACTTTAAAGAGTTAAATATTATCTTAAAAGGAGATGTAGATGGTTCTGTAGAAGCGTTAACAGATTCATTCCAGAAATTATCTACGGAAGAAATACAAGTAAACATTTTGCATAAAGGTGTTGGAGCCATTACAGAAAGTGATGTATTATTAGCAACAGCTTCAGATGCAATTATTGTTGGTTTTAATGTAAGACCACAATCTAATGCAAGAATAATTGCAGATAGAGAAGAAGTAGATATTAGAACATATTCTATTATTTATGACGCAATAAACGACCTTAAAGACGCCATGGAGGGAATGTTATCTCCTGAAATGAAAGAAGAGGTTACAGGTAATGTAGAAATTAGAGAAGTTTATAAAATTTCTAAAGTTGGTAACATTGCAGGTTGTATGGTAATGTCTGGTAAAATATTTAGAGATTCTCAAATTAGAATTATTAGAGATGGTATTGTTGTTCATGATGGAACGCTTACAGCTTTAAAACGATTTAAGGATGATGTAAAAGAGGTTGCAAAAGGATATGATTGTGGGGTTCAGATTAAGAACTATAATGATATAGTAGAAGGAGATTTAATTGAAGCTTACAAAGAAGTAGCAGTTAAGAAGAAGTTGAAATAAACTTGTAAATTTTATAAAGTAAAAGCCGAAATTCATTTGAATTTCGGCTTTTTTAGTTTGCTATAAAAAAAATTATTATTTTCCTAAAGGAATTACGATAGTTCCAGAGAATTCTTTCTTGTAGATTAAATTAGCTCTGTCTGCTTCTAATTTAGTTTTGTAATTTCCTACCTGTAATTTCCAGTCTGGATTATCCCAAACGAGCTTTGTTTTTATTGTTGGATATAGAATAATAAATTTTGCATTCTTACTTTTTGCAGTTGTCTCATTCCCATAATAAATTTGAATACTATAACCAAAACCTACAGTGCCATTGTAACGTGTCTTTTTGTCTAGCAATTTTTGGACCGCTTCACTCTTATTTGTGGCGTTTTGAGCATTCAAATTAGTGATATTAGCCAATAAATAGCATAAAAAAATGGATATAAATAAGGTGTTTTTCATCTTCAAAAATCTTTGTACAAAAATAACAACTTGTGATAGAATAAATTGCATTTTTTTGTTATTTAGAACTGTTATAAATTGATATTTAAGATTATATTAGCTTTTCAAAATTTAGCAATATGTAGTACTTTTGTGCAACTGTTCAAAAGGCTTTTTTTTTGAACGAATTTATACACAATAGTAAAATTATAGTTTGTAAATATGAAAAGTGTAGCATTACAGAGTAAACTAACTACGGTACTTTTGAAAAGTCTTACCTTACTGTTGTTTTTTGCGTTTAGCGTATCTTCTTATTCGCAAGAGATGGATGAAAGTCGCCAAAAAGAAGGTAGAAAATTATTTAGATCTTTATGTGCATCTTGTCACAAGTTAGATAAGAAATTAGTAGGACCAGCATTAGGTGGTGTAGAAGAGCGTAGAGAAAATTCTTGGCTAAAATCTTGGATAAAAAATAATGCAGAATTTCAAAAAGTGAATGCAGAAGCAGCGGAAGCATCTTTGTATGCAACTTCTGCTATGAACGCATTTCCGCAATTAACAGATAAAAATATAGATGATATTTTATATTATACAACCGTTGGTGAAATAAAGAAAGTTGCAGCTCCAGGAGAAACTTCAATAGGGGGCAATGTTGTTGCAGATGGTGGAGCACCAAGTTGGGTAATCTATTTCTTAGCAGGAGCAATAGTGGTAGCTTTTTTAATGATTGCTGGTTTGTTAAAACAGGTAAACGAATTAAAAGGAAAGAAAAAGCCAGAAATTCAGTCTAATTTAAGAAGAGATCTTCAAGAATTATGGGCGGGTTTAAAAAAGAATACTTTCTTAAAGGTTTTAGGGACCATATTTGCTTTATTAATCGGTGCTTATATTGTTTTTGGAATGCTTTTTAGTGTTGGTGTAGATCAAGGGTATCAGCCAATTCAACCCATTGCTTTTTCACATAAAATTCACTCAGGAGAAAATAAAATCGATTGTCAATATTGTCATTCATCTGCAAAACATAGTAAGCATTCGGGCATACCGTCTGTAAATGTTTGTATGAATTGTCATATGGCAATTGCAGAAGTTGCCGAAGGAACTGAAATTGAGTGGAACGGACAGATTTATGGCAAAGAGAGACTAGATAAAGAGATCGCTAAGGTGTACGATGCTGCTGGCTGGGATCCTGAGGAATTAGAATATACAGGTGAGGAGAAACCAGTGAAATGGGTTCGTATTCATAACCTGCCAGATTTGGTATACTACAATCATGCGCAACACGTAACGGTTGGAGGTATCAAATGTCAAAAATGTCACGGTCCTGTAGAAGAGATGGATGAAATGTATCAATACTCTCCATTAACAATGGGCTGGTGTATCAACTGTCACAGAGAAACAAATGTAGATTTAAAAGGAAATGAATACTATGCTAAAATTCACGATCAATTAGCGAAGCAATACGGAGTAGAGAAAGTTACGATTGCGCAGTTAGGTGGTTTAGAATGTGGTAAGTGTCATTACTAATCCATAAAGATTAAAAAAATTTAAAGATTTATAAAATTGATTTTCAATTTATAAAATCTTTCAATCATTAAATAAAAAAGTATAAATGGCTTCAAACAAAAAATACTGGAAAAGTGTTGAAGAACTAAAAGGTAGTTCTGTTGTTGAAACGCTTAATAAAAATGAGTTTGTATCAGATATTGCTACAGACGATTTTTTAGGTGATAAAGAAACACTTGAGAGTTCTTCTACTACACGTAGAGATTTCTTAAAGTATGTTGGCTTTACTACAGCAGCAGCATCATTGGCGGCATGCGAAGGACCGGTTGTTAAATCGATTCCTTATGTTGTAAAACCAAATGATATTATTGCTGGGGTTGCAGATTGGTATGCTACTTCTATAGCGGATGGTTATGATTTTGCGAATGTTTTAATTAAAACACGTGAAGGTCGTCCAATTCAAATCATGCCAAATAAAGAGGCAAACGGAACAACAAGTGCTAGAGTTCAAGCAGCTATTCTTTCTTTATACGATGAAAAATTACGTTTAAAAGAACCAACTAAAAATGGTGAAGAAATTTCTTGGGGTACTGCTGATAAGGAAATAACTCTAAAATTAAACGATTTAAAAGAAGCTGGTAAACAAGTTGTTTTGTTAACAGGAACAATGGCAAGTCCATCTACAGATAAAGTAATAGCTGAGTTTCTTGCAGCGCATCCAAATGCAAAGCAAGTGGTGTATGATGCAGTTTCTGAAGATGCAGCGGCAGATGCTTTTAAAGCAGTATACGGAAGAAGAGCTTTACCAAATTATAAATTAGAAAATGCAGAGACTATTGTGTCTTTTGGTGCAGATTTCTTAGGAGATTTTCATGGTGGATTTGAGAAACAATTTATAGCGGGTAGAAAGCCGGCAGCCGGTAAGATGTCTTATCATGTGCAAATAGAAAGTAACATGTCTCTTACGGGAGCAAATGCAGATAAACGTTTGGTTGCAAAACCATCTAACGTAGTTTTTGCTTTGTTAAACCTGTATAAAGAAATTACTGGAGATGCTGTAGCTTCTAGTACTACACCTATTGATGCAGAAATTAAAAAAATAGCAAAAGCACTTAAAAAAGCAGGTTCGAAAGGAGTTGTTATGACAGGTATAAATGATGTAAACGCACAGTTAATTTCATTAGCTATAAATAAAGTATTAAATAGTGAAATTTTAGATCCGGATAATTCATTAAATATTCGTCAAGGTAGTTTTGAAGAAGTTCAAAATGTAATTTCAGATATGAAATCTGGAAATGTTGGTGGACTTTTAACGGTGAATATAGATCCTTCATATTCTTTACCAAATGCAACTGAGTTTACAGAAGCGTTGGCAAAGGTAGATTTAAAAGTAGCATTGTCAGTAGAGAATAACGAGACTGTAAATGCAATGGAATATGCTTTACCTTCACCGCATTTCTTAGAATCTTGGGGAGATACTCAATTCTCTGAAGGAAATTTTGGTTTGGTACAACCAACGATTCAACCTTTGTTTAAAACACGTCAAATTCAAGATACTTTATTAAAATGGTCTGGAAGCACCACTGCTTATTATGACTATTTAAAGGATTCTTGGACTGCAGATGTTTTAGAAGGTTCTTCATGGAACAAAGCATTACACAACGGGTTTTATAGCAAAAAAGAAACTATTAAAACAAGTGCCGCGAGTACGATAGTAATTTCTGAAATTGCTGCAGCCTTAAAAAAGAGCACAACAGCTTCAGAAATGGAGTTAAATTTATATACCAAAACTAATTTAGGTGATGGTAAGCAAGCAAATAATCCTTGGTTACAAGAATTTCCAGATCCAATAACAAGAGCTTCTTGGGATAATTACTTAACGATGTCTATGGCAGATGCCAGAGCATTAGGTTTTGAGAATCCTGTAAAAGATAACGGAGCAATCAATGGAGATTATGCGAAAGTATCGGTAAACGGTGCAGAAGTAGTAGTTCCCGTAATGATTCAACCAGGACAAGCAAATGGTTCTGTTGGTTTGTCATTAGGCTTCGGAAAAACGTTTGGTTTAAAAGAAGAAATGCAAGTAGGTGTTAATGCTTATCCTTTATACACAGGAGGTAATAACATTCAATATAATGTAGCAATAGAAAAAGTATCTGGAACGCACAAGTTTGCTTGTACACAAGTACAAAAAACAATTGCAGGTCGTCATGACATCCTAAAAGTAGCTACTTTAAAAGAATACAATACGGTAGCCCCTAAAGATCATCACAACGGTTGGAACAAGCCAGCGTATGTTTCTTACGATCATCAAGAGGTAGAAGCAAAAACCATAGACTTATGGGATGAGCACAATAGAGAAATGGGGCATCACTTCAATTTATCTATAGATTTAACTTCTTGTACAGGTTGTGGAGCTTGTGTTGTAGCTTGTCATGCAGAAAACAACGTGCCTGTTGTAGGTAAAAATGAAGTAAGAGTAGGTAGAGATATGCACTGGTTGCGTATCGATAGATATTATTCTTCTGAAGTTGAAACCAGAGAAGATGCAAAGAAATTAGGGTTAAGCACAGCAGAAACTTACAAAGGTTTAGAAACTGAGGCTGAGAATCCTGAAGTTACTTTTCAACCAATGATGTGTCAGCACTGTAATCATGCTCCTTGTGAGACTGTTTGTCCGGTTGCTGCAACAACACACGGTCGTCAAGGTCAGAATCAAATGACATACAACAGATGTGTGGGTACAAGATATTGTGCAAACAACTGTCCTTATAGAGTTCGTAGATTTAACTGGTTTAAATATGCGAATAATAATGAGTTCGATTTCCATATGAACAATGAATACGGTAAAATGGTGTTAAATCCAGATGTTGTAGTTCGTGCAAGAGGAGTTATGGAAAAATGTTCTATGTGTATTCAAATGACACAAGCAACAATTTTAAAAGCTAAAAAAGAAGGAAGACCAGTAGATACAGATGAGTTTGAAACAGCTTGTTCTACTGCTTGTACTTCTGGAGCTATGGTTTTTGGAGATGTGAATAATAAAGAAGATCAAGTAGCTGCATTAGCAGAAGATAAAAGAGCTTACCATGTATTAGATTATCTTCAAACGAAGCCTAATGTAGTATATCAGGTAAAAGTGGTTAATACAAACGAAGCGTAATTAAAATTTAAGGTATAAAAATATGTCTCATTACGAAGCACCCATAAGGGAACCTTTAGTACTAGGTGATAAAAGTTACCACGATATTACTGAAGATATTGCAAAGCCTATTGAAGGCGCTGCAAATAAGAATTGGTATATCGCATTTTATATTTCTTTAGCAGCAATGCTGTGGGGATTTGGTTGTATTTTCTACACAGTAGGAACAGGTATTGGAGTTTGGGGATTAAACAAGAACATTGGTTGGGCTTGGGATATTACAAACTTTGTATGGTGGGTAGGTATTGGTCACGCGGGAACTTTGATTTCTGCCGTACTTTTATTATTTCGTCAAAAATGGAGAATGGCAATTAACCGTTCTGCCGAAGCAATGACAATTTTTGCCGTTTTTCAAGCAGGATTATTTCCAATCATTCATATGGGACGTCCGTGGAATGCATATTGGGTTTTGCCATTACCAAATCAATTTGGATCATTGTGGGTGAATTTTAACTCACCTTTACTATGGGATGTTTTTGCAATTTCAACGTATTTATCTGTATCTCTAGTTTTCTGGTGGACAGGTTTACTTCCAGATTTTGCAATGATTAGAGATAGAGCTGTAAAGCCTTTTCAAAAGAAAATATATGCTTTATTATCGTTTGGTTGGTCTGGTAGAGCAAAAGATTGGCAACGTTTTGAAGAAGTATCTTTAGTGCTTGCAGGTTTAGCAACACCATTAGTGCTTTCTGTGCATACAATTGTATCTATGGATTTTGCTACCTCAATTAATCCAGGTTGGCACTCCACAATATTCCCTCCTTATTTCGTAGCAGGTGCAATATTTTCAGGATTTGCAATGGTACAAACGCTATTAGGGATCATGAGAAAAGTAACAAATCTTGAAGATTACATTACACGTATGCATATTGAGTATATGAATATAGTAATTATCTTAACTGGAGGTATTGTAGCTGTAGCTTATGCAACAGAATTTTTTATTGCTTGGTACACTGGTTCACCTTATGAAAACTATACATATTTATCTGTAGGTGCTGCAACTGGTCCTTATTGGTGGGCATTTTGGTCATTGATTACCTTCAACATTGTGATTCCACAATTACTTTGGATTAAAAAATTTAGAAGAAGTTTCATAATTACGTTTATTATTTCTATTGCTATTAACATTGGAATGTGGTTTGAACGTTTTGATATTATTGCAATTGTGTTAAGTAAAGGACATTTACCATCTACATGGTGGCGTTTTGAACCAACGTTTGTAGACGTAGGTATCTTTATTGGTACCATAGGTTTCTTCTTTGTTTTATTCTTATTATATGCAAGAACATTCCCAGTGATAGCGCAAGCGGAAGTGAAAACAATATTAAAATCTTCAGGTGAATTTTACAAGAAGAGAAGTGAACAAGGAATTCCTACAAAGCCAGCAATTGAAGTTACCAATATTGCAGCAATTAACGGAGTTTCTAATAACAATAAAAACGGATAATTATGGAAGCATCAAAAGTGATTCATGCATTTTATACGGATGACGAAGTTTTGTTAGATGCAGTGAAAACTGTAAAGGCAGACCACCATCATATCGAAGAAGTATTTTGTCCTTTCCCAGTTCATGGATTAGACAAAGCATTAGGTTTGGCTCCAACAAAATTAGCAATTACAGCTTTTTTCTACGGAATTACAGGTTTGTCTTTTGCAATTTGGATGACAAATTATATTATGATTGAAGATTGGCCAATGGATATTGGTGGTAAACCAAGTTTTTCATGGATAGAAAACATGCCGGCATTTGTGCCAATTATGTTTGAATTAACGGTATTTTTTGCAGCTCATTTAATGGTAATTACTTTTTATATGAGAAGTAGACTTTGGCCATTTAAAGATGCTGAAAATCCAGATCCAAGAACTACAGATGATCATTTTTTAATGGAAATTCCAGTGAATAATAATGAGGAAACTTTAGTTGCCTTATTATCAAAAACCGGAGCTGTGGAAATTAATATTGTAGATAAGCACTAATATATAGATAATGAAGAACTTTAAATTAGTTATCGCTTTAATAGTTGTTGCAAGTATATACTCTTGTAATGATAAAAAAACAAGACAAGCGCAATACATGCCAGACATGTATGAGTCTATTCCTTATAAAACAGACGGAGCCAAAGGTTTGGGTGGAAATCCTGTAAATAGAAAGCCCGTTGATGGTACATTGCCAAGAGGAGGAACACCAGCATATGATATTGCAAATACAATTGAAGGATACGACCAGGCAAAAGCAACTTTGATCTCTCCTCTAGAAAAAAATGAAAAGAATTTAGATAATGGTAAGAAAATGTATGCCATTTATTGTATTTCTTGTCATGGTAAAAAAGGAGACGGAAATGGGTATTTGTCTACATCAGAGAAATTTGCAGGGATTCCAAATTATAAAGACAGAGACATTACAGAAGGAAGTATTTACCACGTTTTAATTCATGGTAAAGGAGTAATGGGTTCACATTCAGGTCAATTAACGTATAAAGAACGCTGGCAAATTATTCAATACGTAGAAGTATTAAGAGCAGATTTGTTAAAATAGAATTCAAAAAGAAAGAATACGAAAGATATGTATCAATTCTCAGGTAAATTAAAGACATTTTCATTAGCACTAATTATCATTGGTGTGATAGGAACTGCATTCAGTTTTTATAGTGGTTCAAAAAAGACTATAGAAGATGCAAAACATGCAATAGAAGCTTCTCATAATGTTGGGCATGGATCTTCGCACGAAGAAACAGCTGTTCATAACGATGTTGCAGATTTAGAAAATCATACTGCAAAAGCAGCAGTGCATGACGTTGAGGAAGCACATGATGCTACTAGTGATAAAGAACACGCAGCGCACGAAGAGCATGTTTTACATCAATTGCAAAACAGACCTTGGTCAGCATTTTATGTGGCTTTATTTTTCTCTTTAGGAATTACTTTATTAGTTTTAGCTTTTTATGCAATACAAAGAGTAGCTCAAGTAGGGTGGTCTATCTTAATTTTAAGAGTGATGGAAGCAATTACAGCGAACTTGTTACCAACTTCAATTATCATGTTGGTAGTAATCGTAGCTTCGGTAATGCATTTAAATCATCTATTTCCATGGATGGCAGAAGGTACTGTAGATCCAACAAGCGACAACTATGATGCTATTATAGATGGTAAGTCTGGATGGATGAATGCTACAGGTTTCTTAATAAGAAGTATTGCATACCTTTTAATATGGAATGCTTATAGGTTTTTCATCAGAAAAAGCTCTATCAAAGAAGATACAGCGAATGATGGAAATAAGACGTACAAGAAGAATTTCACAGCATCTGTTATCTTTTTATTCCTTTTCATGATTACAGAGTCTATGATGTCTTGGGATTGGATAATGGGATTAGACCCACACTGGTTCTCAACATTGTTTGGTTGGTATGTACTAGCAACTTTATTAGTTAGTGCTTTAACCGTAATTGCATTTTTTACAATTTATTTTCGTTCTAAAGGTGCATTGCCTGGTGTAAACGATAGTCATATTCACGATTTAGCTAAGTTTATGTTTGGTTTCTCAGTATTCTGGACATACTTATGGTTCTCACAATTTATGTTGATTTGGTACGCGGATATTCCTGAGGAAACTACCTATTTCGTTATGAGATTTTCAGAATATAAATTACCATTTTTAGGGATGGTAGTTATGAACTTTGTTTTTCCTATTTTATTATTATTAAACAGCGACTTTAAAAGTAAACCTTGGTTTATCTTTATTGGAGGTTTTGTAATTCTAGTAGGGCATTATGTAGATGTATTTATTATGGTGATGCCGTCCACGGTCGGTTCACAATGGTATTTTGGAATTCCAGAAATGAGTGCTATCTGTTTCTTTGTAGGTTTGTTAATTTTTACAACTTTAAGAGCATTTTCTAAAGTAAGTCCAATACCAGCAGGAAACCCTTTCTTAAAAGAAAGTGAGCATTTTCATTACTATAATATCGAACATTCAGAGGAAGAAGGTTCAACAGATCATCATTAACTAATAATTGAATTAAAAATTAAGAAAAGATAAATATGCTAGCTTTATTTTATATTTTTATAGGTGTTGCAATCGGTGTAAGCGTTTGGCAGATTACTAGAATCATGGATTTTAGAGGTTCTATTGCGGATGATAATGACAACGCTGCTCAAGGAAAATATGCCATCGGTTTTTTGGCTTTTTTATATGCAATGATGATTTATTGCTCTAATCTTCATGAATGTTATAATGTTGCCAGAATCTGCTTCTATTGAAGGAGAGCATGATGACAATTTATTTGACATTACATTTTGGTTAATTGGAGTTGTTCAATTTATCATGCAGTTTTTAATATTTTACTTCACGTTTAAATACAGAGGAAGTAAAGATAGAAAGGCGAAGTTTTATGCAGATAGTCATAAATTAGAATTTATTTGGACAGTTACTCCAGCCATAGTTCTAGTAGTGTTAATTGGTTATGGTCTTTGGCAATGGAACAATGTAATGGACTTATCTGATTCAGAAGATCCTGTTATTATCGAAGTATATTCGCAACAATTTAACTGGAAAGCTAGGTATGCTGGTGCAGATAATACATTGGGTACAGGAAACGTAAACTTTATTAAAGGCATGAACACCATGGGTGTAGATATGTCTGATAAAAATGCTGCAGATGATAAACAAGTAACTGAGTTGTATCTTCCAAAGGGAAGAAAGGTTCATTTTAGATTCCGTTCTCAGGATGTTTTACACTCAGCCTATATGCCGCATTTTAGAGCACAAATGAATTGTGTTCCCGGTATGGTTACACAGTTTGGTTTTACGCCGAAATACACAACTCAAGAGATGAGAGACTTACCAGAGGTAATAGAAAAATCTATTGGTATTAATAAAATAAGAAGGGCTAAAGGAGAAGAACTTTATATTTTTGATTATTTACTATTGTGTAATAAAATTTGTGGAGCATCTCATTACAACATGCAAATGAAAATTACAGTTGTAGAAGAAGATGAGTTCGACGAATGGTTGTCTCTACAACCAACATTAACAGAGGTTATTAAATAAATTATAATAAAAAAAACACTACAAATAAGTAAGATATTATGTCAGAGCATCATCATAAAGAAACTTTTGTAACTAAATATATTTTTAGTCAAGATCATAAAATGATTTCAAAGCAGTTCCTAGTAACAGGTATGTTTATGGGAATTATTGCAGTGTTAATGTCAATGTTATTCCGTTTGCAACTTGCATGGCCAGATACATCATTTTCAATTGTAGAAGCATTTTTAGGTTCTCATCAAACAGATGGAATAATGGATCCAGATATTTATTTAGCATTAGTGACAATACATGGTACTATTATGGTATTTTTTGTATTAACTGCCGGTCTAAGTGGTACCTTTTCGAACTTATTAATTCCTTTGCAAATTGGTGCAAGAGATATGGCTTCAGGATTTCTAAATATGATTTCTTATTGGTTATTCTTTTTATCTAGTACCGTAATGTTAATTTCATTATTTGTAGAAGCAGGTCCTGCATCAGCTGGTTGGACTGTTTATCCACCATTAAGTGCATTACCTCAAGCAATACCAGGTTCTGGAATGGGAATGACTTTATGGTTAGTTTCAATGGCAATTTTTATTGCATCTTCTTTAATAGGGGCATTAAACTATATTGTAACCGTATTAAATTTACGTACAAAAGGAATGACAATGACAAGATTGCCATTAACAATTTGGGCGTTTTTTGTAACAGCTATTATTGGTGTAGTTTCTTTCCCAGTATTATTATCGGCATCATTATTACTAATTTTTGATAGAAGTTTTGGTACTTCATTCTATTTATCAGATATATTTATTTCAGGAGAAGTTTTGCACTACCAAGGAGGATCACCAGTATTATTTGAACACTTATTTTGGTTTTTAGGACACCCGGAGGTATATATTGTATTATTACCGGCATTAGGTATTACTTCAGAAATTATTTCAACAAACTCTAGAAAGCCAATTTTTGGTTATAGAGCAATGATCGGTTCTATTTTGGCAATAGCATTTTTATCTACAATTGTTTGGGGACACCATATGTTTATTTCAGGAATGAATCCTTTCTTAGGTTCTGTATTTACATTTACCACTTTATTAATTGCAATACCATCTGCAGTAAAAGCATTTAATTATGTGACTACTTTATGGAAAGGGAATTTACAATTAAATCCAGCAATGCTATTTTCTATTGGTCTAGTTTCTACTTTCGTTACAGGAGGTTTAACAGGATTAGTTTTAGGGGATTCAGCTTTGGATATTGCTATACATGATACATATTTCGTAGTAGCCCATTTTCACTTAGTAATGGGTGTTTCTGCAATTTTTGGTATGTATGCTGGTATTTATCACTGGTTTCCAAAGATGTATGGTAAAATGATGAATAAAACTTTAGGATATTGGCACTTTTGGATTACAATAATCTGTGCTTACGGAGTTTTCTGGCCAATGCATTTTATAGGTTTAGCAGGTTTACCAAGAAGATATTATACAAATACAAATTTTCCAATGTTTAATGATTTGGCAGATATAAATGTTGTGATTACTTTATTCGCTTTAGTTGGGGGTATTGGACAAATTTTCTTTATCGCGAATTTCTTTATCTCTATATATAGAGGTGAAAAAGCAACACAAAATCCTTGGAAGTCAAATACTTTAGAATGGACTACTCCCGTAGAGCATATTCACGGTAATTGGCCAGGTAAATTGCCAGAAGTTCACAGATGGGCTTATGACTACAGTAAGCGTGTAGATGCGGATGATGATGATAGTGATTATTTACATGGTAAAGATTTTGTATTACAAACAACACCGTTATTAGAAGGTGAAGAACCATCATAGAATATAAAATTAAGTATAAAAAACCTTTCCAATTTGGAAAGGTTTTTTGCTTTACAAGAAGATTATTGTATCATATTAAATTCCTTTATCTTTGTTTTTATGAATGAAAATTTAAATCCTGAAAGTGACAATTTATCTAATGAAGATTTAGATGTAGAAAAAAAATTACGTCCGCTTTCATTTGACGATTTTACAGGGCAAGATCAAGCAATTGATAATTTGAAAATTTTTGTTGAAGCTGCAAATCAAAGAGAAGAAGCATTAGATCATACCCTTTTTCATGGTCCTCCAGGTTTAGGGAAAACAACGCTTGCACATATTTTAGCAAACGAATTACAAGTGGGTATAAAGGTTACCTCTGGGCCAGTTTTAGATAAGCCAGGAGATTTAGCCGGTTTACTTACCAATTTAGATGAACGTGACGTTTTGTTTATTGATGAAATTCATCGTTTAAGTCCTATTGTAGAGGAATATTTATATTCTGCAATGGAAGATTATAAGATTGATATTATGATTGAGTCTGGTCCAAATGCTAGGACTGTGCAGATTAATCTTGAACCTTTTACATTAATTGGTGCAACTACACGTTCAGGATTGTTAACGGCTCCAATGAGAGCAAGATTTGGAATAAGTAGTAGATTGCATTATTACAAGACTGAATTACTTACCACAATTATTCAAAGAAGTGCACATATTTTAAAAGTTCCGATTTCTATGGAATCTGCTATTGAAATTGCAGGACGAAGCAGAGGTACTCCTAGGATTGCGAATGCATTGTTGCGCAGAGTAAGAGATTTTGCACAAATTAAAGGGAATGGATCTATCACTATAGAAATTGCTAAGTATGCGTTAGGAGCCTTAAATGTAGATGCACATGGTTTGGATGAAATGGATAATAAAATACTGTTAACCATAATTGATAAATTTAAAGGAGGACCTGTTGGGCTTTCTACAATAGCAACGGCTGTAAGTGAGAACACAGAAACCATAGAAGAAGTTTACGAACCTTTCTTAATTCAACAAGGGTTTATAATGCGAACACCAAGAGGCAGAGAAGTAACAGAACTTGCTTATAAACATTTGGGTAGAGAAAAAGGTAAAAACCCGGGACAATTGTTTTAACCCAAATAAAGTAATCAAGATCAAACCGCTAAAAGCAAAAGTGTACTATTAAATGAATATTAAGAAGATAATACCAATTTTAGAATGGTTACCAAATTATAATACTTCTCTTTTTAAGGGAGATTTATTTGCAGGTATTACTGTTGGTATTGTTTTAATTCCGCAAGGAATAGCATATGCGCTTATTGCAGGATTGCCACCCATTTATGGTTTGTACTGTGCTTTAGTACCGCAAGTAATGTATGCTATTTTTGGTTCTTCGAGGCAAGTAGCAATTGGTCCAGTAGCAATGGATTCTCTTATCGTAGCAACAGGAGTTTCTACGCTGGCGCTAGTAGGGTCAGAAAATTATATCTCAATAGCTATTTTATTAGCCTTAATGGTTGGAACAATTCAACTGATCATGGGTATTTTTAATTTAGGATTTATAGTAAACTTTCTTTCCAAACCTGTAATTACAGGTTTTACTTCTGCGGTAGCATTAATTATTGGTTTCAATCAATTTAGAAATTTATTAGGTTTAGATTTTGTACAGAGCGATCAAATTCAGATCATCTTGCAGGGTATTTGGCTCGAATTAGGAAATTTTAATTATCATACAGCTACTATAGGATTGATTTCTATGATAATAATCATTATTTCTAGAAGAATAAATAAGAAAATTCCGAATGCATTAATGGTTGTAATTCTGGGAGTTTTACTTATGAAATATTTTGGAAACATATTTATAAATGTGTCTATAGTAAAAGATATTCCCTCTGGTTTACCAAAATTCGGAATTCCGGAATTTGATTTTGATTTGATAAGAAATTTATTACCAATTGCTTTAACGCTTGTAATGGTCGGTTACTTAGAGACTATTTCTATTGGAAAGTCTTTGGAAGCAAAACAAGACGAATACAGAATTAGACCAAATCAAGAATTAATAGCTTTAGGTATTAGTAATATGGTAGGCTCTTTATTTAAGGCATATCCAAGTGCTTCTAGTTTTTCTCGTTCTGCTATCAATTACGAAAGTGGTGCAAAAACAGGTATGGCTGCATTAATTTCGGTAGTTATGGTATTAATTACATTATTGTTTTTAATGCCATTATTTTATTATTTACCAAAAACGGTATTATCTGCAATTATAATAGTGGCTGTTTTTGGATTGGTTAATTTTAAAGAAGCAGGTTTCTTATGGAAAGCCAATCAATTAGATTTTTGTTTAATGCTTTCAACCTTTATTGCAACTTTGTTTTTAGGAATTGAATTTGGAATAATTACAGGAGTAGGATTGTCTTTAATTGTTTTAATTTTTAGAACCTCTAGACCTTATGTTGTTGAATTAGGGAAAGTGCCAAATTCTAATTTTTATAAAAATAAAGAACGATTTGAAGAAGTAGTTCTTGATGAAGATGTATTAGTTTTTAGATTTGATGCACAATTATTTTATGCCAATGCTAGTTATTTTAGAGATCGATTGGAACAAATGATGGATAATAAAGGGAGCGCTTTAAAATTGATTGTTTTAGATGCAGAGAGTATAAATAGAGTAGATAGCACGGGTGTAGAAATGTTGAAGGAACGTATTCTATTTTGCCAGAAAAAAGGAATTATATTTTATTTAGCTGGCGTAAAAGGACCGGTAAGAGATGATTTATTTAAAAGTGGAATTTTAGAAATCATAAGTTTAGATCACTTTTTTATGCGTGCAAATCAAGCCGTTAGGTTTTATAAAACGGGAGATAAGGTAAAGCAAGAAAAATATGCAAAATATATACACCAAGCCTACAAATAGTATTACAAAAAAAAAGCAGTGTAGTTTTTTATAAATTAACCTTAGAGTAAAATGAAAAATTTAGTATGTTTATTTATAATGATCTTTTTTTGTGTAAACTGTAATTCACAAGTAGCGCTTAAATCTATAACTACAAAAGAGTTAAAAGTTTTATTGTCTAAAGAAAATATTCAATTGATGGATGTTAGAACTCCTGAAGAAATAAAAGAGGGTACTATACAAACAGCATTTTTTGCCAACTATTTTGATGTTGATTTTGAAAAAGTAGCAACTGCGCAGTTGAATAAGTCAAAGCCTGTTTATTTGTATTGCAGAAGTGGCAACAGAAGTGGAAAAGCATGTAAAATTTTGAAAGAAAAAGGCTTCAAAGTTATCAATGTGTTAGGAGGGTATCAGCAGTGGGATTCAGAAAAAAACCAATAGACTTGAATTTAGTTTATAAAGAATAACTTTTAACCCAAGTACTTTTTCAGCTTCTGTGTTTTGGAGCTTGATTGTAATTTGATACTTCTTTAAACATTCCTTCCAGACTTTTTTTTAAAGATTGCTTCGGCCGTAGTTGTGTCTAACTGTTTTGCAATTTGGCATGTGTTGCTAGTTTTACTCAAGGCTTGCAAAATGGCTAGAAGATTCCACCAAACAGCATAAGGTATGAACTTAAAATCTCGGGTTCCGTCAAATATTTTTACCGCTTTTACTTAGCCTAAGTTGACCTCATTTATCAATTTAGATAATTTTAAGCCTTGTCCTTGGTATTGTTTGGTAACAGAAACTACAAATCTTAAATTTGTATTTACTAGAGTATCTAAGGCTTTTGAATTTCCTGCCTTAATTTTAGTGCTAGTTCTACTTTTTCATCGGCAGTAATAAGTCTAATTTTACTAATTTCTTAAAAATATTTATCTAAAGACTTTGCATCGCGATTGGTAACCTGTTTTACAATTTTAACTTGTCTCATTATAGGAAGTTGTGGTTTTTAATAGTGAATAGTAAAAGGTAGTTTTTTAAAAGAATATTTTTCTTTTAAAAGTAGTAAGTAGAAATCGTTGAAATAAAAAATCTAGAATGCAGGAAGCTTGAATTGAACCAATCGATCGCTATCAATATGGTCACTTCTAATGTATATATTTAGGATAATAAGTGTGTCGCCCATGAATCTTTAAGAAACGAAAAACGAGCGATTTTCTATTGAAAACCACTCGTTTTGTGTTAATTTAAACATTTTTTGGTCAATTATGACAGAAAAACGATGTATTTGTTAAAATCTAAAAGTTACTCCAGCTAGGAAGTTTCTTGTTGCTTGTGGGTAATATCCTGCTCCGTCTCCAGTAATTGTATTGCCATTTCCATCTGGGTAATCAAAGGTATAATAATAACCTCTATCTACATATTTAGTATTAAAAATGTTATTTATTAAGGCAGAAAATACAATTTCTTTAAATATTTTAGTTGTTTTTACCTCATAAACAACATTAAAATCGCTTGTAAAGTAACTTTTTAATTTTTCGTTATTTGTAGATATTTCGTTATAAATAACAGATGGTTCATTTGCAATTACACCCCCTAAATTACCCATATATTGTTCGCCAACATATTTAGATAAAAGAGAAAGTTGTAAGTTTTCTAAAGGCTGAAAAACAAAAGCATTACCAGCAATTATATCAGGAGAATTAGAAATAGGTGTATTTCCTAAATTAACCAAATCACCATTTATAGTCGCGTTAAAATCTACGTTTTTATTAGAACTTATTGCAATATTTGGTGTAATAGAAAACTGATCACTAATGCGAATATCTGCATCAACTTCTAAACCTAAACGATAACTTTTCCCACTTGTAGCTCTAATTGGTGAACCAACATCATTCAAAGCACCTGTTAATACCAATTGATTTTTATAATTCATATAGTAAACATTGGTACTTAATTTTATGTTTTCGTTTTTTAAACGCCAACCTAACTCATAATCATCTAAACTTTCGTGTTGTGTAGTTCCTGCTTCAAAATCATTTCTATTAGGTTCTCTGTTTGCTTTTGCATAAGAGGCATAAAAACTATTTGTATTGTTAAGTGCGTATGTTAATCCTAATTTAGGATTAAAGAAATTAAAATTAGCGTCTACATCTATTGCATCTCTATCAGATGTTAATCCTTTTGTTTTATAAGTTACAAACCTTCCTTGTAAATCTACAAAAGCAGTTAATTGATCTGATACGTTGTAGGTTGTTTTTACAAATGAACTATAATCTGTTTTTTCAGCATCACTAAAATAATATTGATCTCTAATCGAAGTTCCGTCAGATAAATCACTACCCCAAATTACTTCTCCAAAATGATCATTCGTATAATTACTATAAGAGATTCCTCCAATAATTTCTATACCCTCATTCGTGTAAGTTGCGTTAAAATTTGCTACATAAAAATGATTGTCCAACCAACGTCTAACAACAACATCACTGCCTTCTTCAATTAAATTATTAAAATCTGCAGCAGATTCTTCTCCTTTAAATTGCTCAAAATAACCTTTACCTCTCGTATAATTTAAACCAATATTTGTAGACCAGTTTTTGTTTAACTTCTCATTCCAGTGCAACTGATAATGATCTTGTTGGTAATTATCAGTTTCATTATTATAGGTATATGGATTCTGCTTTCTATCTTCTTTTAATTCTTCTGCAGTTAAACCATTCCAAGCTTGGTAGGTATATTCTTTACCTCCAAAAGCCAATGCTTTTATTAAGGTGTTTTCATCCGTATAACTCCCTTGTAAGAAGTAGGATTTTAAATCTGTAAAAGCTCTATCTACATATCCATCAGAATAGATATTAGACAATCGTCCGGCAAATTCAAAATGCTCATTTATTTTTCCTGTTGTAAATTTAGTAGTATGTTTTCTTGTCCCGAAAGAACCGAAAGAGTTCGAAATTTCTCCACCAGCTTCTTCAGAAATAGCATCCGTTAAAATATTTAAACTCGCGCCAAAAGCACCAGAACCATTTGTAGATGTACCAACACCACGTTGTAATTGTAAGCTTTCTGTAGAAGAAGCAAAATCGCCCATATTTACCCAAAAACTTCCCTGACTTTCAGCATCGTTATATGGTATTCCGTTTACAGTAACATTTACACGACTTCCATCAGAACCACGAACACGAATATACGTGTAACCAATTCCTGCGCCTGCATCTGATGATGTAGTTACCGATGGCAGATATTTAAGCAAAATAGGAATGTCTTGTCCTAAATTACGCTTCGAAATTTCCTTTTTTGATAAATTAGAATGAGTTACAGGTGAATTCGCTTTTACACGAACCGCAGAAACCAAAACTTCTTCTAAAACATATTGAGATAAAATTAATTGCAATACAATTTCCTCGTCTTGATTAATTTCTTGATCAAAATACCCAGTTTTATAACCTAAGTGAGAAACTTTAATTTTGTATTTTCCTTGATTAATTTTCAACGAAAAGTTGCCTTCATCGTCCGTGAATGTTCCTTTTTTAATTTCTTGAACTAGAATAGAAGCTCCAGGTAATGGATTTTTGTTTTCATCTACAACTTTTCCAGAAAGTGTAAAGGATTGTGCGTTTGCAAGTGTACTTACAAACAAGAATAAAAAAATGGATATTTTTTTCATTTTAAAAAATTTAAAACGAATAAAAAGAGGTAATTATTCTTGTGATTAATATTGAATAATTAATTGTTGTTCATACGAAGAAAGCTTTTTCCTATGCATCGGAAGAAATAATTTATACTTTAAATTAGTTCACTTTTTTGTAAAAAACATTCAAAATCCCTAAACAGCATTATCTGTTCTAGGTTCATTGGGTATGATCTCAGCTTTTTAAAGCACCCCTTTATGAGAACGCAGCAAAATTAAGTCAGAAAAATTGATTATGAAATAGAAAAGTGATTTATTTTAATCGAAGTTTGGTTTTTTACGAAGTGCCTTTTTAATCGATATTCGTTTTTTAGTTTCAACTCTTCTTTTTAACGCGCCTTTGCTAGGTTTTGTTTTTTGTCTTTTCTTAGGACGAATTAAATTTAGTTTCAATAATTCTAAAAAACGTTTGATCGAAATTTCTTTATTTCTGTGCTGAGAACGTGTTTCTTCGCAAAAAAGAATCAATACATTTTCTTTCGTTAATTTTGATACCAATTTTACTTTTAAAAGTGCTTTTTCGCTTTCAGAGAGAGAAAGTGAGTTTTCTAAATAGAACGTTAATTCAATTTTAGAAGACGTTTTGTTTACGTGCTGACCACCAGGACCAGAACTTCTAGTCGCTTTAAAGTTGAGTTCTTTTAAAATATTCTCTGTATTCATTTTTATTAAAAATACCTCAAACTTAAAAATTTAAGGATATATTTTTAGTTATTTTCTGCAGTATGCTTAATTATCACAAGTATTGCTAAAATCTCTATTTTTGAGCATATTAAGGTCTTGCAAAGAGTCTGAAAAAGAATGTAAATTATCTTTTGCAGCAATAATTTTATCAATAGCTTCAGTAGCGTTTTTTAATCTTGTTTCTTTATCACCTTTTAACAAGATATAATTTTTTTTATATTTTTTTAATGTATTTTCAAAAGCCGTAAACATCTCTAAACGTTGTTCTGGTCTGTCGCGTAAATCATCTTCTTCCCATGGCGTATCAATATAAGTAAGTAAATATAAATCATATTTATTTTTATCTACAGCTTCACTTAATTTAATATCTACAGCACCGCCATAAAATTTTTCTGAGTATACTTTTGTTTCTAGTAAATCTGTATCACAAATAAGTAGTTTATCCGCTTTTTTCCCCAACTTATTTTCAAGATTCATTTGTCCAATTGCAATCGGTATTAAATCTTCTTTTTCGCAAGTTTTACGCTCGTTATTCCATTTTTTTTGCAAATATTCACGTGCATATTCTGGCGTCCAAACAGTATTGTAATGACGTGCTAATTGTTTAGAAAGTGTTGTTTTTCCTGTAGATTCTGGTCCAAATAAAACAACTTTTATGATGTTAATAGGGTCTTGTGTAAGTTCTTTTTCCATGCTAAATAACCAAAAATGGCGATAAAAGTAAATCCAAAATATTGAAAGCTTGTAAATGTAAAGCCTTTGTATAGATATAAAGGTACAGAAATTAGATCTCCTACTATCCAGAAAATCCAATTTTCTATTTTACGTTTTGCCATTAACCACATTCCAACAAAAAAGATAGCTGTTGTAATGGTATCTATGTAAGCAACCCAACTTGTCCATTTGTCAAATTTTTGATAAACTATAAAAACAAACAGCAGTGCTGCAATAAATAGGACAATTGAAATCTTTTTTTCTTTAAAAGTAGTAGTGGAAATTTGATTTACATGGGTTTTATCCACTTTACGCGTCCATATATACCAGCCATAAATACTCATTATAAAATAATAACCGTTAATTAACATGTCGCCTAAAAGCTCCCACTTAAAAAGTAAATACACAAAAATAAGTGTACTAATCATCCCTGTAGGGAAAACCCAAATTTTATTCTGTTTAGAGAACCAAACGGATAGAAAACCAAAAATTACTGCAACAATTTCTAAAGTAATATCTAATGTTGAGTATGTTTTATATTGGTCAAAAAGAAATTCGAAAATTGTTGTCATTTTATTTATTAAAATAGCTGCATCAAAAGTAAGAAGTTAATTTGTTTTTTCACCATAATATTAGCAAGAGTAGGTTCTTGTTTATAAACTTTAAGTATTTTTAATAAGCAAATACGCAAGTAAAACCTTCAAACTCTAAAAATGAAATGTTATAAGCAGTATTCTCTCCATTATAACGTATTTCTCCAGTAGTTTTTTCATCAGCAAATTTAAAATCCTCAATATAAATGTGATGTAAGAATAAGAGCTTTTTCTTACCGTATATTTTATATAAAGATTCTTTTGCACCCCAGACAATAGTTAATTTGCTGATTAAAGCATCCACATTGGCTATTGTTTTATATTCTTCAAATGGAGTAAATTTATGTGCAATTTTTAAAATTTTCTCACGCTGTTTTTCAATATCAATTCCTACATGGAACTTCATCAGAAACAATAATAGCGGTAAAAGTAAAAGAATGTGTAATCGAGATGAACTTGCCATTTTTTAAGTGTGGCTTTCCAAATTCATCATAAATTAAATCAGCATCGGTATATCCAACTTCTTTTAATAAATGTCGAATACTCAAGAATCCTCTTTGATGCAATTGAGATTTCATAGAGTTTAAGCGCGCTGTGCTATTCTCAGAAAGTACAATTCCCTCTTGTAATTTAGAAGTAGATTCTTCAATCTTCCAAATCAAGACTTTAGTTGCTTTGTTAACCGTTAAAGTTTTGTAAAGAGCCATACTTTTTTAAAATGGATGTCGTAACTTTGCAGTTCGAAAAAATTAGAATATAAATATACAGTAATATGAGTAAAAATACAACATTCGTACCTTTCAAAGTGAAAGATATTTCTTTAGCAGATTGGGGTAGAAAAGAAATGGATTTGGCAGAAGCAGAAATGCCAGGTTTAATGAGTTTAAGAGAAGAGTATGGAGATGCGCAACCTTTAAAGGGTGCTAGAATTGCAGGTTGTTTACATATGACAATCCAAACAGCAATTTTAATAGAAACTTTGCAAGCTTTAGGGGCAGACGTTACTTGGAGTTCTTGTAATATTTTTTCTACACAAGATCAGGCTGCTGCTGCAATTGCTGCAACAGGAACTTCTGTTTATGCTTGGAAAGGAATGAATGAAGAAGAATTTGATTGGTGTATTGAACAAACCTTATTTTTTGGTGAAGACAAACAACCATTAAACATGATTTTAGATGATGGTGGAGATTTAACCAATATGGTTTTAGATCGATATCCAGAATTAGCTGCAGGAATCAATGGATTATCAGAGGAGACTACCACTGGTGTTCATAGGCTTTACGAAAGAGTTAAAAACGGAACATTACCAATGCCAGCAATTAATATCAATGATTCTGTTACAAAATCAAAATTTGATAATAAATACGGTTGTAAAGAATCTGCAGTAGATGCAATTCGTAGAGCAACAGACATTATGTTAGCAGGAAAACGTGTAACTGTTTGTGGTTATGGTGATGTGGGTAAAGGAACAGCAGCTTCTTTTAAAGGAGCAGGTTCTATTGTAACTGTTACAGAAATAGATCCTATTTGTGCGTTGCAAGCTGCAATGGATGGTTTTGAAGTTAAGAAATTAGAGACTGTTGTTGCAAACTCAGATATTATTATTACTACAACAGGAAATAAAGACATTGTGCGTGGAGAGCATTTTGAAGCAATGAAAGACAAAGTAATTGTTGCAAATATTGGACATTTCGATAATGAAATTGATGTTCCTTATTTAAATGCGAACAGTGAAAAAGTTGAAATTAAGCCACAAGTAGATAAATATAATATCAATGGAAACGATATTATATTGTTAGCAGAAGGACGTTTGGTAAACTTAGGTTGTGCAACTGGGCATCCAAGTTTTGTAATGTCTAACTCATTTACAAACCAGACTTTGGCACAAATGGAACTTTGGAATAACGCAAAAGCATACGGAAACGAAGTGTATATGCTACCAAAACATTTAGATGAAAAAGTTGCATTTTTACACTTAGCAAAAATTGGTGTAGAGTTAACTGAATTGCGTCAAGACCAAGCAGCATATATTGGTGTAACACAAGCAGGACCATACAAACCAGAGCACTATAGATACTAAATAGTTGTTTGATTTAGCAAACCAAAAAAAAGAAAACCCTTTCAAATTATGAAAGGGTTTTTTTTTTAGTTTTTCTTCTTTTTAAGCACCGCTCGTGGTCTAGCATCTATTTCACTATCTCTATATTTACAGCAAGGATGCACAGAGTTATAGGCTTCATCCGTGGCTATAAAATTTTCAACATCATGACCAACGTTTGCAATGTTTTGTTTTACGGTATTTAGAGATGCTTTACGCTCATCTAAAATGAGGTTTATTTGATGCGTTTTCACATCCCAAATAGCAAACTTTACCCCTTTTGTTTTTAAGGCAGCAATCTCTATACGTTTTTTACACATTCCACAAATACCATCTACTTTAAAAGCAACTTTGGCGTTTTTTTTCTTTTTCACTGTTTTCATTTCTTGCGCTTGGGCAGAAAAACTGATGAAGAACAAACTGAATATAAATATGCTTTTTTCATTATTTTTTTATTTAAAAGTTATTTAATTTTAAATCGTAAACCTGCATAAATAGCGCGACCAAAAATTGGCGAGTACACAATGGTACTGTCAAAATTGGGGCCAAAAGGATTCTCACTTCCTAAAATAGGATTTACTTGTTGAACATTTGTCAAGTTTTCTCCACCTGCATAAATTTCAAACTTGTTTGAAAATACTTTAGTAATTTGAGAATTTAATAAACTATAACGCTCAGAATTTATTGGTAATTGGTATTGTGGTGGGTTTGTAGCTGTATCTGGTAAACGTTGTTCGCCGATATTATTAAATGTAAGATCTAACTTCCATTGAGAACCATTGTCTTTTGTTGCTGTTTCGTAAGAAATGTTTACAAAAAACCGATTATTAGGTTGAAGAGGTTTTTGTAATTTCCCAGTTTTATAATCTGTTGAAATATCAAAATATTTAAAAGCAGTTCGTAGATTTAAGTTTTTTGCCAATTCATAATTTAATTCTAGTTGAAAATTATTAGCAATACTTTTTCCATTTAAATTATAAAAAGAAACTGCTTGCGGGTTTTCCCAATCTACAACAACTTGGTTGCTGAAATCTGTTCTATAAAAATCGAATGTAATATCCCCTTTTTTATTAAATAAATTAAATTTTTGTAAATACGAAACTCCATAATTCCAAGCAATTTCAGGGTTTAATCCGTAGATATTTCCACCTACCGCGTCTATATCTATTTTTCTAGAACTTGCAAATAATTGCTGATTTTCTGCAAAAATATTAGCACTTCTTTTTCCTCTTCCAGCAGAAGCTCTAAAGACTCCGTTTTCCCAAGGAGCATACCTTAGGTGCAACCTAGGCGTAATAAATGTACCTAATAAATTATGTGTATCTACTCTAACTCCTGCAGTTAAACTGAAATCCTCCAGGTTGTCAAAAGCATATTCAAAAAATACACCTAGAGAGTTTTCTTTTCTTTTGTAATTTGTAGTATTTACAAGTTCATTGTATTTGTCATAGGTAAAGTTAATACCTGTTTTAAACTTGCTTCTAGTATCTCCAATAATTGAGTTGAAAAGTAAGTTAGAGTATAAACTTTCATGTTTAATATCATACACATTTAAACCAAAATAAGAATCTTGTTGATGATTGCTATATGCTAATTGTAAACCGACACTTTGATATGGAATTTCAGGAAAAACATACCCTAGTTTTAAAGAAGTTTCAAAACGTTTTGTATCAATTTCACTTCCCCAAGAATTTGTATTCCCTTTATCTAAAGTTGGATTAAAATTGATTTCTCCAGTTTGTTTTTCATCATTTAAAAAACGAATATTTATAAAGCTAACCCAACCATTTTGTGCATCTGTATATTGCCAGCGGTTCATTACATTTATTTGATTGGCTAAAGGTGCGTCTAAAAAATTATCATCGTTTTTATCAAATTTTTCACCTCTATAATTCCCATGAATATAAAGTCCGGTTTGCCATTTTTCTGAAACCCTTCGGTTAAAATGAGTGTTTAATTCTAACCTACCATTTAGAGAACTATAGGTGTTTAAGAAAAATTTATTATCAGAAAAAGGCTTTACCAATTCTGCATTTATTTGGCCAGAAATACTTTCAAAGCCATTTACAACAGAACCAGCCCCTTTTGTAATTTGAATACTCTCTACCCAAGTACCCGGTGTAAAGGTTAAGCCAAAAGCTTGGGCAGCACCTCTTATAGAGGGTATGTTTTCTTGCATAATTTGCAAATACGGACTTTTAAGTCCCAACATTTGTATTTGACGCGTTCCTGTTAATGCATCAGAGAAACTAACATCTATAGACGGATTTGTTTCAAAACTTTCTGCTAAATTACAGCAGGCTGCTTTTAATAGTTCGTCGTTATTCACTGTAAAAGTATTGGCTGTGGCAAATAAAGATTTTTGAACGGCATCTCTTTTGCTTCGAATAGTTATTCCTTTTAATTCGTTTTCTATAGTTATAAAATGATGAATTGGTGTTAGATCTCTAACTATTATAGTGTCTGTTTTGTATCCAATATAACTTATTACTAACTTTTTATATTCCTTTTTAAACGGAATTGTAAACCAGCCCTTTTCGTTCGTAATTGTGCCAATATTTGTGTTTAACCAATTTACGGTGGCACCTGAAACGCCTAAATTATCTTTAGGGTTTTCTTGGTCCATAATCATTCCTTTCAAATTAGTTTGAGCAAGAATAAAAATTGGAAACAGCAGTATAAAGCTATTTAGTATGTGTTTTTTCATTAATGTTAATTTTATTATAATTAAAACTGTGCCTCTTTAGTAGAAGACTTTTTAGTTGGAATTAAAACAAAATTAAATTAAAAATGATTGGTATTTTATCTGATAATTAATAGGTATAACAGGCCGGTGAAAGGCTTTGTAAATGACATTTCTAGAAGATTCTTCTTTAACTAGATTTAAATAAGAAGAATAGAAAGTTGTTAAAAATTGTTGTTTTTCAAAGTTCAAGGTATCAAAAGAAGCTGGATGTAATTCATCTTGTCCTTCTGTTATTATTACTTCATCTTTACAGCAGTTTGTCTTTTCTGCAGCCATTGTCTGCTCTACTTTCATACCGCAGTCATCGGCTTCACCGATAACAGAAATATCCATTAAAAAACCGCCACAATAATGACTCTCAACAGTAAATGAGAGTGTTGAGAATAGCACCAAAAATGCTAATAGAGTCGATGTTATTTTGGTAAAAATGGATTTCATTATAAGTGCAAAGTTACAATAACAAATGCGATTTTTTTGTAAAATCAAATGTTATCTCGAAATTCATTAAAAAATTTAAGTAAATTAAAATGATGTACGCTATAAAACTGCCTTCATGTTTCTGTTTTTTATCTACGAAATTTCATTTATTTTTACAGCTACATAAGTATAGAGTTTAGATGGAAATGGATTTAAATAGATTGAAAAATAAAGCAGATAGTATTCTTGCAAATACAAATACTACAAATGAGCAGCTCCAGGCAATTTGCGATTTTTTAGAAAGTGAAATTTCTTATTACGATTGGGTTGGTTTTTATTTTAAAAATGGAGATAAAGACGAGTTGAAGTTGGGGCAATATACAGGTGAAGAAACAGAACATACAATTATTCCTTTTGGAAAAGGTATTTGTGGACAAGTGGCTGTAAGTAATCAAAATTTTGTTGTTCAAGATGTATCTAATCAAGAAAACTATATATCTTGTGGATGGAAAGTGAAATCTGAAATAGTAATTCCTATTTTTGTGAACAAGGAGAATATTGGGCAGATTGATATTGATTCTCATACTGCAAATGTTTTTACAGATAAAGATGAGCAATTGTTAGAATATATTTGTAAAAAGGTTGGTGCTATCTTATAATGATGTTTTTTAAAAAATAGCTATTATTAAAAATTAAAAGCTGAGAAGGGCTTAGTATAAGGATTAAATAAGTAGTGATTTTAGCACAGTTGTTAATTACTTCCTGCTATTGTTATTATCTTTTATTGCCTTGCAAGGTTCCTTTCACTAATTTTGTTTGCTTAACAACACAACAACTAAATGAGCACTGCAAAAACAATTAAATCCGCATTAATATCGGTATTTCACAAAGATGGTTTGGCACCAATCGTACAAAAATTGAACGATTTAAATGTAACTATTTATTCAACCGGAGGAACAGAAAAATTTATCAAAGAACTTGGAATAAACGTAGTTCCTGTTGATGAAGTTACTTCGTATCCTTCTATTCTAGGAGGTCGAGTTAAGACGCTCCATCCAAAGGTTTTTGGAGGAATTTTAAACAGACAAGATAATGAAAGTGATATTGCTGAATTAGCAGAATATAATATTCCGCAGATAGACTTGGTAATTGTAGATTTATATCCTTTTGAAAAGACAGTTGCTTCAGGAGCAACTGAGCAAGATATTGTTGAGAAAATTGATATTGGTGGAATTTCTTTAATTAGAGCATCTGCAAAAAATTTTAAAGATACTTTTACGGTTTCATCAATGAATCAATACGATGATTTTTTAGATATTTTATCTCAAAACAATGGAGAAACCACAATTGCACAGAGAAAGAAATTTGCTGCGAAGTCCTTTAATATTTCTTCACATTATGACACTGCCATCTTTAATTATTTTAATGCTGGTGAAGAGCCTACTTTAAAAGTTAGTGAAACAAATGCACAAGTATTAAGATATGGAGAAAACCCTCATCAAAAGGGTTATTTCTTTGGAGACTTGAAACAATTTTTGATAAATTACATGGTAAGGAGTTAAGTTACAATAATTTACTAGATGTAGATGCTGCTGTAAACTTAATCGAAGAATTTAGAGGTGAGGCACCAACTTTTGCTATCTTAAAGCACAATAATGCATGTGGTTTTGCACAAAGAGATACCATAAAACAAGCGTATGTAGATGCTTTGGCAGGTGACCCTGTTTCTGCTTTTGGAGGAGTTTTAATTGCAAATACAGAAATAGATGCTGCAACTGCAGAAGAAATTCATACTTTGTTTTGTGAAGTGGTAATTGCGCCAAGTTATTCAAATGAAGCTTTAACAATATTAAAAGGAAAAAAGAATAGAATTATTCTAATTAAAAAAGAAGTTGAATTACCTACAACAACAATTAGAACTTGCTTAAATGGTAATTTAGTTCAAGATAAAGATAGTATTACAGATCAATTATCAGATTTGAAATACGTTACTAATACGAATCCAACAGCAAGTGAGATAGAAGATTTGTTGTTTGCATCTAAATTGTGTAAAAACACGAAATCAAATACCATTATCTTAGTTAAAAATAAGCAGTTGTTAGCAGGGGGTACAGGGCAAACAAGCAGAGTTGATGCTTTGAACCAAGCAATAGAAAAGGCAAATTCTTTTAAATTTGATTTAAACGGATGCGTAATGGCAAGTGATGCTTTTTTTCCTTTTCCAGATTGTGTAGAGATTGCAGATAATGCAGGGATAAAAAGTGTGATACAGCCTGGAGGCTCTATTAAAGATCAATTAAGTATAGACTATTGTAATGAAAATAATATATCTATGGTAATGACAGGAACTAGGCATTTTAAACATTAAGAATATATAGGTTATTTGCAATTAGAATTTTAGTAGCTTTGTAAGACACGAGTAAAAATAATACACTAAAAATATTTTATGGGTTTTTTTGATTTTATGACCGAAGATATTGCGATCGATTTAGGAACCGCAAATACATTAATAATTCACAAAGGAAAAGTGGTTATTGATAGTCCTTCAATTGTAGCAAGAGACAGAACTACAGGTAAAATTATTGCAATTGGTAAAGAAGCCAACTTGATGCAAGGAAAAACCCATGAAAATATCAAAACAATCCGTCCATTAAAAGACGGAGTTATTGCAGATTTTCAAGCTTCAGAAGAAATGATTAAAGAATTTGTAAAACAGATTCCATCAATTAAAAAGAAGTTATTTCCACCCGCACTAAGAATGGTTATTTGTATTCCGTCTGGAATTACAGAAGTAGAAAAACGTGCTGTAAGGGATTCTGCGAAACACATGAATGCTAAAGAAATCTATTTAATCTATGAGCCTATGGCAGCTGCAATTGGTGTTGGTATAGATATTATGGAGCCAAAGGGGAATATGATTATAGATATTGGTGGTGGTACAACAGAAATTGCTGTTATTGCATTGGCTGGTATTGTTTGTGATCAATCTGTAAAAGTAGCTGGAGACTTATTTACAAATGATATTATGTATTATATGCGCACACAGCACAACCTGCATGTTGGGGAAACTACTGCAGAGAAAATAAAAATTACTATTGGTGCAGCTACAGAAGATTTAGAAACTCCGCCAGATGACATGTTGGTTCAAGGTAGAGACTTGTTAAGTGGTAAGCCAAAGCAAGTGCAAGTTTCTTATAGAGAAATTGCAAAAGCCTTAGATAAGTCTATTTTAAGAATAGAAGATGCGGTTATGGAAACATTATCTAAGACTCCGCCAGAATTGGCAGCAGATATTTACAATACAGGTATTTATTTAGCGGGAGGTGGTTCTATGTTAAGAGGTTTAGATAAAAGACTTTCTAGAAAAACAGACTTACCTGTTTATGTTGCAGAAGATCCTTTAAGAGCTGTAGTTCGTGGAACAGGAATTGCTTTAAAAGAACTAGATAAATATAAGAGTGTATTAATGAAATAATATTTTAGGAGTTCTAAAAAATGCAACAACTTATTTACTTTTTTCAAAAGTTTAAATATTTTTTATTCTTTTTATTGCTGCAATTTATTGCCTTGACACTTATTTTTAACAATCTTAATTTTCAAAATAGTAAATACGTTAATTCTGCAAATGCTTTAACTGGTGGTTTGTATAGTAAAGTTTCTGATATGTCTGATTATTTTAGTTTAAAAGCTACAAATACTCAACTTATAGAAGAAAACACACTTTTAAGAAACTTTCTAAATCAAAAAACAAATACTTCTTTTAAAGTGGATTCAATTGTTATTGATACCGTAAAATATTATCAAAAATACACCTATACAAGTGCTAAAATCATCAATAATAGTTATTCAAAAGCATTTAATTTTTTAACTATTAATAAAGGTACAATTGCAGGTTTAAGTAAAGAAATGGCTGTTGTTAACGGTAAAGGGATTATTGGATTTACAGATAATTTGTCACCTAATTATGGAAGAATTCAATCTATTTTAAATAAAAACACTAAGATAAACGCAAGATTAAAAAACGGCTATTTTGGTACGTTACAATGGAATGGCTTTAGATTATAACACAGTGCAATTAATAGATATTCCAAGACAGGCGCCTGTTAAAATCGGTGATACTATAGAAACTGGTGGTAAATCTGCAATTTTTCCAGAAGGAATTTTAATAGGAAAAGTAATTGAAATAAATAATGACAATGCTGTAGATAACATAATTAATGTAAAATTATTTAATGATATGTCTGTTATTGGACCTGTTTATGTTATTAAAAATTTACAGAAAGTAGAAATTAAACGTTTAGAAAATTCAGGAAATGAATAAAACAGTATATTTTGGATTGCTATTTGTATTCTTAGTTTTTTTACAAGTTTTTGTATTGAATAATATTTTGTTTTTAGGATATATAAATCCGTATCTATATATCGCTTTTGTTTTCTTGTATCCACTGAAGAAAAATAGATTTTCTTTTTTGTTACTTTCTTTCGCTTTGGGTTTAAGTATCGATTTTTTTTCTGATTCAGGAGGAATTCATGCTTTTTCATTAGTAACAATTGCGTATTTGAGATTATTTTTTATCAGAGTTTTCTTTAATAAATTTGAAGTGGATTATCCTTTTTTTAAGTTGAATTTAGAACCTTTTGGAAAAAAGTTTAACTATATCGTAACTTTAACAGTGCTCCATCATTTTTTGTTATTTTCTTTTGCTAACTTTAGTCTTCAAAATATGTCTCAGGTATTCTTAAACACACTGTATTCAAGTGCATTTACTTTGATATTATATTTTTTATCAATTTATATTTTCTCTAAAAAGCAATAATGCAAAAAAGTTTTTTATTGTATTTTTTAATTACGATTGTAGGTATTGTATTTATAGGACGTTTATTTCAGCTTCAAATAGTAAAAGGTGAAAGTTATGACCCTATACATAATGCAGCTGTAAAAATAGTTTTTGATTACCCAGAAAGAGGTTATATTTATGATAGAAATGGAGTTCTATTGGTTGCCAATCAACTTTCTTATGATGTAATGATTCAGCCTAATAAAGTAAAACATATAGATACTTTAGAGTTCTGTAAACTTTTAAAAATAGATATAGAAGATTTTGTAAAGAGGTATAATAAGGCAAGTAAATATGCTTCATATCTTCCATCTGTTTTTTTAAAACAATTAGCAAAAGAAGATTTTGCTTTCCTTCAAGAAAAATTACACAAATACGATGGTTTTTTTATTCAAAAAAGAGTAATACGGAAGTACCCCATTAATGCAGCAGCAAATGTTTTAGGTTATATCGGTGAGGTCAATGAACAGTTAGCAAAAAAGAATACCTATTATCAAGCAGGAGAATTAATAGGCAAGGATGGTATTGAAAAACAATATGAAAACTTTTTAAGAGGGATTAAGGGTAAAAAATTATTTAATAGAAATAATCTTAACAAAATTACTGGCTCTTTTAAGAATGGAGAACAAGATACTTTAGCTGAAAGAGGTAAAGATCTAACCTTAACTTTAGATATAAAATTACAACAATACGCTCAAAAATTAATGATAGGTAAAAGGGGAGGTATTGTAGCTCTAGAACCCTCTACTGGAGAAATTTTAGCTTTAGTTACGGCACCTTCTTATGATCCTAATATGCTAGTTGGTAGAAAGCGTTCTGAAAATTCAGCCATTTTAATGGACCCGAAAAGTTTAGAGAAACCAACTTATGATAGAGGTTTAAAAGCTTCTTATCCTCCAGGTTCTCCATTTAAAATAATGAATGCTTTGATAGGTTTACAAGAAGGAGTGATCTCAGAACAGACTTCTTTCTATTGTTATAATGGTTATAGGTACGGGAATAGAAAGAATGAATTTATGGGTTGCCATTGTGATATTTTCGGCAGACCAATACAATTAAAAACAGCTATTTCTAAATCTTGTAATAGCTATTTTGCAAATACTTATAAGAGAATTGTAGAAAAAAATAAAAATCCATCTTTAGGATTAGATAATTGGAGTGCTCATGTAAAGAGTTTTGGTTTAGGAAATTATTTAGGATATGATTTACCCCAGGGAAGTCCTGGACTAATTCCTACAGGTAAGTATTACGATCAGATGTACAGATATTCTTGGAATGCTTCTACAAATATATCAAATGCAATAGGACAAGGAGAAGTGCAAACAACACCAATTCAATTAGCTAATTTCACAGCTGCTATTGCAAATAAAGGGTATTTCTTTACACCACATATTTTAAAAAATATTGATAAAAGACCAATAGAGAACCCAAGTTTTACAGATAAAAAACAAACTACTATTGATAAAAAACATTTTAGTCCAGTAATAGATGCGATGTATGAGGTTTTTAAAACAGGAACAGGAAAATGGAGTCAAGTGAAAGGAATAGAAATTTGTGGTAAAACTGGAACTTCAGAAAATTATACTGTAGTAAACGGTAAAAGAATAAAGCTAGAAGATCATTCTATTTTAGTTGCTTTTGCTCCAAAAGATAATCCTAAAATAGCGATTGCTATTTTTGTAGAAAATGGAGGTTATGGTTCTAGAATCGCTGCTCCGATAACAAGTTTAATGATAGAAAAGTATTTAAATGGTGAGATTTCTGAAGCAACAGAGCACAGAGAGACAAATATGTTAAATATTAGTTTACAGGAAGAATACAATAAATTAATCCCTAAAATAGAAACAATTGCGGCAAGAAGGTAATAATATTTTTGCGGGGGTCGATTGGCTTTTGGTTACGCTATTTGTAATTTTAGTCAGTTTTGGATGGTTAAATATTTATTCAGCTTCAAAAACAGATGAAGAATATTGAGCTACTTAGTTTTTCAACTGAATACGGGAAGCAATTGATATTTATATTTTTAACCATTCCGTTAATTATTATTATTCTTTTTTTCAATGCTAAGTTTTATGAAAAGTTTTCAAGATATTTTATCTAGTTTCTCTTTTATCGCTTGTTGGATTATTTTTTTTGGAAAAACAATAAATGGTGCTACATCTTGGTATAATTTTGGGGTATTAGGCTTACAACCTTCAGAGTTTGTAAAGGCATTTACAGCACTTGCAGTGGCAAAACTAATAAGTGACAGGCAGTATAATTTTAAATTAATTAAGAATCAAATTAAGGCATTTATATCATATTTGCACCTGCTTTCTTGATCACATTGCAGCCAGATGTAGGTTCTGCCTTATTTATTTGCTTTTTTCTTTGTACTGCATCAGAGAAGGCTTAACTTTAAATTATATTATTCTTAGGTACTTTGGTAATTGTATTGTTTTTACTTACTATTTTATTTGGTGTATCCATTCTTATCAAGTTTATTTATATCTACATTACTATTTTTATATTTTATGCTATTTATAAAGGAGGAAAGCGCTTCCTGCGTTTTAACTGGTATAAAATAATAGCGGGTATATGCTATTATTACTATTTTTATTATGGGACAGGATTTACATATAATAATATATTTAAACAGCACCATAGAGATCGTTTTGAGATTCTTTTAGGTCTAAAACAAGACAATCAGGGAAAAGGTTATAATTCACACCAATCTGAATTAACAATTAGTTCTGGAGGTTTACAGGAAAAGGATTTTTAAAAGGAGATTTAACACAAGGAGATTTTGTGCCGGAACAACATACAGATTATATATTTAGTGTTGTTGGAGAAGAGTGGGGTTTCTTAGGAAGTTCTTTAGTTATTATATTATTTATGTTATTGATGTATCGGGTTATTTATTTGGCAGAAACACATACCAATAAATTTGGAAGAATCTATGGATATGGTTTGGCTCAATTCTGTTTTTTCATGTAATTGTAAATATTGGAATGGTGATAGGTTTGTTGCCAACTGTAGGTATTCCTTTGCCGTTCTTTAGTTATGGTGGGTCATCTCTTATGGGGTTTTACAATCTTACTCTTTATCTTTATAAGATTAGATGCACATAAAGGATATGATTGGTAGGGGGTGAGTAAGAATGTAATGCTTGTGAAAATTGATTTCTTACGTTATCCTATAATACTTTTAAGTACCTCTAAGTTTTTAAATTTAGATGGTATAAAGTAATGCTCATTTAAATTATAAACAATAAAAAACTCTGAATATAAATATTCAGAGTTCTAAGTTTTTTACCGGAATGTAAAAGCTTACATTGCAGATACGTGCTTTGTCAATTGAGATTTTAAATTGGCTGCTTTATTCTTGTGAATAATATTATTCTTAGCTAATTTATCTAACATAGAAATTACAGTATTTAATTTACCTTCTGCTTCTTTCTTGTCCTCTGATGTACGTAAATCTCTAACAGCATTTCTTGCTGTTTTGTGTTGATACTTGTTACGTAATCTTTTAGCTTCGTTACTTCTAATTCTCTTTAATGCTGACTTGTGATTTGCCATAATTTCTTGTTTCGTTTTTTAATTAAAACTTTTGTAGTCCGTACGGGAATCGAACCCGTGTTACATGGATGAAAACCATGCGTCCTAACCCCTAGACGAACGGACCAGAACAATTAAGTGTGCCTCAATTGCGGGTGCAAATATACAACGTTTTTTAAATTTCACAATAATTTTTGAAAAAAAAATGGATTTTTTTTCAAATTTAATACGCCTTCGCAAAAAGCACTCTTTTAGAGGATGGTTTCCCGCTAAATACACACGTTCCAATTTCTTCTTTCGCATCATTAGGAATACATCTAATGGTTGCTTTTGTTAAGTCTTTAATCTTGTCTTCGGTTTCCTCTGTTCCATCCCAATGCGCAGAAACAAAGCCACCTTTATTTGCTATAGCTGTTTTAAATTCTTTAAAATTATACACAGAAGTTGTGTGCTCTGCTCTAAAATCTATTGCTTTTTGGAATAAGTTGTCTTGAATTTCTTCTAAAAGGTTACTTACAAAATCTACAACATCATTTTGAGACAACCGTTTGTTTTGCTAAAGTATCTCTTCTGGCAATTTCTACAGTACCATTTTCTAAGTCTCTTTTTCCAATTGCAATTCTAACAGGAACTCCTTTTAATTCATATTCAGCAAATTTTGCACCTGGTCTGAACGTATCTCTATCATCAAACTTTACAGAGATACCTTTTTTACGTAATTCTTTTACAAAGACAGCTACTTTCTCAGAAATAGCTTCTAATTGTTCTTCACCTTTATAAATAGGCACAATTACAACTTGAATTGGAGCTAATCTTGGGGGTAGTACTAAACCATTATCATCTGAATGAGTCATAATTAAGCCGCCAATCAAACGTGTAGAAACACCCCAAGAGGTTGCCCAAACATGTTCTTTCTTTCCTTCTTTAGTCGTAAATTTTACATCAAATGCTTTTGCAAAATTTTGTCCTAAAAAATGACTAGTCCCAGCTTGTAATGCCTTTCCATCTTGCATTAAAGCTTCAATAGTTAAAGTGTCTTCTGCACCAGCAAAACGCTCGCTATCAGATTTATATCCCTTTATTACTGGCATTGCCATAAAATCTTCGGCAAAAGTTGCATATACTTCTTGCATCTGTTGTGCTTCGCTAATTGCCTCTGCTTTCGTTGCATGTGCGGTGTGCCCTTCTTGCCATAAAAATTCTGCAGTTCTTAAAAATAGACGTGTACGCATTTCCCAACGTACAACATTTGCCCATTGATTTATTAATAAAGGTAAGTCTCTATAAGATTGAACCCATCCTTTATATGTGTTCCAAATAATAGCTTCAGAAGTTGGTCTAACTACTAATTCTTCTTCTAATTTAGCTTCAGGATCTACTCTTAATTTACCTGGGTTGTCAGGATCATTCTGCAATCTGTAATGCGTTACAACTGCACATTCTTTTGCAAAGCCCTCTGCATTTTTTTCTTCAGCTTCAAATAAACTTTTAGGAACAAATAAGCGGAAAATAGGCGTTTTCATGTCCAGTCTCTTTAAACATTCTATCTAACTCTGCCTGCATTTTTTCCCAAATAGCATATCCGTATGGTTTTATTACCATACAACCTCTTACCGCAGAGTTTTCAGCTAAATCTGCTTTTACAACTAATTCATTATACCATTTAGAATAATCGTCTGCTCTTTTTGTTAAATGTTTACTCATAATTAAAAGTTTGGCACAAAAATTGTTACCTTTAAAGTGAAATATGTGTTAAAAGATTGTTTTGTATTTACCCACCAACAAAACAAAACAAAATTACTACAAAAAGCTTAGAGACTAGTTAAAGTTTGAGTTTTTTTGCATAACAATTTTTATAAAAAACTAATGTATACTAAAAAATAAGGTCTATGAAGCTGTCATATAAATTTCGAAATACAAATCAATTAATATTAATTCTTTTAGTTAATATGCTGCTTATATCTTGTGGTACTTATCAAAGTGCTTACAATAACGATGGTATTTATGAGGGCTATTCAAACACTGATACAGAAAAAAATGTAATTGTTGTGGGTGAAAAAGCTTATAATAATTATAATAAAAACTACTTTACAAATGAGTTAGAGCGCCTTGAAGACTTAGAGGAAGAAACTATTTTCACAGATGTAGATTCGTATAACTCTCCAGATAATTCTTATGAAGAGGATGACTTAAGTTATAATACAAATCCGTCTTGGGGGAACAATGATAATAATGATGTAGTTGTGTATATCAATAACAATAATAATGGTTCTTACTGGAATAATTTGGATGGAATAACTTTGGATGGAATAACTTTGGATGGAACAATAGGGGATTTAATAATTGGGGTTATAGAAATAGATGGGGTTGGAACAATGGATGTTAATAATGGCTGGGGTTGGAACAACGGATTTAATAATTGGGGCTATAATCCTTTTTGGTATTCATACCATAATAACTTAGCATTTGGATGGGGCATGTATGGTGGTTATAATAACGGATTTGGAAATTCATATAACAACAATAGGTATACAACAAGTAATAGCCGATATGGTAGAAGAGCTACTTATAATAATTTCTATTCTAGAGATAATATAAGAACTAGAAATTCTTCTACAGTTTCTAAGAAGAAGAGTTAATACGACAAGGCTTAGTTCTTCAACAAGAAGAGCAAAAGTGCAACTTCGAGTAAAAGATTTACTTCTATTATAAATCCTACGAATACTTCTACTACTTCATTAACAAGAGAAGAACTGTGAAAACTACTCCATCTAGAAATGCAACTTCAACAACAAGAAGTACACAGAGAACTGTACCGAATAGAACTTCAACTTCAACTAGAAAAAGTTATACAAGAAGTACACCATCAAGAAGTACACCATCAAAAAGTTCATCTTCAACGATAAGAAATTATTCAAGAAGCACACCTTCTAGAAGTTCATCTTCATCAAGAAGCAGTTCTAGTAGAAGTTCATCTTCATCAAGAGGTAGTTCTACTAGAAGCTCATCTTCAAGCAAATCGCGAGGTAATTAATATCCTAAATAATTAGAAAACCTTAAAATGAAAAAAATAACAACTACAATAGCGTTTTTCGCTGTTACTATAATGTTTTATGGTCAATCTTTAGGTTACCAAGATTTAGCTTTACTTTTTTCCCAGGATGATGGAAATGGTACGGCTAGATTTACTGCTATGAGTGGCGCTTTCGGCGCATTGGGAGGAGACATGTCTGCAGTTAATATAAATCCAGCAGGTTTGTCTGTTTTTAATAATAGTGCTTTTTCGGGTTCTTTTAATTCTAGACAAACAAATACAATTTCAAACTATTATGGTACGAACACGAATAATCAAAATCAATTTTTGAATATATCTCAAGCCGGAGCAGTTTTTGTTTTTAAAAACGCTCATAAATCTGATTGGAATAATTTTGTACTTGGCTTTAATTATAGAATAACTAAAGACTTTACTAACAGTTTTAATGCTAAAGGAAACAGTGGAATTGCAATTTTTAGAGATTTTCCTTTAGATGAAAATGAACCAATTATTGATTATAGCATAGCTGAAGAGCAGCGTTTTTTTAATGATTATGCAGGTGAGGTAAGTGAAATGAATATCGCTTTTTCGTCAGTACATAAGAACAGCTTATATCTAGGTGCTAGTTTAAATTTTTACGACTTAAATTTTAGTCAGCGTGCTACTTTGGTGGAGTTTAATAATGATGGATTTGGAAATACGTTAGATGCAAACTTATATCAAGAAAATCTTATAACCAGTTCAGGTGTTTCTTTGAATTTGGGATTTATTTACAAAGCACATCAAAATTTTAGATTTGGTCTTTCATACCAAACACCTACTATGTTTACAGAGGTTTTAGAAGAGTCTAATATTGTAGATAATGAAGGTTTTATGGGAGATACAGAAATAGTCGTAAGTAATAATTCTACAATCTATGACAATACATCTGGAGGTTACTACCCTTCTCAAAGGTTTGTTTTTAGATTAAAAACTCCTAGTAAATTAACAGCAAGTGCAGCTATTATTTTTGGTAAAAAAGGCTTATTGAGTATCGATTATGTCAATAAAAATTATCAAAACATGAAATTATCGAATGCAGATTTTTTAGTTGAAAATCAATTTTTTCAAAATGAATTAAGAAAAACATATGCCCTTAATATAGGTTCAGAATGGCGTTTTGAAAGACTTAGTTTAAGAGGAGGTTATAAGTTTGAACAAAGTCCAGATAAGATAGCTTTAGATTCAGACAATATAGTAGGGTATTCATACGGAGGAGGTTATAATTTCGGGAATTTTAAATTAGATTTTGCTTACAGTAATAATAATAGAACTGCACCTTATAATTTTTATACTGGTTATAATGTAAACTCAGCAAATTTATCGATAGATAATAAAGTTTTCACAGCTACAGTTTTAATAAATTTATAGATCATAGTAACTTAAAAATTAAGACTCTGCCAGCTTTGATATTAAAAAAATCATTTAAGGTAGAGTCTTCATTTTATCTCCATAAAATAATCTTATCTATCTTTTTTCCCTTAATTTTGCAATTCAATTTTTAGAACATGTTAGAAACTAAAATTACAATACAAGAAACTACGAATAATACCATACTTAAATTTAATAGTACTGCTATTTTAATTAATGGCGGTAGTTATGAGTTTAACAATATAGATGAAGCTAAAAACTCTCCTTTGGCTCAAGAATTATTTTATTTACCATTTGTAAAAAAAGTATTTATTACTGCTAATTTTATTGCCATTCAACGTTTTGATATTTTAGAATGGATAGATGTACAAGAAGAGGTGAAAGAGCAGATAGAAGCTTATATAAGTGACGGTAATGTAGTTGTAAACGAGCAAAGAACTTCAAAAAAAGAAGCTATTGAAGTGTACGCTGAAGTGACGCCAAATCCTGCAGTAATGAAGTTTGGAGTAAATAAAGCATTAACACAAACAGATGTTGAGTTTAAAAATATAGATGAAGCAAATGCATCATCACCTTTAGCACAAGCAATTTTTAACTTTCCGTTTGTAAAAGAAGTATTTATTTCAGACAATTATATTTCTGTTACTAAATACGATATGGTAGAATGGAATGATGTTTACGGAGAAGTAAGAACATTTATTCGTGAGTATTTAGCGGATGGAAAAATAATTATTAAGGAGTTGCCAAAAGAAGAAACTATAGCTACAGAAAATAATGTAGCAGCACCAAAAGTAGTTTTAGAAGGCATCTCTGCACAGATTGTAGACATTCTAGATGAATACATAAAACCAGCAGTTGCTAGTGATGGAGGTAATATAGCTTTTCGATCATATGATGAAGCTAATAAAGTAGTAAGTGTAGTGTTGCAAGGTGCTTGTAGCGGTTGTCCATCTTCTACAGCAACATTAAAAAATGGAATAGAAAATTTATTAAAAGAAATGTTGCCAAACATGATTAATGAAGTGGTTGCAATTAACGGATAACAAATTTGGTGAAAAGCAAATTGCGAATAGCCCAAAGCTACATAATATGTCAAAAATAATTAAACCATACAAAGATTCTGAATTAGGAAAAAAAGAGCAAGTAGCAAAAATGTTCGATGCTATTTCTGGCAATTATGACGGTTTAAATAGAGTTATTTCTTTAGGTATTGATATAAAGTGGCGCAAAAAAGTAGTGAAGATTGTTGGAGAGAACAATTCGAAGCACATTTTAGACATTGCTACAGGAACAGGAGATTTAGCTTTAATGATGGCCGATTTAAAACCGGATAGAATTGTAGGTTTAGATATTTCTCCAGGAATGCTAAATATTGGGAAAGAAAAAATAGCGAAAGCAAACCTTTCTGATAAAATAGAAATGATTGTTGCTGATTCTGAAGAAATGCCTTTTGAAGACCATACTTTTGATGCGATTACAGTTTCTTTCGGGGTTCGAAACTTTGCGAATTTAGATAAAGGAATTAAAGAAATTGCAAGAGTTTTAAAACCTACAGGAGTTTTGGTGATTCTCGAAACTTCAAATCCTGTAAAATTTCCTTTTAAACAAGGCTATAAAATATACACAAATTTATTCTTACCAATTGTGGGTAGACTATTTTCTAAAGATAAAGTTGCTTATTCTTACTTATCTGAATCTGCAAACTCTTTTCCTTTTGGAGAAGCATTCAACAATATTTTACAAAAAAATGGGTTTAACACTACAGAACACAAACCTGTAACTTTTGGAGTTGCAACAATTTATACTGCACGTAAATAATGATGAGTAAAAGAATCTTAATTATTGGATTTTTCCTTTTAGCAGCTGCCGCTTTTTTTGCGCAAACAGAACGTGTAGAATATATACCAACTTTTGATAGAAAATTAATACATTATGGGTTCTACTTAGGAATAAATCAGAATGATTTTAAACTAAATTTTACGGATAAACAAATTCCTAATCCTGATTTTCCTGGATTTTTATGACAAACCTAATGTAACAGTAGTCGTAAATGGTGGGTTTAATGTAGGTTTAATCGCAGATTTACGTTTGCATAAAAATTTAAATTTACGTTTAGAACCCGGTTTGGTAAGTAATACTAAAAAAATAGTATTTAATCATTTAACAAATTCTTCAATACCACAAGATAGTATTAGAGAAATAGGTTCAACTTACTTGCATGTTCCTTTTGTGTTTAAATTTAGTACAAATAGATATAAGAACATAAGACCATATATTTTAGGTGGGGTTTCTTATGATTATAATTTCTCTAGTAATGAAAAGAATCAAGAAGATAATTCTGCAGGAGAATTTAGGATGAAAACCCATAACTTTATGTATGAAGATCGGAGTAGGTGTAGATTTTTACTTGTATTATTTTAAATTCTCTCCATCAATTCGTGGCGTATTTGCAATGAATAACGAAATTAAAATATGACAATGACATCAATAGCAGATGGACGGCTCCTGTAAATTTTATGGGCACAAGAGGGTTTTCTTGAATTTTGCATTTGAGTAGGTAATTTTAAGTTAAACTCTAAAAGTTAGCTAACTAAAATTTAATAACTACGTTTAAATTCACTTAATAAAATAGCAGTCGCGGTAGCAACATTTAAACTTTCAGTTTCTTGTGTTTCTCCAAATCTTGGAATTGATATTTTATACTGAAGTAAGGATTTAATTTCTTCTGAAACTCCGTTTGCCTCATTGCCCATAATGAGAATTCCTTCTTTTGGTAATTTAGTTTTATATACATTTTCACCATCCATATCTGCAATAAAGGTATCTAAATTACTTTTAGTTATATAGTTTTCTAAATCTGTATAATGAATTGAAACACGAGTTAAAGATCCCATAGAGGCCTGCACTACTTTTTGATTATAGCAATCTACAGTATCTTTAGAACAAACCAATTGGTTGAAGACCAAACCAATCGCATAAACGTATAATTGTCCCGAGATTACCGGGGTCGTTAATAGCATCTAAAGCAATGGTTAAACCAGAATTTTGTAGCGCTTTTTCTTTAGGAATTTTAAAAATACCTAAAGCTTTATTAGGAGATTTGAGCGTACTTACTTTTTTTAATTCAGTTTCAGAAATTCGTAAACTTTTTTTTCAGAAATAGCAACTCAAAATCATCTGTGCAAAATAATGTTTCAATCTCAAAAGGTGAATTTAATAATTCATTCAACACTTTTACACCTTCTGCAATAAATAAATTATGCTTTTGTCTATACTTTTTCTGCGATAAACTTGTTATTAATTTTAGTTGATTTTTGGAGATACTCATTAATTGTGTCTAATTGGAAATAAACCGTTGAAAAATACTATTTTTGATGTTAAATGTATGGCTAAAGTAATGAAAAAACTTTCTTTTTACTTTCTACTTATTTTATTTTTTGTTGCTTGTAATTCTACAAAACATGTTGCCGAGAATGAATACATGCTTTCGCAAAATTATGTTTTTGTAGATAGCGCAAGAGATAAGAGCGCCGAGTTAGAAAAATTCATACTTCAAAAGCCCAATCCAAAGTTACTTGGAGCTCCAATTGGTTTATATTTTCATAATTTAGGAAATCATGATAAGCCAAAAACAGCATTAAAATGGGCTAATAAACATCCAAATAAATATAAATTTGTTAAAAATATCTTTTCTGAAAAACAGAGTATTGTGTATGCAAATGAATTAATTAAATTAAATAAATGGTTTTTAAGTTTTGATGCTCCAGTAATTATAAGTGAAAATAAAGTACAAAGAACTTCAGAGAATTTAGAGGCTTATTATAAAACTAAAGGGTATTTTGAATCTCAAGTAATTTCTAAAATTAATAGAGATACTATTAAGAAAAAAGCAACAATAGAATACCGATACGTAGAGGAAAACCAACAATGCTAGATACTATTAAGTTGAAAATAGAGTCTGTAGTTTTAGACTCTATTTATAAAGATGCTGGAATACGATCTTTGTTAAAAAGTGGAAACCAATACAACGACAATATTTTTAGACAAGAAGCTAGTAATGTGTTAAAACTCTTTAGGAATAGTGGAGTTTATCATTTTTCTGACGCTGCTTTGGGTTTTTATGTAGATTCTACCAGAGCAGATTATAAAACAAATGTAGATTTTTTAATTGCTAAAGATCGTTATGAAGAGGTTGATGGAAAATACATCAAGAAAGATTATAAAGTACATAGAATTAAAGAAATTAATGTAGTTACAGATTATTCGTACACAAAAAAGGATGAAGCTTTCAAGATTCTTATATGTACAAAGGCATTAACTTTTTATCGCATGACAAACTAAAATACAATCCTAAGTATTTAGCTGCGTCTATCTTTTTTAATCCTGGAGATGTTTTTAAAGATACACTTAGAAACTTAACTAGAAACCACCTTAAATCACTTAAAAACTTTAAAACTACAAATATTTCGTTTACACCTATTAACAGTTCAGGTGATGAATTAAAAATGGATTTATTTTTGACTCCCATAGAAAAATTTACAACAGGTTTTGAAACAGAATTAACGCATTCTAATATTAGAAATATTGGTACTTCAGCTAAGTTTTCTTTTATTGATAGAAATGTTTTTAGAGGAGCGGAATTATTAAAATTATCTGTTTTAGGTTCTTGGTTTAATTCGAATAATGGTCCTGGTTGGGAAATTGGAGAGATGCTTCTTTAGAGATACCTCGACTTATTGCTCCCTTTGGATTGAGTAAATTAGTGCCAAAAAGAATGTCTCCAAGAACATTATTTTCTTTAGGATTAAGTCTACAAAAAAATATAGGATTAGATAGACAAACATTTACATTTTTGTCAGATTATAAATGGGAATACACTAAAAAGAAAACAATTCAATTAGAGATTTTTAATACACAGTATATTCAGAACTTGAATATAAATCGTTTTTTTAATATTTATCGTTCTGAATTTACCAATCTAAATAATGTTGCGAAATTTATGATATGCAAATAATACTTCTTATTTTCCATTATCAACAAATCTAGACATACAAGCATCAGAAGCTTTAGATTTTATAAAAATAGTTGCTGCAGATACAGACTTTAGAAGTTCAAATTCTAGCTGACTACAATACAGTTTTAAATATTCAGAATAGATATAATATTGTTACCTCAGATTTTTTAATCCCTACGATTGCATACTCATATACCTACAATAGTCAAATAGACTTTAAAGATAATAATTTTTCTTTTTTTAAAGCAAGAATTTCTAATTCAGGAAATATTTTAGGGTTATTTTCTAAAAGTTACAATGCAAATGATAAAAAGACACTCTTAAAAATTCCATTAGCACAATATTTTAAAATCGATTTAGAATATAAGCGTTTCTGGGATGTTGGGGCAACTTCAGTATTTGGAGTTAGAACTTTTTTAGGAGGAATTTTCACGTATGATAATTCAGATATTCCTTTTACAAGGAGTTATTTCGCAGGAGGTTCTAATGATATTAGGGCCTGGAAGACCTATGAATTAGGTCCAGGAAGTAGAAGTAGTGGTTTAGAGTTTAATGTAGGTAGTTTTAAGTTTTTAACAAGTCTAGAATATCGTTTTGATTTAGTAGGTAGTTTAAAAGGAGCTATGTTTATGGATGCTGGTAATATTTGGGATATTTCAGGATCTGATTTTATAGACCAAGATGCTAAGTTTGATAGTTTGTCTTCATTAGAAGATATTGCAATTGGCTCTGGTTTTGGACTGCGATATGATTTAAGTTTTTTTGTGCTAAGGTTGGATATGGGTTTTAAAACGTATGAGCCTTATTTAAAGAATGATAAGTGGTTTAAAAACTACAATTTTGCAAGCGCAGAATATAATATAGGAATCAATTATCCTTTTTAGTAAAATTAGCTAAAACTCTATAACGTTTTCGTTATTTTCTGTATTCTTCCAACTAAAAAGCACCTATTTTTAGTATTTTTGGACAAATTAAAGAATTACAAATTAAAATATAACAATATGAGTCACAATATTAAACCTGGAGTTGCAACAGGTAAAGAAGTACAAGCAATTTTTAACCTAGCGAAAGAAAAAGGATTTGCATTACCTGCAGTGAATGTAATTGGTTCTAACACTATTAATGGTGTTTTAGAAACTGCTAGAGATTTAAATGCTCCTGTAATCATTCAGTTTTCTAATGGTGGCGCACAATTTAATGCAGGTAAAGGTTTATCTAATGAAGGTGAAAAAGCTGCTATTGCTGGTGGTATTGCTGGTGCAAAACATGTGCATGAATTAGCGCTTGCTTATGGTGTACCTGTAATTTTACACACAGACCATGCTGCAAAAAAATTACTACCGTGGATAGATGGTTTATTAGATGCTTCTGAAAAGCATTTTGCTGAAACTGGTAGCCCTTTATATAGTTCTCACATGATAGATTTGTCTGAAGAGCCTTTAGAAGAAAATATAGAAATCTGTAAAACGTATTTAGCTCGTATGAGTAAAATGGGTATGACTTTAGAGATTGAATTAGGAATAACTGGTGGTGAAGAAGATGGTGTAGATAATTCTGATGTTGATGTCTCTAAATTATATACGCAACCAGAAGAAGTTGCATATGCGTATGAAGAGTTATTAAAAGTTTCTCCTCAATTTACAATTGCAGCAGCATTTGGTAACGTTCATGGTGTTTATAAGCCAGGAAACGTAAAATTAACACCAAAAATTTTATTAAATTCTCAAGAGTATATTTCTAAAAAATACAATGTACCTCACAATACTATCGATTTTGTTTTTCATGGTGGTTCTGGTTCTACTGTAGAAGAAATTAGAGAATCTATTGGGTATGGAGTTATAAAAATGAATATCGATACAGATATGCAGTTTGCTTTTACCGAAGGTATTAGAAATTATATGCAAGAAAAAGCTGCTTATGTAGCTACTCAAATTGGTAATCCTGATGGAGCAGACCAACCTAATAAAAAATATTACGACCCAAGAAAATGGTTACGTGAAGGTGAAGAAACTTTTAAAACGCGTTTAAAACAAGCATTTGCAGATTTAAATAACGTAGATACTTTATAGTATTCTGTTTTAATATTTTACAAAAGCATTTTGGTTTTATAATCAAAATGCTTTTTTTATACATAAGATTTTATTCAATTATTTTAAGGAATAATAATCAAACAAATAAGAAAGTAGATTTTGCAAAAAATCTTATACATTTGTATTTCATATTTTATTTCTAAATAGTTTCATTTTAGAGATAATACATTAAGACAAACACATAACATGGCTTGGTTTAAAAGAACAGATAAAGGAATTCAAACTTCTACGGAAGATAAAAAAGACACTCCAAAAGGCTTATGGTATAAAACGCCAAGCGGAAAAGTTATAGATACAGAAGAATTAAAAAGAAACTTATATGTAAGTCCAGAGGATGGTTATCATGTAAGAATAGGAAGTAAAGAGTATTTTGAGTTATTTTTTGATAATAATAAATTTAAAGAATTAAATAAAGGCCTTACCTCTAAAGATCCTTTAAGTTTTGAAGACACAAAAAAATATCCAGACAGGTTAAAAGCTGCACAGGAAAAAACAAAATTAAATGATGCTGTTAGAACTGCGGTTGGTAAATCTTTAGGAAAAGATATTGTGATTGCTGCAATGGATTTTGCTTTTATTGGTGGTTCTATGGGCTCTGTGGTTGGAGAAAAGATTGCAAGGGCAATTGACTATTCAATAAAGAATAAGATGCCGTTTTTAATGGTTTCTAAATCTGGTGGTGCAAGAATGATGGAGGCCTCACTTTCTCTAATGCAATTGGTAAAAACATCTTCTAAATTAGCGCAATTAGCGGGTGCTAAAATCCCTTACATATCTTTGTGTACAGATCCAACAACAGGAGGTACAACAGCTTCTTATGCAATGTTAGGGGATATTAATATTGCAGAACCAAATGCATTAATTGCATTTGCTGGCCCAAGAGTTGTAAGAGATACTACAGGTAAGGATTTACCAGAAGGCTTTCAGAAATCTGAATTTGTTTTGGAGCACGGTTTTTTAGATGCTATTTATGAGCGTAAAGATTTAAAAATACAGATAAACTTATATATAGATTTAATACAAAATCTTCCTATTAGAAAAGAATTAGCAGTATCATAAGTGCTAGATTGTATAAAAAAAAGCCAGCATATGCTGGCTTTTTTTTAGTTTTATAAACAGCGGAAGGTTAAAACCTCCAACCAACATTTAAACCAGCTCTTGGAACTAGAGCAGGAGAGTCAGTTCCAAAAAGATTTCTACCTATACCTGCATAAGCGTCAATGATTAAGCCCGCCTTTAGAAATGTATTTTGTTCCAACAGCAACACCTAAAGCTGCATCTGTGTATTTTTTTAAGCAGTATAGTGCTATTTGTATTCATCTTCCCAGAATTTATACCTAAAAAGCCTTCTCCGAAGAAGTTCCATTGTGCATCTGTGCTAAAGTAGTGTCGAAAATACGGTGTAATCATCATATTTTCGTTGTATCTAAAAGCTGTTTCTTGGTCTGCTAAATTGAACAAGGCCGAAACTCCAAAAGAATTTTCAACAGTAATATATTTTTCATAAGAAAACTCTAAACTTCTTATAACTATTGCATCGGCAATGTCTAGTTTTAGTTCTTGTTGAGAAAATCCTAAAGAACTTATTAAAAGTCCGAGTAACATATTATCTTTTTCATCTTTTAATTTTTTTCCAAATTTCATTAAAACCTGTATCCTAAAGAAATGCCAAACCTTCCAATAACTTCATTTTGGAAATCTTGATAGCTTTCGTGACTTTCTCCTTTAATTAAATTCCTTCCTACACCTGCAAGCACTTCTGCGGTAAAACCTTCTGTTATAACAAATTTACCTCCAACAGAAATACCTAGCGCAAAACTCGTTTGAGTTTCAATTTTGCCGTAATTACTGTTGAAGTCATAACTATAATTATCTTGGTATGTGTTTAGCATTCCAAAACCTTCTATAAAAAAACCTCGAGCATATTTGTTTTCAGAAAAAAACCATCTATAGTAAGGCGTAATAGAGAATTTTTTAGGAAAAGCAATATCACTGTCTGCATAATCAGAAAAGTTATAGAATACTGCAACACCATAAGAAGAATTTGCGTCTATCAATCTTTCGTAAGAAATATCTATGGCAGCAAATGCAATTAAGTTAAATGCATTAATTTTAAACTCATACTTTTTATCCACATCTTGTGGGTATTTACTTTCCTTAGTGCCTTCTTTTTCTTGTGCGGTGAATCTGCAAAGTAAGAAAGAGCTAATAATAGGAGTAATAGAATTTTTTTCATAATTTTTTTTGAGTCAAATATACCAAAAAGCATACCATTAAATGTTAAAATACAGCCCTTAGTTGGATATTACCTGTATGTATTATTTTAGAATTCTCACTTTTTCTTCCTAAATAATTTAAGTTTAAATTTAAAAAAGAGTTTAGTTTTCTATTGAATAAAAGATTCCAAGTATAATTTTTACCAGCCTGCAAGCCTTCTAACATTTGGTATGCAACTGGTGTATTTGTATCTCCTAAAAAATCATTTAAAAATACATTTATATTGGCTGTAATTTGATCTTGCTTTGCGCTTATGTAATAATATTCTATTCCAAATTTCTGTTGTTTTAGTGCTTCAAAATTCTCTAAACTATTTGCTTTGTTTTTGTAATGATAAAAAGCAGTAAATCTTTTATTTTGTGTTTGTAAAAAAGTGATTTTTGGTTGAATTTCTTTTCCTTCAATAATATAATTTCTATTGTTAAAGTTTTCGGTCTGTAAATCATTTTCAGATACTTTTCCCATTAGATCAAACAACCAAAAAGTTGCAAATTTATGCGTAAACTCTACTTGATGTGTTTTAGTATTACTTTCTTGCGTTCCAATAAAATATTGTTGTTTGTTTCTTTGTTTTCCGAAGGTATAAGAGGTACTGTACTTTTGAATATTTCTGTTAAAATAAAGACTATTTCTTAAGTTAAGATTTAATCCAATCATCTTGTTTTCGTCAAAGTTAAAAGGATTAAAATTAAAAGAGTTTCCTATTCTAGATTGTTCGTTCTCTAAACTTAATAAACTTTCATTGTTAAAGTAAGAAAGTGTCTTTTTAAATCCATTTTTGTTCTTCCATTGCTTAAAATTAAAATTTATAGCTTGCCTAAACTTAACTCTTGTAGTTGCTAGAAAGCGCAAGTTGGGTTTTGGAACGCGTAAATAATTTGCCTGATCTTGAAATTCTGCAACTTCAAACTCATCAAAATCCTGAACACCGTCACTATTATAATCTATCCAGGTATAATACCCTAAGCCAGGAGCTGTTTTTAAATAAATATATTCTTGTCTTGCAACGTTACCAGAAGAAGTTTCATATAATGTATTTATATTCACAAAATTATGAAATAACTTTTGGTTGAAAATCAACCTCGAATTTAAAGACTTCTCATCTTCAGAAAAATTATTTTCTGTAAGCCTGTAATTTGCATAAACACTTAAATTGGTATTTTTACTCTGAATTAAATTACTGTTTATATAGAATGATTTTCGGTTGTTAATTTCTTTAAATTCATTCAGTTTTATACTGTCATTATTTCTGTAATTAAAACCAATTTTAGCAAAGACCTTTGCGGTATCTCCAATACCAAAATAGGTTTCAAATTCTTTAAATCTATGACTCGTATTTATAAAGTCTCTAGAACTTGTATTTTTTCTACTATTGGTCTCTAAATTGGTAAATGCACCTAGCCAACTTTTCTTAAAATGGTGCCCTATGGTAGCTTTTGCTCTTAAAAAGGAGTTGTCTTCTATCGTTGAGGTATTTGTTAAGAAACTTCCATCTATAAAAAAAGTAGTGTTTTTATGCCTTATTTTAGATTGAAGTTCATGCTTGTTTCCGTTAAAAGTAGCTATGTAATTCAGGTGATTGTATCGGTATAAAATAAAATCGTTTTTTTTATTTTGAAGATTAAATTCTGATTGAAAATAGTTTTTTGTGGCATTATTGGTTAGTAAGTTCCAATCTCTATTAAACTCTACAGGTTCCCATCGTTGTAATGTTTTAAAATTTTTATGTGCATATTCATGGTGAATATTACTTGTTAATTGCCATTTTTTATCAATTAAGACTTGTTGCCATCCAATTTTTGCGGCCAGTGCCGTATTTTCAGTATCACCTATAGAAGAGAATAAATTAGCGTCATTATTACTAATAGCAACTTCAGAAGAGAGCGTTGTTTTTTTACTCGGCTTATAGTCAGATTTTAAAACAAAAACTTGTGATTTTGTAGGTGCTATTAACCGAGTAATTGGAGTATAATTTCCTTGATTAATACCAACAAAATTGTAAATATTTCCAATTGCAGTGCTACTATCTAACACATAATCTCCGTTATTTGTACCAACATTTGTAAAAGTTACAAAGTATAATTCTTCAGTAGGATCTTTTGAGTATTCAAAGTTTTCTACTGCTCCACTTTCAATTTTTTTATACAAGATTTTATTTTCATCAAAAGCAGTTACTGCTGCGCTTTCGGCAAACATTAAATCAGTATTATTACCAGCATCTGCTAAAATCTCTTTTTGGTTATCGGAAAGAACTTGTTGTAAAGGCTGATTTTTTGCGTCATTTTCATTATAGAAAAAACCACTAATATTTAGTTTTTCAGTCTTATATGTGGCAGATTCGTAGGTAATAAAACGGGTGTAATTTCTATCTGAATACTGAAAATCAATCCAGATTCTCATATCATTAGTAATTGGGTAGGTAGTATTAAATGTTATTTCACCTAAATTATAATCTATGGTAAAGTCTTTGTTTTTTCCTTTTTTTATCTGAATCCCGTTAACATATACTTTTTCACTGCCACCAATAATTACAATATTAGGCTCATTATTTGTACCTACAATTTTATACGGACCCTGATTACCCTCATTACCAACAATAGTAAACGTACTAAATTTACCGCGCACAATTGCTCCAGAAGCACTCACTTTTAAATGATCATTTATTTTTGCTTCTACTTCTAAACCAGAAGCTTGTTTTGTAAAAGGAGTAAAGTAACTATTCTGATTTTTTAAAGATAAATCTCCCGCTTTGACGCGCCATTCATCTGAAAATATTTCAATAAAAATACGATCAAAATCTGTAATATTTTGTGAGTATCCATTTTTTTGAATCGGTATATTAGTATCCCAAATATTAGCCTTTAAGGTTACTTTATCAGATAATTTACCAGATATTTCTAAGTCTAATGCAGCGTTTGTAACTGCATTCTGATTGTTACCAGACGTAAGTCCTCTAGAAATAAAACCTTTTGTCTTTAAACCTTCAAATAATTGTACTTCAGACATTTTTTTGTTGGTAGTTAAGCTATATAATTTACCGGTATTTGTGCCATTTGGTAGAATTAAATTTTGGTCATATGGTGTGTATGTTTTGGTTATAAAATTTGGGAATCTGAAATACTCTAAGGTGATTTCTGGATATGCTATAGCATCTATTATAAGTGCAGCATTGTTAAAGTCTATTTTGTATTTAGAGGGGTCAATAGGTTTTAATACCTTGTTTAAAACTTTAAAATTAAGCGGATTGATAGCAATGCTATCAAATTTTATAGTATCTTTTTTAAGAAAGACTTTCTGTGATCTGAAATCTGTAGTAATTGTTTGAGATTGGATTGAGAATCCAATAAACAGAAGCAAAAAAAGAAGGTTTTTTTTAAACATTGATGATCTATACCTAGCAAACGTAAAAATAGCTTTTTTAATATCTATATACTTTTAAAATAAAGATTGCTGTTTCACAGGGTTTTCATGATTTAGTAGCCATTCCTTTCGCCAAAGACCACCAGCATAACCTGTTAAAGAGCCATCAGAGCCAATAACTCTGTGGCACGGAATAACGATCCATAACGGGTTTTTGCCATTTGCAGTTGCCATTGCTCTTATGGCTTTTACATCTCCCAAAGCTTTACTTTGTTCTAAATAACTTTTTGTTTTTCCGTATTTAATTTTTAACAATGCTTTCCATACCTTTATTTGAAAAACAGTTCCTTTTGGGTTTACGGTTAAATTAAAAGAATCTCTTTTGCCTTTAAAATACTCTTCTAATTGTACAACACATTCTTGTAAACAGAAAGGAGTTGAAAGTTGCATTAAATCATCTGAAACTAGGCCTTCATCTAAAAGACAAATAGATTGAATTCCATTTTTGTCTCCCGCAATTTTTGCTGTTCCTAGTGGTGTTTTTAGATATGTGGTTTGTAAAGTCAAATTATTTTTTTTGTAAAAATTTATCTTCAATTCCAATATTTAAGCTGGATCCTTTTAATTTTTCATCAAACTTCAAATTACCATCTACCCAATACTTTCTATAATTTTGAGCTTTAAAATTTATGCTAATAAATAAAAGTAATATTTTTTTCTTTATATATTAAAAACATCTTTAGAATTTTGTGTTGTAATTTCTGAAATTTCTTTGAACGAAAGTCTGTAAATATCAACTAGCCTATCCACTACATTAGTAATGTAGGCACTTTCATTTCTTTTCCCTCGATATGGTGCTGGCGCTAAATAGGGTGCATCTGTCTCTAAAACAATATGTGTAATGTCTATTTCATTTAGAAACGTATCAATTTTACCATTTTTAAAAGTAACAACCCCACCAATACCTAATTTCATGTTGTAAGAAATTGCTTGCAATGCTTGCTCTTTAGTTCCTGTAAAACAGTGAAATATTCCTCTTAAATCCTCACTTTTTTCAGCTTCTAAAATTTCAAAAATTTCATCAAAAGCATCTCTACAATGAATTACAATAGGTATTTTTTTCTCTTTTGCCCATTTAATTTGTGTTCTAAAAGCTTCTTGCTGTTGTTTTAGAAAAGTTTTATCCCAATATAAATCGATTCCAATTTCGCCAATAGCGTAAAAATTACGTTTATCAATCCATTCTTTTACGTGCGCTAATTCATCTAAATAATTTTCTTTTACAGAAGTAGGGTGTAAGCCCATCATTAAATACACATCTAAAGGAAAATCTTCTTCTAATTTTAGCATATTTTCTGTATATGAAGAATCTATTGCAGGTATAAAAAAACGGGAAACTCCAGCGTCTTTAGCGCGTTTTATCATTTCTTTTTGATCCTCTTTAAACTGACTAGAATATAAATGCGTGTGCGTATCTGTAATCATTATTTTTTCTTATAATTTTAGCAAAATTACGAATTAATACTAGGTTGAAGACGTGTTGTAAAACATTTTATAAAACGTACCTTTGCGTAAAATTTTATAAGATGACTTTTGAAGATTTAGATTTATCGAATCAACTACAATATGCAATTGACGATTTAGGTTTTGATACACCAACACCAATTCAAGAACAAGCATTTTCTGTAGTAAGATCTGGTAAAGATGTTGTGGGAATTGCGCAAACAGGAACAGGGAAAACGTTTGCCTATATGTTACCTATTCTTAGAGATTTGGCATATTCAAAGCAGCTTCATCCAAGAATTTTGGTTTTAGTACCAACTAGAGAACTGGTAATACAAGTAGTGGCCCAAATAGAGCAATTGTCTAAATATATTAATACACGTGTTTTAGGTGTTTACGGTGGTGCAAATATTAATACACAAAGACAAGCTATTCATCAAGGACAAGATATTATTGTAGCAACACCAGGTCGTTTATACGATTTAGCGTTGAGTAATTCTTTAAAATTAAAGTCTATTCAGAAATTAGTAATTGATGAAGTAGATGTAATGTTAGATTTAGGATTCCGTTTTCAGTTGATGAATATTTTTGATGTGATTCCAGAAAGAAGACAAAACGTTTTGTTTTCTGCAACCATGACAGAAGATGTAGATGCTTTAATATACGACTTTTTTAAAAATCCTGAAAAAATATCTGTAGCGGTTAGTGGAACTCCATTAGATAATATAGAACAGGTTTCTTATAATATTCCTAACTTTTTCACGAAAGTTAACCTATTACACAAACTTTTAAATGATAGAGAAACTTTTCATAAAGTTTTAATTTTTGTTGGTTTTAAAAGAACCGCAGACTTATTGTTTAGACATTTAGAAGAAGGATTTAATGATGAAATTTGTGTAATACATTCTAATAAAACACAGAATTACAGAATACGTTCTATCAAACAATTTGATGAAGGTAAAAACAGAATTTTACTTGCTACAGACGTAATGGCGCGTGGTTTAGATTTTGATAAAGTATCACATGTAATTAATTTTGATACGCCAGAGTTTCCTGAAAATTATATGCACAGAATTGGTAGAACTGGTCGTGCAGAGAAAGCAGGAAAAACAATTTTGTTTTCTACAGAAAAAGAGAGAGAAGCAAAAGAAGGTATTGAAGAATTGATGAATTATGAAATTCCAGTTTTAGAAATCCCTGAAGATGTAGAAATTTCTACCATGTTAACAGAAGACGAGCGCCCTAGAGAAGATCAAGGTATTTCTAAAAATAGAACTTCATTAGAATATGTTCCTGGACCCGCATTTCATGAGAAAAGTGAAAAGAACAGTCAAGTAAACAGAGGGGGTTCTTATAGAAGAGAGATTGCAATAAAATATAAGAAGCCAAAAACCAAAGGAGACAAGAATTACAATAAACACAATAAGAAAAAGAAAAAATAATGCAGATTTTAACGGCGCAAGAATTGCACAACCTAGCAATGAATATTGTAGGCCAAAAGCTAGAAAAAATGGGCTATGAGTTCCAGGCAATTAATAGTACGTTAAAAAGGCACCCTCAATTTGTATTGTTTAGAAAGGGAGAACAGACTATTTTTGTTTTGGTAAAAGTATCTAGTAATATGCAGAATCCAAATGAATATGATGTACTTTGGATGGAAACTTTTAAAAGCCACGCTAAAAAACAAAATGCTAAAGTTTGGTTTGCTGGTGTAGGAATAGCCAATGCAGAGAGTGTAGAGAATCCGGTTTTTAAAGACCAACCTTATTATGTTGCTTTCGAGGACTTTATTAAGATTTTAGAGTAGATTCGGGAAATTTATTATTTTAATTCTTAATTAGACGGAGTATTGTGCTCCTTATATTTCAAGCAATCAGCAGTCAAAAGATGTTGTATTATTCCTTTTTTTGCCAAGCTGAAGTAAAATATAGTTTCTTTATTCGTTTTGCTTTCTAACTTTACTTCTCCGTTATAATATGAAATAATTTTCTTAACAGTGCTTAACCCATAATCCCTTTAGCTCTATCTCTAATTTTTCATATGAACATTTACCTATAGTGTCATTGTCTTTAAATTAAGTCTAATAGTAGCTTTAACTTATAATTTTTCTGTTTTTTAGTTGAGGAATTACTAACTACCTATAAAACTATTTCACTCAATTTATATTAAGCTATTTTAAAGCGATTATTTTTATTGAACCTTAGTTATTTAGGCACATGAGACTGTCATTAATTAAAGTAAATTATCTGCAGTGTTAGTGTTTATGTGTTTACTTACGAAGAGATGTCTCAAATTTAAGTATGAAATTATATCATTTTTAATAAAAATACAATCGTTGCTCTGTAGGTTCTGACTTTTTAATGATTAAGTTAAGAATGTATCTCTTTTATTAAACATAAAAAACCACTCTAAAAAGAGTGGTTTTTTAAAATATAAAAAAGGCTAAAAACTATTTGGCATCTTGCTCTAATAAATCAAAAAATTGATTTAGTTTAGGCATAATAATAATTTTTGTTCTTCTGTTTTTTGCTCTATTCTCTGCGGTATCGTTGTCAGTTAATGGCACGTATTGGCTTCTTGCCGCTGCAATTAAGCGATTTGGCACTACACCAAACTTATATTGTAAAATTCTTGTTATGGCAGTTGCTCTTAAAGCAGATAAATCCCAGTTGTCTTGAATAATAGTCCTTTTAATAGGGAGTTATCTGTATGTCCTTCAATCATTACTTCCATTTCTGGTTGGTCATTTATAACCTTAGCAATTTTTTCTAATACAGTATATGCATTCTCAGTTACATTGTAACTTCCGCTTTTGAATAATAATTTATCTGAAATTGAAATAAATACTACTGTTTTTTCAACATTAACTTCTATGTCTTCATCTTGAATACCTTCTGTTAAGTTTTTAGTTAAATGAAATTTTATAGCAAGGTTTAAAGAATCTTTTTGGGTCATTGCATCTCTAACACCATTAATATATTTGTCTTTTTCGCTTAGTTGAGCAATTACATTATTTATTCCTTCAGTAGAAGATTGTGTTAAAACGGTTAAGTTTTCAACCTGCTTTAAAGCTGTTTTTTTATCTTCTTGCAAGTACTTTACTTGTTCGGCTAAATTAAACGCCTTTGCAACATCTTTTTCATTTTGAATTAAACATTTCTGTAAAGTTGTTTTTACAGCTAGTAATTTTTCTTCTGTTGCTGTTTTTTCTGTTTGCAAGGCTGCGAAGTCTTTTTTTGAAACACAAGAACTAATTAAAACTGCAGATAATAAGAGTAATGATATTTTTTTCATCCGTTTAAAACTTAATGGTTTAACTTTTTAACAAATTTAACAAAATGGCTGAATAAAAAGTATGATTATCAATAAATTGTGATAAAATTATACACTATTTTTGTTTTTCTTAGCAGTTTCCTATGAAATATTTTTATTTACTTTTTCTTTTTTTAATTTTATTACTATTTTCAACATGTGAAAAAGAAGTTATTTTTCAAGATTACACCTTGCAAGGACCGGTTTTTGGCACTACTTATAAAATTACGTATTTAAACGCCAATGCTAATTATCAGAAAAGCATAGATAGCCTGTTTTTAAAGATGAATTCCTCTTTGAGTACATACATACCAACTTCGGATATTTCTAGGATAAATAACGGCGATACAAATGTAATTATAGACGATTATTTTGCTGAAGTTCTTGATAAATCAAAACAAATATTTTAGAGACCAATGGTTTTTTTGATCCTACAGTGGGTAATTTAGTAAATGCTTGGGGTTTTGGTCCAAAAGATGAAAGAATAAATTTAACTGAAGGCCAATTGAAAGAGCAAATGCAGTTTGTTGGTTTAGATAAAGTCAAACGAATAGATTATAAAGTAGTTAAAGAAAGTGCAGAAATTTATTTAGACTTTAATTCTATAGCAAAGGGTTTTGGAATTGATGTGATAGCGCGTTTTTTAGACTCAAAAATAATAGGAAATTACTTAATTGAAATTGGTGGAGAAATTAGGACAAATGGTTTTAAGAAAAACCAACAACCTTGGATTATAAAATTAGTAGACCCCATAGCTGCAGATAACAGTTCTGGTTTTAAAAATATAAATTTATCTAATAAGTCTATGGCAACTTCTGGTAACTATAGGAAGTTTAGAATTTCAGATTCAGGTATAAAATATGTTCATACTATCAATCCAAAAACAGGTTCTGCTAGCGAAAGTAATTTATTAAGTGTTTCTGTAATTGCAGATTTAGACTGCGCAGACGTAGACGCGTATGCAACTGCTTTTATGGCTATGGGTTTAGAGAAGACAAAAGTATTTCTTTCAAAAAACACGCAATTAGAGGTGATTTTACTTTTTATAAATGCTGAAGGAAATTTAGCAGAATATTCTAATTATAACTTATAGCAAACAGGTAGTATTTCATTTTGCATTAAACAAAATTCTTCTATTTTTTCTAAAGTTATTTTTTTTGTGTAGTCCACTTCATCAACCTTAAAACCAATACTTCGTAATTTATCAAAATAATCACGTCCATATACTCTTACGTGGTCATATTGCCCAAATAGCTTAGCGCGTTCTTTTCTATCTGTAATCGTATTGTCTTCAAAAGTTATAGCTTTAGATAAGTCTTGTGGAATTTGAAAAATGCCAAATCCGCCTGGTTTTAAAACTCTATACAGTTCTTGCATTGCTTTTGTATCGTTAGAAATATGCTCTAAAACATGATTGCAAAAAACAATATCAAATTCGTTTTCTTTAAAAGGTAAATCGCAAATATCTGCTTTTACATCTGCAATAGGAGATTCTAAATCGGAGGTAATATAGTTTAGATTTTGCTGTTTTCTAAAAATATCTAAAAAGCACTGTTCTGGAGCAATATGTAATACTTTAAGCTTTTTTGTAGCAGTGAAAAAAGTAGTGTTATCCCTTAAAAAAAGCCACATTAAGCGATGTCTTTCTAAGGAAAGAGTAGATGGTGAAAGTGCGTTTTCTCTTTGTTTAACATAGCCGTAAGGCAAAAACTTTCGAAAACTTCTACCATCTATAGGGTCTGTAAACTTGTCACCTCTTAAATACCAGGAAATTACAGGTCTAACTATATAACTGGCTTTTATTAGCCAGGGTCTTGGTATTGTATTTAGGATTGATTTAAAGATTTTCATAGTGTTTGCACTAAAAAATTAGTGTCTATTTACTGTCGAAATTCATCCTCTTCATTAGTAATAATTCCCAAAGCTTCATGTACATACTTAAAAGTAGAAAGTAATTCTGGTTTTCCATTTAAGATAGCAACATCATGCTCAAAATGCGCCGAAGGTTTGCTGTCTAAAGTTGTAATTGTCCAGCCATCTGAATGTTGTCTTATCTTATGTGTACCTAAATTTGTCATCGGTTCTATAGCAACCACCATTCCCTCTACAAACTTTTTACCTCTACCTCTTTTACCATAATTTGGCATTTCAGGATCTTCGTGCATATCTCTACCTAGACCATGGCCAACTAATTCTCTAACTACACCATAACCTCTGTCTTCTGAGAATTTCTGAATTGCATAACCAACATCACCAACTCTGTTTCCTGCTTTAAACTCTCTAATGCCCTCATATAAACTTTCTCTGGTAACATCTAATAGTTTTTTAGTTTCAGGGTCAATTTCACCTACAGCAAATGTATATGCATGATCCCCATAAAAACCATTTTTCTTAGCGCCACAATCTATCGAGATAATATCACCTTCTACTAAGGGTTTTTTATTCGGAATTCCGTGAACTACTTGAGAATTTGGACTCATGCAAAGTGTATTCGGAAAGTCATACAGTCCTAAAAAACCAGGAATTGCCCCTTCTGATCGAATGAAGTCTTCTGCTAATTTATCTAAATATAGGGTTGAAACACCAGGTTTAACTTCTTTTGCAAGCATTCCAAGCGTTTTAGAAACTATTAGAGCACTTTCGCGCATAATTTCTATTTCTTCTTTGGTTTTAATTTTAATCATGTTAAAAAATTGAACCGCAAAGTTAATATAATTTAAGGTAATAAGTTCCTTGTAAATTTAAGTATACGGAACAGAAGAAGATATATACAGAACCTTATTTGCTTTTATCGTAAGAATGTTTGTAAGCTTCACCAGAAATAATTTTCAGCATGTCTTTTTCTAAAGATTCTCTAGCATATTCAACATAACGTCCAATTTCTATTCCTTTTTTATAAAAAATAAATGTTGGCACTCTTTTTATATTTAAACCTTCTTGTAAATTATCAGGTGTTTTTTTTGAACGATTTACAGTTATTAAATCTATTTTTTTAAGGTTAAAACCTGCTAATTCTAATATTTTATAAAAACGTGGTGTTTCCCGCTTACTGTCTCCACACCATGTTCCCATAAAACCTTTAATAGTAACTCCTTTTAGAGTTTTACTTAATGCTGCAATTGTTGCTTCGTTTGGTGTATAATTATCAAAGTTTTTCACGAACCAATTATTATATGAAGCCTGGGTAAAAGAATCTTTATTAGCATAGCCAATTAAATCACCACTTTTGTTTTTTGATGCCGTTATTTCTTTTTGAGTACTGCAAGATGTTAATGCGATGACGCATAAAAATAAAAATATGTTTTTCACTTTATAATAGAGATTTTTGTGTCATTTCTTTTGGCTGTGCAACATTTAATAAGTCTAAAATAGTTGGTGCAATATCACCTAATATACCACTTTTTATAGATTTAATTTCTGTATCAATTAGAATGAATGGAACAGGATTTGTTGTGTGTGCAGTATTAGGGGAACCATCAGGATTCATCATGGTTTCACAATTACCATGATCTGCAATTAATAAGGTAGAGTAGCCATTTTTTAAGCCCGTTTCAATCACTTTTTTTGCACATTCATCTACAGTTTCGCAAGCTTTAATTGCCGCTTCCATAATTCCTGTATGCCCAACCATATCTCCGTTTGCAAAATTTAAACAAACAAAATCTAGCCTCCGCTTTTTCCAAGTCCTCACACAAAGCATCCGTTAATTCGTATGCACTCATTTCTGGTTGTAAATCGTATGTTGCAACCTTTGGTGAGTTTTTTAAAATTCTAGACTCCCCTTCAAAAGGAGCTTCTTGTCCGCCAGAAAAGAAAAATGTAACATGCGGATATTTTTCTGTTTCCGCAATTCTAATTTGCTTTTTACCTGCTTTAGATAGCACTTCTCCAAGCGTATTTTTAATATTATCACTATTGTAAATTACATTAATACCTTTAAAGCTTTCATCATATAAAGTAATTGTTGTAAAATATAAGTCTAATTTCTTCATTCCAAACTCTGGAAAATCATTTTGAGATAACACATTTGTTAATTCTCTTCCTCTATCTGTTCTATAGTTGAAAAATAAAACAACATCTCCTTCTTTTATTTTTGTTTTTGGCGCACCAGTTTCATCTGTTACAATAATAGATTTATGAAATTCATCTGTAATTCCTGCTGTGTAGTTGGCATTCATTTCAGCAACTGCATCCATAGTTTTTGCACCAACTCCATTTACTAAGCCATCATATGCTTCTTTAACTCGCTCCCATCTGTTGTCTCTATCCATTGCGTAATAACGTCCAGTTACAGAAGCCAATTCTCCCGTGCTTTCTTTCATGTATTCTTGAATATCATTTATAAAATAGGTTCCAGATTTAGGATCACAATCCCTACCATCTGTAAATGCGTGTAAATACACATTATCTACTTCATTATCTTTAGCAACATCTAAAATTCCTTTTAAATGATTTATATGTGCATGAATTCCACCGTCAGAGACTAAACCTAGTAAGTGCACATCTTTATTATTTTCTTTAGCATACTTAAAAGTATCTAATAATACTTTTTCTTTACCTAAAGTGTCTTCTTTAACAGCTTTATTAATTCTGGCTAAATTTTGATATACAATCCTACCAGCACCTAGATTCATATGGCCAACTTCAGAATTTCCCATTTGTCCATCTGGCAAACCAACATGCAAACCATCGGTTCTTAATTCAGCATGCGGATACTTGTCATACAAACCGTTTATAAAAGGTGTTTTTGCATTGTAAATGGCAGATACTTTTGGGTCTTGGGTAATTCCCCAACCATCTAAAATCATTAAGATTACTTTCTTATTCATGGTCTATAATTGAAAGGTAAAAATAAGAAAGTTTTTTGTTTTTTTCTTAGAATTTCACGAAACCGATAGCGTAATTGAATATATTTATATGAAGTCTTCTTTTATTAAAAGAGATTATAAAGAGCTGTTGTGATTTTATAATGCTACAAAAGTTGTTTTTAACAAATTTAAAATAAGGAATTACTATTTTAATGTGTAATTTTGTAGGAATAATTCAATATATTAATGAATATACACTTTCAATTGAATGATGTCACAAAAAAACTACCAAAACACTTACATAAGTTTGTTGTAAAACAACCTTATGAAGAATATACAGCACAAAGCCAAGCAGTTTGGAGGTATGTAATGCGCATTAATATCGATTATTTAAGCAAAGTTGCACACAATTCTTATTTAACAGGACTTGCCAAAACAGGAATTTCAACTGAGAGAATTCCTTATATGGGTGGGATGAATCGTATTTTAAAAGATATTGGTTGGGCAGCGGTTTCTGTAGATGGTTTTATTCCACCAAACGCATTTATGGAGTTTCAGGCATATAATGTTTTAGTTATTGCATCAGATATGCGAACTATTGATCATATTGAGTACACTCCAGCACCAGATATTATTCATGAAGCTGCAGGGCATGCACCAATTATTGCAAATCCGGAATATGCAGAATATTTAAGACGTTTTGGCGAAATTGGATGTAAAGCAATTTCTTCAGCCAAAGATTTTGAAATGTATGAGGCTATTCGTCTTTTGTCTATTTTAAAAGAGGATCCTAATTCTTCAGAAAAAGAAACAACTGAAGCTCAACAAACAGTGGAGTATTTGCAAGATAATATGGGAGAATTGTCTGAAATGGCACAAATAAGAAACTTACACTGGTGGACGGTAGAATACGGTATGATAGGTACTTTAGAAACGCCTAAAATTTATGGAGCAGGTTTGTTGTCCTCTATTGGTGAGAGCGCTTGTTGCATGAAGGATGAAGTAAAGAAGAGACCCTATACTATTGGGGCTGCAGACGTAAATTTCGATATTACAAAACCGCAACCACAATTATTTGTAACACCAGATTTTGCACACTTGAGTCTTGTCTTAGAGCAATTTGCAAATAAAATGGCTATTAGAAAAGGGGGGGTAAAAGGGTTGCAGAAACTAATAAACTCTAAAAATAGGGGGACTATTGAATTGAGTACAGGAATCCAAATTTCAGGAGTCTTTACGCACGTAATTGCCGACGAAAATAACAAACCTATTTATTTTCAAACTGCTGGTTTAACTGCACTTTCAAATAGAGACAAAGAACTTATTGGGCATGGTGTAGAAAAGCATCCCAACGGTTTTGGAAGTCCTATTGGTAAATTGAAAGGAATTAATATTCCTATTGAGAATATGAGTCCAAGAGATTTAGAAGCGTATCAAATTTTTGAAGGTAAAAAGGTTTCTTTAGAATTTGAAGGTGGAATAAAAGTAGCTGGAAATATAATTACAGGAACTAGAGATCTAAGGGGTAAAATATTATTAATCTCTATAGAAAACTGCACTGTTAGTTATAAAGAGACTATTTTATTTAAACCAGAAGACGGAATTTACAATATGGCAATTGGTAAAGAGGTGGTTTCTGCTTTTGCAGGCGCTGCAGACATAAGCTCTTTTCAAGATGAGAGTGAGGTTTCTAAAACGAAAACACGAAAAATAAGGTATACAGATAAGGAAAAGGAATTGTATGCTTTGTATAAAGAAGTAAGGAAAATGCGCGAAGCAAATAATGTTTCTGAAAATAATATTATAATTATATTAGATCAGTTGAAAAAAGATTTTCCTGATGATTGGTTGTTGAGTTTAGAACTTTATGAAGTAGCTTTGCAGTATCATTTTTTGGTACAAAAAGAAATACTTAAGTATTTGTTGATCATGCAAAAAAATGAAAGGTATTATAATTTAATACGAAATGGATTAAATTTATTAAAAGTCAAAAAAATAGAAAAATAGAATTTATAGTATTGGTTTTTTTGACATTCTTAAAAGATAAAATATGAGTACAGAAATTAAAGATTATTTAGAAAAGGGCGCTGTAGTTTTAGATGTTAGAACACTAGAAGAGTGGAATGAAGGCCATGTATCAGGGTCTAAACATATTGTTTTAACGGTAATTCCGTTAGAACTAGAACAAATTAAATCTTGGGGCAAACCTGTAATAGCTGTTTGTAGAAGTGGTGCTAGAAGTGGTCAAGCCGCTCAGTTTTTATCTAACAATGGTATAGATACTATTAATGGTGGACCATGGCAAAATGTAGAGCAGTTCGTTTAAGCATACTTTTTTAAAAATTAATAAATGGTAGTCTTTCTTGAAGACTACTTTTTTTTTGCTCTAACTTTAGTAAAAATTGTTGATGTGGTTCAGAATCTTCATGAAAAGGTCTGTGTAAAATTCCCTTCTGAATTTCATCAATTTCTTTCATTGTTGATTTCGTCTCTTCAGAAAACCAAGTGTCTATAAATTTTCCCCAAATATAATTAATAGCTGTTTTATTTGGATGAATCATGTCTTCTGCATAAAAACGATAATCACGTAATTCGTCCATCATGATTTCATAAGAAGGAAAATAAGAAACATTTTGCTTATTAACTAAAGTATGGATTGCTGCAATTAAGTGCGATTTACTTTGTGTATTTTCAATAAAACCATCTTTTAAATGTCTTATAGGAGAAACTGTAAACGTTACTGATGCATCTGCATTCATAGACTTAATTAAAGAAAGACTATGCGCTAAACTTTCTGAAATTTCAGCAACGGACAAGAGTTCTTTTAAGAATTTTTTCTGCGGAATTTTATGGCAATTTGCAACAATTGTATCTGTTTCTATAAATCTATAAACCCAGGAAGTTCCTAAAGTAATAACAATATGAGAAGCTTCTTTTATTTTTTCACTAGTTAAAGAAGTTGCGAAGTTAAGTTTGTTTAGAAGTTCGTTTTCACTTGCAGAACTTAAACTAGAATGCGCGTCAAAAGAATGCCAAATTTCATTTTGATATGTAAGATCATCACTAGAATATACTTTTTTATTACTAGTATTTGAAATTAAATTTTCTATTGCTTTTGGATGAAATAGAATACCAAATGGGTTTTGAGTAGATTGAAATTTGAAGTAACTTAATTTGTCTCCAATATTTTCTGAAAAACAAGAGCCTAACAACAGAATATTAGACTGATAATCTATTAGATTCTGTGTTTCTCTTTTTAGAGGAATTTTAGTTTGAAGTTTCATAATCAAGTGTTCGATAATGTAAAATTATTTCAAATTTAATCTTTTTATTCGAAAAATAGATCGGCTTACGGCACTTACACTTCGATCTTAAAAAATAGAAAAAGTTTAAATTTTACACTAAATAATTTTTAGCTTCTTCTAAAGCTTTAGGTATTCCTCCAGGATTTTTACCACCAGCAGTTGCAAAGAAATTTTGACCGCCACCGCCGCCGTGAATTAACTTCCCTAATTCTCTAACTACTTTACCCGCATCATAACCACGCTCATTTGCTAATTCTTTAGAAATATAACATGTTAACATTGCTTTGTCTTTAGATGGGTTGGTAGCAAATAATAAGAATAAATTTTGATAGTCTTTACCTAAAGTAAAAGCTAGGTTTTTAATTCCGTTTGCATCTAAATCTACTTTTGTAGCTAAAAATTGTACGCCATTTATTTCTTGTAACTGATTTTTAATTTCACCAGATAAATTTTGAGCTTTCTCTGCTAAAAGTTGTTCAACTTGTTTTTGCAAAGAAGTATTTTCTTCTTGTAATTTAAGAACTGCTTTTGTAGGTTCTTTTGCATTGTTTAGTAAATCTTTAATTTCAAATAAAGTTTTATTATTTTCAGAATAAAAGTCTTTTACTGCGTCATTGGTAATTGCTTCAATTCTTCTAATTCCCGATGCAACGGCTCCTTCAGATTTTATTTTAAAGTGCCAAATATCTCCTGTATTTTTAACATGGGTACCACCACATAATTCTACAGAGGCACCAAATTTAATAGCGCGCACGGTATCTCCATATTTTTCTCCAAATAAAGCAATCGCACCATCATCAATTGCCTGTTGCATTGGTATGTTTCTTTTTTCTATCAAAGGTAGTTTTCCAGAAATACGTGCATTTACAAAATCTTCTACAGCTTGCAATTCATCTAAAGTTAATTTAGAAAAATGAGAAAAATCAAAACGTAAATATTTTGAGTGTACTGCAGAACCTTTTTGTGTTACATGTGTCCCTAGAACTTCTCTTAAAGCTTGGTGCAGTAAATGCGTAGCTGAATGGTTACAGGTTGTTCTATGACGTTGTTTTTCATCTACAACAGCTTTTAAGTCGCCGTTTATACGCTTTGGTAAATTTTTTGTAAAGTGAATAATTACATTATTTTCCTTCTTAGTGTCTAGAATATAAACAACATCTCCATGTATATCTTCCAAATATCCCTTATCCCCAACTTGTCCGCCACCTTCTGGGTAAAACGGAGTTAAGTTAAAAACTAATTGATACATTTCTCCATCTTTTTTAGACGTTACTTTTCTGTATCTTGTTAATTTTACAGGAGCATCTAAAGCATCATAACCAATAAATTCTTCAACAGTATCGTCAACTAAGACAGTCCAATCCTCTGTAGAACTTTCGCTTGCCGCCCTGGATCTATTCTTTTGTTTTTGAAGTTTTTCTTGAAACCCTTTTTCATCTAAAGTATATCCTTTTTCAGATAAAATTAGTGCAGTTAGATCTACTGGGAAACCAAAAGTATCATACAATTCAAATACTTTTTCACCAGAAATTTCTTTAGTATTAGAAGCTGAAATAATTACATCTAATAAGACTAAACCCTTGATCTAAAGTTCTTAAAAAAGAAGCTTCTTCTTCTCTAATTACGTTTTCAATTAGTTGTTTTTGTGCTATTAATTCAGGAAAAGCATCGCCCATTTTTTTACACAATACATCTGTTAATCTATATATAAAAGGTTCTTTTTTATCTAAAAATGTAAATCCGTATCTAATTGCTCTTCGTAATATTCTACGTATTACATAACCAGCGCCAGTATTGCTTGGTAATTGACCATCTGCAATAGAAAAAGCAACCGCTCTTAAATGATCGGATATGATACGAGTTGCAATATCTTGTTGTGCATTACTACCATATTTTGTATTCGTTATTGCACCAATCTCACTAATAATTGGTGTAAAAACGTCGGTATCATAATTAGACTGAACATTTTGTAGCACCATGCACAAACGCTCAAAACCCATTCCGGTGTCTATATGTTTGTTTGGTAAATCCTCCAGTATTCCGTTGGCTTTTCTGTTAAATTGCATGAAAACTAAGTTCCAGATTTCTACAACGTGCGGATGATCTTCATTAATTAAAGTACGACCGTCTACTTTTGCTTTTTCTTCTGCAGAACGAATATCTACATGAATTTCAGAACAAGGTCCGCAAGGTCCTTGAGTACCCATTTCCCAAAAATTATCCTTTTTATTTCCTTTTAAAATTCTGTCTTCAGCAATAAATTGTTTCCACAAATCATATGCTTCCGTATCCATTTTTAGATTATCAGCGTCGTCAGAACCTTCAAAAACGGTTACGTATAATATATCTTTATCTATTTTATAAACTTCGGTTAACAATTCCCAAGCCCAAGCAATTGCTTCTTTTTTAAAGTAATCTCCAAAAGACCAGTTTCCTAACATTTCAAATAAGGTATGATGATAGGTGTCATAACCAACTTCTTCTAAATCGTTATGTTTCCCAGAAACACGTAAACATTTTTGAGAATCTGAAATTCTATTGTTTTTTGGTTTTCCATTTCCTAAAAAATATTCTTTAAAAGGCGCCATTCCAGAATTTACAAACATTAAAGTTGGGTCATCTTTGGTAACCATTGGAGCAGAGGGCACAATTAAATGCGATTTTTCCTTAAAAAAATTTAAAAACGTAGCGCGTATGTCTTGTGATTTCATAAAAAAAGTTTCTTTCCGATACTTCGGAGAGTTAATTATGTTAATATATCTTAAAAAAAACAACTTACAAAAAGTAGTTGCAAAACATTTTGTAAATTGGCTTATTGTTAAAAATGAGTTGTATTCAATAAACTCATTTAAAAAACAAAAATAGTACATTTACAACTATGGCAAAAGTAAAATATTATTACGATGCAGATACACTTTCTTACAGAAAAATTGATGTAAAGAAAAGTGATTATTATAAGAAAACTGTTTTTGGTGTTTTGTCAGTTTTATTGACTGCATTTATAGGTTTTATAATCTTTAGTCAGTTTTTAATGTCTCCAAATGAAAGAGCTATAAACAGAGAAAATGAAAATTTAAAATTAAATTTAGATTTATTCTCCAAGAGAATAGCAGAGAGTTCTGCTGTTTTAAATCAGTTGCAGGAGAGAGATAACAATATATATAGGATGTATTTTGAGGCTAATCCAATACCAAATGAGCAAAGAAAAGCTGGTTTTGGTGGGGTAAATAGGTATAAGAGCTTAGACGGTTACGATAATTCTAAAATGATAAAGCAATTAACCAAAGACATAGATATTTTATCTAAGCAATTGGTTATACAATCTAAATCTTTAGATGAAATTGTAATTTTAGCAAAAGAAAAAGAGAAAATGCTAGCGGCAATTCCTGCAATATTACCCGTAAAATTGGTGGATTTAACAAGAATGGCTTCTGGTTATAAATGGAGAATGCATCCGATACTAAAAATTAGAAAATTTCACAAAGGAATGGATTTTACTGCACCAACGGGAACACCAATTTATGCTTCTGGAAATGGTAAAGTAATTCGCTCTAGTAGAAGCGCAACTTATGGCAGAGTAGTCTATATAAACCATGGCTATGGATACACAACAATTTATGCACACATGAGTAAAATTAAAGCAAAACGTGGACAGAATGTAAAGCGTGGAGATTTAATTGGATACGTGGGAAATACCGGAAGATCTGTTTCTGCACATTTACATTATGAAGTTCGTAAGAATGGTAAAGCATTAAATCCTATTAATTTTTATTACGGAGATTTAACACCAGCACAATTTTCAGCAATGCAAAAGGCATCTGAAGAGGAAGGCCAGTCTTACGATTAAGGTTTATTTTATTTATAAGAAGAAAGAAAATATTTTCGAGTACCAATTACTGAATCCTGAAGAATATGCATGTAGATTTACCAGAAAAAAGGTATTATAAAATTGGCGAAGTCGCCAAAGCTTTTAATGTAAATACCTCTTTAGTGCGTTTTTGGGAAAAGGAATTTGATATTATAAAGCCAAAAAAAAATGCAAAAGGGAATCGCCTATTTACTTCAGATGATATAGCAAACTTTAAACTTATTTTTAACTTAGTAAAAGAAAGAGGTTTTACGTTAGATGGTGCAAAACAAAAATTAAAAAAGAACTTAGATGGTACTGTTTTTAATCATCAAATTATTAGCAGACTAGAAGAGGTAAAGGCAGAGTTGGTGAAAATTAAAAATCAATTGTAAAACAGATATATACGATGTCAAAAAAATATGTAGACCTAGAAACTTTGAAGTACCTTCTTTATGATATTCATAGCTTAGAAAATTTATTATCAAGAGAGCGGTTTCAGGAGCATGATATGGAATCATTGAATCTTTTTATAGACTCTGTTAAGGAATTTTCAGACAGAGAATTGTACCCCTATTTTAAAGAAATGGATGAAACTCCTGCATATCACAAAGATGGCAAAGTAATCGTGCATAAACAGGTAGAGACGGTAATGCGTCAATCTGGAGAAATGGGCATCATAGCAGCTTCTTTTAATTATGAAGATGGTGGCCTTCAAATACCTTTTTCTGCATTGCAAGCTGCCGTGTATGTTATGGATGCCGCAAACAATCATTTGCCTGGATATCCAAGTTTAACACAGGGGGCTGCAGAGTTAATTATTGAGTTTGGTAACGAAACACTAAAAGAAACCTATATACCAAATATGCTTGCAGGGATTTGGGGAGGCACAATGTGTTTAACAGAACCACAGGCGGGAAGTTCTTTGTCTGATATTGTAACCAAAGCGAGTCCAACAGCCGAAGGATATTATAAAATTAGTGGACAAAAAATATTTATTTCTGGTGGGGATCATCAGTATGCAGATAACTTTGTGCATTTAGTGTTGGCAAGAATTGAAGGTGCTCCTCAGGGAACGAAAGGGATTTCACTTTTTGTTGTTCCTAAAAAAAGGCTCAAAAAAGATGGGAGTTTGGAGTATAATGATGTAATGACCATTGCAGATTTTCAGAAAATGGGACAAAGAGGATATTGCACAACACATCTAGGTTTTGGTGACACTGATGATTGTAGAGGTTGGCTTGTGGGTGAAGAGCACAAAGGTTTAAATCAAATGTTTTTAATGATGAATGGGGCAAGAATAGCCGTTGGTAGGGGTGCTGCTGCAATTGCAATGGCCGCTTATAGAACTTCATTGCAATATGCAAATGAAAGACCACAAGGAAGAAAATTAACAAGTACTGGAAAAAAAAACCCAACAGAAAAACAAAGCTTAATTATAGAACATCCTGATGTTCGAAGAATGTTATTGTTGCAGAAATCTATTGCAGAGGGTTCTTTAAGTTTGGTTTTTTTAGCATCAAAATACCAAGATATTATTACGACAGCAACTTCGGAAGAAGAAAAAGAAAAGTACAACTTGTTACTTGAGATGATCATCCCTATTGTAAAAACATTTCCATCTGAAGCGGGTGCAGAATCTGTAGATAATGGCTTACAGGTATTAGGTGGTTACGGCTTTTGTACAGATTTTGGTTTGCAACAGTATTATAGAGATATTAGAATTTCGTCCCTTTACGAAGGAACAACAGGAATTCAATCACAAGATTTATTGGGGAGAAAAGTGACCATGCAAAATGGAAAAGGTTTGGCCTTATTGGTGACTGAAATAATGCATACTATTGAAGCGGCTGCAAAAGAAGATGACCTTAAAGAATATGCTGCTGTTTTAGGCGAAAAACTAAAACTTTCAGAAAAAGTATTGGCACATTTAATGCCTTTTGCAATGAAAGGAAATTACGAACGCTATTTAGCAGATGCTAATTTATTTATGGAATACATGAGTATTGTTGTGATTGGATGGCTTTGGTTAGAAATGGCGGTGGATGCAAAAAAAGAAGTTGCTAATTCTGATAGAAAATATTCCCAAGATTTTTACGAAAGTAAAATTCATACCATGAAATTCTACTTTAAATATGAAGTACCAAAAACAGTTTCTTTGGCGCTGTCTTTAATGGATGATGGGGTTTTGACAATTAAACAAGACAAAGAATATATCTTATAATGACCATAAAAGAACAATTTAATCTCGAAGGAAAAGTTGCTATTATAACGGGTTCTAGCAAGGGTATAGGAAAAGCTATTGCAAAAGGATTGGCAGAAAATGGGGCACAGGTTGTCATTAGTTCTCGCAGCCAAGAGGCCTGTGACGCTGTAGTAGCAGAATTTAAAAAAGAAGACTTAAGCGCTATTGGAATTGCCTGTCATATTGGAAAAGATGACCAACGAAAACAGTTAATTTCTAAAACAATAGCGGCTTTTGGTCGCATAGATATTTTGGTAAATAATGCGGCAACAAATCCTGTATACAGTCCAATTGAAGAAATAGATCCCGTAATTTTTGATAAAATTATGGAAATCAATGTCAAAGCTCCTTGGGCTCTGTCTAATTTGGTGTTGCCACATTTACAGGCAAATAAAAACGGAAGCATTATTAATATTGCCTCTGTGGAAGCGTTAACTCCCGGTTATGGTTTGGGTGTTTATAGCACAAGTAAAGCCGCAATTTTAATGCTGACAAAAAACCAGGCCAAAGAATGGGGTACATATGGTATTAAAGTCAATGCAATTTGCCCAGGACTGATTAAAACAAAATTTAGTGCAGCTTTATGGCAAAATGAAAAAATGTTGCATAAGTTAGAGAAATCAATTCCAAGTGGAAGAATGGGAAAGCCAGAAGAAATGGTTGGTTTGGCATGCTTACTTGCTTCCAACGCGGGAAACTATATGACTGGAGGCGTGTATACTGCAGACGGGGGATATATGATTGCAGGCTAAAGCTTTGATCATGTTTGCGAACGTTTATCGTTGATTTTTTTCTCTTTTTAATTGCTTTTAATAATACTTTAATACATAGTGCATGAACTTCGAATACTCAGAAAAATCAAAAGAACTACAACAGCGGCTAATCTCTTTCATTGAAGCTCATGTAGTTCCTATAGAGCAGGAATATATCACTTTTCAAAGTGCTACTAAAAATAATTGGACTCGCTTTCCAAAAATAGAAGTACTAAAGCAAAAAGCAAAAGATGCCGGTTTGTGGAACTTATTTTTACCAAAGGATTATGGAGATTTAAGTCCAGGGTTAAGCAATTTAGAATATGCGCCTTTAGCAGAGATTATGGGGCGTAAGATATGGGTTTCAGAAATTTTTAATTGTGCTGCCCCTGACACCGGGAATATGGAGGTGTTGGCCAAATACGGGGATAAAGCACAAAAGGAAAAATGGTTAACACCACTGATGAACGGTGAAATACGTTCTGCGTTTTTAATGACAGAACCAGAAGTTGCTTCATCAGATGCTACCAATATTGAAACTTCTATTGTTTTAGAGGGTGATGAATATGTGATTAATGGAAGAAAATGGTGGTCTTCAGGAGCAATGGACCCAAATTGTAAAGTGGCAATTGTGATGGGTAAATCGGATCCCAATGCTGCAAGACACCAGCAGCAAAGTATGGTTTTAGTTCCAATGAACGCTCCTGGACTAGAAGTAGTTCGACCACTTTCAGTTTTTGGTTATTATGATTCTCCCGAAGGGCACGCTGAAATTATTTTAAAAAATGTGCGGGTACCAAAGGCAAATTTAATTTTGGGAGAAGGCAGAGGTTTTGAAATTGCCCAAGGTCGTTTAGGCCCTGGGAGAATACACCACTGTATGCGCTTAGTGGGCATGGCGCAATATGCCTTAGAATTGATGTCACAAAGAACTTTGGAGCGGGCTACTTTTGGAAAGAAGTTTCATGAGTACAGTAGTATTCGTCATGAAATTGCAAAGTCGCAATGTGAAATTGAGCAAGCTCGCCTATTAACACTCTCTGCAGCCGATAAAATGGACAAAGCAGGAAATAAAGAAGCAAAAGACATCATTGCAATGATAAAAATTATTGCACCAAAGATGGCTCAAAAAGTGATTGATCGCGCAATGCAAATTTTAGGAGGAAAAGGAGTCGGTCCAGATACCTATTTGCCACATTATTTTGCGCTAGCAAGAATATTGCGTTTGGCAGATGGACCAGACGAAGTGCACATGTATCAATTAGGTAAAAGTTGTATAAAAAAATATGGAAATAAGCAATGAGCAACCAAAAAGTACGCAAAGGGGAGGAATTAAATGAAGTTTTATTAAAGAAATATCTTCAAGAAAACGACTTGTTAAATTCCCTGGAGAGTCCATTATGGGTTACTCAGTTTACTCATGGATATTCCAATTTAACCTACTTATTGGCATTCGAAAATAAAGAATTCGTGCTAAGGAAACCACCAATTGGTGCCATTAAACGAGGGCATGACATGCACCGTGAATTTAAAGTTCAAAGTGGTGTGCGCGCCGCTTTTCCTAAAGTACCAAAGATGTTTTCTTTTTCAGAAGACACTGCTATCTTAGGAAGTGATTTTTACATCATGGAAAAAGTAGACGGAATCATCTTAAATTATAAAGAAGCAAAACAAAGAAACCTTTCATCGGTTGAATATACTACTGTTGCTAATTCTTGGTTGGAAACAATGACTCAGTTGCATGCTGTAGATTATAAGGAAGTAGGCTTAGAAAGTTTAGGAAAACCGGAAGGATATGTTTCAAGGCAGGTTGCCAATTGGGGAAAACAGTTTTTAAAAGTGAAAACAACTGCATATCCTGAAGCAGCATTGGTCATGGAATGGATGGAGCTACATCAGCCTAAAGAGTCTCAACATTGTTTAATTCACAATGACTATAAATACGATAATATTGTTTTTAAAGACGACTCGTGGAAGGAGGTTGCAGCGGTTTTAGACTGGGAAATGGCGACCTTAGGAGATCCGCTGATGGATCTAGGAACTTCACTTGGCTACTGGACAGTAGCCACCGATCATGAGTTTGTAAAACAAGGGATTCCGTCTCCAACCATTTTTGAAGGTAATCCAGTACGGAGTGAAATTGCTCAAATGTATGCTCAGAAATCTGGCAGAAATGTAGACCATTTGGTATTTTATTATGTGTTTGGCTTGTTTAAAATTGCTGTAATTGCACAACAAATTTATTATCGATATACAAAAGGCTTTACAACAGATCCACGCTTTGCTACTTTAAACAAAGCTGCAGAATTATGTTGTAAATTGGCGTTAAAAGCCATAAAAACAAAATCTATAGACTAATGAATGTGAAAAACAAAATAGTAATCGTTACGGGAGCAGGTTCTGGGATTGGAAAGGCAACTTCAATACATTTAGCAAACCAAGGAGCTACTGTTGTTGTTTCTGATATGAATATCGAAAGTGCTGAAAAAGTTGTTTCTGAAATAACTGCGAATGGGGGCGTTGCTTCTGCAAATAAATGCAATGTTGTTAATTTTGAAGAAGTAGAGCAGCTGATTCATTCAACCGTGCAGAAATATGACCGCTTAGATGTTATTGTTAATAATGCAGGTATTGGTCCTAACTTATTGCGAACCCATGAATCTAGCTTAAAAGATTGGGACATGGTGGTTGCTGTGAATCAAACCGGCGTTTTTTATTGTATGAAAGTAGCATTGCAACAGTTCTTAGTTCAAGGATATGGAAATATTGTAAATATTGCTTCTTTAGCAGGTTTAAAGGCTTCACCCAACAATATAAGTTACAGTGCTAGTAAATTTGCAGTGGTAGGAATGACAAAATCTGCCGCAATGGAGTATGCTACAAAAAATATTAGAGTAAATGCAGTTTGCCCGGGCTACACGGAGTCTGCCTTGCTTGATCAACTGCTAGCTGCCAAGCCTGAGATGGATGCCATTTTAAAAAGTGTTATTCCTATGAAGCGTTTTGGGAAAGCAGAAGAAATTGCAGATGCAGTTGTTTGGCTTGCCTCTGACAACACAAAATTTATTACAGGTCAAACGATTACACTGGATGGAGGTACTTCTCTTTAAAAGAAGATTTTCAGATTGTTATCTTAAAAGCGTTTGTTTAAAATTTTGCAAGTCTTCTGCTGTATCTATGTCTATGAAGTTGGTTTGCTTGTTTAGATGAATGACGTTGCTGTTATTGTTTAAAAGATCTTTAGCACCAAAGTCTCCGGACATTTTTTGTAATTTACTAAAATAGCTATTTGGAAATATGGCAGGAACGCCTAATTTCTCACCATAATTTGAAGCTATAATTTTTGATTGATCTTTATTGAATAGTGCAATCATTTCATTTAAATATGTTTTTTCTATTGCTGGCTGATCTCCTAAAAGTACTAGAATTGCATCATAGCTATTTGTTGTGGTTTTTAAATGAGCTATTCCATAAGCAATGCTGCTACTTAATCCTTCCTTGAAATTAGTATTGTGAATAAAGTGAGTATTTGCAGATGAAATTTCTCTCCGAATTAAAACATCGTTTGCACCTAAAACACAGTACACATGATTTACATTGATAGCTTTTGCTTTAGATAAAACAGTTTCTAATAAGAAATTAACTCCAATTTTAACCAATTGTTTTGGTGTCTTCATCCTAGAAGATTCTCCCGCAGCTAAAACTAAAATCGCAATATTTATCAATGTTTATTTATGTATTTTTCCTTCTAATTTCCTTAAAGAAAAGGGTTCTTTTGCTCTAATTACTGCAAGAATTTCTGCAATAATAGAAACCCCAATTTCTTCTGGTGTTTGTGCACCAATATGCAATCCGGCTGGCGTATAAATTGAATCTAAAAATGCTTCTGTAGTTTCTGGTTCATATTCAAGGAGTTCATTAAATAAACGTTCTCTTTTGCTTGGTGCACCTAAAATTCCAATATATCTTGGTTGCTGCTTGGCAAGTGCAATCACATATTTTAAATCTTGCACATAACTATGATTCATAAGTACAAGCGCACAATTATCGTTGATATTGTTGAATTTAATAGTTTCAGGACTCTCGCTAATTACTTTATTCGCTCCTGGGAAATCGGTAAGTTGTTTGCTATCTTTTATAGAAGTAATTATTTCAACCTCCCAGCCTAATGTAGATGCTGTTTTGCATAATTTAACTGCATCGTGCTCGCCCCCAATAATAATTAATTTAAAAGCAGGTTGTAATACCTGGTTATAAACAGCAACATCACTTTTGGTTATAACTGTTTTTGTAAATGCAAATTGTTGCTTATTTTTAAAAGTTACACTTGTACCAAATTCACCAAAAACTTCATTTTCTTTTTTGAAATAACTGGTTAATTGTAAAGACTCTCTTTTAGAATTTGTTTCAGAAAAAGCAGATATAAATTGGTTAGTAACAAAAAAAGGCTCGATTAAAATATATAAAATACCTTCACAACCTAACTTATATCTACCATCGTATGTAATTACTTTGGGCTTGTTGTCTCTAAAAACCGTAGTTGCTCTATGTATAATTTCTTTCTCTACACAGCCACCACTAACGGCACCAACAGAACTCAAATCTTCAGAAATTAACATTCTAACTCCAGGCTTTCTATAAGAAGAACCTTCTAGAAAAACTACAGTTGCTAGCACGTTTTTCAATCCTTTTTGTTGATTGATTAAAGCCTGCTTAATAATTTCTTTGAGTTCATGAATCATTGATGAAAATAATTTATTTAAATGTAAGATTTTTTACATTCTTATTTATGATTTATTTTACAAGTTTCACATTCATAGTTATCTTCATTTATAACCATTCCACTGATATTACTCTCTACAATTTTTTTAATAAAACTATTATAAGTTTGGTCATTTCCGACCAATTTACTTCCTTTATTTAGCTTGTAGAAATCTCCTTCCCATTCTTATTTACCCCAACAATTTGGACAAATTCCTTCCGGTGCATTTTCGTTTGTATTTCCGGTATCTTTTGCGGTAAAATATTTTTTTAAACTTTGTATTAGGCTCATAATTGTTTGTTTTTTTAAGTAGTCGGAATAATACTAGAGACTTTACTGGTTAAAGTGTGTTATTAATAAAGCTAGTTCCAAATTAATTGTTTGCGTTCTTTCCAATAAAACTCCGGAGTTATTTTAAATGAATTTAGGAGTTCAATTTCATTATTAGAGAGTGAAAAAGTATTCAATTGTAAATTTTGTTTTAACTGTGCGTTGGTGCTTGCTCCGCTTAAAACAATACTATTAGGTACGGTTTGTTCGCAATATTTCAATGAAATTGCATCTACGCCAACGTTGTGCTTTTTTGATATACCTTCTAAAACTTCATACATTTTATTATAATGTGGATAGGATTCGTTTCTAAAAACCCTACCATTTGCCAAAGCTTCTTTAATTACAATTGATTTATTTTCATGTATTAGTTCTTCTAAAATCTCAAGTAAACTTTGATCTAAGAAATTATAAGTTACTTGAAATAAATCAAAAAGAGAAGCACCATCAACCGTTATGTTTAACGCTTTTTTAATTACCTCTGCTTGATTTGTGCCTGTTGTAGTCAATCCTATTTTTAAATTATGTTCTTTTTTTAGTGACGCCAATCGTTCTAAAACTTTGGAATTTTCTAAAACACCAGTTTCTATAGTTGCCGAATGAATTTGATATACTTTTAAATAGGGGAGTAGTTGTTTAGAAAAATTCCATTGTGCATTTAATTTTGCTAAACTGTGTTCTTTCACTTCGTGAATAATAGCGTTTTTGTCAAAGTTTGCGGTATAGGTATACCCCCATTTTGTAGCAATTTCAATGGTGGGGTCATTTTTTGTTTGTAACCATTCTAATACAAGTGCTTCTGCGAGGCCATAGCCAGGAGCCGTATCAAAATAACGCATACCTAAAGCATATGCTTCTTCTAAGACGGAAAAACTATGCTTTCGAAAGGTAGCTAGATCGGTCTTTTGGATATTTTTTGTACGAATATTTATGTATTGGGGTCTTCCTAGTGCAGCAGTTCCTAATCCTAATTTCATATTTTTTTATTTTAAGAACTACAAGATAACATAGAACACCCTACTTTATTTCTTGCCCATTCTGGTCTTTTTGAAAACCATTTTTCTTGCTCTGGTTGTGTTTCATATGGTTTTTTTAAGAGTTGAAATAATTCATCAATTAAAGTGTAATTTCCTTTATCTGCCTCGTCAATTGCCATTTGAGACATGTAGTTTCTTAGCACATACTTAGGGTTTACAGCATCCATTTTTTGTTTTCTTTCTTCTGACGATATTAATTCTTTCTGAAGTCTATTTGCATATTTTTTAAACCATAAATTCCAAGTATCTTTCACTTCATTAGAAATATTTTCGAAGTCATAAAATGCTTTTTCTATCAATAGTAAGCTAGATTCTGCATCCGTAAAATCACTTAGTTTTCTAAAGAAAATAGTCATGTCTGTTTCTACCAATTGTAAATTATCTTCTAAACGCTGAATCAATTGTAAGTCATCTGCATCGCTAATAGATAACCCCAACTTAGATTTCATCATGGTTAAAGATTGTTGCTCAAAATCTGTTGTATACTGTTTTAAAATAGTCTCTAATGGGGTTACATCTTCTATGATTGGATATAAAGCATTTGCCAGTTGATACAAATTCCATAAACCCATATTTGGTTGATTTCCATATCGATATCGTTTGTGTTGACGATCTGTGGTATTTGGTGTCCACCCAAAATCAAAACCCTCTAACCAACCATACGGCCCAAAATCTATGGTTAAACCTAAAATAGACATGTTGTCTGTATTCATAACTCCGTGCACAAAACCAACACGTTGCCAGTCAATAATCATTTTTAAAGTACGTTCTGTAACTTCCTTAAAAAAGGCAATATAATTTTCTTTTGAGGGAGCTCCTAAATGCGGAAAATGATGTTTAATTGTATAATCTACCAAGACCTTTAAATTTTTCAAATCATCTCTCGCTGTAAAAATTTCAAAACTACCAAAACGTAAAAAAGAAGGTGAAATTCTAGCAACAATAGCACCTTTTTCATATGCTGGATTCCCATCATATAAAACATCACGTAAAACAGCATCACCAGATAAGCTTAAAGATAGAGCTCTGGTGGTTGGCACGCCCAGGTAAAACATAGCTTCACTACACAAATACTCTCTAACAGAAGAGCGTAAAACGGCTAAACCATCTGCAGTTCTAGAATAAGGTGTTTCGCCGGCACCTTTTAATTGGACTTTCCAGTTTTTATTTTGATACTCAACTTCAAATAAATTAATAGCGCGTCCATCTCCTAATTGTCCTGCCCAATTGCCAAATTGATGCCCAGCATAGCACATAGCATACGGTGTTGTATTTGGGTATATATCATTACCTGTAACTATATTTTTAAAAAAATCTGTTTTAGTTTCAGTATTAGAAATCCCCAATTCCGAAGCCATTTCTTTAGAAACATGTAGGATTTCTGGCTTGGCAGTTTTCTTTGGTAAAACATAAGAAAAAGCTGCGTTTTCTACTTGTCTCCTTGTATTTTCTTTAACAACATCTGCTGGCAATTCTGTAGTTAAAGTATTTTTTATATTTAATTTCAAATTCGAATTTTTTTAAATTTTCAAAGGGTTTTAACGCTTTGTTTTGTCAATCCATTTTTGAAGTGCGCTATCAGAAGGATTTCTTAATTTTTTATTGTCAATAGTAATCGTAGGGAAATTTAGTTTTTTATTTTCATACAAGTTACGTAATTTGGTGTCATTCTCTTCGTTATTTTCAACATCTAGAAATACATAATGTAAGTTACGTGTTTCTAAAAAGACTTTATAGTAGGCTGTCTTATGGCATTTTTTTGTACCAAATAATTGTATTTTTATTTTCTAAGGGTTTAGATTTTTTTTAGTTGGTAGCGCTAAACCCTTTTAATTTTTGTGATGCGCTATTTTAGTTTCTCTGCATGCATTTTTCGCAGTTTCGCTAACTTCGGTTCAATCACATAGGTACAATAACCTTGGCCGTTATTATTTTTATAAAAATCTTGATGTTCTTGCGTTGCTGCATAAAATGGCGGTAAAACACTTAATTCTGTTACTATCTTGCCTTCATAGTAGTCTTGAATTTGATTTAAAACTGCTGCTGCTATTTTCTGTTGTACATCGTTATGATAATAAATTACAGACCTGTATTGCGTGCCTCTATCTGCGCCTTGTTGGTTTAAAGTTGTAGGATCATGTGTAGTCATAAAAATGACTATAATATCTTGATACGAAATAATATTTGCATTAAAAGTAATTTGAATTACTTCTGCATGTCCTGTTAATCCAGAACATATTTCTCTATATGTTGGTTCTCCTGGAACATTTCCTCCAGCATATCCAGAAATCACTTTTTCTACCCCTTTTACTTCTTGAAATACAGCTTCTGTACACCAAAAACATCCACCTCCTAAAGTGGCTATTTGTAAATTTTCATTCATTTTATATCGCTGTTATTGCTAATAATAGATATGAAATAGGCTCTAATTAAAAGAGACCATATCTTACATACCGGCAATAATTTTTTATGATTGTTTACTTTATTTTTTTTCTAATCGCATTGCTGCAGAATTCATACAATAACGCAATCCACTAGGTACTGGTCCGTCAGGAAAAACATGACCTAAATGCGCATCACAAGTATTGCATAGTGCTTCAACTCTAACCATTCCAAAAGAAACATCTCTATGATATTTAATGGCGTTTTCTTGAATAGGTTGCGTAAAACTTGGCCATCCAGAATTAGAATCAAATTTTATTGCAGCATCAAATAGGGGTGTATTGCAACAAATACAGTTGTATTTACCTGCATCATAAATAGAGCATAAATCTCCTGTGTGTGGACGCTCTGTACCTTTTTGTCTGGTAACTCTGTATTGTTCTGGGGCTAAAAGGGCTTGCCATTCGGTTGCTGTTTTTTCAACTCTTTTAGTTGGAGTTGGATTTCCTTTTGTAGCAAAATGTATAATTTCTTTCCAAGTAAGCATGCTAGTTATTTTCTTTTTTATAATTGTTATCCTCTTTTATTTTGACGAAACTAGAGATTTCAACTTACAAATAAATCTATTTTATTTGAAAAGAATTCAATATCTAAATTTACGAAAAATTTTAAATAAAAAAATGCACAATATTTTAAATATTGCGCATGTTATTATAATTCTATTATTACTTTACTTTTATTTCTGTCTAAAATAGATGGTAATTGGTACACCAGAAAAATCGTACATATCTCTTAGTTTGTTTTCTAAGAAACGTTTGTAAGGGTCTCTTACATATTGCGGTAAATTACAGAAAAATGCAAACTGAGGTGTAAGTGTAGGTAGTTGCATGCAATATTTAATTTTAACAAACTTTCCTTTTGTAGCCGGTGGCGGATAGCTTTTTACAATTTCTAACATTGCATCATTCAGCTTGCTGGTAGATATTTTGAATTTTCTTCTTTCAAAAACTTCTACTGCAGTTTCAATAGCTTTAAAAATTCGTTGTTTTGTTAATACAGAAGTAAATACAATTGGCACATCTGTAAAAGGCTCAATTTGTTTTCTAACCATGGCTTCAAAATCACGCATAGTATTGGTTTCCTTCTCTACTAAATCCCATTTATTTATTAAGACAACAACTCCTTTTCTATTTTTTTCTGCCAGCCAAAAGATGCTTTGATCTTGGCCTTCAAAACCACGAGTTGCATCTACTACTAAAATAATAACATCTGCATATTCTATAGAACGCACTGCACGCATTACAGAGTAAAATTCTAAATCTTCTTTTACTTTCGATTTTTTTCTAATTCCTGCAGTATCTACGAGGTTAAAGTCGAATCCGAAACGGTTGTATTTTGTATCAATAGAATCTCTTGTTGTACCTGCAATATCTGTTACAATATTTCTTTCTTTACCAATTAAAGCGTTTATAAAAGAAGATTTACCTGCGTTTGGTCTTCCTACAACAGCAAATCTTGGTAAGTCTACTTTTTCTAAATCTACGGCTTCAGGCGCTGGCATCTTTAGCGCAATATCATCTAATAAATCTCCAGTTCCACTTCCATTAATAGAAGAGATGGTATGGTAACCACCCAAGCCTAAGTTATAAAATTCTACAGCATCTGCATCTCGCATTGCGTTATCAACTTTATTAACAGTAACAAAAATTGGCTTTTTTACTTTTCGTAAAATCTTAGCAACTTCAGCATCCATAGGTGTAATACCTTCTTCCACATCAACAACAAACACAATAATATCTGCCTCTTCAATTGCTAGTTTAACTTGTTTTCTAATTTCTTCTTCAAAAATATCATCAGAACCAATAATGTAACCACCTGTGTCTATGACAGAAAATTCTTTTCCATTCCAGTCAGATTTCCCATAATGCCTATCTCTTGTAACCCCACTAACAGAATCTACAATAGCATCTCTTCTCTGCACCAATCTATTAAAAAGTGTCGACTTTCCTACATTTGGTCTTCCTACGATGGCAACAATACTATTCATTTGTGTTCAAATTTTTTGCAAAGGTACGATTTAAGCTTTTAAGAAAGACGCTAAAAAATGAAGTCTTTAAAAAACTAAAATCATTCAAATTATTTACTGTTTTTTCTTCTTTAAAATTAAGGAGATGTATCTAAAATTAAGCAGAATAAATGACTGTATTTATTTCTGATTATAACCAAAACGTTTCAGCTGAATTTTGTCACTACGCCAGTTTTTATTTACTTTTACATACAGTTCTATGTACACTTTTTTCTCAAAGAATTTTTCTAAATCTTTTCTTGCTTCTGCGCCCACTCTTTTTAGGGCTGCACCTTTATGACCTATAATAATTCCTTTTTGCGTTTCTCTTTCTACCATAATTATAGAGCGTATTCTAACAATGGTTTCTTCTTCTGTAAACTCTTCTGTTTCTACTTCTACAGAGTACGGAATCTCTTTCTTATAATGAATTAGAATTTTTTCTCTAATTTTTTCATTTACAAAAAAGCGCTCTGGTTTATCCGTTAATTGATCTTTCGGATAAAAGGCAGGCCCTTCTGGTAATAATTCTTTTATTTTATCTGATACTGCTGCTACATTAAATTTCTCTAACGCAGAAATTACAAATACTTCGGCATTGGGTACTTTGTCTTTCCAATATTGTATTTTTTCTTCTACTTCATCTTGAGAAGATTTATCAATCTTGTTTAAAAGCAACATTACAGGAATTTTACTGTGAATTATTCTATGGAAGAATGCCTCATTTTTCAATTCCTTTTCACCAACTTCTACCATGTAGATTAAAATATCGGCATCTTCAAAAGCAGATTTCACAAAATCCATCATAGAAGATTGCAATTCATAGGCTGGTTTTATGATTCCTGGAGTATCAGAAAACACAATCTGATAATCGTCTTCATTGACAATTCCTAAAATACGGTGCCTGGTAGTTTGGGCTTTCGCAGTAATGATAGATAGCTTTTCACCTACCAAAGCATTCATTAATGTAGATTTACCTACGTTAGGATTTCCTATAATATTTACAAAACCAGCTTTATGTGTCATGCTACAAAGGTAATTCCTTTTTGTATTTGATTAGAATTT
>CAJIYW010000006.1 GCA_905181765.1 Flavobacteriales bacterium UBA6772 | reverse complement strand
ATTTATCGATTTGGTCTGTAATATTAAGCCAACCCAAGTTACACTTGTTCCCGATACTGTAGATGCTATTACTTCAAATTCAGGTTGGGATACTATTAAAAATAAAGATTTTTTAAAAGATGTTATTTCTGATTTTAAAAGTAACGGAATAAGAACCTCGATTTTTGTAGACCCTGACCTTAAATTTATTGAAGGAGCAAAAGAAGTAGGGGCTGATAGAATAGAACTATACACGGAATCATATGCTGATAATTATGAAAAAGGAATTTTAAAAGGAAAAACCTACTAAAATTAATAATTTTCTAAAAGAAAAATTAAAAATTAATTCATTGATAACTGTTTAAGAGTCTATAAAAACACATTTCGAAGCTCTTAGAAATGAGAATCAAACTTGTGGAATTATATTGAAAATAAACTTCAGATGAGATAATATCTTCCAAAACGTTTTTTGTAATAACGTGTATTCAACTGACAAAATCTATTCGCAATCAAAAAACATAAGAATGAATTACACCCAAATAAATACCGCAAAAAATAAGCTTTAATAAAAGTATTTCTAATCATCACAATTTATTAAAAGAGAAGATAGTTAGAGTCGGTAAAGTTTTAGTGATAGGAGGCGCTGGAACAATAGGTTCTAGTTATATCAAACAAATATTAAAATATAAACCCTCAAAAATAACAGTTGTAGATATTAATGAAAATGGTTTAACTGAATTAACTAGAGATCTTAGAAGCTCTAATTTATTAGATTATAATCCAGAATACATTACTATCCAGTAAATTTATTAAGTGATACTTTGATAAAATTTTCAATTCTGATACTTGGCAAGTTGTTGCAAATTTTTCAGCTCATAAACATGTACGTTCTGAAAAAGATAAAATTTCTGTTGAAGCTTTAATTAAAAATAATGTTTATGGAGCAATCAAACTTTTAAATTTATGCGAGCTAAATCCACCAAAATATTTTTTAGTGTTTCTACTGATAAAGCTGCGAATCCAGTAAATATTATGGGAGCCTCAAAAAGCTTAATGGAAAAATTGATTCTTATCAAAGAAAAATAATTTTAGAGTTTCAACTGCTCGATTTGCCAATGTCGCTTTTTCTAATGGAAGTTTATTAGATGGATTTATTTATAGATTAATAAAAAACAACCACTTTCTTGTCCGTCAGATATTAAACGTTTTTTTGTAACTCCAGAACAATCAGGTCAAATATGTTTATTAGCTACATTTTTAGGAGATACAGGAAATATTTTCTTTCCAAAATTAGATTTTCATAAAGATCAAATTTATTTTAAAGAAATTGCTTTAGATTTTTTAAAGGAGAACGGATTTGAACCTGAATTAGTTCAATCAGAAAAAGAAGCTAAAGAATTTGATTTTGATAAGTATCCTACAAAATATCCAATTTATTTTTTCAAGACAGATACTTCAGGAGAAAAAACATATGAAGAGTTCTTTACTGAAGAAGAAGATTATGAAATTAATAAATATGATTCTTTAGGATTCATAAATACTCCAGATATTAAAATATCTTTTGAAGATGTAGAAGCTGATTTTGAAAGTGTATTTAATAATCCAAATTCTCAAAAGTCAGATATTGTAACTATTATTAAAAAATATGTTCCAGATTTTATGCACATTGAAACTGGTAAACATTTAGATCAAAAAATGTAAATTATGTACAACTTTTTTAAACGCTTATTAGATATTATAGTTAGTCTTATTTCACTAATTATTCTTTTACCTGTTTTTATTCCCATTATTATAATTCTTAGACTTTCTGCTGAAGGAGAAGTTTTCTATTTTCAAGAACGTTATGGAATTTATAATTCAAGATTTCAAATATGGAAATTTGCAACAATGCTTAAAAACTCTATGAATATAGGTACAGGAAGTATTACGCTTCAAAATGATCCCAGAGTTACAAAAATTGGATCCTTTTTAAGAAAAACAAAGATCAATGAACTCCCGCAAATTATTAATATTTTAAAAGGAGATATTAGTTTGGTAGGTCCTAGACCATTAGTAACAAAAACATTTTCTGCATATAATGAAGATGTACAATCGAAAATATACAATGTAAAGCCAGGTCTTACTGGAATTGGTTCTATTATTTTTAGAGATGAGGAATCAATTATTTCAGCTGTTAAAGATGAAGATCCACATGAGTTTTACAAACGTATTATAGCACCTTATAAAGGTGAATTGGAAATGTGGTATCAATCAAACAATTCTTTTTTATTAGATTTACAATTAATCTTCATGACTGCTTGGGTAATTTTAGTGCCCACTTCTAAACTTTATGAAAAATGGTTTAAAGATTTACCTAAACGAAGTTTTTAAAAATATAAACTATGCCATTCGATCCAAATTCAGCAAAGAAAGCAGGAAAAAAATCCAAAAGAGGTCCTGCAAAAAAAGAAGGACCTTCCATCAAGGAAAAGATGGAAATGCTCTATGAAAAAGTGTTGGATGATCTGCTTATAAACCAAGAAAAGCTTACAAAAACAGAACGGGTAAAAGTTTTTGTAACCCTGTCTAATTATATCTTCCCAAAAACAAAGTCTGTACGAGACAAATTCACCCTAGAACAATTAAAAGAGAAAAATGAAGATCACTTCAATCAAGATCCAGATCCAACCAAATAATATCTTTGGATTAAAAAAATCATCAATTGAATTATAAAGAAACCTTTATTTTATTGCAAAATGTTTGACTATTTCTTTGGAAGAAAAAAATAGACAAGAAATAGAAAAGCAATTAAAATCAACGTCTATAGACTGGGATGCTGTTGTAAAAGTGAGTACAGCCCATTATGTGTTTCCGGCATTGTATTGTAATTTAAAAGTGCAGATTTCTTACAGTATTTACCTCAAGAGTTGGTGAGCTACATGGAGCATATTACCGATATAAACAGGGAGCGGAATAAACAAATAATTTCACAAGCAAAAGAATTAAACAGCTATTATTAGCAAATAATATTACACCTATATTTTTAAAAGGAACGGGTAATCTTATTAGCAGGAATCTATGATGATATTGCCGAACGAATGGTTGGGGATATTGATTTTATTTTCTCAAAAGAAGACTATCCAAAAGCGATTACTATTTTAAGAGAGTTTGGGTATTCTGAAGTAAAAAGAAAATATTATTTTCCTGAGAATAAACATTACAGAAGACTTCAAAAAGAGAATAACATTGCAGCTATAGAAATTCATAAAGAACTTTTAATAGAAAAATATACTAACGAATTTAATTATAGTTTTGTAGAGAAAGACAGTCAGATTATAAATGAGTTGCTGTTTTAAGTTATGCAAACAAATTAAATTTATCCATTATTGCCAATCAAATAAACGACAGTGGTTTTTATTATAAAACAATGGCTTTAAGAAATGCCTATGATGTTTTTTTATTGTCTAAAAAAACGAATGCAAAGGCTGCGGTAAATACATTAGACAAACTAACCAATCCTTTGAATTGTTTTTTAGCAGCTTGTTATGAAGTTTTTAATAAAGTAGATAGTTTAGAATACAACAAAACAAAAAAGCAGCTTCCTATTTAAGTGTTTTTAATAGTCAGTTTACCAACACGAAAACAACAAAAAGACGACACAAACGCATTAAGACTTATCTATTTATAAAATCTAGATTAAACATTATTTATAAGTCCATCATATACAAAGAGTATCGAGTTTGGTTATTTAAAAGATTAACTGATAAAAATTGGTACAAAGAAAAATAATTCAGTTAGGAATAAAAAAGTAACATTACCAAATAACTCCCGCCTGTTGCATAAATAAATCTGCCAGTGCATCTTTATTTTGATGCGTCCCAATATAAGTCAGAAAAGTACTCTCTTTAGAATGCCCAGTAATATTCATAAGCAGCGGCGTTTCAATTTTACCATAATAATTAGACGCAAAAGAACGCCTCATAATATGTGAGGTCACAAACTCATACTTCGGGGCATTTACAATTTCCTTTCTTCTAGTCTTTGGGTTGTTCTTAAACCCACTCACCAATCCTTCTATTCCCGCCATTCTGCAAAGTGCTTTAATCTGTTTATTAAACACTACTTGAGAAACTCTTCTTGGAAATTCATTCTCTAATATTTCAATAACTAAAGGATCTGCCACACCAACAGTCACCGCCTTCTTTGTTTTCTGTTGTAAGATATCTATATACAATCCAGTAGGTGCTTTTCTAAGATTATTCGGGCTCAACTTTAATAAATCTGAGACTCGCTGCCCGATACACAAACCAATTAATAACCAATTATAACTATCTGTATATGCTTCAGGGATATGCTGTAATTCCTTTAATGCTTTTATCTCTGTGGATTTAAAATATGAAGAATTCGATCGGAACTTTTCTGTTTAAAAGACTCAATATAATTGGAATAGGGGTGCACTTCCAAGCCACTTTTCTCAGCATCACGCAGAATAATCTTCAATAATTTTAAGAGCTGACCGCAGTAATTATCACTATACTGCTGCTCAATTTTTAGAAAACGGGTAAAAGATTCGGCGGTATATTTATCAATAGAGTTCAAATACAATTTCTCTGATTTCTCAAATTCATAGGCTTTTACAATCCGAAACAAAGATTTATAAGTCCGAATTGTATTATGTGCCAAACCCACCGTTCCATATCCTTGAACTCTTTTTGTGGCAGAATTGGAAATAAAATGTTCTAAATAGTCTAAAAATAAGACAGATTTTTCTACTTTTATGGGTGTCTTATGTGTCTTTATTTGTGGTTTTTTATAGAAATTAACGTGCATATAACGTATGTTATTTTAATTATTTAACATGAATATAACTTGTATATATTTATAATTTAACAAAATATGAGCTAAATTATAACAAGTTATTCTACTTAAATATACGTTATTTATTTAAAATATAAAAGTTAAATATCACATTATAAAGGAGTTAAATTGATTTATTTTTGAAAAGACTACGGACTGTAGTCATTAAAACTATCGCTTTAAAAGAACTAAATTCTTACTAATATTTGGAATTCAAAATAGAAATTTATTATGTTATTTTTCTAAACGTAGAACCATTTAATAGTCACTTAAGTATTTCTATTCTTTTTAAATTAGAGCACAGGCGTTTCTTTTTAGAACATCTAAAAATGAAGTTAGGTATGAATTCGATGCATTGTGTTTGTTTTTTGTTTTGAGTTAGTTTACATTTGATGGAACTAGATAAAGTCTTTTTTCTAGGAAGTAATACCTTAATACTATCGTAATGAAAGGAATAATTTTAGCAGGTGGCAGCGGAACGCGATTATATCCTTTAACCAAAGGGGTGTCAAAGCAACTATTACCAGTATATGACAAACCCATGATTTATTATCCATTGTCAGTACTGATGTTGGCGGGTATTAAAGAAATTTTAATTATTTCTACACCAGAAGATTTGCCAAATTTTGAAAAACTTTTAGGTACTGGAGAAGATTTGGGAATACAGTTAACATATAAAGAACAAGCAAGGCCCGAGGGCGTGGCGCAGGCTTTTATTATAGGAGCCGATTTTATTGGCAATGCTGCTGTTTGTTTAATTTTAGGAGATAATATATTTTACGGCCAAGGTTTTTCTGAAACCTTGCAAAATGCAAAAGAAAATATTAAAAAAGGCAAGTCTACTGTGTTTGGGTATTATGTAAATGATCCAGAAAGATATGGTGTAGCCGAGTTCGATAGTAATGGCATAGTGGTCTCTATAGAAGAAAAACCTAGCAAGACCAAAATCTAACTATGCAATAGTTGGTTTGTATTTTTACACGAATGAAGTGGTTCAAATAGCAAAGAAGATTACACCTTCTCAAAGAGGAGAGTTAGAAATAACAGATATAAATCAAGCTTATTTAAAAAGTAATAATTTAAGAGTGCAACTTTTAGGTAGAGGTTTTACTTGGTTAGATACAGGTACACACGATTCTTTAATGGAAGCAGGGAACTTTATAGAAACCATTGAAAAACGTCAAGGATTAAAAGTAGCTTGTTTAGAAGAAATTGCTTATCGAATGAAATACATAGACGCAAGCAAGTAAAGAAATTGGCAGAACCACTTAAAGAAAAATGGATATGGTCAATATCTATTAAAATGAGAAATAGAATAATGAAATATTATAAAACAGAAATACAAGACCTTTATGTGATAGAACCTTCCGTTTTTGAGGATGAAAGAGGTTATTTTTTAGAGTCTTTTAATCTAGAAAAGTTTCAAGAAAATATAGGGCCTGTGGAATTTGTACAGGACAATGAATCTAAGTCCTCTAGAGGGGTTTTAAGAGGATTGCATTTTCAGAAACCTCCATTTAATCAAGCCAAGTTGGTGCGTTGTATAGAAGGGCGAGTGCTAGATGTTGCTGTAGATATTAGAAAGGGTTCCCCTACGTATGGAAAGCACATAGCGATAGAATTATCGGGCGAAAATAAAAAACAAGTATTTGTTCCTAAAGGTTTTGCACACGGATTTTCTGTGTTAAGTGAATCTGCTGTGATTACCTATAAAGTAGACAATCGATATGCGCCTGAATATGATGCCGGAATTCGTTTTGATGATGAAGCCTTGCAGATCGATTGGGGTTTACCTCAAGAGGAAGTTCAATTATCAGAAAAAGATAAAGAGTTACCGTCTTTTAAAGATTTAGATTCCCCTTTTAATTTTTAAAGACATGAACATACTAGTTACAGGATCTAATGGGCAGTTGGGCTCAGAAATAAAAGACGTTGCAGCAAGCTATAAAAGCTTTTGTTTCTTTTTTATGGATTTGCCAGCATTGGATATTTGTAACAGCAGTGAATTAGATATTTTTATTGCAAAAAATAAAATAGATACCGTTATTAATTGTGCTGCCTATACGGCGGTAGACGCAGCAGAAGAAAATGCAGTAATTGCCGAACAAGTAAATGGAGCAGGTGTTTTGAATTTAGTGCATGCACTAGCAAAAGTAAAGGGAAACTAATCCATATTTCTACAGATTATGTTTTTGATGGGAATGGTTTTTTACCCTACCAAGAGTCAGATAAGACAAACCCGATGGGTGTTTATGGTAAAACAAAAAGAAATGGAGAACTGGCAGTAATCAACGGAGACATTGATGGGATTGTGATTCGAACTTCTTGGTTGTACTCGGCCTACGGTACTAATTTTGTAAAAACAATGCGAAGGCTCGGTAAAGAAAGAAAAGAATTAGGAGTTATTTATGACCAATTAGGTACACCAACGAATGCATCTGATTTGGCAAAAACCTGTCTAGATATTCTTGCTTACAGTAAAGAAACGAATATAAATGCAAAAGGAAATGTCTATCATTATTCGAATGAAGGTGTTGCCTCTTGGTATGATTTTGCAAAGGCTATTATGGAATTAGGTAAAATAGACTGCGAAGTAAGCCTATTGAGACCAAAGACTATCCTACCGCCGCAAAGAGGCCTCATTTTTCAGTATTGAATAAGGCTAAAATTAAAAACGATTTTGAAATTGAAATTCCATATTGGAGAGCATCTTTAGCACAGTGTATTTCAAAACTAAACCAGGAATAAAATGACATTGAAAAAAAATATTTTAATTACCGGAGGTGCTGGTTTTATAGGCTCGCATTTAGTGCGGTTATTTGTGAATAAATATCCAAATTATCAAATTATTAATATGGATGTATTAACCTATGCTGGGAATTTAGAGAATTTAAAAGATATTGAAGATAAAGAAAACTATACATTTATAAAATGTGATATTTGTGATATTGAAAAGGTGAAAAAGGTTTTTTTAGATTATAAGATTGATTCGGTCATTCACTTAGCAGCAGAATCGCATGTAGACCGTTCTATTGAAGATCCTTTTTCTTTTGCCCAGACCAATGTAATGGGAACACTTAGTTTATTGCAAGCAGCTAAAGAATATTGGGATACTGACTTTACAAATAAGTTATTTTATCATGTTTCAACAGATGAAGTATATGGTTCATTGGGTCAAGAAGGCTTTTTTACAGAAGAAACAGCCTATGACCCTCATTCTCCTTATTCGGCATCCAAAGCTTCTTCAGATCATTTTGTAAGAGCTTTTGCAGATACCTATGGAATGCCTACAGTAATATCTAATTGTTCAAATAATTATGGTTCGTATCAGTTTCCAGAGAAATTAATTCCGTTATTCATTAACAATATTATAAATAACAAGCCACTTCCTGTCTATGGAAAAGGAGAAAATGTTCGAGATTGGTTGTTTGTAAATGACCATGTAAGAGCTATTGATGTTATTTTTCATGATGGAAAATTAGGAGAAACCTATAATATTGGCGGATTCAATGAATGGAAAAACATCGATTTAATTAAACTGCTTATAAGAGTGGTAGATAAACATTTAGGCAGAGTACGAGGTACATCAGAAAAACTAATAACCTTTGTAGCAGACAGGGCAGGCCATGATGTACGCTATGCAATAGATGCTACGAAATTAAAGGATGAATTAGGCTGGGAGCCATCGTTACAATTTGAAGAAGGAATTGATGAAACGGTAAAATGGTATCTAAACCATACAGATTGGTTACAAAATATAACTTCGGGTGCATATACAAAGTATTACGAAGATATGTATAACTTGTAAACGGTCTTTCTATATTTCTATTCAATATTTTATATAATAACACTTCTTTTTAATGAATTTTAATGAACGAAAACGATTGAAGTTTGGTGCTTTATTGCCCATTGTTATAAGTTATTATATATTTAGCAAAAAATTAATAATAATATGATTTTAATTGCTGACGGAGGTTCTACAAAGGCAGACTGGATTGCTATTAACAGTGAGAAAGAAGAGATGTTTAGAGTGCGAACTTTAGGTTTAAATCCTGCAGTGGTTGTAGAAGAGGAACTGCACAATAGGATTATTAATATGTTTCAGTTAATGAACATTAAAGATGAGGTAACTGAAATTCATTTTTATGGCGCTGGTTGCGGAACCCCAGGACCAGTAGCAATTTTAAAAGAGATTTTAGAAACCATCTTTGTAAACGCTGTAATCTATATTGCAGAAGATATGTTGGCAGCGGTATATGCCGCTACTGGAAAAGAGCCTGCGGTAGTTTGTATTTTAGGAACGGGATCTAATAGTTGTTATTTTGATGGAGAAAATATAGAAATGTTAGCGCCTTCTTTAGGGTATATTCTTAATGGATGAGGCTAGTGGTAATTATTTTGGAAAAAAATTAATCGTAGATTATTTTTATAAAAAAATGCCAAAAAACATCTGTTTAGAGTTTGAAAAAGAATTTAACTTAGATGCAGATCACATTAAAAAGAATATTTACAAAGAAGTAAATCCGAATATGTATTTGGCATCATTTGCAAAATTTATGTTCGAATTTAAAGATGAAAAGTATATTAAAAGGTTAATTAAGAAAGGTTTTCAAGAGTTCTTTAAGTGTCGCGTTTTACCATATAACGTAGATAGCAATTCAAAAATCTATTTTATTGGCTCAATAGCACACTATTTTAAAGATATTTTAGAAAAAGTAGCAGCTAAAAATAACTTAACAATTACAGGTGTTATTCAAAGACCCATTGATAATTTGTTAGAATATCACAAGAAAAACATCAATCTATAATAGCAAGTATTCTTTCTAACTGCATACCTCTAGACCCTTTAATTAAAATAGATTCCTGTTTTAAAGGATTAGCGGTAATGTATGCTTTTAAGGCTTCGAAATTTCTAAATTGCTTGTTTTGGGTGCTAGTTTTATAGAAGTGTTCGCCAACGTAAAGTGTTTGAGAAAAAGGCATAGCGTCTGCTAAGTTTACAATTGCTTGATGTTCTATTGTACTTTGCGCTCCTAACTCAAACATATCTCCTAAAATAACCACTTTTGATGCTTTTTTAAGCTTCGAGAAGTTCTCTAAAGCAACTTCCATACTCGAGGGATTTGCATTGTAAGCATCTAAAATAATATGATTGCTTTCTTTTTCAATGATTTGCGAGCGGTTATTTGTTGGGATATAATTTTCAATAGCCTTTTTAATTTCAGTGTGTTTTAGTTTAAAATGAATACCAATAGTTATGGCTGCCAAAATATTTGTGTAATTATAGGCTCCTATTAGATTGCTTTCAATTTCACCATCTTCAGATGCTATTTTTACAAATGGATCTGCTCCTAGAAACTTAAGGTACTCAGGAAAACAAATCGTTGTAATATCTAGTGTTTTTTCAACTTGAATAGGATCTTTAGGGTTTATAAAGGCAACTTTATGATGTTCCTGTAAAAAGGCATACAATTCACTCTTTCCTTTAATTACGCCTTCAATTCCGCCAAAACCTTCTAAGTGTGCTTTTCCGAAATTTGTAATATAACCAAAATCGGGTGCTGCAATAGCGCATAAAAATTCAATTTCTTTTTGATGATTAGCACCCATTTCTACAATACCAATTTCAGTATTTGGCGTCATAGATAGCAAAGTTAAAGGCACGCCAATATGGTTGTTTAGATTTCCTAAAGTAGCGGTAGTAGTATATTTTTCTGAGAGTACCGTGTTTATTAATTCTTTGGTAGTTGTTTTTCCATTACTACCGGTTAGTGCAATAATAGGTATTCTTAATTGTAATCGATGATAATTGGCTAGTTGTTGCAGCGTTTCTAAAACATTATCTACTACAATAGTTTTGTCACTTATTTTAAATTCAATTTCATCAATAATTGCAAATGCAGCGCCTTGGTCTAGAGCAGTATGGGCAAATTTATTTCCGTTAAATTTTTCGCCTTTTAAAGCAAAAAACAGCGCATGTTCTCTAATATTCCTAGTATCTGTGTCTACTAGATAGTATTTTGAGTATAGCGTATAAATTTCTTTTATTCCCATTGTTTAAAGATAAAAAAAATCCTCATTGTTCAGTAACAATGAGGATTAAATATTTTTTAAAATATAAATTATCTGCTACGAACAGCATTTGTCTTTTTTCTGTATTCCATAGGGCCTAACTTATCTGTAACACATCTAAAACCAATAAAATTAGTTGCCATATATTCTGGTAAATACCTTCTTTGTGCAGGATCTAACCAATACTCTCTATCAGCCCAAGATCCACCTTTGTAAACTCTCGTTTGATCACTAATTAAAGTGCTACGCTTTTTAGCATCAACTGTAATTACTTCGTCACCAGAATTAGCATCTGTAACTCTTGTTGGGTTTTTTGGTGAATTATACATGCTAGGTCTAGAGCAAAGCTATCTTGGTCATCTTCGTAGAATCTTGAGGAATTTAAATCTCCATCAGAAATATTTGAATTATCAGATTTAGAAAAATTTGTTCTAAAAGTAGCATCACTTTTTGTGATTGGTATGTATTTAATGCACCAGGAAGTTGTTTTGGTCTAATACTTCCGTTTGGTAATGTATCATATTCTACAGCTACATCGTCACCTACTATAACAACTTTACCTTCTTTATTAATTAATTTTTTTGTAAAAATATTTCCTCTGAAATAATTAAAGTCATTCGCTTCATTGTCAATAATAGGTCTGTAAACATCTGCTACCCATTCCGCAACATTTCCAGACATATCATACAAGCCAAAAGCATTTGGTGGATACGATTTTATTTCAATAGGAATGTCAGAACCATCAGAAGTCCACCCTGGTAAACCACTATATGCACCTTTGCCTTGTTTGAAGTTTGCTAACTGATCTCCTCGGTATGTTTTGTCTTTAGATCTAGTGAATTTTCCATTCCAAGCATATTTTTTTCTACCTCTAATATTGTTGTACTCTCTGTTTTCCGAAACTGCTTTTGCTGCAAATTCCCATTCAGCTTCTGTAGGAAGTCTGTATTTTTGTTGCAAAATACCATCTGCTTGTGTTATTTTTCTTCCTTGAAAAGCATCTTTTCCTGGCTTTGCTTGCCCTTTTCCTCTTCTTGTTCTTACACCTCTTTTGTAAATAGTGTATCGAGCTCTTTGCCATCTATTTTTGTAAATAGGTTGTCTGAATCACTTAAAAACCTATCTGTATCAAAAAAGTTCCTTGTAGAATCTAATTCGAAAATATTTTTAATATAACCTTTGTCTATTAATTTCTTTAAGTTTACCACGTTTGTTCTCCATTTGCAGTACTCATTTGCCTGCAACCAAGTAACACCAACTACAGGGTATTCTGCATACGCTGGGTGACGAAAATAATTTTGTGTTAAAATATCTGTATTTCCTAAGCTTTTTCTCCAAACTAAAGTGTCTGGTAAAACAGAGTTGTAAATATGTTTGTATTTTTCCTCTGAAGGAGGAAAATACATCTTTCGTATATTGCACATACAAAGAATATTCAGAATTAGTAACTTCTGTTTCATCCATGAAAAATGGACGCACATGCATTTTTTTAGGTGTGGTATTCCAATCGAACATTACATCATCTTGTACTTGCCCCATTGTAAAAGAGCCACCTTCAACAAGCACCATTCCCTAGAGGTAATCTTGCTTTCAAAAGAGCATTTTTTATGTAGTTTCCATTTTTAGGATCGTTAAATGACAAACCTGTTAATCGAGAGGTGTTACTTGACTTATTGCTGCTACAACTTGTAAAAAGAATTGTAGTTACTATAACGATAGATATATTTAATATTTTTTTCATTTCCGTAGAGAAATTTTAGCTTTAGTTTATTCGGATGCAATTTACAATAAATATAATCTATTACAAGAAAAATGTATATTTTAATACATCCTTTTTGCAATCTCTTTTATTAAACGTTTGCTTTTTAAATTTAGTATAACTTATCTTTGTAGTAGATTAAAATATCTGCTACAAATTTGCGTTATTTGAATACGATTTATGAAAAGATATTTTTTACTTATTTTAATACTACTCTTAGCTCAACACACAACTTCACAGGTAAATAATTCTGTATTAGCTGTAGGAGATTGGTATAAGTTTTCTGTGGATACGACAGGTGTTTTTAAAATTGATAAGAACTATTGCAAAAAATAGGGGTTTCTACAAACGGATTAAATCCCAAGAATATTCAAATTTTCGGGAATGGTGGTCATTTATTACCTGTTTTAAATAGCGATTTTAGAAACCAAGATTTAAAAGAAAATGCTATTTTTATAGAGGGTGAGGCCGATGGAAGTTTTGATGCAAATGATTTTATTTTGTTTTATGCCAAAGGACCACACGATTGGGTGATAAATACTACTACGAAAACAGCAAATCATCGGCAAAATATATATTCGGATAAGGCCTACTATTTTATAACCGTTGGCAGTAGTAACGGGAAAAGAATTGCTAAAAAGGCAATGAATACAATTCCAGTAAGTAGTGTAATTACTTCTTTTGACGATTTTACATTTTATGAAAAGGATGAAATAAATTTAATTGCGGCAGGAACACAATGGTTTTTTTATGATGATTTTAATATAGAGAATACCCAAACATTTACAATACCCTTTTCAAATGCTATAGAAAACACTTCTCTATCTGTTAAGGTTAGAGCTGCAAGTACCTCTGTAAGCTCCTCATCAATGGAAGTAAAGGTAAATGGTTTGGGGTATCCAACACTCAATTTCTCGCCGATAAACTCTAATGATAAAGCCAGGGCTTCTGAAAAAACTAGTCTTGTAGAGAATTCTTCAGATTTTATAAAAATTGAAATTAATTATAATAATAACGGAAATCCTTCGGCAAACGCCTATTTAGATTTTATAGAAATTGTTGGTAAAAAGGAATTAAGGGCAGATGCTACCCAGTTTTCTTTTAGAAGTTTCGAGCAATCTGACGCAATTGGTGCTGGTAGAGTATCAAATTAAAAATGCAACTAACATTTTTCAAGTTTGGGATGTTTCAAACTTCTTATTACCTAGCGCTATTTCCAATGAAGCAGCGGATTCTAGCTTTATATTTAGAGATAATGGTTCGCTTTTAAAGGAGTATGTGGTTTTAAATGAATCCGATTTTTACATTCCAGAAACCATAGAAAATGCAAAAGTTGTAAATCAAAATTTGCATGCATTAAGGGATCTTAATTATATTATAATTACAAGTAGTGAGTTGGCTTCTGAAGCGAAGAGATTAGCCGAGTATCATGAGGTAAATTCTGGTTTAATAACAAAAGTGGTGCTTCTAGATGAAATTTATAATGAGTTTTCCTCAGGTTCTAAAGATATAACGGGTATCAGAGATTTTATTAAACACATTTACGATACAAATTCTTCTGAAGATAAGAAACTAAAATACGTTTGCTTCTTCGGTGATGCATCTTATGACTATAAAGACAGACTTTCAGGCAATAACAATATTGTGCCTGTAAAATTATCAGAAGAAAGTTTCAACTTGGCAAACTCTTGGGTTACAGATGACTTTTTTGTCATGTTAGGTGAAAATGATGGTAACATGAATGGTGCCGATACAATAGAGGTTGTTTCTAGCAGAATACCGGTTACTGGAGCAGCACAGGCAAGAACAGTGGTAGATAAAATTTTAAGTTATTACAGTAAGAGTGCTATTGGAGATTGGCGAAATACAATCACTTTACTAGCAGATGATATAGATGATGTTATGATATACCGATTCAAAAAGGAGTAGAGGTTATTGCAGATGATATTAAAAACAATAAACCGGTTTTTAATGTCAATAAAATTTATGTAGACTCGTATGTACAACAAAATGCTTCTGGCGGTGAGCGTTACCCAGAAGTAAATGATGCAATTACAAATGCGATTGAAAAAGGAACGTTGGTTTTAGATTATTTTGGTCATGGAGGGGAAGATGGCTTTGCTTCAGAGAAAATTTTAGAAAAACCACAGATTCAGGGGTTTTATAACCCCAATACATTGCCTTTATTAATAACGGTTACTTGTGATTTTTCTAGATTTGATAATCCCAGTAGGATAACTGCAGGTGAGTTAACATTTTGGAATAAGACTGGTGGTGCAGCAAGTATGATTACAACTACGAGAGAGGTTTTTATTAGTGTAGGGCAGAGTTTTAATGAAGCTTAATTAAAGTATTATTAGAATTTAATAATGAGGATGTAACAATTTCTGAAGCTTTAATGAATACTAAAAATAGTTTTTCCAATGAGCAAAAGTTCTTTATCTATTCTTTTGGTGATCCCGCAATGAAATTGGCAGTACCGGAGCCAAATATTCAAATCACAAAAATGAATGGTAAAGATATGACCCAACCACTAGATACTTTAAAAGCGCTTTCTAAAGTTAGTTTTGAAGGCGTTGTTTTAGATAATATTGGTAATCGTTTATCTGATTTTAATGGGACACTTTCTACCACCGTTTTTGATAAATCTTTAGATAGAAAAACTTTAGGAAATAATAGTTTTGGTGAAATAATGGATTTTGATACGCAAGACAGTAAAATATTTAAAGGTAAATCTAGCGTGGTAAATGGTGGTTTTAGCTTTGATTTTATTGTGCCTAAAGATATTAAAATTGCTTTTGGAGAAGAAATAGATATAAATGGGAATACTATTTTTAAAAAAGGAAAAATAAGTTTATACGCAAATGATACACTCACATATAAAGAAAAGGCGGGGTATAATATAGATATTACGGTTGGTGGAATAGATGAAAATGCACCAGAAGATACTACGGGTCCTGAGTTAAAGTTATTTATGAATGATGAATCTTTTATAGATGGTGGTAATACAAATGCTTCTCCTAATTTAATTGCAGTGCTTTCAGATATTAGTGGAATTAATACTTCTATTACGGCAATAGATCATGATATTATTGGGGTTTTAGATGGAGATGCCCTAAACCCTTTGGTATTAAATGATTTCTATGAGACGGAATTAGATGATTTTACAAAAGGGAAAGTTACATATAGACTAAGAGATTTGGAAGTAGGGCCGCATACCTTAAAAATAAAAGCATGGGATACTTATAATAATTCATCTGAAACAACGTTAAACTTTGTGGTGATTAGTGATGCAGTATTAAATTTAGAAAATGTGTTAAATTATCCAAATCCTTTTGTAAATTACACAGAATTTTGGTTCAATCACAACAAGCCAAATGAAGTATTAGAGGTGCAAGTTCAAATATTTACAGTTTCTGGTAAACTCGTAAAAACAATCAATCAAAACATACAAACAACAGGCAGTTTGTCTAGAAATATTACTTGGAATGGTTTAGATGATTTTGGTAATAAAATAGGAAAAGGAGTCTATGTTTATAAATTAAGAGTAAAGGCAACGGAAACTAATTTAGTTTCTGAAAAGTATGAAAAGTTAGTAATACTTCAATAAAATTATATATTTGTAATAAGAACAATAAGTAATAGAGATGAAAGAAGTCAAGAAAATAGTTTTTTGTGTATTATTAAGTGTTTTTGCAATTGTTAAAATTTCATCTCAAACAGGTGGTATTACAACAGCAACACCATTTTTATTAATTGTGCCAGATGCAAGAGCTGGTGGTATGGGAGATATGGGAGTAGCTACAAGTGCAGATGGTTTTTCATTATTTCATAACCCTGCAAAAATAGCATTTAGTAACAGGCAAATTTTAACAGGAATTACATATTCACCTTGGTTAAGAAACTTAACAGATGATATTTTTATAGGAAGTGGTTCTTATATTAATAGATTTAGTGAAAATGCAGCTTGGGGTGCAGATTTTAAATATTTTTCTTTAGGTCAAATAGATTTAACAAATGACAGAGGAGATTCAAATGGCTCTATAAATCCGAATGAATTAGTTGCAACTGGTTCTTATTCTTTGAAATTAAGTGAAACTTTTGCAATGGGAGTTTCTCTTAAATATATTCGTTCGAATCTTGCTTTTAATGGAACTCCAGGGAATTCTCTACAACCAATAAATTCTTTTGCAGTAGATGTTTCTGGGTATTACCAATCTTTAGAAGAAAATTATGGCAATTTTAATGGTCGTTATAGAATAGGTTTTAATATTGCTAATATTGGGCCAAAAGTATCTTACACTCCAGGAGAAGAGGATTTTATACCTACTAATTTAAAATTGGGTGGTGGTTTTGATTTTATAATGGACGATTACAATACAATTTCTACAACCATAGAATTTACAAAACTATTAGTGCCAACGCCACAATTAGATGGTTCTGATCAAGACAAAGGTTTTGTAGAAGGAATGTTCTCTTCATTTGGAGATGCTCCAGGAGGTTTTAGTGAAGAATTAAAGGAGTTTACATATGCTTTAGGTGCAGAGTACTTATACAACAATGCATTTGCATTAAGAACTGGTTATTTTCATGAAAGTGAAGATAAGGGAAATAGACAATATTTTACATTAGGTGGAGGTTTTAAGACCAACGCATTAAACATCGATTTATCGTATTTAATAAATGCCTCAGATGTTAATAATCCCTTAGAAAATTCGCTTCGTTTCTCTGTGTCTTTTGATTTAGGTGAAATTTACGAAGACTATTAAAAAATCAATTTTTTTTAGTAGTTTTAGCATATTAAAAAAAGCAGTCTATTTAGGCTGCTTTTTTTGACCGCTTTAATCGGGGAAACAGATTGCTAAAATTCATCACATCTAAATAAAAGATGCAAAGAGAAAAGTAGTTGCTTTTTAAAATTGAATTAAAAATACATACATGAAACAAATAAAGATAACTAGTTCTGCAACTGTTTACAGCAATCTTGATGAGCTTTCTACGGAAGATCAAACGTTAATGAATAAGGCTATTGAAGCTCGTGGAAATGCCTATGCGCCGTATTCTAAATTTCACGTTGGGGCAGCTTTGTTGTTAGATAATGGAGAAATTGTTTTAGGGAATAATCAAGAAAATGCGGCATATCCATCAGGTATGTGTGCAGAAAGAGTTGCTATCTGGCAAGCAGGTTCTTTATTTCCCGGAGTAAAAATTAAAAAACTAGCCATTTCAGCAAGCTCTACAATTACAAAGGTAGACAAGCCAATTGGCCCTTGTGGTGCTTGTAGACAAACATTGTCAGAGTATGAAATTAATCAAAAGGAACCTTTTCCTGTTATTTTTATGGGAGAAGTTGGTGAGATTGTAAAAACACCCTCTTTACTTTCACTACTGCCTTTTTCTTTTGATAGTTCATATCTATAAATAATATCTCTTTTTCTAAACTTCAAGAGGGTATGTTTTTTCAATTTGGACATCGTATTATTTATAATTATTAAAAATAGTATAATCCCTTTGGTAACAGTAATATAACTTTAATAATTGCGTTCTTTGGCGCCGCTTGTTTTAATATTTCAAAAATAAAGTACTTTTGAATATCATTGTTTTACGATGATAAATATTTAATTGAAAAAGAAAATTTATAACTTACAAATAATTAAGTAATTTCTAAAGTATTATTAATTATGATTTCATCTAAAATAACAGGAACAGGAAGTTTTATTCCGTCTATAAAGAAAGAAAATAATGATTTTTTAGATACTCATTTTTTAAACGAAGATGGTAGTGATTTTTCTTTAGAGAATGATGTTATTATAGAAAAATTTAAGAATATTACAGGAATTTCAGAAAGGCGTTATGCCAAATCTGAATATAAAACTTCTGATATTGCCTTTTTTGCTGCAGAAAAAGCAATTAAAGATGCAGCTATAAATGCAGAAGAATTAGATTATATTATTCTAGCACATAATTTTGGAGATGTAAAACAGGGCGCTATCCAAGGAGATATGTTACCAAGTTTAGCTACTAGAGTTAAATTTAGATTAGGTATTGAGAACCCTAATTGTGTTGCATATGATATACTTTTTGGCTGCCCTGGTTGGGTAGAAGGTGTTATTCAAGCACAAGCTTTTATAAAGGCAGGGATTGCAAAAAAATGTTTGGTAATTGGTGCAGAAACATTGTCTAGAGTTGTAGATAAATTTGATAGAGATTCTATGATTTATAGCGATGGTGCTGGGGCTTGTATTGTAGAAGAAACAGAAGACCAAGCATCTGGAATTATGAGTCATGCCACACAAACTTTTGCAAAGGATGAAGCTTATTTTTTACATTTTGGTAAATCTTTTAACAACCAGGAAGATGAAAATGTACGTTATATTAAAATGTTCGGAAGGAAAATTTATGAATTTGCTATTACACATGTGCCTGCTGCAATGAAAACGGCATTAGATAAAAGTGGAATAGGTATCAAAGAGGTTAAGAAAATTTTTATTCATCAAGCAAATGAAAAGATGGATGAGGCGATTGTGAAACGTTTTTATAGACTGTTTAAAATACCGGTTCCAGAGGGTGTTATGCCAATGACAATTCATGAATTGGGAAATAGTTCTGTTGCAACTGTGCCTACTTTATTAGATTTAGTTTTAAAAGGAAATGTTGCGAACCAAGAGGTAAACAAAGGAGATGTTGTTATTTTAGCATCTGTAGGTGCCGGAATGAATATCAATGCAATTGTATATCGATTCTAAGTAAGCTCACGTACTTCAGAGTTCTTTTTAAAAGGTTTTTTTTATTCCATTGCGGTCCAAGTGGTAGTAAGGTTTTATTTTTATTCGATAGATATGTTGCGCTTTATTTTTTTAATTGAAAAATCTATGGTCTAAACTCTTATTTCTAAAATCAAAATATTATTTTTGCGCATGCAACAACAACACAACGTACTTATATTAGATTTCGGATCGCAATACACGCAACTAATTGCAAGAAGAGTTAGAGAATTAAACATTTATTGTGAAATTCATCCATACAATCATCTTCCTGAAAATCATGCTGAATTCAAAGCTATTATTTTATCTGGTAGTCCGAATTCTGTAAGAGGAGAAAATGTTTTACATCCTGATTTATCAGGAATTAGAGGAAAAAAACCAATGTTAGCCGTTTGTTACGGTGCACAATATTTAGCACATTTCTCTGGCGGAAAAGTTGCATCTTCAAACACTAGAGAATATGGTAGAGCAAATTTATCATTTATAAAAAGTAATGAAACTTTCTTTGAAAATATTTCAGAAGGAAGTCAAGTTTGGATGAGTCATTCAGACACTATAAAAGATTTACCAACGAATGGTGAATTATTAGCAAGCACAAAAGACGTTGAGAATGCGGCTTATAAAATTAAAGGAGAAGAAACGTATGCAATTCAGTTTCATCCAGAAGTATATCATTCAAAAGATGGTAAACAATTACTAGAAAACTTTTTAGTGAAAATTGCAGGAGTAGCACAAACCTGGACTCCAGATTCTTTTGTAGAAAGCACCGTTGCAGCAATTCAAGAAAAAGTAGGAAATGATAAGGTGGTTTTAGGGCTTTCTGGAGGAGTAGACTCTACCGTTGCAGCAGTTTTGTTACATAAGGCAATTGGTAAAAATCTCTACTGTATTTTTGTAAATAACGGTTTGTTGCGTAAGAACGAGTTTGAAAGCGTTCTAACACAATACGAAGGAATGGGATTGAATGTGAAAGGTGTAGATGCATCTGAACGGTTTTTATTAGCTTTAGAAGGTTTAACAGATCCAGAAAAGAAACGAAAAGCAATTGGTAATTCATTTATAGAGGTTTTTGATGATGAAGCAAATCAAATAAAAGATGTAGTTTGGTTAGCGCAAGGAACTATTTATCCGGACGTAATTGAATCTGTTTCTGTAAATGGTGGTCCATCGGCAACGATTAAGAGTCACCATAACGTAGGAGGTTTGCCAGATTATATGAAATTGAAAATTGTAGAGCCTCTGCGTATGATTTTTAAAGATGAGGTAAGAAGAGTAGGAGCTTCTATGGGAATAGATGCCGAGCTACTAGGACGTCATCCTTTTCCTGGACCCGGTTTAGGAATTCGTATTTTAGGAGATATTACTGCAGAAAAAGTTCGTATTTTACAAGAAGTAGATGCGGTATTTATTAACGGACTAAAAGAAGATGGTTTGTACGATAAAGTTTGGCAAGCTGGCGCAATGTTATTCCCGTAAATTCTGTTGGAGTAATGGGAGATGAGAGAACATACGAAAAAGTAGTGGCTTTAAGAGCTGTAGAGAGTACAGATGGTATGACTGCAGATTGGGTAAATTTACCCTATGAGTTTTTACAAAAAACATCAAATAAGATCATAAATCAAGTAAAAGGTGTGAATAGAGTAGTGTACGATATTAGTTCTAAACCACCTGCAACTATAGAATGGGAATAAAATATATGAAACATCTTAAATTTTTTATTTTTTTGTGTATCCTAACCTTTACCGTTTCATGCGGGCAGCAAAGGAAATACATCGAATACAAGGTAAAAAAAGGAGAAACAATGCGTGTCATTGCCAAGAAATTGGATATGAAAACTAGAGATTTGTTGCGTCTAAATCCTGATGTTGGCAGAAAACCGGAAGTCAATACGGTAATTATAGTTCCTAGTAAGCAGTTAAAAAATAAAGGGGTCAATAAAGATGGTTTCAAAGAAGATGAAGTTATTGTTTCTAATACTTTAAATTCTAATGATAAAGAATCACAAGCTGCTCTAATCGCTGAAAAAGAGAAACAAAAGGAATTATTAATTTTAGAGCTAGAAAAGGAATTTAAACTTCATGAAGTTAAAAAAGGAGATACCTTTTATGGATTAACTAGATTTTATAATGTGACTCAAGAAGATTTAATTGCTTTAAACCCTGAGTTAATTGAAGGTTTAAAGCTATCTCAAATCATTAAAATAATGCCTTTAGAAGCTAGTGTAAGAGAAAAGAGTTTTCTTTATATAGACGAAATTGAAGAAGGTGTTGCTCTTAAAATTGCAATTTTACTTCCCTTTAGAGCAATTGAATTAGATACGCTTTCTGGTGAAGAAATTTTTGAGAATAGTAGGTTGGCAAATATTGTAACAGATTTATATTTTGGAGCAACGATGGCTATAGATTCTCTGAGAGAACAGGGTGTAGAAATAGATGTGGATGTTTTTGATACAGGCAGAAACAGCACAGAGATAAATAAAATCTTATTAGAAAATAACTTAGAGGAGAATGATGCTGTTATTGGTCCTTTGTACTCAGAGGAAGTTCAGTTTTTAGCAGATAAATTAAATGTACCAATAATTTTTCCAATATATTCCCCAAAACAAGTAGCAATTTACTGGAAATAAGATTGTAAAAACTGCACCTAATAAACAATTATTTAAAGACAAGTTATTTGCATATATGCAGGATACTTTTATTGACGGTAATATTATTGTTGTGGGAGATGGAAAAGTAGATTCAGAGAATGATGCTACTAAAATTAGAGAAATTCTTCAATCTAATGATTCCATAAATAGCTTTCATGTTATTATGGCAGAGGATGGATATATAAAAACAGAGAAGTTTACAGAGGTGCTGCAACCCAATATGAAGAATACAGTAGTAATGGCAACCAATGATAATATAATTGTAGCAAGTGCTATAAATAGTCTTATTAGTTTACCCGAAGAAACTACAGCTACTGTGTATGCTTTTGATCAGATAAGTGTTTTCAATCAAATTGATAACTTGAAACTTGCGCAGTTAGGTTTTACATTTGTTAGTGATGTATATGTAAAAGAAGATTCTTTTGAAGCGAATGCTTTTAATTTAAAATATAAAGCTAAAAATGGAAGGCTACCTTCTTCATATGCTACAAAAGGTTTTGACGTTACCTATGATATATTAATGCGTTTAGCCTCGGGTAATGATTTAGATACTACCTTTAAGGAAGGTCTTTCATACAGATTAGAAAGTAAATTCGATTATACTGATAACACCGTTAAAATATCAGAAAACAAGGGTTTATTTATTCTAAAGTACAATGTTGATTTAACGCTAACGAGAATAGAATAAAATATTCTTTTCTATAAATACAAAAAAAATCCGATGAAGCTTCATCGGATTTTTTTGTATTTAAGATAATAAAAAGAAGCTTAGATTTTTTTCATTTGCTGCTTCATCATTTGCATTTGTTCTTTTAGCATACCATGCTTGTCTAACTTTTTAGCTTCTGCCATTAAAATGGTAGCTTCTCGTTTACGTCTTTTAGTCATAGAGATTCCTGCTAATTGTAGTTTTGCCATTGCTAAATCATGATCCATTGCCAAGCCTAATTTTATGGCCTTACGCAAATACTTCTCAGCTTGTGTCATGTTTGTCTGACTTAAAATAATACCATGTAGATAGTTAAAATAGCCTTGTTGTTTAACAGTCAACGCAGCTTCTGGGTTTTTAATATAACCTAACCATTTTTGAGTTCCTGGAAAATTTTGTTTACGAAGTTGTAAAAAAGCCAGTAAGATAAACTCATTTTTAAAGTAGAATAAAACAAAAAGGCCAGCTAATAATAAAACAGAAATTCCGTTCATAATATTTCCTTGACTAAATTGATATACTGCCCAAACTGCAATTAAACCAGCTAAAATTAGCTTTATATTTTTATGAAACATAGATTTTTTTCTTTTGTAACCTCGAGTAAATTCGAATAGTTATGATTTATTTTAAAGAACAAAAATACATTTTCTTATGAAAATATTTAGGTACTTCTCTGTAAAATTATTTTTTATAATATTTTTTATATTTGATAAAAGCAAATGTTCCTAAAATAGCAACAAAACCAATAGAGTAATAAATTGAAGTTGGTGTAATAACTCTATCTCCACTAGCATAAGAGTGCAAACCAGCTAAGTAGAAGTTTACTCCAAAATAAGTCATCATAATAGATGCGTATGCAATTATAGACCATAAGTTAAAGGTAAACCTACCACGTAAACCAGGTATTAAACGCATATGCAATACAAAGGCATAAACCATTATAGAAATTAGTGCCCAAGTTTCTTTGGGATCCCATCCCCAATAACGGCCCCAACTTTCATTGGCCCACATTCCTCCTAAAAAGTTACCAATAGTTAACATAATTAAACCAACAGTAACTGCCATTTCATTAATAATAGTAATCTCTTTAATGTTTAAATCCATTTTCTTCTTATTCTTTTCATTGGTAAATGCCATTAAAAAGAGTGCAAAAACCCCTAAAATCATTCCTAAAGAAAGCGGCCCATAACTGGCAACAATAATAGAAGTGTGTACTAAAAGCCACCAAGAATTTAAAACAGGTTGTAAATTAGCAATCTCTGGATCTAACCAGTTTTGATGTGCAAAACCTAAGGTAATAGCAACTAAAAAAGTGGTTGCAGTAATTGTAAGTGCAGATCTTCTTCCGATGATAAGACCAAACAACATAGTTGCCCAAGCAACAAAAATAATAGACTCATAAGCATTACTCCAAGGAGCATAACCACTAATATACCATCTCGATATCAATCCTAAGGTGTGAAATACAAATAAACCAATTACAATACCAACCAATATTTTTACAACAATATTAATCCATGGTTTTGAAGTGAAAATTTGCCAAATCACAAAAAGGATTAAAAACAAACTAGCATAACCGTAATACTTAGAAAGTAACTGAAACGGTTGAATCTTGTTATACGAAATCTCTAAATCTATTTTCTTTTCTGATGGACGAACTTCTGAACCAAATTTTTGTTGAAATTTCTTTATACCGTCTAAAATTTTATTTGCTTCAGAATAGTCATTTGTTTTTTTTGCTTTCTGTAAAAATTGAATATAAACTGGCAGAGATTGACGCACAAAAACAGAATCTGTGCCTGTAAAATTAGCGGTTGAGGTTTCTGGTTGTGAGACCCATTTGTTATTTTCATCTTTAGGAATAGGGTAAATTTTTAAAATACCACCGCCAATTGCTGAATATAACAAACCAATTCTTCTGTCTATTTTAATGATATCTTTTTGAAATTTATTTTTTATTTTCGTCTTTTGTGCTTCTGCAACCTTCTCTTTTATCTTATAAATTCCTGTAGGTGTTATAAAGTCTGATAAAGCTGCATATTCAGTAGTTTTTGCAACACCTATAAATTCTCTAATTTCGGTATTTCCTTTTTCTAAATAAATTACCGGAACTTCAAACCAAAGTCTGGGGTTTTCAATAATAGATAATAAAACCTGGCTAGGTTCCATATCTTTAAATTTTTCTGTTTTGCTTACTTTTCTTACCAATTCTGAAGCAAAAGTATGTGCAGGTTTCATTCTACCATTATCCTGAATTACCAATTTATTAAAGCTTTCTGCATGTTTTGCATCTACCCTATTGGCTTCTAAAATCGAATCTATTTGATGTGTGGTAATTTTATTTGGTTGATGCGTATTTTCATGTTGCCCAAAAGTGAAACTAGATAAAAACAAAGTAGCCACAATAGACATGGTTAATTTTTTCTTTTTAATTTTTGCTAGTCCTTTTTTCAAAACGTCAAATCTAGTATTTTTTGCAAAAAGAATACAAATCATACCAATGTATAAAAGGGAGTATCCTAAATACGTAACAAAAGTCCCAAGAAAATCGTGATTTACAGAAAGGTGCGTTTCTTCTTTGCCGTCAGATAAATCATAACTTGCTTGAAAGAATTTATAACCTCTGTGATCTAAAATATGATTCATAAAAATTTTATAGTCAAAAGTTTCTTTTGGGTCTATAATTGTTACCTCACTTGCATAGGCTGCTGCACTCTCAGATCCTGGATATTTATCTAGTTGAAAATCGTTTAATTTTATACTAAAAGGAGTTTTTAATGTTTTTGAACCATATAAAACTCTAAAATTTAAGCCACCAACAGACACTTCTTTAGAACCGTCAGAATTAAATTTCCCTCCTTTTAATTCTAAACGTTCTGTTTTGTTATTAGCAGTAATATCTATTAAAATAACATCTTGTATTTTGTCATTCTTTGCGCCACTAATCGTTTTCATAATCCCTTTTTCTGCTGGTCTAGGGATTACAAATTGTAGTTCACCAATAGTATGAAGTGTTAGATATTGAAAGTCTTGTAAAGAATCTTTAGTAATCTTGCCTTTTTCTTGATCTGCCATTCTAAACCAATCTCCATTGTCTTTAGAAATCATTTTTAATACACCATTTTTATTTATAAAATTGATGGTTGAATTGTCATTATCTGCATCAAAACCAACTAAAATACCATGTATATTTTGGATCGTACCTTTTTTAATCCAATGCTCATGACGGGAACCTTCAGAAGACTCCACAAAAAATAAATGTTCTATACCATTTTCATCTTCAACTAAGTTTTTTTCAGCCCACGGGATATAATCTACTAACTCAAATTTAATATCAATACTTTTTTCTTTTGTTTGAAATGAATCTGTATAAGTCCAAGAATTGGTTCCCCAAGCAGAGAGCATTATTGGTGCATTTATTTCTGGTTTTTGAGAGTTTCCATCATCTACAACAGCATTTAAATAGGTGGTTTCAGATAGAAACTGATTGGTAGTTTCACCTTCTTCAATAAGCATAATGCCTTCATAACCAACATAACGAGTAATTCCTGCACCAACTAGGATTAATAAAAAAGATGTATGGAACATTAAAACTGGCCATTTCTCTTTTTTATAAAGGCGGTATCTGAATATATTTCCAAAGAAATTAATTACAAAAAAGCCCATAATTGCCTCGAACCACCAAGCATTATAAATTAGTGCTTTAGAGGTTTGTGTACCAAAATCGTTTTCTATGAATGTGGCAATTGCCATTGCAGTTGCAAACAAGATAAATAAAACAGCTGTTAATCTTGTAGAATATAGGAAATCGAATAATTTTTTCATCCTTTTTGAAGTAGTTTTTAATCTACTGCAAATTTAAGCATAAAAGGAGGAAAACTATCTAAGAGTGCCGTATTTTTCTTGTTAAGAACTGTTAAAAATAATAAAGTATTTGTCTTTGAATGGTAGGTCTGAATACCTACTTATTCTGGAACGCTGTCAATTAAAATGGTGAGCATATCTATTGCTGCTTGGGCGATTTTTGTTCCAGGACCAAAAACCCCAACAGCACCAGCATCAAACAGAAATTGATAGTCTTGAGCAGGGATTACACCACCCACAATTACCATTATGTCTTCACGTTGATACCTTTTTAATTCTGCAATAACTTGAGGGACCAATGTTTTATGTCCGGCTGCTAAAGAGGAAACTCCGAGAATATGCACATCATTTTCTACAGCCTGCTTTGTAGCTTCTTTTGGTGTTTGAAAAAGTGGCCCAATATCTACATCAAAACCTAAGTCGGCATAGCCAGTGGCTACTACTTTTGCACCTCTATCATGGCCATCTTGTCCTAATTTAGCAATCATAATTCTTGGTCGTCTGCCTTCTAATTCTGCAAATTTATTTGCAAACTCTTTTGCTTTTTTAAATAATGGATCTTCTTTTATTTCTTTGCTATACACGCCAGATATTGTTTTATGTACTGCTTTATGCCTGCCATATACAAGTTCTAAAGCATCAGAGATTTCTCCTAATGTAGCTCTATTTTTCGCAGCTGTAACGGCCAAATCTAATAAGTTTTCTTTTCCAGATTTTGCAGCTTTAGTTATTGCTGATAAAGATTCCTTTACAGCGGTATTATTTCTGTTCGCTTTTAACTCATTTAATCTTTCAATTTGAGAGTTTCGAACCGCTTCATTATCTACCTCTAAAAAATGTAAGGGGTCTTCCTTTTCTAACTGATATTTATTTACGCCAACAATTATATCTTGTCCGCTGTCTATTTTTGCTTGTTTGATTGCTGCTGCCTCTTCAATTCTCATTTTCGGAATTCCTTTCTCAATAGCTTTAGTCATCCCGCCTAACTTTTCAACTTCTTCAATTAGTTTCCAAGCCTTATTGGCTATATTTTCTGTTAGTTCTTCTACATGGTAACTTCCTGCCCAAGGATCTACGGTTTTTGTTATATACGTTTCTTCCTGTAAGTAGATTTGTGTGTTTCTAGCAATTCTAGCAGAAAAGTCTGTGGGTAGCGCAATTGCTTCATCTAATGCATTTGTATGCAGACTTTGTGTGCCACCAAATGTTGCCGCCATTGCCTCTATTGTTGTTCTTGCAACATTGTTAAAAGGATCTTGTTCTGTTAAGCTCCAACCACTAGTTTGGCAATGCGTTCTTAGTGCTAAAGATTTTTGATTTTTAGGGTTGAATTTCTTTACAATTTTTGCCCATAACATTCTTGCTGCTCTTAATTTGGCTATTTCTGTAAAATGATCCATTCCTATTGCCCAAAAGAAGGACAATCGTGGTGCAAATGAATCAATATCCATTCCTGCGTCAATACCTTTTCTAATATATTCTAAACCGTCTGCAAGCGTATATGCTAATTCAATTTCTGCAGTGGCACCAGCTTCTTGCATATGATAACCAGAAATTGATATTGAATTGTATTTTGGCATCTTATCGCTGGTGTATTTAAATATATCAGCAATAATCTTCATAGATGGTGCAGGAGGGTAGATATAAGTATTACGAACCATAAACTCCTTTAATATGTCATTTTGAATGGTTCCTGTTAAGTTTTCTAAAGAGACACCTTGTTCTTGTGCAGCAACGATATAAAAGGCTAAAATGGGTAATACAGCGCCATTCATAGTCATAGAAACAGACATTTTGTCTAACGGAATTTCGTCAAATAAAACTTTCATATCTTCTACAGAATCTATGGCAACACCTGCTTTACCTACATCTCCTTGCACGCGTTCATGATCTGAATCGTAACCTCTATGGGTGGCTAAATCAAAAGCTACAGAGAGTCCTTTTTGACCGGCTTCTAAGTTTCTTTTATAAAAAGCATTACTTTCTTCTGCGGTAGAGAAACCTGCATATTGCCTAATTGTCCAAGGCCTTCTAACGTACATTGTACTATAAGGTCCTCTTAAATTAGGTGCAATTCCTGCTACAAAATCTTCATGTTTAAAGCTTTGTGGAGTTGCTGTTTTAGCACTTTTAAGTTTGATATGTTCAAATGATTTTCTAGTCATTTTCTTTTTCTAACCGTTCTTTTTCTGTGATTTCAGAAAGACGTTTTCTGTTTATTGGGACAATTAAAGTTTTTATATTTCTTTGTTTTATAAAAGGGAATAATTCCAACTCATTTTTCATTATATCATTTTTATTGGGTTGCATATTGGTGCCCAATAAAATAATCTTTTTAGCATGGAAGTCTTCTTCCTCCTTAGCAACACTTTCTGCTATTTTCTTTTGAATAATTCCTGCCTTTAATTGTTTTAAAAATCCACCGCCTTTTTCTATTTGTTTAAATAGGGTCAATGCTTTTTCTGCTAATTGGTTGGTAATTGACTCTATATAATAAGTACCATCAGCAAAATTTTGTGCTTCTTGTAAATAACTTTCCTGTTGTAAAATTAAAAGTTGATTTCTTGCAATTCGTTCACCAAATTCATTTGATTTATGGTACATAGCGTCGTACGATATAGAAGAAACCGTATGGGATCCTCCTAAGATAGCACTCATATACTCAGTTGTTGTTCTAAGCATATTTATATTATAGTCATATAATGTTTTATTTCTTAAACTGGGCTGCGTAAAAATATGTACTGCACTATTTTCTTGATCATATTCATTTAATAGCGTTGCCCATAAAATTCTAAATGCCCTTAGTTTTGCTATTTCAAAAAAGTAATTACTACCCGCAGAAAATGTAAAGTGAATTTTTTCTGCTATGTCTTTTCCAAAATGATTTAAATACTCGTTTGCATGGGCTAAAGTATAGGCTAATTGCTGCACAATGGTAGCGCCTGCGTTTTGATATAAGTCACTAGAAACCGAAACACAATTTTTATTGGATTTAAGAATAAAATCCAATTGTTTGAAATCTTCTTTTAAGTTGATGTACCAGTTTCCGTTTTCGGCCAAATTTCCAATAATATCTAATTGGATAAACGTCTTATTCGGATTTATGAATTTTGATAATTCAACTAAAAATACGGGGGGTAAAAACTGAAATTTAAAATATATTAAAATTGTATTGATATCAATATTTTGCAATAATAAACTGCAATTAAAAGGTTTTGCACTAATAAATTGAATTGAAGTTGCTCCTCTTCTTAAAGCATCAAGAGCTAAGGAATTTGCTATTTTCTCGTTATCAACAAAAATAGTCTGACAAATATTAAAGCCTTTTTTTGGTAGATTTAGTTTTGTGTTTGTTCTGTCTTCTTTTGAGTAAAAAGGTTTTACTGTAATACCTTCATTGGTTTTCCAAAGCAAAGTTTCATTATAATCTGCACCCTTTAAGTCTGCTTGAATTTTTTGCTTCCAAGCAGCAGATGATGTTCCTATAAATTCATTAAACAGAAATGGATTCATTACTTTTTTATGGTATCAAATTCTATAATATAAATCTCTTCGTTTTCTTTTTTCATTAAGTATTGCTCTCTTGCAAAACGTTCTAGTTGCAAAGAATCATTTAGTTTCATGATGGTGGCTTTATCTTCTGCTATTTTAGTTTTATAAAAAGATACGGTACTTTCTAAGTCTTTAATTTCGCTATTAAATTTTCTATGAACCAAATAAGAATTCTCGTCAAAAAACAACATCCAGATCATGAAAGGAATAAAAATTAAAACAAAAATATTTGTCAAAATTTTAAATACTTTATTATTTTTTAGAGTATTAATAGTCATATGCTATAAACGTTCATTAATAACTGTTCTAACAATATCTATGGCAACATTATTATATCTATCATTGGGTATAATTAAATCTGCAAAGTTTTTTGTAGGTTCTATAAATTCTTGATGCATAGGTTTTAAGGTCGTCTGATATCTGCTTAAAACTTCATTCATATCTCTTCCTCTTTCTGTGATATCTCTTTTTAACCTTCTAATTAAACGCTCATCTGTCTCTGCGTGCACAAATATTTTAATGTCAAATAAGTCTCTTAGTTCCTTATTATTTAGGATCAATATTCCTTCAACAATTACTACTTTTCTTGGGTGTGTCTTAATAGTATCTTTTGTTCTATTGTGGGTTACAAAAGAATATACTGGCTGATCTATAGTATTTCCCGCTTTGAGTGCTTTTAAATGGTCAATAATTAAATTAAAATCAATAGCTCTTGGGTGATCAAAATTAATTTCAGCTCTTTCTTCATAAGGCATGTTGTCTGTAGCGTTGTAGTAAGAGTCTTGAGAAATTACACATACCTCATCTGTAGGTAATTGTTTAATAATTTGATTTACAACTGTTGTCTTTCCACTACCAGTTCCACCTGCAATTCCAATAATTAGCATAAAAAAATATGATTTTGTTAAAGTTCTAACCTCAAGAGTAAAGGTATTATAAATATCTATATTTAAGGACTATCTCAGTTTTTTTTAGAATTCAATTTTAGGAGACTTGAAACCGCTTTAATTCTGATTTTATATGTGTATCGTTTGCTTAATAAAGTAATAAGAGCTTTAACTTTTCTACTACATAGAAATAAAAAAGCTTCAAAAATAAATTTTTGAAGCTTTGAATAAATTGAGCCGATGGAGGGACTCGAACCCACGACCTGCTGATTACAAATCAGCTGCTCTAGCCAGCTGAGCTACATCGGCTTTTGTTTTCAGTTGGCAAATAAAATAAAAATTGAGAACACAACCTAACTAAAAATGTTATTTTTTTACCTTGTTTGTGTAAGTACCTTATTTGTAATATTTTGCTTAAAATATTAAAAGGTAGTATTGATTGGTAGAATTAAAAGTAGATTTTTAATTTAAAGCTTCTTTATAGGTTGCGAGGCACCTTTCTCTTGCTTCTTTATGATCTACCATTTCTTTAGGGTATGTAAATTCTTGAAAATCTGGCACCCATTTTTTAATATAGGCTAGGTCGTTATCAAATTTTTTAATTTGAGTTGTAGGATTAAAAATTCTAAAATAAGGTGCTGCATCTACACCAGAGCCTGCAACCCATTGCCAATTACCAATATTACTTGCCATTTCATAGTCATGTAATTTTTCAGCAAAATATGCTTCTCCCCATCGCCAGTCTATTAATAGGTGCTTGCATAAAAAACTACCCACTAACATTCTAATTCTATTGTGCATAAAACCTGTTTCATTTAGTTGGCGCATTCCAGCGTCAACTAAAGGGTACCCTGTTTGGCCATTACACCATTTAAGGAATTCAGCTTCATTATTGCGCCAGTCAATTCTATCGTACTTTGCTTTAAAAGAATTTTTTGAGGTATGCGGAAAATGCCACAGAATTTGCATGAAAAATTCTCTCCAAATTAGTTCTTGCCAAAAAATCTCATTTTTTTCTGTAATCGCTTTTTCTATCATCTTACGAATACTAACAGTACCAAAACGTAAATGTGGTCCTAGTTTAGAGGTAGAGTCCTGGGCAGGAAAGTTCCGTGTATCTTCATAATTTTGAATAAGAGCAGGTGTGACGATATGCTTTTTTATTTTTTGATTTGATTTTGTAAAACCAATATCAGATAAGGTTAAATTTGGTAGTTCTTTATCTTGTATTAAGTTTTTTAAGAATGAACTGGTGTAGTAAAAATCTAAGGTGTGTGTTTTAAATTGCTCCTTCCAAACCTTCATGTATGGTGTGTATACTACATAAGGTAAACCATCTTTTTTAGTAACTTCATTTTGTTCAAAAATTACTTGATCTTTAAATGTTTTAAATTTAATATTATTATCATTTAATAATTGTTGAATTTTATCATCTCTGTCTTTAGCATAGGGTTCGTAATCTCTATTTGTAAATACGGTATCTATATTATATTTTTCTAATAGATTTTTATATATAGTTGCTGGTTCCCCATGAAACATGGCAATACTGCTAGTATTTTTGTCTTCTAATTTAGTACGCATTTTTTGAAGCGTTTCATAGATAAAAGTAATCCTAGCATCGTCTTTAGGAAGCTTCTTTAAAATTTCTTCATCAAAAATAAAGATAGGAAGTACAGGGTGTTCACTTTTAAGAGCGTTATAAAAGCCAACATTATCATCCAATCTTAAATCTCTGCGAAACCAAAAAATATTTACAGTATCCTTCATCTTATTTAATTTTACCAAAAAGTGCTAGTAATTTTTCTTGTCTGTAATTAAAAATTTCTTCTAATTTTGGTTTTACTAAAAAAGGATGTACCATTTGACCTAAAATTCCTAAAGGAATTTTGTAATCTATAATATCTTCTAATTCTACTCCACCTTCTATTTCTTTTACAAAATGCTTGTGATGCCAAAGCGCATAGGGTCCGTACATTTGCACATCTACAAAGTATTTTTTTTCTTCTATATGCGTAATTTCAGAGATCCATTTTGTTTTAATACCTAAAAGAGGTGTTACATTGTATTGAATTACTTGCCCTGTATATAATGGTCTATCTATTTTAGAAAGAATATTAAAACTCATGTAATCTGGTGTAATGATACTTAAGTTTTTAGGGTTAGATAAAAACTCCCAAGCTTTATCCAATGAAATAGGTAGCTGTTGTTTCTTTTGAAGTGTGTATATTTTCATTTTAATTATGGACTAGAATATAGAGGTTTAAAGAGGTTGCTATACATAACCAAAGCATGTATGGTAACAATAAGTATTTGTAATTATTTACTGCACTGCTAAGTTTGAAAAAATAAACAAATATAAGTGAAGTCAATAAGAGAATATTTATAAGCGCAAATAATACGAGGTGTTGATTAAAGAAAATAAAATTCCAACTGACATTTAGTACAAATTGAATTAGGAAAATAGTACGATTTTTACTGGTATTATCTTTTGTAAAAAGTTTTCCTAAATAAATAGAAAAGCAAATCATAATAAGTGTCCAAGCAATACCAAAAACAAAACCAGGCGGTGTCCAAGGAGCTTGGTTTAAATTCGTATACCAATTAGAAAGAGGACCATTGTTCATTAGCCAACTCCCGATAGCTAAGCCACCAAAATTTATAGCTAGAAATAATAGCGTTAATTTTAATTGTTTCATCTTATTCCTCTGCCTTTAAAGCATCAATTTTCTTAAGGATATCATCTGCTTCTTTATATTTAGAATCGCTATCGGTTCTATTTATAGATTGCAACTTATATGCTTCTTCCATAACTTTTTTGTACTTGTCTTGAAGTTTGTCTGCTTCAGATTTTTTCTTAAAGATTCCGAACATAGTTTTTAGATTAAGTGTTTTGTTATTTTCGAACTTGATGGCTTTGTAATTGAAAAATAATAATCAACCAATTGACCTTCAGGAGAAACTAAATATTTTTGAAAATTCCACTTTACTGAAGAGCTTTTAGAATTATTTAATGTTTTATCTGTGAGCCATTTGTATAAAGCATGTTGCTTACTGCCTTTTACATCAATCTTTTCTGTCATTAAAAAAGTTACTCCAAAATTAACTTTACAGAAAGCTTCAATGTCTTCGGAAGTCCCTGGTTCTTGACTTCCAAACTGATTACAAGGAGATCCAATGATCATTAAATTATCTTTATGCATTTTGTACAACTCTTCTAATTCTTTATACTGAGAGGTAAAGCCACATTTTGAGGCTACGTTTACAAAAAGAATATATTTGTTTTTGTATTCAAATAAGTCAATAGCTTTATTTTGTAAGCTATTGATTTTGATGTTGTAAATATCTGTCATACTTTTTAAATTTTGAAACTTACAATTCCGCAATCAAGTTCAAAAATTTGACCTGAAATGGATTTTGCTTTGTCTGAAATAAGGAAAGTTGCTAAATCTGCAACCTCATTTGGTTTAAGGAATTTTTTAAGAGGATGACGTTCAGTGATACTTTCTATCATTCTATCATTTCTTAAGAGTTTAGATGCCAGATCTGTTTCTGTAACAGTTGGCGCAATTGCGTTTACACGTATAGTTGGAGCTAGTTCTGCACCTAAAGATTTTGCTAAACCTTCTACAGCAGATTTTGCGGCTGCCACACTTGCATGGTAAGGCATTCCTAATTTGGCAGCTACAGTGCTAAAAAGTAGGATGGATGGGTTTTCTCCTTTTTTTAATTTGGGAAGATATTTTTGAACTGCTTTTACAGCACCAATAACATTTATTTCAAAGTCTTCTCTAAAATCTTGTAATTTTAATCGTGCAATTGGTTTTAGATTAATACTTCCAGGGCAATAAATTAAGGTGTCTATCGCTTCAATTTCTGGTAAGTCATCTGTAAGTATATCACAATTATAATGGGTGAGGTTAGCGTGGGGCTGCAAAGGAGCTGTTCTACTAATGTTTACAACGATATTCTCTTCAATTAAAGATTGCACAATTGCATGTCCAATTCCTTTGCTTCCTCCAACTACTACTATTTTTCTCATATGCTTTTAAGGTCTTCCTTTCAAGCGCTTTTCAATTTTCTGTTTTACAGCTGTCAAGCGCTTCATTTGATCCATTATTTCAAGATCTTTTTCTATTTTGTATACTTCGTTTAGCTCTAGAATAAGGGCTTTAACCTCTCTAGATGCTACAATTCTATCACTTGTTGTTTTAAATGAGAATTTTCTATGTTCAAATTCTGCTGCGCGTTCCGTTAAATTCATTGTTACTTTTCAGATTTTATAAGCGGTAATATAATTATAAAACTTAGAAGCGCAATAAAAATTATTATTATTTCTTAAGAGGTAAGTGGTTTTCCTTTTAATCGTCTTTCAATTCTTTGCTTTATTACAGTCAATCTTTTCATGATGTCCATAATATTAGAATCTTTATTTTCTTTGTAAATTTCATTTAAGCTTAAGATCAAATCTTTTGCTTCTCTAGCGGCCATTATTCGGTCGCTTGTTGTAGGAAATCTCATTTTCCTAGTTTCAAATTCTAGTGCTTTTGTAATTAATTCCATAGTTAATATTTTAGGGTGTTTTGTAATTCAGTAATCTTTTCTGGACTGTCAAATTTTCCACCAAAGTAGGATGTTACTGTTGCAGAAGTATCATCTTTAATACCTCTAGAAGAAACACATAGGTGTTTCGCGTCTATTATTACTGCAACATCTTCAGTGTTTAAAATTGTTTTTAATTCTTCAGCAATTTGGTTTGTTAAGCGCTCTTGAACCTGAGGTCTTTTCGCATAATATTGTACAATTCTATTTAATTTTGATAATCCAATTACCTTTCCTGAAGAAATATAAGCTACATGTGCTTTCCCTACAATTGGTACAAAATGATGCTCACAGTTAGAGTAGAATGTAATATTTTTTTCTACCAACATTTGATTGTATTGATATTTATTATCAAACAAGCGCTACTTTGGGTTTATTGGCAGGGTTTAATCCTGAAAAAATTTCTTCGATATACATTTTGGCAACTCTATTTGGAGTTCCTTTTAACGAATCGTCTGTTAAATCTAAGCCCATTACATTCATTATTTCCGAAAATAATACAGCTATTTTATCTTTTTTTTCGGCATCCGATAATTTAAAAGCATCTGCTTTCATCGGAGTTTTTAGTCCTGTAAAAAGATGGTCATCACCAATTTCTTCTGGTGAAAATCCGTTAAATTTTACTAAATTTTCTTTTGTTGCCAATGTATTAGCTTTTATAGTTTTTATTATCTTTTGGATATAGAGTTATTAGAGATGCTTCTTTGTCTGGTGCATTTAAATCTCCCTTTTTCAAAAGTTCTGAGTTTTTCATGTTTAGTCTTTCTTCCTTGCACTCGTTTGCGCCACATTTGAAAACTTTTCAGTTTCATTTCTCTTCGCATTAAATCGATAACTTCTTGTTCTTTTAAACCGAATTGAAATTGAATAGACTCGAATGTGGTTCTGTCTTCCCAAGCCATTTCTATAATTCTATCTATAGAAATAGTGCTTAATTGTTCTGAGCTATTGGAAATCATATTGTTTGTTGTTTTCTATCTTGCAATTAATAATTTTATCTATAAAATTTTTGTTTTCTTTCAATAACTTATTACTCTTAAATCTTACAAAGTTACCTTGAGCGTGTATACTAAATCCCTCAGTTTTGTATGTGTGCAATTGATAATAGGGTATTGCCCAGCTGAAATTTTTTAAACCCTTATTAATATGAATTACGATGCCTTTTTGTCTGAGCTCTATGTTACCATAATTAATATCTGACACAGCATTAATTAATTTTAGAAACCCTGGACTTACGGCATCAATAATCATTCTTTTAGATCCAACACCTCCTAGTTTTATTGCCTTAACAAAGCTATATGGCTTCCCTAACAAATCATTCATTGTTGCGGTAGCATCTTTATTTTTAAGTGTAGTGTTAAATATCATTACTCAAAGATACAATAAATATTATTATGTTTAACAATTTATGTTATTAGTTAAACAAAAATTAACAGATATTTATATTTTAAGAAATTTTCTAAATCAATCAGTATTTAATAAGCTGTCTCTATTCGAAAGTGTGTGTTTCCTCAAAATCCTTTCACTTTCTTTTTTCACCTCCGTGTTTTTTTTCATATTCCATAGAATATCACTTGCTTTTTTTCTTGCAACTTTAATTTCTACAATAGGATTTGGGTAATCAACACCTAATTCAAAATTATTAAACTGCTGATCTAAAGGTGTCATTAAATAAGGTTCATGCACAAAAGGAGTTTCTAAGTGTGCTAACTCAGGAATCCATTTTCTAATAAATGTTCCATCTTCGTCATGTTCTAAGCTATTTTTTATTGGGTTGTATATTCTAAGAAGATTAATGCCCGTTTCACCCGCATTCATTTGCAATTGCGGGAAATGTATCCCGGGTTCAAAGTCTAAGAATAATCGAGACAAATGCTGAGACGATGCTTGCCAAGGTTGCCATAAAATATGGGTAAAGAAAGATACTAGCATAGCACGCATTCTAAAGTTTAAATACCCTGTTTCTGTTAAACAACGCATGCAAGCGTCAATTAACGGAAAACCGGTTTTACCTTCTTCCCAGGCTTTTTGGTATTCTAATGAAATACTCTTCTTTAGTTTTTGATACCCTTTATTTATACTTGCGTTTTCCATGGTGTGTTCCATTTCAAATTTTTGTATAAAGTGTGCTTGCCAGCGTAATCTTGAGATAAATGCACCCAAATGTTTTTTATTTGTTTCCGTTTTACACTTTAAAGCTTCATTAAATACTTGACGTATTGAAATGTTTCCCCAGGCAATATAAGGAGATAGCCTACTGCAGCTCTCTCTAGCTAGTGCTGGTTTAGAGATGTTAAACATGTATTTTTCATGGCGTTTATCAAAAAATGTATTTGCATATCTCCAAGCTGTTCTTGTCCCTCCTTTTTGAAAATATTTGTGTTTTGGTGTTTTTAAATCTACTATTTGGAAATATTTTTCTAACTGCGTAATTTCTTCAATTGAAATAAACTTAGCAGCATTATATTCGTTTTTAATTAGAGAATCATACATGAAATCGTCCCATTTATCGAACCAATCTTCTCTATTTAATAATCCTCGTAAAACACCATTGTTATTATTTTCAACCCAATTAACCGAATTGTTTCTGCAGTATCTTGTGAACTCTTTATCTCTATTGTAGGTGATTAAAAACCTGTTTCTTGATGAGAAAATACGGTATTTATTTTATAATAATTAAAAAGCTGATTAAAAGTATTTACAACTTCGGTTTGTACACAAAGTACTTTTGTGTTGTATTTTTTTAAATCGGTATTTAAATCCGCTATAGATTGTTTTATGAAATCCCAATGACGTTTATCGTAGTGCGGATCTTCTAATAATGAGTTCTCAAAAACATATAAGAAAAGCACACGTTTGTTGGCTTCTAAAGCATTATAAATTGCTTCATTATCCTGTAAACGCATATCGCGTTTAAACCAAACTACATGTATTTCTTCTTTGTTAGTATTCATCTAGGTGTTCTATGATATGATTTGCCTTCTCTTTTATTTTTGTCCTGTCTTCAGATGACATTTTATTTAGTAAACTATACATCATTTTCATTCTGAAATTTGAAGATAATTTTTCTTGCTTTTCGTCTAAGAAATTCCAGTATAGTGTATTAAAAGGACAGGCGTCATCTTCAAATTTCTTTGCTTTTTTATACACACATGCATCACAATAATTACTCATCTTACTGATGTAACTACCGCTAGATACGTAGGGTTTAGTTGCTATTTTACCACCATCTGCAAACTGACTCATTCCTCTTGTATTGGGTAATTGAACCCATTCTATGGCATCTACATAAATACCTAAATACCACGCGTCTATTTCGTCTGGATGTATTTGTGTTAAGAGTGCAAAATTACCAGTAATCATTAAACGTTGAATATGATGAGCATATCCGTTTTCTAAGGAATTGTTTATGGCATTTTTTAGGCAGTTCATTTTTGTTTTTCCCGTCCAAAAGAAATCTGGTAACTTGTTTTTATTTTCAAAGAAATTTTCTTTTTTGTAATCTGGCATTAGCATCCAATACATACCTCTCATGTATTCTCGCCAACCTAGTATTTGTCTTATAAACCCTTCTACTTGAGAAATATCTATAACATTTTCTTGTCTTCTATAGGTTTCTAAAACAGTTTCAACAATTTCTTTGGGAGAAATCATCTTGGTATTCATAGCAAACGAAACTCTACTATGAAAAAGATAAATTTTGTCTGTATGCATTGCATCTTGGTAATCTCCAAAATGGACTAACAAGTGTTCGCAAAAATATGTTAATTGCTCTAGAGCTTGATTTCTAGAAATCGGGTATTCAAAATATTTAGAGTTGATTTTTCCGATCGTTTTTATTTCAGCTTTTTCAATATCAGCAATAATATTGGTTACGTCTATATCGAAGCTAATTTCTTGCGGAATTAGAGCTTCTCCTTTCCATTTTTTACGATTGCTGGCATCAAAATTCCATTTGCCACCTTCCGGTTGATTGTCAACTACTAAAATTTGATGTTTTTTACGCATATTGCGATAAAAATTTTCCATCAAAAATTGTTTTTTACCTTTGAAGAAAGTTTCTAAATCTGCTCTTTCTGTATAGAAATGTTCTGTAGAAAAAATTTCTGTTTCTAAATTTAAGTTCGCAGAAAATTCGTTTAATTGTCTATCTAATCTATATTCATCGGGTGATAAATACTCAAATTTTTCAATATTTTTCTCTTTAATCAATAAAGCTAAATTATCAACTAAGCTTTGTGTGTTTTTGGTATCATTTATATTGAGATAAACAACTTCATGATTTGATTTTTCTAACTCACTAGCAAAATTTCGCATTGCAGCAAAAAAACCAACAACTTTCTGAATATGATGTGTTACATAATCTGTTTCTTGGCGCATTTCAAACATACAATAGGTAACATTCTCATCCGTTTCTAAAAACCAAGAATGTTGGCTGTTTAGCTGATCGCCAAGAATTAAACGTAATTTTCTCATATTAAAACAATGTTTTTATCAACCATATTTTTCTATATTTATGATTCCCATCATAACGTTCTGCTTGCAGCTGGGTATTAAATTTTCGATCTCTTGGGTCGTTGCCAACACCAGCGACATACATCCAGTTTCCGTAGTTGCTATGCACATCATAATCTATCAACAGCGATTCAAAGTACGCTGCACCAATTCTCCAGTCTAATAAAAGCTCTTTTGCAAAATAAGAAGCTACATTTTGTCTGCCTCTGTTGCTCATAAAACCAGTTTCTTTTAATTCAATCATATTAGCATTTACAAAATCGTCTTTTGTTTCTCCATTAATCCATTGATTAATTAACTGTTTGTCAGAACTCCATTGGTAGTCTTTTTCTAAAATCCCACCAAGTTGAAAAACTTTAGAATTGTATTTTAAAGAGATGTATTTAAAATAATCTCGCCAAATCAATTCAAAAATCACCCAATAGGTAGATTCATTTGCACCAAACTCAGCCTCATATTCTTTAATTTTCCAATAGATAGTTTTAGCAGATAGGCTACCGTTTGCCAACCATGGCGAAAACTTTGTACTATAATCTGCACCAACTAAACCATTTCTAGTTTTTTTATAAAAGCCAACTTTTTTAGTTTCAAAAAAATAAGTATTCAATCTTTCTAAAGCGGAATTTTCTCCTCCAGAGAAAGGGAAAGCTGTATTTTCATGTATCTCAAAATCTTTAAAACCTAGGTCTTGTAATGTTGGAATTATTGTTTTATTTTCAATTAAATTTTCTGACGTACATTTTGAAATTGGAACTTCTTTAAGAATTTGCACCGTCTTTTCTAGTTTCTTTCTAAAAACAGTAAACACATCTGGGATTTTCGAAAAATCTTTAGAAACTGTATCGGGATTGTATAAAAACTGATCGTATTCTTCAATTAAATGAATTTCATTAGAAAGTGTATTTTTGATTAGATTATTTGTACTTTCTTCTTCTTTAGTCCATTCTTTTTGTGTGTATACTTTTTTGATTTCAAAAGCATCACAAATTTTATGAATCTCATCCTCAGGGCTTTTAAAATACGTGAGTAGCGTTATATTTAAATCTGCTAAATTTTTTCTTAAATCTATAATTGTTTCAAGAAGAAATTTTGCACGATATTTTGCTGTTTTCTGGAACCCAAATTTATCCATTTGGAATAATTTGGGATCGAAGAAATATACTGCAATTACTTTTGTATGATTTTCTACAGCTTTTTTTATTGAGGTATTGTCATGAACTCGTAGATTATTACGAAACCAAATTAAGCTTGTGTTTTCTTGTTTCTTCTGCATTTTTCGCTACAATATTTTACATCATCCCAATTTTTCTCCCATTTTTTTCGCCAAGTAAAAGGCCGGTTGCATACGAGACATGTTTTTTCTGGTAGATGTTGTTTCTTCAAAATTATTTATTAATGTTATTAATCATTCCATTAAAAACAAACCAATGGAAGGGCATTACAGAATACCAGTATAATCTACCAGCAAGGCCATGTGGCCTAAAAGTAGCTGTCTGATATATGTTACCATCTTCTATTTTAAACTCTAACCAGGCTTCCCCTGGTAAAATCATTTCAGCATATAATAATAGTTTCCCTTTTTCTTTATCGGCATAAATAACCCGCCAAAAGTCTAATGCATCACCAGAATTTAATTCTGTAGGATGTCTTCTTCCTCTTCTTAAACCTGCACCTCCATAAAATTGATCTACAATACCACGAATTTTCCAAAGAAAAGTACCATAATACCAACCTGTCTCTCCACCAATTGCCCAAATTTTATCTAGAGCTTCTTTTTTATCCTTTACTTTCCTTTGCTTAAAGTCTTTAAAACAACCATGTTTAGGCACGTTAATAAACTCGTGGACATAGTTTTTTAATTTTCCGCTACTTATGTAGGAATCCTTCCAACTAGAAATAATACTATTTTGTTTTATTTTTACAAATGCATATTCAACAGCTTGTTTGTATGACATTGGTTGAACATCTAAAATACTATTGATATTACTTTTAATACCAATGACTTCCACGCCCATAGAGTTCACCAAAGTTGTCGCCAGCTTATAAGAGGTCGACGTAACAAAATACAACCAATAAGAGGATAGCTTTGGTGTCATTACTGGCACGGTTACAATGCGTCTCTTTAGTTTCCTTACTTCAGCGAATTGAAGTAGCATTTCTTTGTACGTCATTATTTCCGGTCCAAAAACATCGTAAGATGTATTGTACAATTCCTTTTTACCTATTGCTCTATGTAAAAAAGATAAAACATCTCTTATGCCTAAGGGTTGTGTTTTTGTATTCAGCCATTTGGGAGTAATCATAAATGGTAGTTTTTCTACAATATCTCTGATGATTTCAAAAGAAGAACTTCCCGATCCGACAATGATACCAGCCTTAAAGGTGGTTAGTCCATATTTTTTTGAAGCTAAAGCATTTTCTACATTTTTTCTAGATAGTAAGTGTCTAGAAAGTTTTGTGTCATTTGTTATGCCGCTCAAGTAAATCACTTGTTCTACTTGAGAGTATTCTGCAAATCTTTTAAAATTAAAAGCGCATTTTTCTTCTAGTATATGAAACTCTTTGACTGATTTGGACATAGAATGTATTAAATAATACGCAATGTCTATATCTACAGGTATGTTTTCTAAGCTTTTGGAATTTAAGAAATCAGCCTCAACTAGAATTATATTTTCCCTATCTTTAAAATAGTTTTGTGCTCTTTTTTTATCTCTAACCGCACAAACAACAACATGTCCATCATTTAGTAAAAGAGGTATTAACCTTTTACCAATATAACCTGTTGCCCCTGTGACTAGAATTTTCATACACGTTAACTTATTTTTTTTGGTCTTTGGTAAGACAATTGTTTGTTAAATTGCGGAATTGCATAGGTGTCTAAACCGTTAATGGCGGCTACGTTTCCTTTAGATAAATTAATTAAGCCATCTTCTTGCAATAAAGCGTCATCAATATACAGCTCTTGAATTTGAGACACAATTAGCATTACATCATTAGAAGGAACATATACTTCCTCTATAAATTTCATACTCATTTGTACTGGAGCACCTTTTACAAAAGGAGCTTTAAAATTTCCTTTGAACTCTTCTTCTAGTCCAGTCATATCAAATTCTGATACTTCTTTTGGGTATTTTGCCGAGGTATGATGCGCATCTTCTATGATGTCTTGATGAATATGGTTTATTGTGAAAATACCTGAATCTTTTATATTCTTGTAAGTATCTCTGGGAACAGTTGTAGGACGTAAAATAAAACCTAGCGTAGGTGGCTTAGATCCTAAATGTGTAACCGAACTAAAAACAGCTACATTAGAAATTCCTTCTTCCGATATGGATCCCAACAGATTTGCAGATTTAAAACCAGAACAGCTATTTATTAAATTTATTTTATAAATTTTCTCTAGGTTTTGTATGTCATCAAAGTTAAAAAAAGCCATTATAAATTTTTGTAATTGTTAATTCTAATTTCTTTTCCTTTTAAATCGTGCATTAAATTATACAACCCAAAAAAGGTTCTGTTAATGTAAATAAAGTGCTTAGAACCTCTATTGCCATTCATGTTTTTTAATTCAGAACTTTTCATGTACTTACTCCCTAAATCAGAGATTTGTCCAAAAAAGATATCATCAGAAAAATCGAATTCTTCTTCATGAAAAGGTTGTGTAAATAAACTTAACATTTCATGAAACATACCTCTAAAAAAGTGCAATTCATCTTCAGAATCATCTTTCTCTTAAGATTTCTAATTCATATAATTTTTGTTCAAAAAGTACAGGATCATTAATGCATTCTGGCTTGGCCAATTCAAAGTAAGGTGTGTAAAAATCCATCGGAATCGTTTTCATACATCCAAAATCAATGACAATTAGCTCGTTTTCTGGAGATACTAAAAAATTTCCAGGATGTGGATCTGCATGTACTTTTTTCAAAGTATGAATTTGGAACATATAAAAATCCCATAAAGCTTGCGCCAACTTGTTAGATACTTCTTGGTTATTTGTTGAAAATTCAGACAAATGCAATCCGTTCATCCAATCCATTGTTATGATTCTATCCGAAGATAAATCAGCATAATAATTGGGGAAATTTAAGTGCGGTATGTGTTTGCATGCAGCAACAATTGCAATACTTTGTTCCACTTCTAAAACGTAATTAGTCTCTTCAACCAGCTTGCTTTCTACTTCTTTAAAATATCTATCAGAATCTTTACCTCTAATATTAAACATTTTAACAGCAATCGGTTTTACCATTGATAAATCGGAGGTAATACTATCTGCTATTCCCGGATATTGAATTTTTACAGCTAATTTTTTACCGTTTTTTTCTGCTCTATGCACTTGCCCTATACTTGCTGCATTTGTAGAAACAGTATCAAACTTATCATAAATTTCATTCGGATCTTTTCCAAAGTACCTTTTAAAAGTTTTTACAACTAAAGCAGGGGATAAGGGAGGTACAGAGAATTGAGAAAGTGAAAACTTTTCTACATACGCTCTAGGTAAAACACTTTTTTCCATACTTAGCATCTGTGCTACTTTTAAAGCACTTCCTTTAAGTTGTTGCAGGCCATTGTAAATGTCTTCTGCATTATTCGTGTTTAATTTCTCTTTCGCCTCTTCTTCTGATTTTGTGAATTTATCACCATAATATTTTAAATAATTTACACCGATTTTAGCCCCAGTGGTAACTAGCTTTGATGCACGTTGTATTTTGGATGTAGGTATAGAATCTATCGTTTTCATTGCTTCTTAATTGAAGTTAACTTTTTCTTTTAAAATAAATTTCCCGAAATCAATAATGCTTTTTAATGGTTTTATATCTAATAAGTCAAATCGAGCATTTACAGATTTTTCAATAAAAATATCTGTTTTTTCGAATGAGGCAGAAGTGTCATCTAGCCAAAACTTCATAGTAAGTACTAATTGTATCCAAGAAGATTCTTGCGTCGCTTTGTCTTGAATTTCACCTAATTTTTCTTGTTGAAGATCTATTTTCTCAATACCAATATTATTTGCAAACGTTTTAAAGTCTTGTTTTAAATCTTTTAATAATTTTAAAGATTTTAATTTTATAACATTTTCATTACCCTTCAGAGCATACACAACGTAGCTTCTGTTTGCCGTTAGCATCTCAAAAAATGTAAAATAGAAGCTCAATAGTTTGTTTCGAGCATCGTAATTGGGATAGTCTTCACTTTTAGCGAGCATCTTTATTGTATTGTTAAAGAATTCACTAAAAATAGATTGCTCTATCGCTTCAAATGAACCATAGAATTTATAAAAGTCTGCTTCTTCAAAATTGTTTTCTTTAGCGAAACTAAATACAGATTTAGGGTGGTGATTGTGTTCTAGTACAAACTCCATGTACCAAGAAATTAAGTTGTCTTTACTGATGTTTTTCTTGCGAGCCATAATAATTATATTTTATACAAATATACGAATGTTTAAGGAATTAACGAATCACTTAAACAATAATATTTTCATAATTACTGAAAGAAAAAGGAATTTGAGTAGATCTTTGAATTATTCTGAATTATTGATTTTGAATTATGTTTTTTGTATTATTAAATTAGGTTTGTATAAAATCTGATATCGCTAGAAAACGTATTTATTTCTGCTACTATAGGATGTGCGTAGAAACTTGTAAATCAGTTGTGAATTTTATATTAGTATTTAACTGTATTTCTGCCTTTGTAAAAAGTAAAGCGAATTAAAAATATAGCTTTTAATTTTGTTTTATTTTTTTTGTGACTAAATATTGAATAAAAATTATATTTTATAAAAAGATAAAAGCCATGATAAATTAGATTATCATGGCTTTTAGTCGGGGTGGCAGGATTCGAACCTGCGACCTCCTCGTCCCAAACGAGGCGCGATGACCGGGCTACGCTACACCCCGAAAATGATTGCTCATTTAAGGTCTGCAAAGATACATTCTTTTTGTAAAAAAGCAATTAAATTAATGTTTATTATTCAAGATAAATCTTTAATTAAATTGAGTTATATTTTCATTGTTAAAACTTATAAACATTCCCTATGAGAAATAACAAAAAACTATATTTTTACGATTCCAAACTCGATAGATAATATGATGTCAGATACAATAGAAAAAATAAAATGTTTAATTATAGGTTCTGGTCCTGCCGGTTATACTGCCGCAATTTATGCAGCTAGAGCAGACATGAATCCTATTATGTATACAGGAATGCAAATGGGAGGTCAATTAACTACAACAACAGAAGTAGATAATTTTCCGGGATATGCAGAAGGTACAGATGGCCCAGCAATGATGGAGGACCTAAAAAAGCAAGCAGAACGTTTTGGAACGGAAGTTCGTTTTGGTTTAGTTACCAAAGTAACATTAAGTGACAAGGTTGGCGGAATTCATAAAGTTGTTGTAGATGAAAGTAGACATATCGAAGCAGAGACAATTATTATCTCTACAGGAGCAACTGCAAAATATCTTGGTATAGAAAGCGAGCAGCGTTTAATTGGTGGAGGAGTATCTGCTTGTGCAACTTGTGATGGTTTTTTCTATAAAGGGCAAGATGTTGTAGTAGTTGGTGCAGGTGATACGGCAGCAGAAGAGGCAACCTATTTAGCTAATATTTGTAGCAAAGTAACAATTCTAGTGCGTAAAGATTTTATGAGGGCTTCCAAAGCGATGCAGCATAGAGTTGAAAAAACTAAAAATATTGAGGTTTTATACAATACAGAAATCGAGGAGGTTTTAGGTTCTAATGTGGTTGAAGGGGTTAGAGTAATTAATAATAAGACAAAAGACACGCACAACATCAATGTAACTGGTGTGTTTATTGCAATCGGGCACACACCGAATTCAGATTTATTTAAAGGTGTTTTAGATATGGATGATACAGGGTATTTAATAACGCAAGGAAAAACTACTAAAACTAATTTACCAGGAGTTTTTGCTGCTGGAGATATTCAGGATAAAGAATATAGGCAGGCAGTAACAGCTGCAGGTACCGGTTGTATGGCAGCATTAGATGCAGAACGTTATATAGGTGCCTTAAAATAAGCTTGAGTGACGTGTTTAATAAAAAAAAGAGATTACATTAATGTAATCTCTTTTTTTATTTACTATTATTTCTGCAAAAGCAGGAATCTAAAAATGCTTACACCGTTACGGCAGCTTTCATAGATTTTCTATAAGTGAAAGAATTAAATATATTTCTTTTTCCAAAGTTATTCATAGATTTTGCGTTTACAAATTTTCCGAAAAGGATTTTGCTAACACCAAAATATTCATATTTATTACCATCTGTAAAAGTAACTTCTAAGAGCATACTTTTATGATGCCAATCTGAAACCTGAAATTCTGTAATCGTAGTTTTATAAGCCTCTAAATTAGCTTCTTTAGTTTCTGGAGCAATGCTAACTAAAAAATGGTAACCATCTATAATTTGAGTACTCATAACGTCTGCTTCATCCTTTTTTTCTTGATCTTGAAATTTATCTGGATGCCATTCTTTTACCAAACCTCTGTAAGCCGTTTTTAATTCTTTTAAATTAATAGGACCTTCTACTTTAAAAAGTTTCTTATATTCTTTAATACGTTTCATTCTTGTGTTTTCAAATTTCGTGCAAAAGTATTGATAAAAAAGCAATTAGCTCTTTTTAAACTCTTTTATTTTTTAAAATATTATCTTTTTTTTACTTGGATAAACAGATTCCTTTAAGATTTTTAGAAGGAGAATAAAATTCAATATATCATCATAAAAGAAGACCATCAATACAGATGGTCTTCTTAACAATCAACTAAATTTAAATTGGTTTAAAAACAGTATTTGTTTTCTGCTTTTAATTTTTCTGCAATTTCATCGCGTAATTCTACAATATTCGGGTAATTAGTATATTTAGAAAAACGTTTTAAGCCCATTAATAACATGCGTTGTTCGTCATCTTTAGCAAAAGAAATAATAGTTTCTTTTCCTTTTTTCGCAATGGTGTCTACTGCATGATATAAATATAATCTAGACATTGCAATTTGTACCGATTGAGAAGCTGCTCCAAAACGTTTTGCATTTTTTTCTGTTCTTAAAATTGCAGATTCAGACATGTATATTTCAATTAAAATATCTGATGCTGCAATTAACAATTGTTGATGCTTGTCTAAATCTGGACCAAATTTCTGAATTGCTGAACCAGCAACCATTAAAAAGGTTTTCTTCATTTTTGCAATCATATCCTTTTCTTCAGAAAATAATTCAGAGTAATCTGGAGTCTCAAAAGAAGGTATTCCCATCAAGTCATCAGCAACTTTCGTTGCAGGACCTAATAAATCTATATGACCTTTCATTGCCTTTTTTACCAACATACCAACAGCAAGCATTCTGTTAATTTCATTTGTACCTTCGTAGATACGTGCAATTCTTGCATCTCTCCACGCAGACTCCATTGGAGTTTCTTCAGAGAATCCCATTCCACCAAAAATTTGAATTCCCTCATCTGCACAACTTTGCACATCTTCAGATACGGCAACTTTTAAAATAGAACATTCTATAGCATATTCTTCTACTCCTTTTAGTTCTGCTTCTTGGTGCGTATTACCAGCAGCAACTCTTAGTGCAATTCTATCTTCAATATCTTTTGCAGCTCTGTAAGAAGCAGATTCACCAACATAAGTGTCGGTAGTCATTTCTGCTAACTTTTCTTTGATAGCTCCAAAATCTGCAATTGGTGTTTTAAATTGTCTACGCTCTGTGGCATATTTCACTGCATATGTAATTACTCTTCTTTGAGAATCTAAACAAGCGGCAGCTAACTTTATACGACCAACGTTTAAGGCATTCATTGCAATTTTAAAACCTTCTCCACGACCTGCTAACATATTTTCTGTGGATACAACTGTATCATTAAAAAATACTTGTCTTGTTGAAGAGGCTCTAATACCTAACTTGTGCTCCTCTTCACCCATGGTAATTCCATTGGGGTTGTCTTTGTTATATTCAACAATAAAACCAGTAATGTTTTTATCATTTTCTATTCTAGCGAAAACAATCATTAAACTACAAAAACCTGCGTTAGAAATCCACATTTTTTGTCCGTTAATCTTATAAGATTTTCCGTCTTCAGAAATTTCTGCAGTTGTTTTTCCAGAATTTGCATCAGAACCAGCTCCAGGTTCTGTTAAGCAATATGAACCAAACCACTCTCCAGTAGCTAATTTAGGCACATATTTTTCTTTCTGTTCTTGTGTTCCGTATAAGGTAATTGGCAATGTTCCAATTCCTGTATGTGCACCAAAAGCGGTGCTAAAAGAACCTGTTCCTGAAGAGATGTAATCACAGGTTAGCATTGTAGATACAAATCCCATTCCTAAGCCACCAAACTCCTCGGGCACGGCAACACCTAGGAAACCTAATTCTCCAGCTTTGCGCATTGCGGCTTCAGTTAAAGCATAATCTTTAGCTTCGAAACGAGCTCTGTGAGGAATGATTTCACGATCATTAAATTCCATCACGGCTTCTTTCATCATTTGTTGCTCTTCGGTAAAGTCTTCCGGAGTAAATACATCTTCGCAATTTGTTTCTTTAACAAGAAACTGACCACCTCTTAATAATTCTGACATTTTTATTTTGTTTTAAGATTTTATAGGAGATAAATAGGGCATCAGCATTTTTGCTATTTTGAAACTCCAATGTTATCCTCTGGAATTCTTCTATTTTTATCTTCTAATGTTATTTATATTTTAATAATTAAGATTACATACCTTAATTGAAACGTATTTTTAAATTAGGATAGAAATTCAAATACACCCGCTGCACCCTGTCCTGTTCCAACACACATGGTTACCATTCCGTATTTATTTTTCATATTGCGTTTACGCATTTCATCAAATAATTGCACAGATAGTTTTGCTCCTGTACAACCTAAAGGATGTCCTAATGCAATGGCACCGCCGTTTACATTTATAAGATCTTGATTTAAGTTTAACTCTCGCATTACTGCTAATGATTGCGATGCAAAAGCTTCATTCAATTCGATCAATTCGATATCGCTTTGTTGCAAACCAGCTTGCTTTAATACTTTTGGAATAGCAGCAACAGGTCCAATACCCATTATTCTCGGTTCTACGCCAGCTGCAGCATAATTAACAACTCGAGCAATAGGTTCAATATTTAACTCTTTTACCATTTCTTCACTCATCACCATTACAAAAGCTGCTCCATCACTCATTTGAGACGAGTTACCAGCAGTAACACTTCCACCAGCCGCAAAAACAGCACGTAATTTATTCAAAGCAGCAATAGAAGTTCCTGCTCTTGGTCCTTCATCTTTGTTCACTGTATATTTCCGTGTTGCTTTCTTTCCGTCAGCACCTAAATATGTTTCTTCAACCTCAATAGGAACTATTTGATCTTGAAAACGGTTCTCTGACTGTGCTTTTAATGCTTTCATATGAGAGTTAAAAGCAAACTCATCTTGGTCTTCTCTAGAGACTTTGAATTGATTTGCTACTGCTTCTGCAGTATTTCCCATTCCCCAGTAATAATCTGCATGACCGTCTTTTATGGTGTCATAATTCAATTCCGGTTTAAAACCTGTCATTGGTACAGAACTCATACTTTCTGCTCCACCTGCAATAATACAACTTGCCATTCCTGCTTGAATTTTCGCTGCAGCCATGGCAATCGTTTCTAATCCTGAAGAACAGAATCTATTTACAGTAACTCCAGGAACATCTACAGAGTTTAATCCTATTAAAGAAATAAAACGTGCCATATTTAATCCTTGAGAACCCTCTGGCATTGCGTTTCCTACAATTACGTCATCTATCCGTTTTACGTCTAGATTTGGTAATTCTTTCATCATGTGCTGAATAGTTTCTGCACCTAATTCGTCTGCACGTTTAAAGCGAAAAACACCTTTTGGAGCTTTTGCAACTGCAGTTCTATATGCTTTTACGATATATGCTTGTTTGCTCATAATTTCTAGTTTCTTAAAGGTTTTCCAGTTTTTAACATATTTTGAATTCGCTCTAGCGTTTTACGCTCAGTACACAGCGATAAAAAGGCCTCTCTTTCTAGGTCTAATAGGTATTGTTCTGTAACCATTGTAGGTTCAGATAAATCTCCACCGGCCATTACATAGGCTAGCTTATTAGCGATTTTCATATCGTGTGCACTAATGTATTTAGAATCTTTCATAGCATCTGTTCCTACTAAGAACATCCCCAATGCTTGTTTCCCTAATACTTTTACATCTTTTCTTGTAACAGGTTGCGTATAACCACTTTCTGCCATTAATTTAGCATGTGATTTTGCAGTTGCAATTTGTCTCTCTTTATTTACAACAATAACATCTTTTCCTTTTTGAAGTAAGCCTAAATCAAATGCTTCATAACCTGAAGTAGAGACTTTTGCCATACCTATGGTTAAGAAGTTTTCTTGTAGAATATTTAGTTCTACATCTCCTTTACTAAAAGAATCTGATGCTCTTAAAGCCATTTCTTTAGAACCACCACCACCAGGAATTACACCAACTCCAAATTCGACTAATCCCATATAGGTTTCTGCTGCTGCAACGACTTTATCTGCATGTAAAGAAATTTCACAACCACCACCTAAAGCCATTCCATGCGGAGCAGAAATAGTTGGGATTGAAGAATAACGCATGCGCATCATGGTGTCTTGAAAATATTTGATAGCATAATTTAATTCTTCATATTCTTGCTCTACAGCCATCATGAAAATCATACCAATATTTGCACCAACAGAAAAGTTTGGAGCTTGATTACCAACAACCAAACCTTGAAAGTCTTTTTCTGCTAAATCAATTGCTTTGTTAATACCCGCAAGAACATCTCCACCAATGGTGTTCATTTTAGATTGGAATTCTAAATTTAAAATACCGTCTCCAATATCTTCAATTACAACACCAGAATTTTTAAATATGGCATTAGATTTTCTAATATTATCTAAAATAATAAATGATTCTTGGCCTGGTTTCTTAGTTGCAGATTTCGAAGGAATGTCGTAAAAATAAGTTGCGCCTTCTTTAATTGAGTAGAAAGAAGTTACACCAGAAGCTAACATATCTGTAATCCAAGTTGCAGGTGTAGTTCCTTCAAGCTTCATTAACTCAATTCCTTTTTCGATACCAACTGCATCCCAAATTTCGAAAGGTCCATTTTCCCAACCAAAACCAGCTTTCATAGCATCGTCTATCTTGAATAGCTCGTCAGAAATTTCAGGAATTCTATTTTGAATATAGGCAAACATTGCTGCAAAGTTCTTTCTATAGAATTCACCTGCTTTGTCTTTTCCGCCAATTAATACCTTAAATCTATCAATTGGTTTGTCTATTTTTTTTGTTAATTCTAAAGTTGCGAATTTTGCTTTCTTAGATGGGCGGTACTCTAAAGTGTTTAAATCTAATGTTAGAATCTCTTTTTTCCCGTTTGCATCGACAGATTTTTTATAAAAACCTTGTCCTGTCTTGCTTCCTAACCACTTATTATCCATCATGGTATTGATAAAACCAGGAAGTTTAAACAATTCATGGGCTTCATCATTAGGACAGTTTTCATAAATACCGTTTGCAACATGCACTAAAGTATCTAAACCAACAACATCTACTGTTCTAAAAGTAGCAGATTTTGGTCTACCAATAACAGGTCCGGTTAATTTGTCTACTTCTTCAACAGTTAAGCCTAATTCTTTTACTTGATGAAATAAAGACTGAATTCCGAAAATTCCGATTCTATTTCCTATGAAAGCAGGTGTATCTTTGGCTAAAACAGAAGTTTTTCCTAAGAATTTCTCACCATACATCATTAAGAAATCGGTAACTTCTTGGGCGCAATCTGGACCAGGAACAACTTCAAAAAGTTTTAAATATCTTGGTGGATTAAAAAAGTGAGTTACGGCAAAATGCTTTTTAAAATCTTCACTTCTTCCTTCATTCATAAACTGAATAGGGATACCAGAAGTATTAGAAGAAATAATAGTTCCAGGAGTTCTATGTTTTTCTAGTTTTTCAAAAACAATCTTTTTAATATCTAGTCTTTCAACCACAACTTCCATAATCCAATCTACATTTGCAACCTTTGCAATGTCATCTTCTAAATTACCTGTAGTAATTCTGTTTGCAAATTTCTGATGATAAATAGGTGAAGGTTTCGATTTTAAAGAAGTTGTTAATGCATCATTTACGAGACGATTACGAACAACTTTGTCTTCTAACGTTAATCCTTTTGCTTTTTCTTTAGCTGTTAATTCTCTTGGAATAATATCCAATAAAAGAACTTCTACACCAATATTAGCAAAATGACAAGCAATACCACTTCCCATAATTCCGGAACCAATAATTGCTATTTTTTTAATTCTTCTAGTCATTTGGTTGATTTTTAAACTGCTTTTTTGCTTGTTTCTTTATAAATTTCTTTGTCTGCAATTAATTTATTTATTATTGAAGTTACTTTAAAAAAACCATCTAAATCTTTTTCGGTAACATTAGTAATAACGGTTTCATTAAACTGAATTACATGACCTTTAGATACTTTACGCATTTCTTTGCCGTACGCTGTTAACTTTATAAGTACGCTTCTACCATCCTCTGGGTTTTTCTCTCTAGAAATAGCACCTTTGTCTTCCATGTTTTTTAGAATTCTAGAAAGACTTGTTGGTTCCATCCCCATTAAAGGACCTAGAGCTGTAGATGGCGTTCCTTTTTCTTTATCAATATTTAATAAAACAAATGCTGTAGCCATCGTACTGTCGTGCTTTGCAGCTTGTTCATTATATACTTTTGCAACGGCCTGCCAAGTTGCTCTTAATTGATGATCTATTGATTTATGCTTATTCATTGCATCAAATATATACTAATTTATTATGCATGCATAGTAAATTGTAAAAAAGTTATGCACGCATAGTAAATTTTAACACAATTTTTACTGTAACGTTTTTAGTTGTTGAACTACTAATACATAGAAAATATGTAGTTTTGTGCAGCTTTCTATTCAAAAAAAAGAAAATTTTATTTATGAAAAATTTATTAGAAATTAATAATGTTGTAAAAAAATATGGTGATTTTACAGCATTAAATGATGTTTCCATTCACATACCAAAAGGGAGCGTTTATGGTTTGTTAGGTCCAAATGGTGCAGGAAAAACTTCATTAATTAGAATCGTTAATCAGATAACATTACCAGATAGCGGCTCTATTATTTTAGATGGCGAAGTTTTGGCTCCGCATCATACCGCACAAATTGGTTATTTACCAGAAGAACGTGGTTTGTATAAGTCTATGAAAGTAGGTGAGCAAGCTTTGTATTTAGCGCAGTTAAAAGGATTGAGTAAAGCAGAGGCAAAAAAACGCTTGAAATATTGGTTTGATAAATTTGATATTTCTGCATGGTGGAATAAAAAAATAGAAGAACTTTCTAAAGGAATGGCGCAAAAAGTGCAGTTTATTGTAACGGTCATGCACAAGCCAAAGTTGTTGATTTTTGATGAGCCTTTTTCTGGTTTCGACCCTATAAATGCACAATTAATTGCTAATGAAATTTTACAGTTACGAGATGAAGGGGCAACTATTATTTTCTCTACCCATAGAATGGAATCTGTTGAAGAAATGTGCGATGAAATTGCTTTGATTGATAAGTCTAATAAAATTTTAGATGGAAAGTTAGTAGATATTAAACGTGAATTTAGAACCCATACTTTTCAGGTGGGTTTAAAAACAACAAATATAGCAGCAGTAGAAAAGGAATTAAAAGAGAACTTTAAAGTGTTTCCTGCAGATTTTAAATTATTAAATGAAGGTCTGGCTTTAAATGTAAAGTTAAATGCTACCGATACTTCTAACGATTTACTATCATTTCTAACAAGTAGAGGAGAAGTGCAGCATTTTGTAGAATTGATACCAAATGCAAATGATATTTTTATTCAAGCAATAAATAAAAACAGTTAATTATGAATAAGTTAAAATTAATTATTCGCAGAGAATTTATTGCAAAGGTTCGAAATAAATCATTTATAATGATGACTTTTTTGAGTCCAATAATTTTGGTTGGTATGGGTTTTTTGATCTATTTTCTAACACAGAAAAATGATGAAAAAATTAAGGAGATTGTGTATGTAGACAATTCTGGCATGTTCTCTAAAGAAGATTTTAGAGACACAAAGACTATTAAATATATAGATTATTCTGCGCTAGGAATAGCGTTGACTAAGAAAAAGGTTGAAGAAGGTAATTATTACGGGGCACTTCTAATTCCGAAACAAGACAGCCTAGAGCTGTTGGCAAAATCAATAGAATTTTATTCAAAAGATTCTCCAGGAATGTCTGTTATGAGTTCTTTAGAAAATAAAATTGAACAGAAAATTAGAAATGAGAAACTAAATAGTTTTGGCATTGATTTAGAAAAGATAAAAGCTTCTAAAATTAATACAGATATTAAAATGTTTAATTTTTCTGGTGAAGAATCCTCAAAATTAATAAACGGATTAAAAATTGGTGTTGGTGCAATTTCAGGCTACCTATTAATGATGTTTGTAATTATCTATGGATCTTCTGTTATGCGAAGTGTTATCGAAGAAAAAACAAGTAGAATTATAGAAATTATTGTTTCTTCTGTAAAACCTTTTCAACTAATGTTGGGTAAAATCTTAGGAAATGCTTCTGCAGGTTATTACAGTTCTTAATATGGGGAATTATAATTTTTAATTATCTACCGTGGCTTCTTCTGTTTTTGGGGTAGATATGGCAGAAATGCAATCGGCAAGAATACCTGCAGAACAAATGGATGCTGTAAAGCAAGCCACAGCTGGTGACAAGGGGCAACTTATTATTCAAGAAATTTTGAAATTACCGCTTCTTAAAAATGTTTGTGTTGTTTATTTTTTACTTTTTAGGAGGCTTTATGTTATACAGTTCTCTTTTTGCAGCAGTTGGCGCAGCCGTAGATAATGAAACAGATACACAACAATTTATGTTGCCTATTATGCTCCCTTTAATTTTGGGTGTTTATGTTGGTTTTGCAACTGTTATTAATGAACCGCATGGTTCTATAGCCGTTTTATTTTCACATATTCCGTTTACAAGTCCTATTGTAATGTTAATGCGAGTTCCTTTTGGTGTCTCTTGGACAGAGTTATTAATTTCTATGACGTTATTATTGGTTACTTTTGTTTTTATGGTGTGGTTGGCTGCAAAAATCTACAGAGTTGGTATTTTGATGTATGGAAAGAAACCATCCTATAAAGATTTATATAAATGGTTAAAATATAAAGGCTAGATGCAAGATAAATTAGAACAAGTAGCAGATACTATTTTTGAGGAGGCTAATTCAATTTTAAATTATACTTTTACGTTTAGTGAAGAAATAAGTATTTCTTTTAAAGGGTTATTATCTGTTGCAATTGCCATTATTATAACGGCTTTTGTGCTAAAGCTAGTAAGAAGATTTATTACTAGAAAAATACCAGAAAACGATAAAGTTAAATTCGTAAGTGTTTTTAGCTATATAAGATGGGTAATATTTATAGCTATTTTTTTAATTGCTATGGATGCTTCAGGAGTAAATGTAACAGCACTTTTCGCTGCATCAGCGGTACTTTTAATTGGTGTTGGTTTAGCTTTACAGACCTTATTTCAAGACATAATATCGGGTATTTTTATTCTAGTAGACCAGTCTGTACATGTTGGTGATATTATTGAATTAGAAGGTAAAGTTGGTAGAGTTTTAGATATAAGACTTAGAACTACAAGAGCTGTAACTATTGATAATAAGGTTTTAGTGATTCCGAATCATTTGTATTTAACTAATATTTTGTTTAATTGGACAGAGAACGGATCAGAAACAAGAGAATCTGTTAATATTGGTGTAGCCTATGGTAGCGATGTCGTACTTGTAAAACAACTTTTATTAGAGTCGGCTAAAAATCATAAAAAGGTTTTAATATCGCCTGTTCCTAAAGTATTGTTTACCGATTTTGCTGATAGTTCTTTGAATTTTCAACTTATTTTTACGCTAAATGATAGCTTTGAAACTAGATTTGTACAAAGTGATTTGCGCTTTGAAATAGATAAAAAATTTAGAGAGCATAATATTACAATTCCTTTTCCTCAGAGAGATGTTCATGTTTTTCAAAATAAGTCATAAGTAAAAGAGTTATCGAGCACTAGGTTTAGGGTTGAATAATATTGTTAGTAAACCTTTAAAATAAAAATGGATGAGTAAGATATTAATTATTGAAGATGAAGCTGCCATTAGAAGAGTTTTATCAAAAATTATTTCAGAAGAAAACGAATCTTATAATGTAGAGCAAGCAGAAGACGGGTTGTTAGGAATTGAAATGATTATGAATAATGATTATGATTTGGTTTTATGCGATATTAAAATGCCAAAAATGGATGGTGTTGAGGTGTTAGAAAAAGCGAAGAAAATTAAACCAGAAATACCAATTGTTATGATTTCTGGGCACGGAGATTTAGATACAGCAGTAAATACAATGCGCTTGGGTGCTTTTGACTACATATCTAAGCCACCAGATTTAAACAGGCTTTTAAATACGGTAAGAAATGCATTAGATAAGAAAGTACTGATTGTAGAAAATAAACGTCTAAAAAATAAAGTAAGCAAAAGTTACCAGATGATTGGTGAAAGCAATGCTATTAATCATATTAAAGATATTATAGAAAAAGTAGCTGCTACAGACGCAAGAGTTTTAATTACTGGCCCAAACGGAACAGGAAAAGAATTAGTAGCGCATTGGTTGCACGAAAAATCAGATAGAGTAAAAGCGCCAATGATCGAAGTAAATTGTGCTGCAATTCCTTCAGAACTAATAGAAAGTGAGCTATTCGGTCATGTAAAAGGTTCTTTTACAGGAGCAAATAAAGACAGAGCAGGTAAGTTTGAGGCTGCAAATGGGGGTACTATTTTTTTAGATGAAATTGGAGATATGAGTTTGTCTGCGCAAGCAAAAGTGCTACGTGCTTTGCAAGAAAGTAAAATTTCTAGAGTTGGTTCAGATAAAGATATAAAGGTAAATGTTAGAATTGTTGCTGCTACAAATAAAAATCTAAAAGAAGAGATTTCTGAAGGTAGGTTTAGAGAAGATTTGTATCATAGGTTGGCCGTAATTTTAATTAAAGTACCTGCATTAAATGATAGAAGAGAAGATATTCCATTATTAATAAGTTTTTTCGCTAATAAAATAGCTGAGGAACAAGGAATGCCAGAAAAAATATTTTCTTCAAAAGCAATTACTTTATTGCAAGAATATGATTGGACTGGTAATATACGTGAGTTAAGAAATGTTGTAGAACGTTTAATAATTCTTGGAGAAAAAGAAGTTTCTGTAAATGATATAAAATTATTCGCTAGTAAGTAAATTTAATTTAAACCTGCAACAGATAACGAATCATACCATTTAAAAAAGGGAATCAAAATAACTTGATTCCCTTTTTTTATAAAATTTAGACTATATTACTCTTTAATATCAAATAAATCTAGCTGCATCACCTTTGTCCAAGCAATCACAAAATCATTAACAAAGCGTTCTTTTGCATCATCTGCAGCATACACTTCCGCAATAGCTCTTAGTTCTGTGTTTGATCCAAAAATTAAATCTGCTCTTGTTCCTCTAAATTTAATAACACCTGTTTTTCTATCCGATCCCTCAAATAAAGTGTCGTCATTAGAAGTTGCTTTCCAAGTGGTACTAAAATCTAAAATATTTACTAAGAAATCATTCGAAAGGGTGCCAACAGTATCTGTGAATACTCCATATTTAGAAGCATCATAATTGGTTCCTAAAGCTCTCATACCAGCAACTAAAACAGTCATTTCTGGAATGCTAAGCGTTAATAATTGTGCCCTGTCAATCAATAATTCTTCCGCTGCTAGATTTAAATTTTTCTTAATAAAATTTCTAAATCCGTCTGCTTTCGGTTCTAAATAACCAAAAGAAACAACATCTGTTTGTTCTTGAGAAGCATCTCCTCTTCCAGAGGTAAAAGGAACAGCAATATTCATACCCTGCATTTTTTACTCCTTTTTCAACGGCTACATTTCCTCCTAAAACAATTAAATCTGCCATAGAAACAATGCCGTTAAACTCTTTTTGAATGGCCTCTAAAATAGTAAGTACTTTATTTAGTTCATACGGATTGTTTACCGCCCAACTTTTTTGAGGTTCTAAACGAATTCTACCTCCATTTGCGCCACCTCGCATGTCTGAACCTCTATACGTTGAAGCAGATGCCCAAGCAGTAGTTGCTAATTGAGAAATTGATAAATTCGTGTTTGAAATAGCTTCTTTTAATGTTTCAATTTCTGAATCAGAAAGTGTTGTTCCTTGAGGAATTGGATCTTGCCAAAGCAACTCTTCTTTTGGAACTTCTGGACCTAAATAACGAGAAATTGGCCCCATATCTCTGTGGGTTAATTTGTACCACGCTCTTGCAAAAGCATCTTCAAAAGCTTTGTGATCTGTATGAAAACGTTTAGAAATTTCTAAATATTTAGGATCTACTTTTAAAGCAATATCCGCAGTAGTCATCATTAAATCTTGTGTTTTATTAGCATCACCGGCTTTGGGTGCTTTTTTCGCATTTGACGCAGCTGTAGGTTTCCATTGATGTGCACCTGCGGGACTTTTGGTTAATTCCCAATCATAATTTAATAAAACATCAAAATAATCATGATCCCAAGTTATTGGATTGGGTGTCCAAGCGCCTTCTATTCCACTTGTAATCGTATCATCTAAAACACCAGACTTGTAAGTGTTTTTCCAACCAGTGCTCATTTCTTCTATTGGAGCTCCATGTGGTGATGGCCCAACATAGGTGTCTGGATTAGCAGCACCGTGTGCTTTACCAAATGTATGTCCGCCAGCAACAAGAGCTACCGTTTCTTCATCATTCATTGCCATTCTGCCAAAGGTTTCTCTTACGTCTTTAGCAGAACCCATTGGATCGGGATTTCCGTTAGGTCCTTCAGGATTTACATAAATCCAACCCATCATTACAGCTCCAAGCGGATCTTCTAACTCACCCTCTTTATAACGTTCTTCATTTTCTCCCATAACGGTTTCAGAACCCCAATATATATCTTGTTCTGGTTCCCAAACATCTTCTCGTCCACCTGCAAAACCAAAAGTTTCAAATCCCATAGATTCCATTGCGGAGTTCCCTGCAAGAATCATTAAATCTGCCCAAGATAATTTGTTTCCATACTTCTTTTTAATTGGCCAAAGTAATAAACGTGCTTTGTCTAAATTACCATTATCTGGCCAACTATTTATTGGCGCAAAACGCTGTGAACCAGAACGTGCGCCACCACGACCATCTCCAACTCTATAAGTACCAGCACTATGCCATGCCATTCGGACCATAAAAGGGCCATAACTTCCATAATCTGCGGGCCACCAATCTTGTGAATCAGTCATAAAATGGTTTACATCTTTTTTTAATTCTGCATAATCAATGCTATTAAAAGCAGTTGCATAATCAAAATCTTTAGCCATTGGGTTTGATGCTTCTCCGTTTTGACGGAGAATATTTAACTTTAACTCATTTGGCCAAAAATCTCGAACAGAAGTTCCGCCTCCAGCTGTTTGTTTTTGAGTACCACCCATAAATGGGCATTGGCTAATATTTCCGTCGTTATTATTCATTTTTTGACTATTTTAAAGATTGCTATAACTCAAACTTACAATAAACTTTTGAATAATTTTTATCTATATTTTTTATTTAATCATAGGTAAAAACTATATAATTTAATCTGCGAGTTTGCTTATTTATCAAAAGATAATTGAATTCGATTGGAGGTTATGAACACTATAAATAAAGCTGATATATATATAAGTAGTTAACATTAAATTTTTTAGTTACAAGATATACTAGGGTGTTATATTTGCAACTTGAAAATAAATAATAATAGTATAAATAATTTTTAAAGTATGGCAACATTAGTAGGTAAGAAATTTCCAGATTTAAACGTAGACTCAATGAATGAAATGGGTGATACTTTTAAATTAAATGTATTAGAAGAAGCAGTAAATAACAAAAAGAAAGTATTATTATTTTGGTATCCAAAAGATTTTACATTTGTTTGTCCTACTGAACTACACGCTTTTCAAGCTGCATTGGGAGAATTCGAAAAAAGAAATACAATTGTAATTGGTGCTTCGTGTGATACACCTGAGGTTCATTTTGCATGGTTAAGTACTTCTAAGGATAATGGGGGAATTGAAGGTGTAACATATCCAATTTTAGCAGATAGTAATAGAAATTTATCATCAATCTTGGGGATTTTAGATATAACCAATGAAACTTTTGATGAAGCTTCGCAAACAATTCAAGTAGAGGGAGATAACGTAACGTACAGAGCAACGTACTTGATTGACGAAGAAGGAACCGTTTTTCATGAAGGAGTAAATCATATGCCAGTTGGTCGAAACGTAAACGAGTTTTTACGTTTAATTGACGCGTATGCGCATGTTCAAAAAAATGGTGAAGTTTGTCCTGCAAACTGGGAAGAAGGAAAAACAGCAATGGCGCCAAATGCAAAAGGAACTGCTGAATATTTAGCTGCTCACTTAAATTAATTAATAAGGATGGTTCAAGAATTAAGTCAGGATAATTTAGCCGAATTAGTATCGGGTAATAAAACCGTTGTTGTACAATATACTGCCACATGGTGCGGGAATTGTAGAATTATGAAACCAAAATTTAAAAAGTTAGCTTCAGAAAATGAAAACATAACTTTTGTAATTGTTGATGCAGAAAAATTTCCTGAGAGCAGAAAATTAGCAGATGTAAGTAATTTACCAACTTTTGCAACTTTTGAAGGAGGTACTTTTAAAAATCAAACACAAACAAATAAGTTTGATGTGTTGAAGGAATTAGTAAACGAAGTAATTTAATATGAAGTTACCTAGTAATTAAACATCTTACGAGTTTTATCGAAGAAAACGATCAAGATTACGTATTAGAAACTATTGAAACTCTTAGAGGCTTTAACAGAAGTTCCGTCTTTAAAAGATGAGGAATTAGATGTTATTGGAGAGTTAATTTCTAATATGTACGGTGCTCTTGAAGTAGATAAAATGGTAAAAGAGGGAACGCCAAAGAAAGAAGCGTTAAATACTTTTATGAAACGTGTTTTGGGTGCTATAGATCAATAAAATAGAAACTATTTTATATGTAAAATCTCAAGTGAAAGCTTGAGATTTTTTATTTATATCTATTTTTCTATTTTCTAATTTTTGACTTTATAAAAAGACCAGTTTCTTTTCCCCAAACTTTGTATGTTAATTCTGAGGGATGCATGCCATCACTGAAGTAAAGTTTAGAGTCATTGTTGGGTAATGTGTTTCTTTTACTCCATTTTTTTAAAGTGATAATTTCATTGTTATAATAAATGTTTGGTTTGTTATTTACCGCAATACGTAAATGTTCTCCTAAAATTTCAACTAAATTACCAATCACAAATTTAATTGGTCTTGTAAATGCAGGAAACTCCTTAATAGGAGGCATATTTGTAAAGAATATTGGAGTTTCGGGGAATTTAACGTGTAATAAGCTTATAAGGTTTTTTATTGCCTTTGTCCATTTTTTAGGCGAATTTAGGGTAAAAGCATCGTTTCCGCCCATTCCAATAACAATAAGATCGGTAGTTTTTTCTTCAATTTTAGCAATAATTTTTTCACAAACTTGTTTTACAGTATAGCCACTTCTTGCGTATACATGCCAATTAATGTTGCTTTGTAGCTCTGTAGAAAGGGTATTTGCTAAAGCTCCTGTAAATCCGTTTTCATGAAATTCTACACCAACTCCCGCAATGGTGCTTTCACCAATAGAAAGTACGTGTAAAGTATCTTTAAAATTACCATTTACAAAACCTTTTGGGTTTTTTGCTTCTGGAAGCTTAGGAATTTCTTTTTTGATTTTTTTTCCTTGAAAATATAAAACAGGTAATAGAGGTAAAGAAATAAATACACCAAAAAAATATTTTAATTTATTAGTCATTTTCTTATTCATTTTTTCTTCATTCACTTTTTTAATAATAGCTTTCAAACGCTCTTTATGTAGCTGTTTTTCTAGTTTTACTTTGTTAATTTTCCGATTCATTAACTTGGTGTGCTTTGCTTTATTCAACGTATTTTTTGCTTTTCCTTTTTTTGGCATCTTATGTGTTATTAATAAAATATACAAATAGAATAAACGCTTCTATTTTTTATTCAAATTCTACTATCTTCGTTTTTTACAAAAATAAGAAAATATAATGGGAAGAAGTTTAAAAGAGTATATAGTAATTGGACTCAAAGGAATGGCAATGGGAGCGGCAGATGTAGTTCCTGGGGTTTCTGGCGGAACAATTGCATTTATCTCTGGAATTTATGAAGAGCTTTTAGAATCGATAAGCAATATAAACTTTAAACTATTAAAAATATTAAAATCAGACGGAATAGAAGCTGCTTGGAAACAGGTAAATGGCTCTTTTTTACTGGCACTTTTTGTTGGAGTTTCTATCAGTATTTTTTCTTTAGCAAAAACCATTAAATGGTTGTTAGAAAACGAACCCGTTTTATTGTGGTCTTTTTTCTTCGGATTGGTGTTAGCAAGTATTATTTATATAGGGAAACAAGTAGAAATCTGGAATGCTAAGATTATTATTTTATTCATTTTAGGTATTTCATTTGGTTATTTAGTTACGGTTGTACCACCTACAAATGTTGGTGAAATTAATTATTTATTTTTAGTTTTTGCGGGTGCTATTGCCTCTTGTGCCATGATTTTACCTGGAATTTCAGGCTCTTATATTTTATTGTTATTAGGAGCATATCCAATTGTTATGACTGCGATTACAACTAAAGATTATAAAATTATTGGAGCAATTGCAGTGGGTGTAATTATTGGGTTGCTTTCATTCGCAAGGTTATTAAAATGGCTTTTTTCAAATTATAAGAACCAAATGTTAATTGTATTAACGGGTCTTATGTTAGGTTCTTTAAATAAAGTTTGGCCATGGAAAGAGGCTGTTTCCACTTATATAGACAGACATGGAGTTGTAAAACCCTTAGTAGAAGAAAGTATTTCGCCCTTTTCTTTCGATGGCGACCCTAAATTAATGTTTGCAATTATTTTAGCATTTGTTGGTTTTGGCTTAATTTTATTAATGGAAAAATTAGCAGTTAAAAAAGAGTAATGCAAAAAGAACGAACTTTTTCACAGAAAATAAATCTTTTTTTAAAAGGTTTGGCAATGGGTGCGGCAAACAAAGTACCTGGTGTTTCTGGCGGAACAGTTTCTTTTGTTCTTGGTTTTTATGAAGAATTAATTTATTCTTTTAGAAAAATTAACTTCATTGCTTTTAAGCTTTTAATAAACTTTCGATTTAAAAGTTTTTATAGCTATGTAAACGGCCCGTTTTTATTGCTAGTTATGGGGGGAAGTATTTTTAGTTACTTCAGTATTTCTTTAGTTTTAGATTATTTTTTACAGTACTATGAACTCTATGTTTGGAGTTGGTTTTTTGGAATGATAATAGGATCCGTTTATTACATTGGTAAAGGTTTTGGCGAATGGAATAGTGCAAATATAATTTCTTTAATAGTAGGTATTTCTGTAGGTTTAGGAATTAGTTTTTTAAACCCAGCAAGAGAGAATGATAATCTTTGGTTTGTTTTTATTTGTGGAATAATTGGTGTTTCTGGGATGACGCTTCCTGGGCTTTCAGGCTCTTTTATCCTAATTTTAATGGGTAATTATGTGTTATTATTAGTAGATTCTGTAAATGAGTTACTGTTTGTAGTTACCAATTTAATAACTGGTAATTTTGAAGTATTAGAGGATCCAGAAAAAATCAGATATCTTAAAATAATTAGTGTTTTTACGTTAGGTTCTGTATTTGGCTTAGTTTCTATTAGTCATGTATTAGGGTATGTATTAAAAAGATGGAACGCTATTGTTACTGCTATAATTATTGGTTTCATAACAGGTTCTTTGGGGATTGTTTGGCCTTGGAAAAAAGCTATTTATTTAATTAATAATGAAACGTTTTTGTTAGATAAAAAAGGAAATAAAATTATTGAGAACTACAACCGATTTATACCAGATTTTTCACTTTTAGAAACTTGGGTTGCCATATTTTATATTATTTTTGGTATCTCATTAGTGTTAAGCATAGATTATTATGGAAGAAAAAAAGAATAAAGTTTTCGGTCTTTTAGGTAAAAATATTTCTTACTCATTCTCTCGAGGCTATTTTGCTAAAAAGTTTGAGTTATTAGGTTTAAATAAGCATGAATATAAAAATTTTGACATTCAAGACATTGCAGATTTTTCGTCAATAATTAAGGACGAAACTTGTTTAAAAGGAATAAATGTAACAATTCCTTACAAAGAGGAAGTAATGCAGCATTTAGATATCATAGATGATACTGCAAAAGAAATAGGAGCTGTAAATACTATTAAATTTACAAAAAGCGGCAATTTAAAGGGTTATAATACAGATGTTGTAGGTTTTGAAAACTCAATTTCCCCTTACTTAAAATCACATCATAAATTTGCTTTAATATTAGGAACAGGTGGTGCTTCTAAAGCAATCGCATATGCGCTTAAAAAGAATAAAATACAGTATAAATTTGTTTCTAGGAAACCTTCAGGAAAAGAGGAGATTTCTTATAATGACTTAACGAATGAAGTGCTAAATAAATATCATATAATTGTTAATTGTACGCCAATAGGAACTTCACCAGATATTCATTTATCACCAAATATTCCGTATCAATTTTTATCAGAGAAACACTTATTATTCGATTTAATATACAATCCAGAAATTTCTGCTTTTTTAGCAAAAGGAAAACAACAAGGTGCAAGTATTAAAAATGGTTTCGAAATGTTAGAAATGCAAGCTGAGGAATCTTGGAGAATTTGGAATGAATCAATATAATAGATTTTAACCTCACTTTTTGTTTAATTAGTAAGTTGTCTGTATCTTTATAGACTTTAATAATAGTGAATTATTAACCGAACTTAAACATTATGAATATGTTAGATAATAATGAAGAAAACGTTGAAAAAACGGTAGAAACAAATGAAGTCCTAGTAAACGAAGTTACAGAGGTAAAAGTAGATGAACCAATAGTAGCTGAAGAAGTGTTAGAGGAGATTCCTAAAGAGGCAGAGCTCGAGGTAACAGCTTCAGTTGAAAAAGTAGTTGATAAAGCGCAGGATGAGGTGAAAACAGATAAAATTGTTGCTACAGATTATACTATTTTATCTTTAGAAGAATTAGTAAAGGAACTACAAAATATATTATCTAACAATCCAGTAAATAAAATAAAAGACCAAATAGAAGTTATTAAAAGTGCTTTCAATATAAAATTTGGTGCTTTATTAGCAGAAAAGAAAAAAGTATTCTTAGAAGAAGGAGGTAATGTAATAGATTTTCAATTTACGAGCTCTGTAAAAGGAGATTACAATTCGCTATTATCTGATTATAAAAAACAAAGAGATGCGCATTACAATGCTATAGATAAGCAAATGAATGACAATCTTGATAAAAGAGTTCAAGTAATTGAGGGCTTAAAGAGTCTTATCGAGAATGCGGATGCAAATACCATGTATAAAGAGTTTAGAGTATTGCAAGATACTTGGCGTTCTATTGGTGCCGTTTCTAAAACTCGTTACAATGATACTTGGAAAACGTATCATCATCATGTAGAGCGTTTTTATGATTTATTGCATTTAAGTAATGATTTTAGAGATTTAGACTTTAAAAACAATTTAGAAGAAAAATTAAAAATTATTTTAAAAGCTGAAGCTTTAGCAGCATCTGCCGATGTAAACGAAGCTTTTAAAGAATTACAAGAGTTGCACAAGATTTGGAAAGAAGATATTGGACCAGTAGCAAAAGATGTAAGGGAAGATGTATGGCAGAAATTTAGTGCTATAACTAAAGAAATACACGACAAGCGTCACGAACATTTTCGTGATATGAAGTCGAAGTATCAAGATATTATAGCTTTAAAACTAGCAGTTATCGAGCGTTTTAATGCGTACGACACTTCAAATAATAAAACACACAAAGATTGGCAAAATAGTATTGTAGAAACAGAGAAGTTAAGACAAGAGTATTTTAATGCAGGTAAATTGCCATATGCTAAAAGTGAAGAGGTTTGGCAAAAATTTAAAACGGCGACAAAGAAATTTAATAGCTCAAAAAATCATTTTTATAAAGATGAAAAATCTGAGCAACAAGAAAATTTAAAAAAGAAGATTGCTTTAATAGAAATTGCAGAGTCTTTAAAAGAGAGTGAAGATTGGGAAGTAGCGACAGAGGCAATGAAGAAGATTCAGGCAGATTGGAAAAAGATAGGGCATGTTCCTAGAAAATTTTCTGATGATATTTGGAATAAATTTAAAGCAGCTTGTAACTCTTATTTTGACAGATATCACGATCAGAAAAATTCAGTTAGTAAAGAGCAGCAAGCAAATGTAGATGCGAAGAAAGCCTTTTTAGAGACTTTAAAAGAAGAAAAAGAACATACAAAAGAAAGTGTTTTAGATGCTATTAAAACATGGCAGGAATTAGGGCAATTACCTAGAGATGTTAGGTATTTAGAGGGTAAATTCAACAAACAAATAGATAGATTGTTAGAAGGGCTTGTCTTTAGATAAGAAAGAAGTTGCCATGCTAAAATTTACGCATGTTATAGATGGTTTGTTTGTAAATGAAGATTTTAGAAAATTAGATTCAGAACAATTATTTATTAGAAAAAAGATGGACGAAGTTGTGAAAGAAATGCAACAACTAGAAAACAATCTTGGTTTCTTTTCAAATGCGAAAGACGACAATCCTTTAGTCTTAAATGTTAAGAACAGAGTAAATGAATTTAAAGAGGATTTAGAGATTTGGAAAGAAAAACTAAGTTATTTAAGAAAGTTAGATTATTAGTTGATTAGAAAAATAAATAAAAAAAAACTCGAAGCTTTAAAGCTTCGAGTTTTTTTGTGAATTATAATTAGAAATTAAGAAAACAGTTTGTCCATTTTCGCTTTTTCTTCTTCAGCTAATGCAGCGTCAACTAAAATACGTCCACTATGCTCATCTATAGTTATCTTTTTTCTGTTTGCAATTTCTAATTGAACCTGCGGTGGTATTGTGAAATACGATCCTCCAGAAGCGCCTCTTTCAATTGCAACTACAGCTAAACCATTTTTAACTTTGGTTCTAATTCTTGTATATGCAGCATATAAATGAGTGTCTAAAGATTTAGCGAACTCTTCAGATTTTTCTCCTAAAATTTTTTCTTCTTTTTCAGTTTCTTTTAAAATTGCATCCAATTCAGCCTTCTTATGACCTAAGTGTTTATCCTGCTTTTCTAATTTTTCTTTAGTACCGTCAATTACTTCGTTTTTCTGAGCAATTTTAACCTTGTACTCATTAATTCTTTTTTCAGCTAATTGAATTTCTAAATCTTGAAATTCGATTTCTTTAGACAATGAGTCAAATTCTCTGTTATTTCTAACATTTTTTTGTTGCTCATCATATTTTTTCATCAAAACATTAGAATCTTCTATCGCTTGTTTCTTATTGTTGATTTCTGTTTCTAAATTAGAAGCATCTTCCGTTAAATTAGAAATACGGGTATTTAATCCGGCAACTTCATCTTCTAAATCTTCAACTTCTAAAGGTAATTCACCTCTAACGTTTCTAATTTCATCAATTCTAGAGTCTATTAATTGTAGGTCATACAATGCTCTTAATTTTTGCTCAACTGAAATTTCTTTCTTCTTTGCCATGTTTATATGTAATAAATTGGATTTGTACTTTTTTCCGATAAAATGACTGCGAAATTACTAATTTTTTTCGTAAGATAGTCAACCAAAAGGTTTTTTGTAAACTGTTCACTCTCATAATGGCCAATATCTGCCAATAAAATGCTTTTTTCGGCTTTAAAAAATTCATGATATTTAAAATCTGCACTTACATAAGCGTCTGCACCAGCTCTTTTTGCATTAGAAATCGCAAAACTACCAGCTCCGCCTAAAAGGGCTACTTTTCTTATTTTTTTATTTAATAATTCTGAATGCCGAATACATTCGGTTTTCATAACTGTTTTTAAAAACAATAAGAAATCTTTCTCGTTCATTTCTTTTGGAAGTTCGCCAATCATTCCCATACCAATATCTTGATGTATATTTTCTGTAGTAATAATATCATATGCTACTTCTTCATAGGGATGATTTTTATTTAATGCTTTTAAGACATTGCTTTCATGCTTGCTCTCAAAAACAACACTAATTTGTATTTCTTGCTCTGTATGAAGTTTACCTTTTTCCCCTTTTACCGGGTTTGAATCTTTATTTCCTTGATAGGTTCCTTCGCCTACGGTATTAAAGGAACAATTATTATAATTACCAATGCTTCCTGCACCAGCTTCAAAAAGAAAATTTCGCAATACTGTTGCATTTTGTGCTGGAACAGTAGTGATTAGTTTTTTGATAACTCCTTTTTTAGGAATTAATATTTTAGTGTTTTTTAGCCCTAAAACTTCGCAGATTTTTGCTGAAACTCCGTGTTTAGAATTGTCTAAAGCTGTATGCGTTGCATAAATGGCAATATCATTTTTTATTGCTTTTAAAACTACTCTTTCTACGTATGAGTTTCCGTTTAATTTTTTTAATCCTCCAAAAATTATTGGGTGGAAGCTAATAATTAAATTACAATTTTTAGAGATTGCTTCATCTACTGTTTCTTCTAGGGTATCTAAGGTTACTAAAATCCCAGAAACATCTGTTTGGTAACTACCTACTAATAAACCAACATTATCAAAATCTTCAGCATAATTTAAAGGAGCTAATTCTTCTAAATAATTTGTAACTTCTTTTATATTCATTCCGTTATCTTTTCTAAAACCAAAGTTAACAATTTTAATGTATTTTTACCGTAATGAAAGTACTTAGATTTATACTCTTTCCATTTGCCATTTTGTACGATTTTGTCACTCGCATCCGTAATTTCTTTTTTAATACAGGTATTTTCTATCAGACCTCGTTTAAAACACCGGTTATTGTAGTAGGAAACTTGAGTGTAGGCGGAACTGGGAAAACTCCTCAAATTGAGTATTTAATTCGTTTATTGAAAAATAATTTTAAAACAGCTGTTTTAAGTAGAGGTTATAATAGGGAAACTAAAGGTTTTGTTTTATTAAATAAAAATCATGTGGCAATAGATGTTGGAGATGAGCCTTTACAGTATTTTCAGAAATTTAAAAATATTGATGTTGCTGTATGTGCCAACAGAGTAAAAGGTATTGCAAATTTAATTAAAAGTAATACTCCAGAAGTAATTTTATTAGATGATGCTTTTCAGCATAGAAAGGTAAAAGGAAGTTTCTATATTTTATTAACTAAGTTTGACGACCTGTTTATGGATGATTTTTTACTTCCAATGGGGCGTTTAAGAGAAAGTAGAGAAGGAGCAAAAAGAGCAGATATAATCTTGGTGACCAAATGTCCTGAACATTTAACTAAAGAATCACAAAAATTAATAAAACAAAAGTTACTTAAATTTAATAAAGAAGTATTCTTTACCAGTATTTCTTATGCAGAATCTGTTTTAGGTGCAACAGAGATGTTAACTTCAGACCTGAAAAATTTTGAAGTATTGTTAATTACAGGTATTGCAAATCCTGCACCATTATTAAATTATTTAAAAAGTTTAAACGTGCAATTTCAGCATTTAAAATATGCAGATCATCATTATTTTTCTGATAAGGAAATAGAAGAAGTTAAAAATAAATTTGATACCATGAAATCCTCAAAAATAATTTTAACTACAGAAAAAGATTATGTTCGATTGGTAAATAAAATTAAAAACGTATCATATCTTCCAATAGAAACCTCTTTTTTAAATAATGATAATGAGGTATTTAATAGACTTATTTATACTCATTTAAAAGAAAATATTTAAACTTTTTTTTCTAGACTAGAATAGTATAAACTTTTGATAATCCCGTCAGATAATCCTATTTTAGGAACATATATTTTTCTAGCACCACTCCATTTCATTGCAGAAAGATAAATTTTTGTAGCGGGTATAATAACATCTGCTCTATCTGGGTTTAGACTTAATTCAGAAATTCTATCATCATATGACATTTGTTTTAAAAACTGGTATTGTGCATTTAAATAGATGAAAGAGATAGGTTTTCCTTCTGATCTGCCAGACATTTTAAATAATTTATTAATATTTCCTCCAGAACCAATTAAAGAGACTCTTTTTAAATCTTTTGTGCTCTTTTTAATCCACTTTTCTACGTTGGTAAATATTTCTTTGTTTAGCGCTTTATTGTTATTTAGAAGACGTACGGTACCCATTTTAAAAGATTTTGAGCTTATAATTTCACCCTTAGAAAACAATGTAAACTCTGTACTTCCACCTCCAACATCTACATATAAATAAGAGTTTTCTCCTTCAATTAATTCACTTAAATCTGTAGAGAATATAATAGCTGCTTCTTCTTTACCTCCAATAACATCAATTTTTACACCTGTCTTCGATAATATTTTATCAGTAACCTCTTTGCTGTTGGTCGCCTCTCTCATTGCAGAGGTTGCACAAGCTTTGTATTGTGCTACTCCATGCACGTTCATTAATAATTTAAATGCTTCCATCGCGTCTATTAATCTGCTAATATTGGTATCGCTAATAATACCATTATTAGTAAAAGCATCTGCTCCTAGACGAATTGGAACCCTCACTAAAGAAGATTTTTTAAATTGAGGTTCTCTGTCTTCAGAGATAATTACATTTGAGATTAGCAGCCTAATAGCATTAGAGCCAATATCAATTGCAGCAATTTTTTTATTTCTAACAATTTTTTTATTTATTATTTTTAGGAGATTCTATTAAAACAGTTTTTCCTTTTTTGATGTTTTTCCAATGTTTTTCTTGAAACTGTATGGCAATTACACCACACGTAGGAACATGTGCAATCGGTTTACTTCCAAATTCATTAACAAAAGTGTTAATACCATGATCATGGCTAAATATAAACGCAGAGTTAAAGCCGTCATCTAAGGCTTTTATTGTTTTTTCTAAATAACCGTCACTAAAACTATATAACTGCCTTTTAATTTGAAGATTTGCGTGTGGAAAACTAAATTTTTCACAAAAAATAATAGCAGTATGCAGAGCCCTGTTGGCACTGCTTGTTACAAAAACATCTGGTTTTTCTATTTTTTTAGATAAAAACTTAGACATTAAATGGGCGTCTTTAATACCACGCTTTTTTAATGGTCTATCAATATCTTCAATTCCTTTATAGGCCCATGAAGATTTTGCATGCCTAACAATATAGAGTGTTTTCATTTATTTTTTATTGCGCTAGGTAAATATAAAAAATTATGGTGCTAATCTTTCTATTTTCCAAGAAAAATCGTCTTCTAAAAGATATCTAATTCTATCATGCAATCTATTTGGTCTTCCTTGCCAAAATTCTATCGATATTGGTTTTACTAAATAGCCTCCCCAGTGTTTTGGCCTTGTAATTTCTTTTCCATGAAAAGCTGTTGTAAAGGATGCTAAACTTTCTTCTAGCGTTTCCCTAGAGCTTACAACAGTGCTTTGATTGGATGCCCAAGCACCAAGTTTACTTCCATCTGGTCTCGATTCAAAATAACCGTCAGATAAATTTTCTATTTGCTTTTCTGCCTTTCCTTTGATAATGATTTGTTGTTCTAAACCAGGCCAAAAAAAAGACAAACAAATATTGTTATTTTCTGCTATTGCCAAACCTTTTTCTGAACTATAGTTTGTATAAAAAATAAAACCTTCTGAAGTAAATTTCTTTAGTAAAACAATTCTATTTTTAGGGAAACCGTCTTTACCAATTGTAGAAATATTCATGGCGTTTGTTTCTTCTACAGTTTTAGAATCATCCGCGTTTCGAAACCAAGTCTTAAATAAGTCCATTGGGTTTTCGGGACAATTACTTTCTAAAAGTTCTTGTTTTTCGTAAGATTTACGATAATTGCTTAAGTCTTTTGACATCGTATGTATTTGAATACAGTAAAAATACTGAATATTTCAGAAGTATAAACACTCTAAAACCTACTTTTTTAATCAATTTCATTAAAATATTTAGCAAGGAATACACCAGTACTCGCGCAGGCCTGTAATAAATATCCTCCTGTAGGTGCATCCCAATTTATCATTTCTCCAAGACAAAATTGATTCGGAATTTCATGTAATTGAAAATTAGGATCAACTGCGTTTATATCAATTCCGCCAACAGTAGATATAGCTTCATCTAAAATACTCAAGTCGTTAATCTCTAGCGGAAATTTTTTAATGTATTTTGATAATATTACTGCATTTAAATAAGAGTCTTTAGATAAATATGTTTTTAATAAAGTAATTTGAGAAGGACTTAACTTCAACTCTTTCTTTAAAATTTGAGTTGTATTTTTAAAACTCGAATTTTTAATTTTAGAGTATACATTTTCTAAAGTAAATGTTGGTTTAAAATCGATATATATTATAGCTTTATTATGCAATTTTAACTGCTCTCTAATTTGTGGACTTAAAGCATAAATTGCATTTCCCTCTAGGCCAAAACTAGTAATTACAGCCTCTCCTTTTTGCTGTTTTTTAGCACAAGAAATCGTAATGTTTTTTAGAGGAATTCCTTCGTTCTCTTGGATGAATTTAGAATTCCAATCAATTTTAAAAGCACAGTTAGAGGCTTCAAAAGGAATTGTTTTAATCCTTTTTCTTCGAAGGTTTTAAGCCAGGCTCCATCAGATCCTGTAATTTTCCAACTTCCGCCTCCTAAAGAAAACACGGTATAATCTGAATACGTAATTTCGTTATTTATAATAAGGTTGTTTTGAATATCCCAGCCAGAAAAAACATGGTTGTATTTAAAATTAATTCCTTTATTTTTTAAATGGTTTAGAATCGTATTTAAAACTGTAATAGGTTTTATGTGTTCTTCTGGATAGACTCTTTTACTACTTCCTACATAAGTAGGAATTCCAATGTCATGCAGCCATTTTCTAAAATCATTATTGGTGAAACTTAATAAAGAATTTTTTAAAAAATCTACTAGGAGTATAGCGTTCAACTAATTCAGAAATTGGTTCTGAATGTGTTAGGTTAAATCCTCCTTTTCCTGCAACTAAAAACTTTCGACCTAAAGTTTTATTTTTTTCATAAATAGTGATATCGAATTTGTCAACATCTAAAAAAGCAGCCAAAAGTAAAGAAGATGGACCACCTCCAATAATAGAAATTGTTTTTTTCATGTTATTTTTCTATATAATAAGCATTTTTAAAAACTGTTGCATAAAAATGGAAACGGTCATGTTGTTTTACATTACGAAAGTAATGCATTACACAGTTATGAGGTGCTCTAATTATAATTATTACGTAGGTAAATTGTTATATTGAATTAAATATAAGTAGTTTTACTAAATAAAATTAAACTTAAAATGACGACAACTGAAATTTTTGATTCTTTGTGGAGCGAGTATTCAGAAAGAACGCCATCGGCACAAAAAATAAATGAGCTATTTATTAGTAAAGGAAACAAAATATTTAATGACCATGTTGCTTTTAGAACTTTTGACGATCCTCGTGTAAATATTGAGGTGTTAGCAAAACCTTTTCTTGCTGCTGGTTATGTGGAATGTGGAGACTATACTTTTGAAGCTAAGAAACTATATGCAAAACATTATGAGCACGCTACCGATAAAAATGTACCACGAGTTTTTATTAGTCAATTAAAAGTAGCTGAATTTTCTAGTGAATTACAAACAGAAGTAAAAAAGATGATTGATGCAATTCCTGAAAGTGAATTACATACAGGTCAGTTAGTCTTTAAAGGAAGATTATGGGGTCAGCCTAGTTTTGATTTATACGAAAAATTACAAGCAGAAACAGAATATGCGGCTTGGCTGTATGTTAATGGATTCTGTTCTAATCATTTTACGGTAGATATAAATAAATTAGATACGTTTAGTTCTTTGCAGGAAGTAAATGAATTTTTAAAAGTAAATGGATTTAAAATGAATACTTCTGGTGGAGAAATTAAAGGCACACCAGCACAGTTTTTAGAACAATCTAGTGTATTGGCAGATAGGATACCAGTAGCGTTTAAAGAGACAACTAAAGAGATAACTTCTTGTTATTATGAGTTCGCTTTTAGGCACGAAATGGCTAATGGTAAATTGTTTTCTGGTTTTGTTACAGGCTCTGCTGATAAGATTTTTGAAAGTACAGATATGAAGCTGTAAGAGGATTTATATAATTAGTAAAAACTTCTAAAATTGAAAGAGGAATTGGTATCTATTTAGATTCTAATTCCTCTTTTTTATTTTCTTTTAAAGATGTACAACCCAATAAAGGTTACCAATCCGTTTAAAATTAATAGTGAAAAACCAAAATCAAAACCTATATATTCTAAGGCTAAATAATTTATAGAGAAGGTTAAGAAAGGAGAAACCAAACAAATAAAAGGTACCATTTTGTCTTTTACTTTTAATTTAGTAAATAAACCAAAAGCATACAAACCTAATAAAGGTCCATAGGTGTAGTTGGCGAACGTAAATATTTTTGCAATGACACTTTCATCTGCAATAAAGTATTTAAAAATAAGAATTGTAGCTATCAAGATAAAAGAGAAAAGTATGTGAATTTTCTTTCTAGTTTTCTCCTGCTCTTTTTTGTCTTTCTTTTTATCAATTTCTAAAATATCAATACTAAAAGAGGTGGTTAAAGAAGTTAAAGCAGAATCTGCACTAGAGTATGCCGCTGCAATTAAGCCTAATAAAAAGAAGATTGCAGTTGCCAATCCTAAATTTCCTTTAGTGGCTATAATAGGGAATAGTTGATCTTTATGAGCATCAATACCATTTTGCTGTGCATAGTCTGTTAATAAAACTCCTAATGCTAAAAAGAAAAAATTTACAATTACTAAAACAATTGTAAACCAAAACATATTTTTCTGTGCATCTTTTAGATTTCTACAGGTAAGGTTTTTTTGCATCATATCTTGGTCTAACCCCGTCATAACTATAGCTACAAATGCACCCGCAAGAAAACGTTTCCAGAAATAATTTCCTGCATTTACATCATCAAAAAAGAAAGTTTTAGATAATTCGCTGTCTGCAACGTATGAGAATATATTGCTAATTTCCATTTCATCTGAAATAGTATAAATACAAACACCAACGGCAATTAACATAAATAAAGTTTGAAGGGTGTCTGTCCAAACAATCGTTTTTATACCTCCTTTAAAAGTATACAGCCAAATTAATAAAATAGTGATTGAAACGGTTATCCAAAAAGGAATTCCGTACGCATCAAACAAAATAATTTGTAACACATTTGCTACTAAAAACAATCTAAATGCAGCTCCAATAGTTCTAGAAAGCAAGAAAAAAGAGGCACCTGTTTTGTAAGAGCACTTTCCAAATCGATCTTCTAAATACGTGTATATTGATGTTAGATTTAACCTGTAATACAACGGCAGTAAAACCAACCCAATAACTGCATAACCCACAACATAACCCAAAACCATTTGAAAATAACTCATATTTTGGCCCTCTACCCATCCTGGAACAGAGATGAAAGTTACACCAGAAAGAGATGCACCAATCATACCAAAAGCAACTAAATACCAAGGTGAAGAATTGTTTGCTTTAAAGAATGTTCTGTTGTCTGCAGATTTTCCTGTGATGTAAGAAATTAATATTAAAACAGAGAAATAAGCAACAATTAATAAGATGATGTATTCTGGTTTCATGTTAGTTGAAATTTGTGTTACGAATATATGTTTTTTAGTAGTCTTTTTTCTTTTTTAGTGATTCTTTTCTCTTTAAAACGTTAAATTTGTAGTTATGGATTTTTCATCAAAATTATTAGAAAATGCTGTAAACGAAGTTTCACGTTTGCCTGGAATCGGAAAACGAACGGCATTGCGTTTGGTGTTACATTTGTTAAGGCAACCTGTAGATAATACAAAGTTTTTATCTGACGCTTTATTGCATTTAAGAAACGATGTAAAGACCTGTGAGAAATGTCATAATATTTCGGACACTTTATTATGTGATATTTGTCAGAACCCCAGAAGAAATTCAGATATTGTTTGTGTAGTCGAAGATATTAGAGATGTAATGGCAATTGAAAGTACCTCTCAGTTTAAGGGTTTGTATCATGTTTTAGGTGGAAAAATATCTCCTATAGAGGGTATTGGACCGCAAGAATTAAAAATAGAATCTCTCGTAAATAAGGTTGAAAACGGAGAGATTAAAGAATTGATTTTTGCTTTAAGTTCAACAATGGAGGGCGATACTACTAATTTCTATATTTTTAAACAAATAGAAAAGTTCGACATTACAACTTCTACAATTGCTCGTGGAATTTCTGTTGGTGATGAATTAGAGTATGCAGATGAAGTTACTTTGGGAAGATCTATCGTGAATCGAATTCCCTTTGAACAGAGTATTAAAGGTTAAATTTTCATCACAGTTACCGTTTTTAAAATCGAAGGAGTATTGAGGCTGCTGAATGAATATTACTTTTTTTCCCAAGATTTTTTCTCTCTCATTTTTTTGTAAAGTTTAATTCCTAACATCATTAAAAGACCAAAAAGAATAATTCCTACAACGCCCCAGATCCAGTTAATGGCACTTTTTAATGTGACTAAAAATACTACTGCAAAAAGAATAATTGTAGAGATTTCATTGAAAATTCGGAGACTAAAAGTGGAGTACTTTATAATGTCTTTTTGTAAGTTTTTATAGATATATTGACAAAAACCATGGTAAAAATACAGTGCTAAAACGAAAGCTAATTTCACCAACATCCAAGGCTCCTCTAGGTAATACGGATTTTCATACAACATCCAAAAAGCAAATACACTTGCTAAAATAGCAGAAGGCCAAGTAATGATATACCACAAACGCTTGCTCATTAATTTAAACTGTGTTTGCAGAATAGATTTTGCGGGCTCTAACTTGGTTTCAGCTTCTGTTTGATAAATAAATAATCTAGGAATATAAAACAAACCTGCAAACCAAGTAACTACAAATATAATATGTAATGCTTTTACGTATAGAAAATCCATTTTTTATAAATTTAGTTTTAAATTTTTAAAGTCTTAAATTTTATAAGTTTTGATGAATCATCAAAATTATTTCATTTTACTTAGTACTTATTCTTCAATCCAATTTACTAAAACATCTACCCAATCGTCATTATCATTAATACATGGAATTGCATGAAATTCTTCTCCACCAAATTTCAAAAACTCTTCTTTACCTTCCATGGCAATTTCTTCTAAAGTCTCTAAACAGTCAGACACAAATGCCGGCGTAACAACTGCTAATTTTTTTACACCTTTACTTGGGTATTTCTCAAGCATTTTATCTGTGTAAGGTTGTAACCATGGGTCACCAGCTAATCTAGATTGAAAAGAAACAAAGTGTTGATGCGGTTCTATGCCTAAATACTCTACAACTTGCCTTGTAGTTTCATAACATTGATGCTTATAACAAAATTCATGAGCAGGAGAAGCTGTTTTACAACATTCAAAATTTACACTATCATTTGGTTTACAATGACTTTTTGTAATATCAGATTTTCTAACATGTCTTTCAGGAATACCATGATAAGAAAATAGAATTTTATCCCATTCCTTATCTTCTAAATAGTTTTTGATATTATCTCCTAAAACTTTTATATAATCCTTTTTGTGATAAAAAGCAGGAATATGTTTAAACTTCATCTGCGGATAAAATTTTTCTCGCAATTCTTCCGCCAACACCAAAATTGTATCAGTTGTTGCCATCGCATGTTGCGGATACAAAGGAACAATTAATACATCTGTAACGCCTTTGTCATGTAGTTCTTGCAAACCATCTTTCATAGACGGACTTCCATAACGCATAGACAAAGCAACCGGTAATTCTGTTTTTTCTTGCACTTTGTCGTGTAATCTTTCTGATAAAACAATTAATGGCGAACCTTCATCCCACCATATTTTCTTGTACGCTTTTGCAGACTTTTTTGGTCTTGTGTTTAGAATGATGCCTCGAACTAATATTGTTCTAAGCCAATAAGGCGCATCAATAACGCGCTCGTCCATTAAAAATTGGTCTAGGTATTTTCTAACATCTTTTGTGGATGTACTCGCTGGCGACCCTAAATTAACTAATAAAACTCCTTTCATATTGTGCTGAATTTATTTTCAGTATTTGTTTATTTATATTCTTACAATTCTGAATTTGTATCAGAATCGTATTATCTACTAATTAAAGAAAATTGTCTGGTAACTTCATACAACATAATAGCCAAACTATGAATCACATTCATACTAGAATTTCTTCCATACATTGGTATTGAAACCGTATAATCCATTAAATTGATGTCTTCAATTCCGTTGCGTTCACTGCCCAAAATTAATACTATTTTTTCATAATTTTTAAAATTAAAATCTTCAATATTTATGCTTTTATCAGTAATTTCTATTCCTATAATAGTATTTCCTTCTGCTTTTAATCTATTAACAAGATTGTTAAAATTAGCATAAGAAGTATGCTGAATTTGATTAACTGTATTTCTTGCCGTTTTTTTAACAATTCTATTTTCGATAGAAGGTGAGTTTTCATGGAAATAAATTTTTTGAACCCCAAAACTTTCTGAAATTCGAAAACACATTCCTATATTTTCTGGGGTTCTAATAGCGTCACAAACAATTGTTATTGGAAACTGTTTTTGCTCGTTTTCGATATCATTATGTGATAATTGTTCCACTTTTTTTTGTTTAAAAAATTTAAAGAATGTCTATTATAACTTAAAACTACTTACTTATTAAGACTCATTACATATTTCTTAGGTGTAGTGCCAAATTTCTTTTTAAATGCTGCTATAAAATGACTTGCAGTGCTGTATCCAACTTGTGAGCCAACCTCATTTACGTTGTATAGGTTGCTTTCTAATAACTTCCGAGAATGTTCCATTTTATAATCGAATAAAAAACTATAAACGGTATCTCCATAAATTTGTTTAAAACCTTCTTTTAGTTTCTTTAAATTCAAACCAATTTCTAAAGCTAACTCTTGTAAACTAGGGGGTTCTGCCATTCTAGAGATTATTATATCTTTTGCTTTTCTAATTTTTAATACATTTTGTTCATCAACCAAAAAAGGACAATATTCTGCATCGGTATTTTCTTCTTTTTGAAAATGAAGACTTAATAATTCATAAATTTTACCTTTTACGTATAATTCTCTAATAGAATTATTAATATTAGAGTTTATAATTTGATGCAGAACCATAGCAACTGTTGCTTTTATTTCGGTGTCATCATAAAATTTTCTATTGCTATTTTCATCACTTAAAAAAGGAATGTAGCCAGACTCTTTAGAAAATAAAGAGTGAAATTTTTCAATTGAAATTAATAATGAAACTAAAGTTGTTTTTGGTTGAATTTCTAAATTTATAGGCAAAGTTCTTTGCGGATTGTATAATAAGATAGACCTGTTATCTAGAACATCAAAAGTATAACCACCTTCATTAAATAAAAATTTAGAATTTCCTCTCAAACAGAAATGCATCTGTATGAAGGTGCTATCAATAGCTCTTTCAAAACTTTGTACTTTATTGCTTTCATTCTGAAAATGAAGCACATAAAACCCTTTTTCTAAAGTGATTTCATCTAAAGAACTTTCTCCGACATTTTTAAACATATATTTCTTAATTTTTCAACTTCATTCTATTTAGATTCATTCTATATAAATTGAATCTAAAGCGTTATTTACTCAACAAAAATAAGGGTTTTAAAGCTTTTATCAAAATTAAATACTTAAAATACATACAACGTTATTAAAAGTTCTTTGAGCGACATTTTTATCTTAATGAAGTTTTTACTTTTGTGGCTTCCTAGAGAGATATGAAAGAATCCGGCCAAAACCATTTTTACAATATTGGAGTAAGTTACAAAAAAGCAGATGCAGAAATGCGTGGAAAATTTTCTGTATCTAAAGAAAATCAAAAAGCACTTTTAATTGCAGCCAAAGAAAAAGGGATTTCTGCTATTTTTATAATCTCTACTTGCAATAGAACTGAAATTTTTGGCTTTGCAAATAGGCCTTGTCTATTGATTGAATTGTTATGCGATTTTTCTGAAGGTACCGTAAAAGAGTTTAATACGATTTGTAATATTCAGAAAGATCAAGAAGCAATAAGCCATTTATTTAAAATAGGTACGGGTTTAGAAAGTCAGATTTTAGGTGATTATGAAATTGTAAGTCAATTAAGACACTCTTTTAAACTAGCTAAAAAACTAAAAACAACAAACGGTTACATTGAGCGTTTAGTAAATGCTGTTTTACAGGCAAGTAAACGTGTTAAGAATGATACAAAGCTTAGCTCAGGAACAACTTCTGTTTCTTACGCGGCAGTGCAATATATTATCAAAAATTTATCAGATTACAATTCTAAAAATATTTTAGTTTTTGGTTTGGGTAAAATGGGAAAACATACTTGCAAGAATTTAGCAGAATACACTAAAAACAAGCAAGTTTGCCTAATCAATAGAACAGAAGAGAAAGCCATTCAGTTTGTAAAAGAGCATGCTTCAATTCGCAAGGCTGTAATAGAAAACTTAGTTGAAGAGGTGGCTAATGCAGATGTATTAATTGTGTCTACTGGTGCAGAAAAACCCACCATTACCAGAGAACACATAGCAAATAATAAAGAGATTTTAATCTTAGATTTGTCAATGCCAGAAAATGTAGCAAAAGAGGTTACTGATTTTAAAGGTGTTTCTTTAGTAAATGTAGATCAACTTTCTAAAATCACAGATGAAACCCTTGCCGTCCGTCAGCAAGAAATTCCGTTTGCAGAAGAAATTATAGAAACTCATAAAGAAGAATTTAATAGCTGGTTAAATGATAGAAGATTTACACCCGCAATTGCTGCGCTAAAAGAATCTTTAGAACTTATTAAAAAAGATGAAATTAATTTTCAGAAAAAGAAAATTGTAAATTTCGATGAAAACCAAGCAGAAATATTAACTTCACGATTCATACAAAAAATTACTACTCAGTTTGTTAAGCATTTAAAAGACGAAGAAACTTCTGTTGCAGAAAGTATAGAGGTTATTCAGAAAGTTTTTCAATCATAATTAATACTCCATGCAAAAAATAATAAGAATAGGTACTCGCGAAAGTAAATTAGCACTTTGGCAAGCGAATAAAGTACGTGCAGAATTAGCAGAATTAGGGTATGAATCTGTGCTAGTACCTATAAAATCTACAGGAGATATCGTTTTAGATAAACCCTTGTATGAGTTAGGTGTTACAGGAATTTTTACCAAAAATTTAGATATCGCCATGCTTAATGGTGTTATTGATATTGCTGTACATTCTTTAAAAGATGTTCCAACGGCTTTACCAGAAGGTATTGTACAAGCAGCAGTTTTAAAACGCGGGAATTATAATGATGTTTTAGTTTTAAAAGGAAATGAAGAGTTTTTTGGAGAAGAAAAAGGATTAATTGCCACAGGAAGTTTGCGAAGAAGAGCAATGTGGTTAAACAGGTATCCAACTCATAAAGTAGAAGATTTAAGAGGAAACGTTCAAACACGTTTAGAGAAACTAGAAGACAGTGAAACTTGGAATGGAGCTGTTTTTGCGGCTGCAGGATTAGAAAGATTAGGAATTACTCCTGAAGATACAGTAGATCTTCCGTGGATGATTTCTGCACCAGCACAAGGTGCAATTATGATAGCTGCATTAGAAAATGACGATTTTTGTATGGATGCTTGTGAACAATTAAACCATCATGAAACAAAGGTTTGTGTAGGTGTAGAACGTGAGTTTTTACGATTGTTAGAAGGGGGTTGTACTTCAGCAATTGGTGCTCTAGCTTATGTTGATGCAAGGACCGAAGAGGTTAACTTTAAAGCAGTTTTATTAAGTAGAGATGGTTCTAAAAAAATTAGAGTTGCAAAAACTGCAAAATTAGGAAGTCATAAGTTTTTGGCCAAAGATTGTGCAGATTATATAATTAATAGAGGTGGTAGAGCTTTAATGCAAGAAGACGAAAGCGATGCTACAAAAGTGGCTGCTGTGTATTCCACTAAGAAGCTTTCTGAACTTCAAAAAGAAACTTTATCGGCTGCGATTGGCATAGAAGATAGTGATTTTATTAAAATGCGTTTTAATAGAATACCTGCAAAAGTAATGAAGAATCAGCATGATAATGTTTAATTACTAGTCAAAACGGAGTAGAAGCAATTTTAAATTCTTTTACTAAAGAAGAGATTAACTTTAAAAACATTTTTTGTGTCGGTAGAAGAACCAAAAAATTCATTGAAAATAGAATTGGTAAAGTTACGTATGTAGCTAAAAATGCTTTAAAACTAGCTGAATACATTTCTAAAGAAACTGAAATTAAAAAGGTTTCTTATTTTTGTAGTGATGTAAGATTAGATGTTTTACCAACATATTTGCAAGCACACGATATTGTTGTAAATGAAGTGGAAGCATATAAAACAATGATAAATCCAATAAAAATAGATGCTGCTTTTACTGGAGTTTTGTTTTACAGTCCTTCTGGAATTGATAGTTATTTAGAGAAGAATACAACAGATAAGGTTGCTTTTTGTATCGGAGAAACTACTGCATTAGAAGCAAGAAAACACTTTGATAAAGTAGAAGTAGCAAATATGCCCGATGTAGAAAGTGTTTTAGAATTGGTAAATATGTATTATTCCAATCCAAACCTTTCCTAAGGTAATATTGGTGTAATCAAATTTTTAGACTTTATGAATAGAACTCGTAGATTAAGAAAACAAGAAGGAATTAGAAGGTTGGTTAAAGAAACTAAACTTTCTGTAGACGATTTTGTATATCCGCTTTTTATTGAGGAAGGAGAAAATATAGAAACAGAAATTGTCTCTATGCCAGGTATCAAACGTTTTTCATTGGATAGAATTTCTAAAGAGTTAGATGAAGTAGTTTCTTTAAATATTCCTGCAGTTTTATTATTCGGAATCCCTGCTGTTAAGGATGAAGAAGGAACAGAGACTTGGAATGATAACGGAATTATACAACAAGCAATACGTTTTATCAAGAAAAATTATCCTAGTTTATATGTAATCACAGATGTTTGCTTTTGTGAATATACTTCGCACGGCCATTGTGGTATTATTCATGATAATGATGTTGATAATGATGCAACATTGGTAAATCTTGCAAAACAAGTAATTTCTCATGCAAATGCAGGAGTAGATATGGTTGCACCTTCAGGAATGATGGATGGTACAATAGATATGGTACGTCAATCTTTAGATAATACGGGTTTTGTAAACTTGCCTATTATGGCGTATTCAGTAAAATATGCATCTGCATTTTATGGTCCTTTTAGAGATGCAGCAGATTCTGCACCCTCTTTTGGAGACAGAAGAACCTATCAAATGGATCCTTCTAACAGAGATGAAGGAATGCGAGAAGCAACTTTTGACGACCAAGAAGGGGCCGATATTTTAATGGTAAAGCCAGCATTATCCTATCTAGATATCATTAGAGATTTAAAAAATAATTTCGACAGACCAATTGCATGTTACAATGTAAGTGGAGAATATGCTATGGTAAAAGCTGCTGCGGAAAAAGGTTGGATAGATGGAGAAAAAGTAATGATGGAAAGTCTATTGTCTATGAAAAGAGCAGGAGCAGATATTATTATCACTTATTTTGCTAAGGAGGCTGCTAGAGTATTGTTAAAAAAGTAACGCCATTTCGGGGAAGAGTGATGAATAAATCTATTAATGATTGAGTAGATTTTTTCGCCACCTTCATAATAAAAGAAAAGCTTAAAGAATGAATTTTAAGAAATCAGAAGAATTATATAAAGAAGGATTGGTGCATCTTAGTAGGAGCCGTAAATTCTCCTGTAAGAGCATTTACATCTGTTGGAGGAAATCCGTTGTTTATTAAAAAAGCAAAGGGAAGTAAAATTACAGATGTTGATGGAAATGAATATATTGATTTAGTACTTTCTTATGGACCAATGATTTTGGGACACCGTCACAGGAAAGTGCGCAGAGGTGTTGCAAAAGCATTAAAAAACGGATACTCTTTTGGAGCGTCTACAGAAAATGAAATTATCCTAGCAAAAATAGTATGTGATGCTTTTCCAGGAATGGATAAAGTCCGTTTTGTGAATTCGGGCACAGAAGCAGTTATTAGTGGAGTTCGTTTGGCAAGATCCTTTACAGGAAAAGATAAAATTATAAAATTTTCAGGTTGTTATCACGGGCACCAAGATTCATTATTAGTTGCAGCAGGTTCTGGTCTGGCAACTTTAAGTTTACCAGGATCTAAAGGAGTTCCTGAAGGTGCCGTAAAAAATACTTTAATCTCAACTTATAACGATTTAGAAAGTGTTAAAAAACACTTTGAAGATCACGATGATATCGCAGGTGTAATTATTGAGCCGATTTGTGGTAATATGGGCGTTGTGATTCCGCAGAATAATTTTTTAGTAGCATTGAAAGAATTCTTACAAACTAAAGGGGCCCTATTAATTGCCGATGAGGTAATGACAGGTTTCCGTTCTAAGTTTGGTGGTGCACAAGAATTGTTAGGAGTTGAAGCAGATATTACCTGTTTAGGAAAAGTAATTGGAGGAGGTTTTCCTGTAGGAGCTTATGGAGCTAGAAACGAAATTATGCAAGAGGTTGCACCTTTAGGTGGAATGTATCAAGCAGGAACATTGAGTGGGAATCCCATTGCTATGGCAGGAGGAATAGCTACTTTAACAGAATTAAAGAGGCAAAATCCATATCATCAGTTTAATAAAACGGCAGCTTTTTTAGAAGTTATTTTATTAGAGACTGCAAAGAAGTATGATGTAGATTTAGTGGTAAACAGATTCGGTTCTATGATGAATCCATTTTTCACAAAAGGGGTTGTCACGAATTTTGAGGAGGCCCAAACTTCAGACACTAAAAAGTTTGCAGTTTTCTTTTGGGAAATGATAAAAAATGGTGTGTTTCTGCCGCCAAGTCAATTTGAAGCTTGGTTTTTGTCATCAGCTATTTCAGAGAAGGATATCAAAAAAATAACAGCAGCAGTGGATAAAGCAATATTAGCCGTTTCTATAATGTAAACTATGAAAATATTTATTACAATTCTTTTTAGTTTGTTACTAGTAGGTTGTCCTAAAAATGAAGAAGGAGGTTTTACTACTCTATCTAAGGGGAATTTATTTGGAAACGGCGCAGAAGGATTTAAAAAAGAGAACATTGTTATTTCTTCAAAAAAGGAATGGAAGTTTTTTTTATCAAAATTTGATACTACAAATAAAGTTTCTAAAACATTTGAAAACGCTATCGATTTTTCAGAGGAAATGATTGTTATCTGTTTGGATAAAGTAAGAAGTTCAGGAGGTTTTTCAGTGGAAATTATTGAAGTGATAAAAGAAGCAAGTACTACTTTAATTAAAGTGAAATTTAAAAGTCCAAAACCAATGGATATGGTTAATTCAGTAATAATACAACCTTATCATATTGTGAAAATTAACAAAAAGAATAAGAAGATTAAATTTCTAGAGTTATAAAAGTTATGATTAAAAACGATTTATTTTTAAGAGCTTTAAAAGGAGAAACAGTAGACAGACCTCCGGTTTGGATGATGCGTCAGGCAGGAAGATATTTACCAGAGTTTCAGGTAATAAAAAAGAAATACGATTTTTTTACACGTTGCCAAACTCCAGAATTAGCTTCAGAAATTACCGTACAACCTATTAGAAGGTATGGTATGGATGCGGCAATTTTATTTTCAGATATTTTGGTAATTCCACAGGCAATGAATATTGAGGTACAAATGAAACCAGATTTTGGACCTTATTTACCAAATCCTATTCGTACTCAGAAAGATTTAGATCGTGTGATTGTTCCGGATGTTCATGAATCTTTAGGATATGTAATGGAGGCTATAAAAGCAACCAAAGAAAAATTAAATAATGATATTCCATTAATTGGTTTTGCAGGTTCACCATGGACAATCTTGTGCTATTGTGTGCAAGGGCAAGGTTCTAAGAATTTTGACAAAGCAAAAGAATTATGTTTTACCAATCCAGTATTAGCGCACAGTTTATTACAGAAAATTACAGATACAACAATTGCTTATTTAAAAGCAAAAGTTGAAGCAGGTGTAAACGCCGTTCAACTTTTTGATTCTTGGGGTGGTATGTTGTCTCCAGTAGATTATCAAGAATTTTCTTGGCAATATATGCAGCAAATAATTGATGCTTTAAAAGATAGTACACCTGTAATTGCATTTGGAAAAGGATGTTGGTTTGCTTTAGGAGACATGTCTAAGTCTGGAGCATCTGCATTGGGTGTAGATTGGACGTGCTCTGCAAGAAATGCACGTTATTTATCTGGTGGAAATATTACATTACAAGGTAATTTTGACCCCTCAAGATTGTTGTCTCCACCAGCAGAAATTAAGAGAATGGTGCATCAAATGATTAATGAATTTGGAAAAGATAGATATATTGTAAACCTTGGTCATGGTATTTTACCAAATATACCAGTAGAAAATGCGAAAGCATTTGTAGATGCAGTAAAAGAGTATAAAGTTTCATAAAAAGATATCATTTTAATCGCTAACGTATATTTGTACAAGCCCCAAAAGAATGAAAAATAAATTCTACGCTTACATAGAAAATTTACAAGATCAAATAACCTCTAAGATAGAGGCAGTTGAAGGTCTTGCAGTTTTTGAAGAAGATATTTGGGAAAGAGAGGAAGGTGGGGGAGGAAGAACCCGTGTAATCGAAAATGGAGATGTTTTTGAAAAAGGAGGTGTAAATATTTCTGCGGTGCATGGAGAGTTACCAGAAGTATTAAGAAATCAATTTAAAGTAAAAGAAGGGAACTTCTTTGCTTGCGGATTGAGTTTGGTTTTGCATCCTACAAATCCTTTTGTGCCAACAGTGCACGCAAATTGGCGCTATTTCGAAATGTATGACGAAGCAGGAAACATTGTTACGCAGTGGTTTGGTGGTGGGCAAGATTTAACTCCGTATTATTTATTTGATGAAGATGCAATACATTTTCATACAGTTTGTAAATCGGCTTGCGATACCCATGATTTGGAATTTTATCCGAAGTTTAAAAAAACGTGTGATGAGTATTTCTGGAATTCACACAGAAATGAAGGCCGCGGAATTGGAGGCTTGTTCTTTGATTATCAAAAAGAAACAGCAGCATATTCCATTGAAGATAGATTCAATTTTGTAACCGAAATTGGGAATAGCTTTTTAGAAAGCTACGTTCCAATAGTTGCAGAAAAGAAAAGAAATAGAGTTTACTAAAGAACATAAAGATTGGCAAGAAATTAGAAGAGGCCGTTATGTAGAGTTTAATTTAGTACATGACAGAGGAACTCTTTTCGGTTTAAAAACAAATGGAAGAATAGAAAGTATTCTAATGAGTTTGCCGCCAATTGTTCAATGGAAATACAATCATCAACCAGAAAAAGATTCTGAAGAGGAAAGATTGCTATCAATTTTAGTAAAACCGAAAGACTGGATTTAGTTAATTTATTAACATATTAATAAAATTAAAGCTAATAACAATATTATTTAATAAAATAATCTGTTTTTAGCTTTTTTATTGCGAATAATTCAAAAATAAACCCTAATTAGTTTTATTTTTAGTATTAAAAACAGGTCTTCAATCAACGTTTTTTAGTATTTTTGCAATCTGTAAAGAGATATGTAAATGGCAAGATTTGAATTGAAATTACCTAAAATGGGAGAAAGTGTTGCGGAAGCAACTATAACTTCTTGGTTAAAAGAGGTTGGAGATACAATTGAATTAGACGAGGCTGTTGTGGAAATTGCTACAGATAAAGTAGACTCTGAAGTGCCGTCTGAAGTGGAAGGAACTTTAGTAGAAGTTTTATTTCAAATAGATGATGTAGTTGCTGTGGGCGAAACCATAGCGATTATAGAGATTGAAGGAGAGGATGCAGAGAGTGTAAATACAAAAATTAAAAGTACATCAGATAATTCTCAAGTTATTGAAGTTGAGAAAATTATAGAAAAAGCTAAAAAAGTTATTGCAACTCCAATTACTAAAACTTCAGGGGCAAGTAAGTTCTACTCACCTTTAGTAAGGAATATAGCTCAGACGGAAGGTGTTTCGATAGAGGAGTTAGAAACAATTTCTGGTTCTGGTAAAGATGGTAGGGTGAATAAAGAAGATATCTTATTGTATCTTGAGAATTTAAAAGATTCTCCAAAATTACAAGCATCAAAGGTAGCTGAAGCAAATATACTAGTACCAAACAGCAGCGCTGTTCAAAAGGCAACTCCTGTATCTGTAAACGGGGAGGATGAGGTAATAGAAATGACTAGAATGGGGAAATTAGTTTCCAAACATATGGTTAATTCTATCCAAACGGCCGTACATGTTCAATCTTTTATAGAAATTGATGTTACAAATATAGTCAAGTGGAGATCAAAAGTTAAAGACGAATTCTTAAAAAGAGAAGGGGAGAAATTAACGTTTACGCCTATTTTAATGCAGGCAGTAGCTGCTACATTAAAAAAATATCCAATGATTAATATCGCTTTGGAAGGAGATAAAATTATTAAAAAGAAAAATATTAATTTAGGAATGGCTGCGGCTTTACCTGACGGTAATTTAATAGTACCTGTAATTAAGAATGCAGATCAATTAAATATAGTTGGTATGACGAAGTCTATAAATGACTTGGCATTAAGAGCAAGAAACAATCAATTAAAGCCCGATGAAATTCAGGGAGGAACTTACACAGTGACAAATGTTGGTAGTTTTGGTTCGGTAATGGGCACACCAATTATTAATCAGCCACAAGTTGCAATTTTAGCGTTAGGCGCTATTAGAAAAGTACCGGCAGTTATAGAAACAGTTGAAGGAGATTTTATAGGTATTAGACAAATGATGTTTGTATCTCATTCTTATGATCACAGAGTTGTAAATGGTGCGTTAGGTGGAATGTTTATTAAAACCTTAAAAGATATTTTAGAGGCTTGGGATATAAATCAAGATTTCTAATAAAACAGTATACATTGTATTTATAACGTTCGAATTCTTTCGAGCGTTTTTTTTGTTAGAAAATTTATAATATTGAATTCAATTTATTATAAAACTTTAACCATCAGAATAAATTTAGCATTTTTTATTAGTTTATCATAAGCTGTTCAATTATTTTCGTAATCTATATAATTAAAATTAAAGAAAAATGAAAAAATTGTTATTTTTATTTGTGCTAATAACTGCTATAAATGTTAGTTCACAAGAATCTGTATTGTTAAGAGTTAATTATAAAAAAGGTGATGTATTAGATGTTAAAATGGAGCAGTCTCAGAATATGGGTGCTAAAGGTGGTTTAGACATGAAAATGTCTATGGACATGATTGTAACTTCTAAAGATGGAGATATGCTTTCTACTGAATCGAAGATTAAATCGATTAGTATGAATATGCTTCAAGGTGGGATGGCTATGAGTTATGATTCTTCAATGAAAGAAGAAGATTTAGATGAAATGGGTAAAATGATGAAACAGCAGTTTGATCCAATGATGAAATCTACTATTACTTCTAAGGTTAATATTAAAGGTGAAATTTTAGAAACTAAGATAGAACCATTAAATCCTGCTATGGATCAAATTACAGCGCAAGCAAAAGGGGTTATTTACCCTAACGAGAAAGTTTCGGTTGGAACTTCTTGGTCAGATGTTGCAAGCCAACAAGGCATGAGTGTTACATCAATATATACGGTTTCTAAAATTGAGAATGGTAAAGTCTACATCAACATAACAGGTTCTGTTACTGGAATGGGTGAGGGCGATATAAAAGGTGATTTAGTGGTAGATATTGAAACAGGTATTCAAGATTCAGCAAGCTCCGAAATGGCTATAAATGCTGGTGGAATGGATATGAAAATTGCTACAACGACTACAACCTCTAAATTATAACCATAAAGAATTACGTAGATTAAATTAAAATGCCTTGAGAATTTCTTGAGGCATTTTTTTATAATAGAGTTATATATTCTTCATTGTTTATTTTCTTCTAAACAACCACCAATTCATATCTCTTGTTAATTTATATCCTAATTTTTCATAAAGAGGAATGGCAGAATTTCCTTTATTTGTGTGTAAAATAGGAAGCTTTTTTTCTTTTAATATTTCTTTTGTTGTGTGTGCAATTAATTGTTTTGCGTATCCTTTTCTGGTGTATTTTGGGTGGGTAACAACACCACTTACTTCTACAAAGTCGTCAGTTTGCATGCGTTGTCCGGTAATTGAAACTAATTTATTGTCTTTATAAATACCAAAATAAGTACCCATTTCAAAACCTCTTTTTCGATAAAATCCAGGCATTACTAGCCATATTAAATCATAAATTTCATCTATAGACTCATCAGTTAGTAAAACAATATTTTCTGTAATCTCAGTAGTTATCAAATTTTCTAAAACCATTTGACATCCGTCAATTTTTTTTACTAATAATACGGTATTCGTATCTATAGTAGGAACTCCATTTTCAGAAACTAAAAAAAAACTATCTACTATTTTAGCATATGCTGTTAACGCTTTTGCTGTTTTTGTAGCATCAGAGAACGCACCGAAATTACATATTTCTGGGTTATAAAACTGAACACCATCAAATTCTAAATGAAACTTTTGATGTGTTTCATTTAGTGCGTACCAAACAGGGTTTTTTAATTTGTCTTCTAATGTTTTCATTAAATAAAATAGATAAAAAAAGCTCGCTTCCGAAATTTCGGGAGTGAGCTTTTTTATAAAATATAGTTTTATAAAACTTAAGCTAACATTGTAACTGGGTTTTCTATAAATGTTTTTAAAGTTTGTAAAAACTGAGCTCCAACCGCACCATCAACAGTTCTGTGATCGCAAGTTAAAGTCAATTTCATAGTATTACCGACTATAATTTGTCCGTTTTTAACAACAGGTTTCTCAACAATTGCACCTACAGATAATATAGCAGAATTAGGTTGATTGATTATAGAAGTAAAGTTTTCGATACCAAACATTCCTAAGTTAGAAACGGTAAAGGTACTACCTTGCATTTCTGCAGGACTTATTTTTTTATTTCTTGCTTTACCTGCTAAATCTCTAACAGTTGCACCAATTTGAGTCAAACTCATATGGTTTGTATGTTTTACAACAGGAACAAGTAAGCCATCATCTACAGCAACTGCAACACCTACATGTATGTGGCTATGGTAAATTGTGTTATTATCTGTCCAAGAGGTATTTACTTGTGGGTGTTTTTGCAAAGCCATTGCACAAGCCTTAACAACCATATCATTGAAAGATACTTTTGTATCTGGAATTGAATTTATAGTTTTTCTAGAAGCCATTGCACTGTCCATATGAACTTCAATATTTAAACTGAAATCTGGAGCAGAGAATTTAGAAGAACCTAAAGATTTTGCAATCGCTTTACGCATCTGAGAATTCTTAATTTCTTCAGATTTTTCTTCGCCTTCAGTAGTAAAACTAACAACAGGAGCAACAGACGAAACGGCAGCTTCAGTTGGTTTTGCAGCAGGTATATAATTTTCTACATCCTTTTTAATGATTCTTCCGTTTTCACCAGAACCAGCAACATTAGCTAAGTTTATTCCTTTATCTGCCGCAATTTTCTTTGCTAGTGGAGAGGCAAAAATACGTCCACCAGAATTATTCATAGTTGTGTGAACATCAGGTGCTTTTGTAGCTTCCACCTTATCTTCTTTCTTTTCAATTTCTGTTTCCGTTGAATTTGCAACAGAACTAGTAACAGCAGTTGCAACTCCACCAGCAATAATTGCGGAAACATTCGTTCCTGCAGGGCCAATAATAGTTAGCAAGCTATCTACAGGTGCAGTTTCACCTTCTTGAACTCCAATGTATAAGATGGTTCCTTCGTAGAAACATTCAAATTCCATTGTAGCTTTATCTGTCTCAATTTCAGCTAGAATATCTCCTTCTTCAACTGTATCTCCTTCTTTTTTTAACCAAGAGGCAACAGTACCATCTGTCATTGTATCGCTTAAACGAGGCATCGTTATTACCTGCACTCCATCAGGAATTACAGTAGCTTCAGAAGAAGAATTATCAGAAGATATATCTTCTTTTATTTCTTCAGAGGTTACTATTTTTTCTTCTACTTTTTCTTGAGAAGAGTTTTCTCCACTTAAAAGTCCAGAAATATCTTCACCTTCTTCACCAATAATTGCTAATAATTTATCAACGGGAGAAGTTTCACCTTCTTGCACGCCGATATGTAATAAGACACCTTCGTGAAAAGATTCAAATTCCATTGTAGCCTTATCGGTTTCAATTTCGCTAAAATATCACCTTCTTCTATTTTATCTCCAACTTTCTTTAACCATTGCGCAACAACACCTTCTTCCATGGTGTCACTTAAACGGGGCATATTTACAACTGTAGCCATAATTTAACTTATAAAAGGATAATCTTTTTGTTCATATACCATATCATACATTTGTTGAGTTTCTGGATACGGAGAATCTTCTGCAAATTTTTCACATTCGTTCACCATAGCTTTTACCTCTTTATCAATTGCTGATAATTCTTCTTGAGTAGCGTAATTTTTTTCTAAAATAATATCCTTTATTTGTGTAATAGGATCTATTTTTTTGTACTCCTCTACTTCGTCTTTTGTTCTGTAATGTTGTGCATCAGACATAGAGTGTCCTCTATATCTATATGTTTTCATTTCTAAGAATGTTGGCCCATCACCTCGTCTTGCTCTTTCTATCGCTTCATCTACTGCTTCTGCTACTTTAATCGGATTCATCGCATCAACAGGTCCACAGGGCATCTCGTATCCTAAACCTAACTTCCAGATATCTGTATGGTTTGCTGTTCTATCAACAGAAGTTCCCATAGCATATCCGTTATTTTCTACAATAAAAACTACTGGTAGCTTCCATAACATTGCCATATTAAAAGCTTCATGCAAAGAACCTTGTCTTGCTGCACCGTCTCCAAAACAAGTTAATGTAACGGCATCGCTACCATTATACTTATCTGCAAATGCAAGACCTGCTCCTAAAGGTATCTGTCCACCTACGATTCCATGCCCTCCGTAAAAACGAAATTCTTTAGAAAAAATATGCATAGAACCACCCATCCCTTTAGAGGTTCCTGTTACTTTACCATACAACTCTGCCATCACCTTTTTAGGATCTTCTCCCATACCAATTGGTTGAACATGATTTCTGTAAGCAGTAATCATTTTATCTTTAGATAAATCCATTGCATGCAATGCACCAGCTAAAATAGCTTCTTGACCATTGTATAAATGCAAGAAACCCCTTACTTTTTGTTGGATATAAACAGAGGCGAGTTTGTCTTCGAACTTACGCCAGAAAAACATGTTTTTATACCAATCTAGATAGGTTTGTTTAGTTATTTTTTTCATTCTAATGATAATTGTTTATTTGTTTTATTTTCTTGATATTTTTACCAATCTCAAGACAAAAATAGTTGTTTTAAATAGAATAAAAAAAAATGATTTTAGACATTTAACTTAAACGTTTTCGTAACCTATTTATTTGTCTTTTGCTATAACTAGAGTAGCCTTTGCATCCGTAGCTAAATTCCATTCATTTGAGGAAAGTAACATACCTGCATCATTATACACTTTAAACGCTGCAGTATTTGGACCAGAAGTACCTTGGTTCAATGCCACAAAAGAGATTTTATTTATACCTATTTCTAGAGGGAGTGTAAAACTTTGATATTGTTGTTTTAGAACAATGTTAGTAATAACAGGTATATTATTTATCATAATTGTAACTCTATCTCCGTCTGGATACTGAAAATCTCTACAAATGATATTAACACTGCTAGAGTTTGTTCTAAAACTACCTAAATCTTGATCTATTACAGGATAAATATATTGGCCATTTATTTTTTTAAATTCCTTTAAAAAACGAGCTTCATTTATCTCCTTTCTTGAAATAATACCTTTTTTATTTAATTGCTCTTCTTTTTGTTGTTCTTTTAACTTTTCTTGTTCCTTGTCATAGGCTTTTTTAAACCCATCAGTCCCGTTTAAGGTAACAGATGTCGGTTGTTCTGCTATTTTATTGTTATTTAATACAAATGCCTTTATCTTGACTTTATCATTGGCTCCATTACTTTTGTCTAACTGTGCAACAAGCGTGCTTGAAGTTAATAGAAAGTATACAAAAGTAAATATTTGAATAGTTTGTTTCATTGAGAATAAATTACTAATAATTTAAAGCAAATATAGTGCTGATTTAAAATGATAGCCTAAAGAATTTGTTAATTTTTACTTATTGGAAACTTAAAATAGGTATTTGGAAAAGGTTCTTTTTTTAGTGTGAAATGCCACCATTCATTTTCATAAGGCTTAAAACCATTGTTTAGCATTATTTCGCGCAAAAGCATTCTATTTTGTTTTTGTTTTTTTGAGATATTCTGATACAAAGGATGAGATTGTATTCCAAAAAAATCATAGGCACTTCCCATATCTAAAGCTTGGTCTGTTTTTATGTTTATAATTGTTAAATCTATGGTGCTTCCTCTAGAATGTCCTGATTTTGCAGCGATATAACCATATTCAAAAAGGCTGTTTTTTTTAACTTTTGGGTAATATTGGGCTTTCATCAAGGTGTCCTTCAAAACCTTTGCCCACCTTACAAAATGATCTACCGCCTGTTGTGGTCTGTACCCATCGAATATTTTTAGACTCAATTCTTTCTGTAATAATTCTTGTTGAATTTTTTTTAAAGATTTAGCGGTTTCTCGTGTTATGATTAAAGAGTTACTGTTATAACCATCTATCGGTTTTCCTATAAAATTGTTATTCGAAAAATAACGCAGTTCTATTCTTATAGAGGGGGCAATATCTTCAAGGTAAACAAATTTTTTGGGTAGTTTTTGAGCATTCAAAATAAAACTAAAAAGAACTATTATCAGGTAGATTATCTTTTTCATACATTCAAAAATACAGAAAATTTAAATTATATATTTAATGTAGAAAATATTAATTAATTTTGTTCTCTATTATGGAGCAACTCACACTTACAACACCAGCACTTTTATTTTCTGCAATTTCATTGATAATGCTTGCCTATACCAATCGTTTTTTGGCATATGCAGCTGTAATTAGAAATTTACACGATATTTATTTACAGAAAAAACAAACATCACTTTTAAGGCAAATTAAAAATTTAAAATTGCGTCTAAACTTAACAAGGTGGATGCAGATTTTCGGAATTTCTAGTTTGCTTTTTTGTGTATTAACTATGTTTTTAATTTATGTAAAACAACAAATGATAGCCGTTTACTTATTTGGTTTCGCACTTATTTTACTCATTATTTCTTTGGCATTACTAATAAAAGAAATACAGATTTCTGCACAGGCATTGCAATACCATATTGCGGACATTGAAGAGCATTTAGAAAAAAAATAGTTCACTTTTAGTGAAATTATAAAAATAAAAAAAAACCGTTATCAAATTCTGAGATAAGATCAGCTTTTGGTAGCGGTTTTAATTTTTAAACAGAGCAATATTGGGCTACATGTAATCTTCAATTGGGCTGCAAGAGCAAATTAAGTTTCTGTCACCATAAGCGTCATCGACTCTTCTAACCGTTGGCCAAAATTTATTTTCTGCAATATATGCTAAAGGAAAAGCAGCTTGTTTTCTGGTGTAAGGCAATGTCCAATCATCACTAGTTAGCATTTCTTGTGTATGTGGAGCATTTTTAAGCGGATTGTTTTCATCATCTTTCGTGGCGTTTTTAATTTCTTCACGAATAGAAATCATGGCATCACAAAAGCGATCTAGTTCAGCAATACTTTCAGACTCTGTAGGTTCAATCATCATAGTGCCTCCAACCGGAAAAGAAACTGTTGGTGCGTGAAAACCATAATCCATTAAACGTTTTGCTATGTCTACAACTTCAATTCCGTTGTTTTTGAAATCCCTACAATCGATAATCATTTCGTGCGCTGCACGCCCTTTTTCTCCTGTATATAAAGTTGGGTAATAACCGTCTAAACGCTCTTTGATATAATTTGCATTTAAAATTGCCATTTTTGTTGAGTCTGTCAACCCTTTAGAGCCTAACATTGTAATGTATCCGTAAGAAATTAAACAAGCTAAAGCAGAGCCCCAAGGTGCTGCAGAGATTGCAGTAATTGCATCTTCACCACCTGTTTTAATAATAGGATTTGAAGGTAAAAAAGGAACTAATTGCGGCGCAACACAAATAGGGCCAACTCCAGGACCACCGCCACCGTGAGGAATTGCAAATGTTTTGTGTAAGTTTAAGTGACAAACATCTGCGCCAATAGTTGCAGGATTTGTTATACCTACTTGTGCATTCATATTTGCGCCATCCATATAAACCTGTCCACCATTATCATGAATAAGTTTGGTGATATTTTGAATTTCACTCTCAAAAACTCCATGAGTAGATGGGTACGTTACCATTAAAGCTGCTAAGTTTTCTGAGTGTAATGCTACTTTTTCTCGTAAATCATCCACATCTATATTTCCGTTTTCTGCAGTTTTAGTAACTACAACCTTCATACCTGCCATTACCGCAGAAGCTGGATTTGTGCCATGGGCTGATGCAGGAATAATACAAATATTTCTATGTGCATCGTTATTTGATAAATGATAAGCTCTAATAGTCATTAAACCGGCAAACTCTCCTTGTGCGCCAGAATTTGGCTGTAAAGAAGTACCAGCAAAACCAGTAACAATATTTAATTGATGTTCTAATTTTTGTAAAACTGCATGATATCCTTTCGCTTGGTCTAATGGCGCAAAAGGGTGAATATTTCCCCATTGAGGGTTACTTAAAGGCAACATTTCTGATGCTGCATTCAATTTCATAGTGCAAGAACCTAAGGAAATCATCGAATGGTTTAAGGCTAAATCTTTACGCTCTAGTTTTTTAATATAACGCATCATGTCTGTTTCAGATTGATACGTGTTAAAAATTTTATTCTCTAAAAAAGAAGTGTTTCTTTGCGCGTTTTCCGGAATTGCATTGCCTTCAATAATAGCAGAAATGGATGTGGTATTTAAATTTAAAGCTTCTGTAAAAACGGCAATAATAGCATTTAATTCTTTTAAACCAACAGTTTCATTGATTGAGATAGATAAAGTTCTATCATCTATATAGTTGAAGTTTATTTTATTTGCTTCAGCAATAGCTTTTATTTTTTGAGAATCAGCTTTCACTGAAATAGTATCAAAATATGAAGTGTTGGTTTGTTCAATTCCTATAGTACTTAAAGTATTGGCTAGTGTGATGGTTTTATGGTGCACTGAATCTGCAATAAATTGAATTCCGTTTTTACCATGAAAAACACTATACATTCCGGCCATAACAGCTAGTAAAACTTGAGCTGTACAAATGTTAGAAGTAGCTCTTTCTCTTTTAATATGTTGCTCTCTGGTTTGCAACGCCATTCTCAAAGCGCGTTTTCCGTTTAAGTCTTTAGTAACACCAATTATTCTTCCTGGAATACTTCTTTTGTAAGCTTCTTTAGTTGCAAAGAAGGCCGCATGTGGGCCACCATATCCTAAAGGAATTCCAAAACGTTGTGTAGTACCAACGACTACCGAAGCTCCAAATTCGCCTGGTGCTTTTAATTTTACTAAGGATAGGATATCGGCTGCAACAGCAACCTTTATATTGTTTCCATTCGCTTTTGCTACAAAATTTTCATAATCGAATACTTGTCCTAATTTTCCTGGATATTGCAAAATTGCGCCGAAAAAATCGTCTGAAAAGTCAAAGTCTTCATGATTTCCAATAACTAACTCAATACCAATAGGAGTAGAACGTGTTTGTAAAAGAGATAATGTTTGTGGTAAAATTTCTTTAGAAACAAAGAACTTATGAGCACCTGCTTTTTTCTTAGCGCGCTCTCTAACATCATATAGCAACGTCATTGCTTCTGCAGCAGCTGTAGCCTCATCTAATAAAGACGCATTTGCCAATTCCATTCCAGTTAAATCACAAATCATTGTTTGGTAATTTAACAACGCTTCTAATCTACCTTGTGCAATTTCTGCTTGATAAGGTGTGTAAGCTGTGTACCACCCTGGGTTTTCTAAAATATTACGCTGAATTACGCTTGGTGTAATAGCCTCATTATACCCTAAACCTATGTAACTTTTAAATACTTTGTTTTTTTCTGAAAGTTCTTTTATGTGTCCTAAATACTCATATTCACTCATAGCAGGTTCTAAGTCTAAAGGACTTCTTAGAAGAATATTATCTGGAACAGTTTCATCAATTAATTGTTCTAAATTTTTGGCGTTAATAGTTGCTAGCATTTTTGCTTGCTCTACATTATTAGGGCCAATATGTCTGCGTTGAAACGAATTTGTATTCATTTATTAAGTTTTGTGAACGATTGTTTTCAATCGATTTAGTATTTAATTTATGCAGTCAAAAAATAATGATTTTTTGACAGTTCAAAAATAAGAATTAAATAAAATATTAAGGCTTCTAATTCAGCTAATTTGAGGTTAATTATTAACTAAAAACAAATGTTATCAACAGAAAGGTTATTTTTGTTTTATGAAGTTTTTTAAACTATTTTTCAATTTTTATATCAATGCGAGTATTCACGTAGCTATAGCAGTATATACGTTTGTAAGAGTAACAGAACAGTACTTTGAACTCGATTATCAAGAGTATTTTAATTATTTTATTTTCTTCGCAACAATTACGGGTTATAATTTTGTAAAATATGCAGGTGTTGCAAAATTACATCACAGAAGTCTCACAGAAGATTTAAAAATAATTCAGATTTTTTCTTTCTTTTGTTTTTTAGCAACGTGTTATTATGGAGCTCAAATTTCCTTAAAAACTTTAATTTATAGCGCTCCTTTTGTACTTTTAACCTTACTGTATGCTATTCCTTTTCTTAGTGGATTTCACAAAAATTTACGTCAAATTAGCTATTTAAAAATAATTGTTGTGGCTTTGGTTTGGGCAGGTTTTACTGTTTTACTTCCAGTGATAGAAGCTAGTAGAGAAGTCTCATTAAATGTTTTGTTTTTATGCTTGCAACGTTTTTTAATTGTATTGGTTTTAGTTTTACCGTTTGACATAAGAGATGTGCAATATGATGCTATCTCCCTGCAAACAATTCCCAAGAAAATAGGAGTGCAAAAAACTAAAAGATTGGGTTTGGGTTTAATGATTTTTGCATTATTATTAGAATATGGAATTAACGCCAATGATATTTCTAAGAATGTATTTATGATTTTCTTTTTTACAACCTTGGTTTTCCTAATGCGTTCAAAAATGAATCAATCTAAATACTACAGCTCTTTTTGGGTGGAATCTTTACCTATTATTTGGTACTTAACTCTTTTAGGATTTTATAATTTATAGCCCTTTTATTGATATTTTTTATCAACTTAAGGCTTATTGCTCTAAATTACGTGATTAATCATAAAACTTTAAATTTGCTTTCTAGAGCCCTACTATATTTGTAACTTTACAATCCATTAGTTACCCAAGGTTTTAAAGATGAATACCAAGAAAAGAAGTTATGTTTTTGATTTTGATAGTACGTTAACAAAGGTAGAGGCCTTAGATGTTTTGGCGGAAATAACGTTGACAAATAATCCAAATAAGAATGCTATAATTCAGGAAATTATAGATATTACTAATTTAGGTATTGACGGCGAAATTTCTTTTACAGAATCCTTAGAAAGAAGAATTCAGCTTTTAAAAGCGAACAAATCAGATTTAAGTAGTTTGGTAAACGCCTTAAAAAAGCAGGTTTCTAAGTCTATCGAAAGTAACAAATCGTTTTTTGAAGATTTTGCAGAAAATATTTATGTAATTTCCTGTGGTTTCAAAGAGTTTATAGATCCTATTGTAGAAGAATACAATATACCCTCAGAAAGAGTGTTTGCAAATACATTTGAATTTGCAACAGACGGAGAAATTATTGGTTTTGACGCCAACAATCCGTTATCGAAACACAATGGAAAAATTCAATGTTTAAAAAATATGAATTTAGAAGGAGAAATACAAGTTATTGGAGATGGTTACAGCGATTATGTTACTCGTGAAGCTGGTATAGCAGATACTTTTTTTGCATATACAGAGAACGTTTCAAGAGAAAAAACAACAGAAAATGCAGACCATATTGCTCCTAATTTAGATGAATTTTTATACGTAAACGATTTGCCAAGAAATATTTCATACCCAAAGAACAGGATTAAAATTTTACTTTTAGAAAACGTACATTCAGATGCTTTTAAAAAGTTATCTAAAGATGGTTTTACAGTAGAAACAGTTTCAAAAAGTTTGTCTGAAGATGAATTGATTGAAAAAATAAAAGATGTACATGTTTTAGGAATTCGTTCTAAAACAAATGTAACTAAAAGAGTCATAGAAGCTGCAGAGCGTTTAATGGTAGTAAGTGCATTTTGTATTGGTACCAAACAAATAGATCTAGAAGCATGCAAAGAGAACGGAGTTGTAGTTTTTAATGCACCTTACAGTAATACACGTTCTGTTGTAGAATTGGCAATAGGAGAAATTATTATGCTAATGCGTAGTGTTTTTCAAAGAAGTACAGAAATTCATAATGGTCAGTGGAATAAAACAGCTGCAGGTTCTAGAGAAGTTCGTGGTAAAAAACTAGGTATTGTTGGTTATGGTAATATTGGTAAACAATTATCAATATTAGCAGAGGCACTAGGAATGGATGTTTGCTATTATGATGTTGAAGATAAATTAGCATTAGGAAACGCTACTAAAATAGACGAATTATCTGAATTATTGGCAGTATCTGATGTAGTTACTTTACATGTTGATGACAATTCTTCTAACAAGAATTTTTTCGGAGAAAAAGAAATCTCCCAAATGAAAGATGGTGCACATTTAGTGAATCTTTCTCGCGGTTTTGTTGTGAACATTGAAGCTTTAGTTACCGCTTTAAAAAGTGGAAAATTAGCAGGTGCTGCAGTAGATGTATATCCTGAGGAACCAAGAAAAAATGGTGAATTCTACACAGATTTAAAAGGATTGCCAAACGTAATTTTAACACCACACGTTGGTGGAAGTACAGAAGAGGCGCAAAGAGATATTGCAGACTTTGTACCAAGTAAAATTATGGCATATATTAATTCTGGGAATACAGTAGATGCTGTAAATTTTCCAAATATTCGTTTGCCAAGACAAACAAAAGCACATCGTTTTTTACATATTCATAAAAATGTGCCAGGAGTTATGGCAAAAATAAATAAGGTATTAGCAGAATATAACTTAAATATTATAGGTCAGTATTTGTCTACAGATTCTTCTGTAGGTTATGTAATTACAGATTTAGATAAAGAATATAATACAGCTGTTTTAGAAGAGTTAAGAAAAATTGAAGGAACAATCAAATTTAGAGTTTTATATTAATTGTAAGATAAATGATACGTCAAGAGTTTTAAACGTCTTGTAATAAAAAAGCCTTTCAATCATTTGAAAGGCTTTTTTTATTTGTTTTTATTATGATAAAAGGAGTGACTTTTTAGTTTTTTAATAAAGATATTAGAAAAGAAAACAACTCACTTTTAGTATGAATTTTTGCGAAGCAATAACTATAATTTTATTTTATCTTTTAAGTTAATAATGCGAGGCATCTACAGATTTAAATAACGTTTGCTGCCAAGGTATCTGAGCTTATTTATTTCATCATAATTTGGCTGTTTTTCATCCATAGAGCTTATGTGTACATTACCAGAAGCATGAATAAATTCCATTTTATCATTACCTAACCAAATACCAACATGCACCACACGTTGTTTTGTTGTTTTTGTTGCTTTTTTTCCGAAGAACAATAAATCTCCTTTTTCTAAAGTTTTAAAATTTAAATTAGCATCCACTGTTTCACCAGCGTTTATTTGCTGAGAAGCATCTCTAGGAATTACAAATCCATTTATTAAATAGACCATTTTTGTAAATCCGCTACAATCTATTCCTTTTGAAGAGGTGCCGCCCCACAAATATGGAAATCCGACCATTGTTTTGGCAACTATTTCAATACTTTCTTTGGATGTTTGCAGTTCTTGTAACCAGTTTTTATAAATATAACTTTCGCTTTTTTTAATAAAACCAGTTCTTTTGTCAGGATATTTTACTTCATAAAAAGTATCATCTTCAGAAATATATTTTAAAAGTCCGCCTAAAGTAATATCAGAAATAATATCAGAATTACTGCTTTTTGTGGCGAATACAAGACCGAAATTCTTCGTAAAAATTACTTTTTTAGCGCTGTTCCAAGTCTTAAATTCCCTTTCATTCATTCGCTCAATACCCCCTTTATCAACCCAAGAGATATAGCTATCGGGTGTCTGAATTTTGTAGAAATCTCCTTTTTTATCTAAAACCTTTAAAGACATTCCTAATAAACCTTGTGTACCTAATTCTGCAGAATGTTTTGGTGCAGAACGAATATTAATTACAGAGTTTTTTGCAACAGCATAGAATTTATCACCAACAACGCTATCTGGAAGTATGCGCACATTATTTGTAAATCCTAATTTTCTGTTTTTTAAACTATCTAACAGTGCAGAAAATGCTTTTTTGGAGGTAGTTTCTCCTTCAAGAATCAATTGATTGTCTGCAAACTCAAAATGAATATTAAAAAGTTCAACACGTTTGTCAGGAGCAAAATTTGCTTTTATAGTGGAATGGATATTTTGTAGTTCAATAATTATTTTGGCATCATTTTCACATGACATAAAAAGAACCAAAAATAGTAACATAAAAAGTTTTGCAATTCTCATTAATAAAAATATTTTCAGCTAAAGTACAAAAAATCAAAACTCAAAAAATTGATATCTAAAAAGGATTGTTTTATATTTGATATAAATCATTTTTTATAGATGAAATATCAAAACTCTTTAGCTTTTGCAAAACAGCAAGATAAAGAAGATTCACTTGCTTATTTGCGGGATAAATTTCATATTCCAAAGGTGAAGTCTGAGGTTTTGAGAAGAACCGAATGGTTGTATTTTACTGGAAACTCTTTAGGATTGCAGCCAAAATCGACGAAAGAGTATATCAATCAAGAATTAGAAGATTGGGCAAATTTTGGAGTAGAAGGACATTTGGAGGCTAAGAATCCGTGGTTGAATTACCACGAATTATTAACGAGTAAAATGGCTAAAATTGTTGGCGCAAAACCAATAGAAGTGGTTGTAATGAATACACTTACTACAAATCTTCATTTGTTAATGGTTTCATTTTACAGACCTACTAAAATAAAATATAAAATAGTTATAGAGAGTGATGCATTTCCTTCAGATAGATATGCAGTAGAATCTCAATTAAAATTTCATGGTTTTTCTGCGGAAGATATTATTCAATGGAAGCCAAGAGAAAATGAAGAGTTGTTAAATATCGAAGATTTAGAAAAAATCGTTGAAACACAGGGCGATGAAATTGCGCTTTTATTAATTGGAGGTGTGAACTATTATACAGGTCAGTTTTTAGATCTCAAAAGAATTGCAGCAATAGGGCATTCAAAAGATTGTGTTGTTGGAATTGATTTGGCGCATGGTGCAGGAAATGTGCAACCCAATTTACATGATTCTAATGTAGATTTTGCAGCATGGTGTACCTATAAATACTTGAATTCTGGTCCAGGAAGTTTGGCAGGATTATTTGTGCACGAAAAGCACTCCAAAAATAAAGACTTACCGCGTTTTGCAGGCTGGTGGAACCATAACAAAGAAACGCGATTTAATATGCGGCAGCCATTCGATGTTATGGCAGGTGCAGAAGGTTGGCAATTATCTAATCCGCCAATACTATCTATGGCAGCAATTAAAGCTTCTTTAGATTTATTTGATGAAGTTGGTATGGATGCGTTGAGGGAGAAATCAGAAAAATTAACAGGGTATTTTGAGTTTTTAATTCGTGAAATTGATTCTGAATATATAAAAATAATCACACCAAGTAATCCAAAAGAAAGAGGTTGTCAAATATCTATTCAAGTTAAAAATGCGGACAAGAGTTTACATACAAAATTAACAGAACAATATATAATAACAGATTGGCGAGAACCTAATGTATTACGCTGCGCACCAGTGCCAATGTATACTTCTTTTGAAGATGTGTATCGCATGGTTGCGATATTAAAAGGTTTCTTATTAGTCTAGTTTTTGTAATAAAAAAAATAGTAATAAAAAAAAGGCCATTAGAATATTTCTAAGTTAGATGAACACTGATTTTTATTTTATAGTAAGTTGATTATAAAAATATATAAACAATACTTTTAATTAATGAATAAAAAAGATAAAGTACTAATTATCGGAGCAGGTTTGTGCGGGAGTTTACTCGCTTTAAGACTTGCGCAAAGAGGTTTCAAAGTAGAGTTATATGAGAGCAGACCAGATTTAAGAACTACCGACATATCTGCAGGTAGATCTATTAATTTGGCCTTGTCGAACAGAGGTTTAAAAGCATTGCGTTTGTGTGGAATGGAAGAAAAAGCTAGAGAAATTTGCATTCCAATGTTTGGCAGATTAATGCACGATACTGAAGGAAATACGTTTTCTTCAAATTATTCTGGAAGAGAAAATGAATTTATAAATTCAATCTCTAGAGGAAACTTGAACGCGATCTTATTAGATGCAGCAGAGAAACATGAAAATGTACAGATGCATTTTAACAAAAAATGTGAAAGTGTAGACATAGAAAATGCAATTGCTCACTTTAAAGACTATAAAACTAAAGAAGACTTTTCAGTGAATGCAACGGTTATTTTCGGCGGTGATGGTGCAGGTTCATCTTTAAGAAAAAGTTATGTTTCGGAACGTAATTTCTTGTTTAGTTATTCTCAAGATTATTTAAATCATGGGTATAAAGAGCTCGAGATTCCTGCAGATAAAAAAGGGGAGCATCAAATAAGTAAAGAACATTTGCATATTTGGCCTCGTGGTGATTTTATGCTTATTGCTTTGCCAAATATGGATGGTAGTTTTACCGTAACTTTATTCCTAAGTTACGATGAAGGAGAGTTTAATTTTGATAATTTAATATCTGAAGAAAAAATTACAGAGTTTTTCGAGAAGGAGTTTCCTGATGCATTGGCTTTAATTCCAAATATTAAAGAGGAATTTATAAACAACCCAACAGGGCCCTTAGGAACTATAAAATGTTCGCCATGGAGTTATCAAGATAAAACGATGTTAATTGGCGATTCTTCACATGCAATTGTACCGTTTTATGGACAGGGTATGAACGCTTCTTTTGAAGACGTTTTTGTGCTAGATCAAATTTTAGATGAAGATTTAGGGGATTGGGAAGCTGTTTTTAAAGCATATCAAAAAACAAGGAAAAAAGATACAGATGCTATTGCAGATTTAGCAATAGACAATTTTCATGAGATGAAAAATCATGTTGCCAATCCTATTTTTAAAGAGAAAAGAAAGATAGAAATGGATTTAGAGAAAACCTTTCCAACGGAATATGCTTCTAAATACTCTTTGGTTACTTTTAATGAGCATATTGGTTATAATGAAGCTATGAAAAGAGGTAGAGCTCAAGATGAGGTATTATTAAACATGCTTTCAGATAATACCGTTAATACACATTTAGAAATAACAACAGAAGAGTTAAAAGTTATTTTAAATAAAGTAAAGATTGAAACAAGTATTATTTTAGAGGAAGATAAAATAGCAGATACATTTTCTAAACATTAGAAGGTTTTGCGTTTGGTGGTTTATTAGTGCAATTGAAGTTAGGATAATAGTCTAAGTTTTTGATCTGAATCAGATTTATGTTAATTGAAAATATATTCTAGAAAAGTGGATGGCTATCTGTCTAAATATTTATCTTAAGGTAATTTTGAGAAATATATATTCATTAAAAATAATAAATAAAATTTTATTTATCTAAATATTTATTTCAATTATTTTGTCTTCTTGTAAAACAAACTGTGCATCCTTGTATTTTGGAGGCCCCATAAAGCCGGTTGCGTTATTAGAGCAGCCATAATCTTCTGTAGGTATTCCTATAAAATTGGTATCCATTTTTTTATTATCATTCTCATCATGCACAAAAGAAACGGCATATATTCCTTTGGGTAAATTTGTGAAAAGAATTAGTGCTTTTTTGTTTTCAATTTTTACAATGGTACTTTTAATAGGCTTCTTTAAAAAAGACTCTTTCTTATTATAAATACCAACCAATAAATTACCATCGCTAGAATTTAAACCTGATATATTTATTGTTAAATTAAAGGTTCTCTCTTGTGCCTTTGAGTTATGTATTGCACATAAAATAAAGATTATTAGTAAAAATTTATTTTTCATAATTCAATTTTTTGAAGCTTTTTTTCATTAAAAAGGATACTATTTTCTATTTTATTATCCACTTATAACTTATTTGAAATTTTTCTTTATTTCTTGTAGACTTTTGTTTGTGTTAATAAACTCAGAAATAATTTTAGAACGCAAACTTTCAATTTCTAAATCGAAATGGTTTGCCCATTTATCATCTTTAAATAGGCGTGTTATTTTTTTAATTCTATGCTGAGCCTCAGAAAAACCAAATAATTCATGTTTTGTATCTTCTTTTTTAGGTTGAATATTTGTTATTTTTTTAATAAAATCAACCTCAATAAAGAACGTTTTTTCATTGGAGTTGATAGGGTAGAAGTCCGTCCATTTTGCAAAGGCCACAACTACTTCTTGATTTTTATAATTTGCTGTTGAAATTAATTTCCATCTGCAGTTTGCGACACGTCCCCAGTGATTTGATTTTCTATAAACCCCTTCATTTGTGTAAAAATAAGTACTATCAGATTTGCTACTAAAATTAATATTCTCAGGAATTTTAAAGTTTGTTATTTCTTTAAATTCACAAAAAGTATGTTTAAAAAAATTGGTTTGATTGTAGGTTTTCAAAATAATTATTTAATTACTAATTTTCTTGATTATTCTTTATAAAATCCTTGAATACGAATAGTATCTTTAGATGCAATTAAAGCTAAAATACGAGTAAAAAAAACTGTGTTTTTTTACTTTTAAATCAATTTTTAACTTCAAATATACAGTATTCTTAATGTATAAAAAAAACGCAATCAAATAAATGATTGCGTTTTTAATTATTATATATAAAGTAATAATTACTTTACTTCTTCAAAGTCTACATCCTCAACATTGTCACCTTGAGCATCACTAGCTACTGGTTCACCTTGTTGTTCTGCACCTCCAGCAGCTCCTTGTTCTGCAGCATACATTTCTTCAGATGCAGCTTTCCAAGCTTCATTAATAGTTGCCATAGCAGTATCAATTAATGAAAGATCTCCTAGAGCATGAGCAGCTTTTAATTCAACTAAAGCAGCTTCAACAGGTTCTTTTTTATCATCAGATAATTTATCACCAAATTCAGTTAATTGCTTTTCAGTTTGAAAAATCATAGAATCTGCTTCGTTAATTTTTTCTGCAGTTTCTTTTGCAGCTTTATCAGAATCAGCATTTTCTTCTGCTTCTTGTCTCATTTTAGCGATGTCTTCTTCAGATAATCCAGAAGAAGCTTCAATTCTAATTTCATGAGACTTGTTAGTTCCTTTATCTAACGCAGAAACTTTAATAATACCATTTGCATCAATATCAAAAGTTACTTCAACTTGAGGAATTCCTCTTTGTGCTGGAGGTAAACCATCTAAATGGAAACGACCAATTGTATTATTGTCTGCAGCCATAGTTCTTTCACCTTGTAAAACATGAATTTCTACTGATGGTTGATTATCTACTGCTGTAGAGAATACTTGAGATTTTTTTGTTGGAATAGTTGTGTTTGCATCAATTAATTTTGTGAAAACATTCCCCATTGTTTCGATACCTAAAGATAAAGGTGTAACGTCTAATAACAATACATCTTTAACATCTCCAGATAAAACACCACCTTGAATTGCAGCTCCTAAAGCAACAACTTCATCAGGGTTTACACCTTTACTTGGTGTCTTTCCAAAGAACTTTTCAACAGCTTCTTGTACAGCAGGTATTCTTGTAGATCCACCAACTAATACGATTTCATCGATATCAGCAATTGTTAAATCTGCATTTTTTAAAGCTTTCTTACAAGGTGCAATTGTTCTTTTTACTAAATCATCAATTAAAGCTTCAAATTTAGCCTTAGTCATTGTTCTTACCAAGTGTTTTGGTCCGCTATCGGTAGCAGTAATATATGGTAAGTTAATTTCTGTTGTTGCTGTGCTAGATAATTCAATTTTAGCTTTTTCTGCAGCTTCTTTTAAACGTTGTAAAGACATTGGGTCTTTACGTAAATCTATTGCTTCTTCAGCCTTAAATTCTTCAGCTAACCAGTTAATTATTTTTTCATCAACATCATCTCCACCTAAATGCGTATCTCCATCTGTAGCTAATACTTCAAAAACACCATCTCCTAATTCTAAGATAGAAACATCATGCGTTCCTCCACCAAAATCAAAAACAACAATTTTCTTATCGTCATGAGACTTGTCTAAACCGTAAGCTAATGCAGCAGCAGTTGGTTCATTTATAATTCTTTTTACTTGTAAACCTGCAATTTCACCAGCTTCTTTAGTTGCTTGACGTTGTGCATCATTAAAGTATGCTGGTACAGTAATTACTGCTTCAGTAACTTCAGTTCCTAAATAGTCTTCAGCAGTTTTTTTCATTTTCTGCAATACCATTGCAGAAATTTCTTGTGGTGTATATAAACGACCATCAATATCTACTCTAGGTGTATCATTATCTCCTTTTACTACTTTATAAGGAACTCTTCCTGCTTCTTTTGAAGAGTCAGAAAATTTGTTACCCATAAAACGTTTGATAGAATAAACTGTTTTTGTTGGGTTTGTAACCGCTTGTCTTTTTGCTGGATCACCAATTTTACGTTCTCCTCCTTCAACAAAGGCTACAATTGATGGTGTAGTTCTTTTTCCTTCTGAATTAGGAATTACAACTGGCTCATTACCTTCCATTACAGAAACACAAGAATTTGTTGTTCCTAAATCTATTCCAATTATTTTACTCATAATATTTATTTTAATATTTTATAAATTCAACTTTACAATTTTTATTAGTCAAACTGTGTGCCAACCACTTTTTTCAATATAAATGTCAGTTTTATTTTATTTAGGAATTAAATACGTGACATGTTGACATAAATTACACCTACTTAAGCAGCGGAACGTAGACATGCATTTGAAAAAATGAGCAGTTTTCATGAAATAGCTATAGTCTTAAAATAATTTATTTATTGAATTATATAAAAAAATATAGTTAATTGTGGGGTATTTTTTACATTTACATTATATTTTGTTAAAATATTTAGGAATGTCACAATTTATTAGTGTTTTTGATATGTTTAAGATTGGTGTCGGACCTTCTAGTTCTCATACACTTGGGCCTTGGAAGGCTGCACAAAAATGGATTTTTTCTTTAAAAGAATTTTCTGTTTTTAAAGAAATAGACGGAATTAGGATAGATTTATTTGGCTCTCTGGCACGCACTGGAAAAGGACATGCAACAGATTACGCTATTTTGTTGGGTTTAAGTGGTGCCGATCCAGAATATATTCCAGTATCTAATATTGAGAAGATTACTAATAAAATAAAAAGTACTAATAAGCTTAATTTTAATAATGAAAGAGAAATTAATTTCTCAGTAGAGAACATTGTCTTTAATCAAGAGTTTTTACCTTTTCATGCCAATGGTATTAAATTTATCGGCTTTTGTAAGGGTAAAGAAATAGCGACGGCAACCTATTATTCAATTGGAGGTGGTTTTGTTGTACAAGAGAATAATCATCTCGAAGAGGAAATAGAAATTACTAAAAATAACTTTCCGTATCCTATTAATAGGGCATTTCAATTAGAAGAATATTGTGAAAAAGAAAATTTATTAATTTCTGATATCGTTTTAAAGAATGAATTAGAATTTCGCTCGTTAGAAGAAATAGATTTTGAGTTGAGTAGAATTTGGGAAACAATGTTAGAATGCACATATATTGGCTGTCATGCAGAAGGTATACTTCCAGGAGGATTAAATGTGAAACGCAGAGCTTTTTCTTCGCATCAAAAATTAATTAAAGACACTACGTATACAAATCCTAAAGAATGGATAACTTCGATAAGAAGCACGGAGGTGAAATTTAGAGAAATTTTAAAATGGGTAAGCTGTTTTGCACTTTCTGTAAATGAAGTAAATGCTTCTTTAGGTAGAGTTGTAACTGCCCCAACAAATGGAAGTGCAGGAGTAATTCCGGCAGTTTTAATGTATTATTTAGTGATAGAAAACCATGAAGCAGATTTCAGACATATTAAAAAATTCTTATTAACTGCGGGTGAAATTGGCAGTCTTTTTAAGAAAAACGCTACAATTTCGGCAGCAATGGGTGGTTGTCAAGCAGAGATAGGAGTTTCTTCTGCAATGGCAGCTGCAGCGTTAACAGAATTGTTGGGTGGTACACCAGCGCAATCTTTAGTTGCAGCAGAAATTGCAATGGAACATCATTTGGGTTTAACCTGTGATCCTATTGGAGGTTTAGTTCAAGTACCTTGTATAGAAAGGAATGCAATGGGTGCTATTAAAGCAATTAATGCTGCAGAAATGGCTTTAGAAACCAACCCTAAAGAGGTTAAAGTCCCTTTAGATAATGTGATTGATACTATGTGGGAAACTGCAAAAGATATGCATATAAATTATAAAGAAACTTCGGAGGGCGGCTTGGCTATTAATGTTGGTTTGGCAGATTGTTAGTGCAATATTAAATCCTGTATACATTAAAAAATATAAATTAAATTCGTCTTCACTTCTTGTTTTCTGAATATTATAATCTTTGGTTTATATTTTTTTATATTCTAAAATGAAGCATGATATGTTCAAAAAGCCTCATAATCAGATTTTTATAAATTAAAATTAAAATAAGTTATTAACAAGTTAATTTAAAATTTGATAAAGATTAAATACTGCTCTTAAGTACTATTAATACTAATAATTTACGATTATTGTAATATTGATTTACTAATCAATAAATATTTATAATGGAAAAATTTTTAAACAAGTTAATTGATCTACCTCAATTGATCAATTCAAAGTTACCAGGAAACACTTTTAATGCAGGTGTTCAAGATTCAGAAGGAAACATCCCAAAGTGGGTTGGTAAATTTTACAGTATTTCTGCACTGTAGTTTTATTAGCATCATTAATGGTTACACTATCCCTAATTTAATCGGGTGGAATGGGAGAGAAATTGGATATTTTAGCAAATATTCTTTCTATGCTTATTTGGGTGTATGCTACATTTCCTATTTCTCAGGTAATAAGGGCTGCAGGAGATAGCTTGGCTGTATCTAAAAGTGGCACTATAGATTTTATTTTTAGAGATTTAGCAATTGCTAATATTAAAATTTTCGGATATGTTGCCGCTTTGGTTGCATTGTTTGGTGCTTTTGCTATGACATTATCTTAGGCTAATTCAATGAGTATTTCTGGAGATTTTGCTAAAGGATGGATTGAAAATATAAATTATGCATATGCTTTGCCAATGGCAGATACTGCAGAATTAACTAATCTTTTAAATCTTTCTTTTATAGGAGATATTCTAGCTAAAGATTGGGCAAATTGAAATCCCACGATGGCTTCAGTGTCTGCTTGGAGTTGGGATGGTTTAATTTCTGTTGCTTGGGAGTATGTAGGAGTTGCCATAGTCTTGGCTAAATTATATGTTGTCTTGCCGATATATAAATTTTTCTACAGTATTATCACCAGTTTGGTAAATTGGTTAAAAAGTCTCTATTTACCTTTCAAGTCTAAATAAAATTTTAAAATTTTATTAAAAATAAAAACCCAAGTAGTTATGATAACTACTTGGGTTTTTATACTATCCGAAATATTATTAGTCTTTGCTTACAGCTAACGTGTAAACAACTAAACCAAATCCAATTTTGTTAATTGCATCTCCAATGTTATAAATAACTTCCATAGAAGGAAGTACATTTTCAATACCGTTGTACCATCCATCAGTACCAGCCATATATCCTAAAGGATAAATTGCCCAACCAACAAGAAGGAACCAACATAAAGTTTTGTGAGCTTTTAATACGTTTCCACCAGCTGCAACAGCTAATTTCTTAAGACTTCCTAACCATACTTCATATGCGATATAGAAGTATGCAAGACCAGATAGGCCTCCCCACACAGAAGCGTTAAATAATCCACCGTCCCATCCAGACTCACCAAAGAATCCAGTAACCAACATTATAGTTGAAAATCCAATTAATTTCCACATATGTGATTTAGTTGCACCAGCTACTCTTAGTATCAAGTAAAATTCAACACACATTAATGGCACTGTTAAAATCCAATCTACATATCTAAATACTGTAGTAGAGTCTCCAGCTGCATGAGCATCTCTCATGTACATGTAATGAACTGCAGCAATAAATGTAATTAATCCTGAAACTAAAAGAGATGTTCTCCATTTAGCGTCAACACTGTTCATTGATAAGAAGAAAAACACAGATGCTGCCATCATAGCCATAGCTCCAAGCCAGAAAGTAAATCCTGTGCCGTCCGTTGGGACAGCCATTGCAATTAAGTTAAAATAATTCATAAAAAATTGATTAGTTAATGATTAATATTGTTTGGGTTTTTTAAAATAACCCCAACGAAAATACAAAATAAATATTTACGTTAAACCAAATATATGAATAAAATTATTAAGTTTACAAAATGAATTCAATATTTATTAGAAATTACGAAAATTTCATGCTTTTCTTTACATTTTTCTTGTTTTGGGTCAGTATCCAATTTGGAGAGGTAGCAGAAGATTTCTTGGCATATGTAATGGTTATCTCGGTTGGAATATTGCACGGAGCTAATGATTTATTAATTTTGTCAACTAAGGATCAAAAAGATAAAAAACTGATAAAAAATCTTTTGATTTATATTGGTATTATATTATTATGTGTAGTAATTTATTTGTTAAGTTCATTTTTAGCAATTGTCTTGTTTGTTGTCTTAAGTGCTTACCATTTTGGTGAAGAGCATCTTAGTTATAAAATAAATGTAAATTTTGGTTTTAATGCTGTTTACTTTTTATCGTATGGTCTATTTATTTTTGCTTTACTTTTCTACCAATCGTTGTCTGATGTAGATGTTATAATGACAGAGTTAACAGGGCGAACTTTTTCTAAGACTCAAATTGAGATTACTTTAATTACGAGTGCTATTTTTTTAGGAGCTGGAACTGTATTTCTAATTATAACAAAAAGAAATGAATCAGTACTATTTTTGAGAGAGTTTCTTTATTTGGTTTTACTTTTTTTTGTTTTTAATACTTCCTCCTTAATTTTAGGTTTTGCTATTTATTTTATTCTTTGGCATTCAATACCGTCAATAATACATCAAATAGAATTTATTTCCGGAAATTTAAATAAGAAAAATGTTATTTCTTATGTAAAAAAAGCATTAATTTATTGGATAATAAGCATTGCTGGCCTTTTATTTCTGTATCAATTATTACCAGAGATTAAGCTACTAGCTACCGTTATTTTCGTAATATTATTTGCTGTTACAGCACCCCATACTTGGGTAATGCATCGAATGAAAAATTAATTCATTAAGCAAGGTATATATTTAAGTATGAATAGAAAGTTTAAGATTTAACGTGTAAATAGTAATTCTGTTTCAGTAGACATCTCAGCAGAAAAACGATAATTATCAACATTAAAGCCTTTTAGTTGTTCTATGGTATTTATTTCATTTTCTATAATAAAACGAACCATTAGGCCTCGTGCTTTTTTGGCATAAGTCATCACAATTTTATATTGACCGTTTTTTAAATCTTTAAAAACAGGAGTAATCATTGGTACTTTTAATGCCTTTGCTGGTATTACTTTAAAATACTCTGCACTTGCTAAGTTTATCAATAACTCATCATCTTCTAACTCTTCATTTAGCGAATTGGCAAGCTCATTATTCCAAAATTTATAGAGATTTTCTGTGTTATCAACTTTTAATTTTGTTCCCATCTCTAAGCGGTATGGTTGTATTAAATCTAAAGGTTTTAATACCCCATATAAACCAGATAAAATTCGCAATCTATCTTGTAATACAGGTATTTTTTCTTCAGCTAAAGAGTTTACATCAATTCCTTGAAAAACGGCACCAGTAAAAGAGTATACGGCTTGTTTTGCATTTTCTTTTGTGAAAGGAGTCTCCCAATTTTGGTTACGTTCATAATTTAGTTGAGACAAGGCTTCAGAAACACTCATTAAATTACCAATATCGTTTTTAGAAAGTGTTTTTAATTTAGTGTTCAATTTTTTAGATTGGTTTAAGAAACGTGGTTGTGAATACAACTTAGTTGGCACTTTACTTTTGAAATCTAAAGATTTTGTTGGAGAAACAATGATTTTCATTTGATGTAATTCTAAAATTAAATAAGATTATAAATATACTAATGATTCTAAAATTTTTCTTATTAATTGATATATAATAATTGATAAAACTATTTATAAAATCTATATTATTAAGAGAAATTCATTTTATTTAAGAGTGTTAATATTTACAAGAGTATCTCTTGATAAAAATACTTTCCTTTTTCTTTTGTATTTTAGTACTCTAAATTTATGTTAATGAAAAGTATTTCCATTTTATTTTTGCTATTTACAGTTGCTTTTTCTGCACAAACAGATTCAAAAATATACGATATTATAGAAGCTGTTTCTGCAGAAAGAATTAAATCAGATGTAAAAACCTTGACAGAATTCGGAACAAGAAATACATTTTCTGACACCATTTCTAATACTCAAGGTATTGGTGCTGCAAGACGTTGGATAAAATCTGAATTTGAAACAATTTCTAAAGCATGTGATAATTGTATGGAGGTTTTCTATCAGAAGGATTTTGTTACAAAAAAAGAAAATATAAGAGTACCGCATGATGCTTGGATTGTAAATGTATTGGCAGTTCAAAAGGGAACAAAGTACCCAAACAGGTATGTAATTATGAGTGGCGATATCGATTCTCGTGCTAGTGATACCATGGATTTTACTACAGATGCGCCTGGTGCGAATGACAATGCATCTGGAATGGCAGGAACTATCGAGGCCGCAAGGGTTCTAAGTAAATACAAATTTGAGAGTAGTATTATATATGTAGGTCTTTCTGGTGAGGAGCAAGGCTTATTTGGCGGTGCTGGTTTGGCAAAGTACGCTGTAGATAAAGGTTGGGATATTATTGGTATTTTAAATAATGATATGATTGGTAATATTACCGGTGTAGATGGAGTTATAGACAATCGCTCATTTAGAATTTTTTCTGAACCTGTTCCTGCAAATGAAACTGAAAGAGCACGCAGAATGAGACGTTTTTATGGAGGTGAAGTAGACGGAATTTCTAGACAATTGGCAAGATATATACATAAAAATGTAAAAATGTATATGCCAGAAATGAACCCGATGATGATTTATAGATTGGATAGATTTGGAAGAGGAGGGCACCACAGACCTTTTAACGATTTGGGTTTTGCGGGAATAAGAATTATGGAAGCCCATGAGAATTATACACAACAACACCAAGATATTAGAACTGAAAACGGAATTAAGTATGGTGATACTTTTGAGAACGTAAATTTTGGATATACCAAAAAATTAACGGCTGTAAATGCAATCAACTTGGCAAGTTTAGCTTGGTCTCCAACCGCTCCAAAAGAGGTTTTTATTGGTGGAATTGTAGAGGCAAATGCTAGATTAAAATGGAGTGATGTTGCCGGTGCTAAAGGCTATAAAATTTATTGGCGCGATACAACATCACCAACTTGGGACAATTCTAGATATGTAGAAACAACCCAATTTATATTAGAGGGGATTGTGATAGATAACTTCTTTTTTGGCGTGTCTGCAGTTGGTGAAAATGGTCACGAGAGCGTGGTTGTTTTTCCAAATAAAATCTGGAGAAAATAGTAGATTCGTTCGTTACATATAAAACATAGGAACTAAAAAAAACCGAATTATACAAATAATTCGGTTTTGTGTTACTTATATTAAATTTCATGGAAATAGATAATCAATTACAGGCCACTTATAAAACTACCATAAGGATCTTTAAACTGCGTTCCTTCAGCAAAACGATATTTGCTTAATTTTTTAAATTCTACTAAAGCCCACAATATAAATTCTTTCATGAAATAAGTATCTGCTTCATTCATATTTGGCTGTTGTTCTTTTATAAATTGATCTAAAGGTTTTACTTTATCTAATTCTGCTTTGTACTGTTCTTCAGTATGATCATCTAATAATTCAAAATCTTCTTCTGTATTAAAGAACCAAGAAATAATATCATCATAAGGTGTTTCTTCACCTTGTTTTTCTAATTTTTTAATTTCAGGAAAATAAATAGGAAATAATGTTGTTACTGCTTTTTTAATCAGACCATCAGCAACCACGTGAGCACCCTCTTGTTCTCCTTCATATACTAATTCTACCTTTCCAGTAATGGCTGGAATAATTCCATCAAAATCACTTAAGCGAATCATTGTTTTCTCATCTCCAGATAATAAGGCTCTTCTTTCTGCTGTACTTAATAAATTCTCAAATGCAGAAATACTTAAACGCGCACTAACGCCACTTTTAGCATCTATATATTCACTATCTCTAGCTTCGAATACTATTTGCTCTAATAAATCTTTAGATAGCTCTGGCACATCTATAAATTCTTTCTGAGCACTTGCCTTATTTGTTTCTTGCTGTGTTATTGTTTTTGCAGTTTCTATGTCTTCAGGATAGTGTGTTAAGATTTGCGAACCAATTCTGTCTTTTAAAGGGGTAACAATACTTCCTCTATTGGTATAGTCTTCTGGATTTGCGGTAAAAATAAATTGCATGTCTAAATTTAGACGCATTTTAAATCCTCTAATTTGAATATCACCTTCTTGTAAAATATTAAATAATGCTACCTGAATTCTGGCTTGTAAGTCTGGTAATTCATTAATTACAAAAATACATCTGTTAGCTCTTGGGATCATCCCATAATGAAGCACCCTATCATCTGCATAACTTAACTTTAAGTTTGCTGCTTTTATAGGATCAACATCACCAATAATATCTGCAACAGTAACATCTGGTGTTGCTAGTTTTTCTGCAAAACGCTCGTCTCTGTGCATCCAGAAAATAGGTGTATTATCTCCTTTTTCTTTGATTGTTTCAATCGCAAATCTTGAAATTGGGTGCAGTGGATCATCATTAATTTCAGAACCTTCTACAACGGGAATATATTCATCTAATAAATTGACCATCAATCTTGCCAAACGCGTTTTTGCTTGTCCTCGTAAACCTAATAAATTAATATTATGCTTGCTTAAAATAGCTCTTTCTAATTCAGGAATTACGGTATTTTCATAACCATGAACTCCTTTAAAAACAGTTTCTTTACTCATTATTTTACTAATAAGATTTTCTCGTAACTCGTCTTTAATAGATCTCGATGTATATCCAGATTTCACTAATTGTCCTAATGTTTTTAACTTACTTATATTCATATTTTATTTAATCTAAAACAAACTTTACAACTTCTTTATTTTGCAATTTTGTAACTTATTATTATCCTTTAATTCTTTTTTTTCTATTCGTTTCGTAATCTTCAAAAATCATTTCCCCTAAACCTTTTAAACCTGTATAAAATGCTTTTCCTTGGTTTGCTTTTGTGAATGCCCTAATAAACTGCATTAGATAAGGATCTTGAGCAATCATAAAAGTGGTAATTGGAATGTGTAGTTTTCTTGCCTGCTGAGCCATTGCATAACATTTATTTACAATGTGTTCGTCTAAACCATTACTATTCTTATAATATTGGCCATCTGGTAAGCGCAAGCAACTTGGTTTCCCATCAGTAATCATAAAAATTTGTTTGTTGGTGTTTCTTTTTCTTCGCAGTAAATCCATCGCTAAATTTAAACCAGCAACCGTATTTGTGTGATAAGGACCTACTTGTAAATATGGTAAATCTTTAATTTTTATAGACCAAGCATCGTTTCCAAAAACAATAATATCCAAGGTATCTTTTGGGTAGCGAGTTGTAATTAATTCTGCTAAAGCCATTGCTACTTTTTTGGCAGGTGTAATTCTATCTTCACCGTATAGAATCATAGAATGACTAATGTCTATCATTAAAACAGTACTCATTTGGCTTTTGTGAAGTGTTTCTTCCACGACCAAATCGTTTTCTGTTAAGTTAAAATTATCTAAGCCATTATTAATTTGAGCATTCTTAATACTCTCTGTAATAGACACTTTATCTAAAGAGTCACCAAATTGATACGCTCTCAAGTCGCCTGTATGTTCGTCTCCTATTCCTGGAGATTTACTTTTATGATTTCCAGCACCACTTCTTTTAATTTTCCCAAAAATATGATTTAACGCTTGCTGTCTTATTGCACGTTCTGTTTTCGGGGTAATTTTTGTACCACCTGTTCCATCTCCTTTTACTTCCTCTTTTATATACCCTTTCTTTTTTAAATCTTCTACAAAATCATCAATAGTATAGTTTTTGTCTGTCAAGCTATATTCTAAATCTAAAGAACGCATCCAATCTATTGCCTCGTCAAAATCGCCAGAGGTATGAGTAATTAGCTCCTTGAAAATTTCAAATAGTTTTTCAAAAGGAGATTGGTTTTTCGCTTCGTACGTTTTAAAGACAAAACCTTTTCTTTTTTTGTTATTTTTCATTGCGTTAAAAATACGGATTTATTAAGAGCTTAAAAAAATATTCACATAGCTTTAATAGATAGGTCAATTGTAAATTTTTATATTTGGATAGCTTTAGTTTGATTAAAGATGAAAATAAACTTTAAAATAACATTGATATCGAATTAAATAAGAGAAAAATATAATTATAATAAATATTATTTATACAAACTATAATCTTTTGAATCGTGCTTTTTTTATCTTTACCAAATGGCGAAAATATTAGTTACTGGTGGAACAGGTTTGGTAGGTAGAAGGTTAACAGCATTGTTGACTGAAAAAAATCATGAGGTTAGAATTTTAAGTAGAAACCCTAAAAATGAAAATGAATTCAAATGGGATTTTTCTAAAGGTTTCGTAGATGATAAAGCCATAGAGAATATTGATTATATTATTCATTTGGCAGGGGCAGGAATTGCCGACAAACGTTGGACAAAAGAAAGAAAAGAAGTTATTGTAAATAGCAGAGTGGCAACTGCTAATTTAATATTTGACAAAATTAAAGTGCAAAACATTCCTTTAAAAGGATTTATTTCTGCATCTGGTAGTAATTACTATGGTGCACAAACCACTGCCAAAGTTTTTAAGGAGTCAGACGCTGTAGGTAGTGATTTTTTAGGTCGAGTTTGTCGAAAATGGGAGGCAGCAGCCAATCAGTTTAAAGAGTTAAATATTCCTGTAACTATTTTAAGAACTGGTGTTGTTCTGTCTAAAACAGGAGGTGCTTTAGAAAAAATGAGAACACCGATTATTTCCCCTTTAGGTTCAGGAAATCAATATATGGCTTGGATTCATATAGATGACTTATGCAACCTATATATTAAAGCGGTTGAAGAGGATTTTGAAGGGGTTTACAATACGGTTTCTCCAGAATTCCATACCAGTAGGACTTTTTCAAAAACATTAGCTAAAGCTATTAAAAAACCTTATTTACCAATAGCAGTTCCTGGTTTCTTATTGAAATTAGTTTTTGGAGAATTGGCAATTATCCTTTTACATGGTAGTAGGTTATCTTCAGATAAAATATCGAAAAAAGGGTTTATATTTAAATATCAAGAGCTAGCATCAGCTTTAAAAAACTTGTAAACTAAAAAAATGATAAACTAATACTTTTTATCATTTTTTTAGTTTACAAGTTTTTTTTTACTGTAGATAAAAAATTAAAATTTCGTAGAAATGTTTAAAGCAACATCGCTCCAAGTTTTAGATATTCCGTCTGCACCCGTATGCAAAATCTCACAAATTTTATTTAAGGAAGCTAAAGCATCTAATGCATCCCAATTGTTAATGTCCATAGTAGCATTCATTGCAAAAGTATTGTCTGTAATGGTATATTTAAAAGGCACTTTTTCAGAAATACCATTCATTTTGATAACTGCAGCTCCAATAGAATCATTTTCAATCATTAATTTACCAGAAAGTAATTTAGTATCACTCATTACACCAAAGAAAAATTTTTGAATTTTATAGTCTCTACTTGAATCTTTTGTAAAAAGACTCTTTACTGGAATTGAAAATTCAGCATTATGTATTGCTTCTTTAATTGTATTTCCAAAACCACCGGAAGTAATATCTACATGTCTAAATTGTCCACCAACACCCTTTTTTTCTGTAAACTTATAAGCGGTAAAGTTAATTTCGCTTGCCGCTTTCTCTATTGAAAAAGTTGCGTTTTGTTTAGCTTCAGATAAAATTGTTTCTTTTTTATCAGATTTACAAGAAGTAAAACTTGTACTTAAACTAATTGTTAATAATACTAAAAATAAATTTTTCATAATTTTTTTATTTTTTATTACTTAATAAAGATTTTGCTAATTTGATATATTCTTGTTTCGCATCGTTAGAAGACATGTCTTTTATTTGCATCCATGCATTTACTTTAAATGCATTCCTAACATCCAATTTTTCGTAATGGGGAGAGTTGCTTCCAAAATTAGCGTGTTTATTATATGCATAAAGTTTTAGCATAACATCTGGTGCTACAGCTTCCTTTAGTTTTGAAATTTCAATAAAAGCTTTTTTAAACGCTATGTCCAAATCAGAATCCATATTTATTTTTTTGCAACTACTTGTGTCCCTCCTTTTACTACATCACCAAGTTTTATGGTTAGTTTTGTACCAATTGGTAGATATAAATCTACTCTAGATCCAAATTTAATAAAACCTGCGTCTGCACCTTGAATTACTTCAGTACCTTCTTTAGCATAATTTACAATCCTTTTAGCTAAGGCGCCTGCAATTTGTCTGTATAACACTTCGCCAAAGATTTTATTATCTAAAACGATTGTTGTTCTTTCGTTTTCTGAAGATGCTTTAGGGTGCCAAGCAACTAAATATTTTCCAGGATGATATTTACTATATTTTACTACGCCGCTCATTGCATATCTTGTAACGTGCACATTAATTGGAGACATGAATATAGAAACCTGTAATCTTTTATCTTTAAAATATTCTGGTTCTTCAACTTCTTCAATAACCACCACTTTACCATCTACTGGAGCAATAATAGTGTTTTCATTTAAATTTGTAGCTCTTTTTGGATTTCTAAAAAATTGCAATACAATAAATAAGAAAGCTAAGATTGCTATTTGAATTGCTTTTACAACCCAAATAATTTCAATAATTTTTTCTGCTAATAATATTCCTGTAATAGATAAAATAAAAGCAATAACAATAATCTTATACCCTTCTTTGTGAAAACGAATCATACTTAAATAATAAAATTAATATACAAATATACAAATGGAGCAGCAAATAACAAGCTATCTAGCCTATCTAAAATACCTCCGTGACCTGGCATTATCGTGCCACTATCTTTTATGTTTGCTTGTCTTTTTAATTTAGATTCCACCAAATCTCCAATAGTACCAATAATAGATACAATTGCTGCGATGATAAACCAATTAATTAAAGAAAATTTTGTTGAGTTTAAACTACTAATACTGATAATGTATGCTGTTATTAGTGCGCAAATAAAGCCACCAATAAATCCTTCAATAGTTTTTTTAGGCGAAACAGAAACAAATAATTTTCTTTTGCCAAAGTTTTTTCCAACGATAAAAGCAAAACTATCATTTACCCAAATAAGAACCAATACAGAGATCATTAAATAAGGTGCGTAACTTTCATCGTGAAACGGTAATAAAATTAAAAAACAAAATGAGAAAATTAAATATCTAATAGTTAAACCTAACTTTTCTCTCTCGGTGGTATATATAATTTCTTTTTTTCTAAAAAGTTGAAATATAAGGTAGCATGAAGAGAGTATATTTATACCTAAAATAAGTGAAATTGCATAACTATTAGGTCTTTTGAGCATTAAAAATAAGGTAAGGCCAAATAAGATATAGGTAATTGAGCTTTTAAAGTTTGTCATTTTAGAAAGTTCCCAAATGGCAACGATTCCAAAAAGAGATATTAGTATGACGAAAGACGTTTCTGAGAAAAGAATTGCAGTTAAAAAAAATAAAACAAAAATAATTCCAGAAAAACTCCTTTTTAAAAGGTTGCTCATATTATAAATCTTCTAATAAAAGTAAATATAAGTTTTTTGTACTACTGTTGCCAAAATTCAAGGAAGTATCATCTTCTTTATTAATTTCAAAGTCTTTTACGGCTGAAATGTTAGTAGGTAGTGCATTCTTACAATTGGTCTTTATGCCGGTTAAGCCTTCACCTGTGTTTTGAACTAACTGACTTGTTGTTGCGAAGACAATAAAGTTTTCAGAAAATTCTGATAGTTTAGTGCTTTTTAATTGATTTGAAGAAAATAAAATATTTCCACGATCTGCAATTAAATGCTCGCAAGTGGTAAAAAAAGGAATTGATTTTTTATGGTTTTGATCTATGTATATTTCTTTTTCATTTAAAAAAGTAATTAATTTAGGATTCATAACCAATAAGCTTTTCCACTTATTTTCTAATAAGATGTTTTTAACATTTTCAAAAATTTCATCTTTTTCCAAGCAGTAAAGAAATTTACCGCCTTTCTTTATGAAATTATACACAAATAAATCATCTAAAGACAAATCAACTTCTTGTTTTTGAACTTCTTTCGCTTCTTTATTAGATATGTTAAATAGCTTCTTTAAATATTTCATTAATTGTGGAATGTTAAATTATTCCTCAGTATCTTTTTCTACCGGAGAAACCTTTACTTCTTCTTCAATGTTTTCTTCAACTTCATCAAAAGGTCTTTTTCCGAAAACTTTTTCTAAGTCGTCTTTAAATATAACCTCTTTCTCTAAAAGCAGTTTTGCTAGTATTGTTAACTTCTCTTTATTATTATCTAGCAAGTCAATTGCTCTTGCATATTGCGCTTCAATCATACTAGAAATTTCTGTATCAATTGTTTTCGCAGTATCATCACTGTAAGGCTTTACAAAAGAATCATTTCCAGAGGAATCATAATACGTTATATTTCCAACTTTTTCGTTTAAACCATATACTGTAACCATGGCTCTTGCCTGTTTGGTTACTTTTTCTAAATCGCTTAATGCACCTGTAGAAATCTTATTAAAAATTACTTTTTCTGCAGCTCTACCGCCTAAAGTAGCACACATTTCGTCTAACATTTGTTCTGTTTGCACAATTAATCTTTCTGCAGGTAAATACCATGCAGCGCCTAAAGATTGTCCTCTTGGTACAATTGTTACTTTTACCAAAGGAGCAGCGTGTTCTAACATCCAACTTACCGTTGCATGACCTGCTTCATGAAAAGCAATAACTTCTTTTTCTTTTGGTGTAATTACTTTATTTTTCTTTTCTAAACCACCAACAATTCTATCTACGGCATCTAAGAAATCTTGATGATGAATTGCTTTTTTACCATGTCTAGCTGCTATTAATGCAGCTTCATTACACATGTTTGCAATGTCTGCACCAGAAAAACCAGGAGTTTGTTGTGCTAAGAATTCAATTTTAACGTCTTCTGCTAATTTTAGAGGTTTTATATGAACTTCAAAAATTTCTTTTCTCTCGTTAATATTCGGTAAGTCTACATAAATCTGTCTATCAAAACGTCCAGCACGCAATAGTGCGCTATCTAAAACATCGGCTCTATTGGTCGCAGCAATTACAATTACATTTGTATCTGTGCCAAAACCATCCATTTCTGTTAATAATTGATTTAACGTGTTTTCACGTTCATCATTACCCCCAGTCATACTATTTTTTCCACGAGCTCTACCCACAGCATCAATCTCATCAATAAAAATTATTGAAGGCGATTTCTGTGCAGCTTGTTTAAATAAATCTCTAACCCTAGAAGCACCAACACCTACAAACATTTCTACAAAATCTGAACCAGATAGAGAGAAAAAAGGAACATCTGCTTCACCAGCAACTGCTTTGGCTAATAATGTTTTACCAGTTCCTGGAGGGCCTACTAATAAAGCACCTTTTGGAATTTTACCACCTAATGAGGTGTATTTTTCTGGATTTTTCAAGAAATCTACAATTTCTTGTACCTCTTCTTTTGCACCTTCTAAACCAGCAACATTAGCAAAAGTTGTTTTTACTTTAGTGTCTTTGTCAAATAACTTCGCTTTCGATTTACCTATGTTGAAAATTTGACCTCCACCACCAGCTCCAGAACCACCACCAGACATTCTTTTCATAAAGAACAACCACACACCAATTAAGATGATAAAAGGTAAGAAGCCTATAAAGGTATCTACCATACTAGTTCTGCTTTCGTTTTTTAAATCGAAGGTTAAGTCAGTTTCTTTTTTAGCTTTTGCTAAATCATTTTCAAAATTTTGTAAATCACCAAAATTATATTCGTACAAAGAAGCACCTTTTCTATAAAAGGTAGAATTTACTAATTTTTGATATTTAGATTTCTTCATCGCTTCTTCTTTGATGAAGATTTGAGCAACATTATTGTTTACTACAATAATTTTAGAAATATCATTATCTCTTAAAACTTCACTAAATTCATTTTTAGAAATACTTTGCGTTGCTAAATCACCACTACTAAAAAACTGAAATCCAATTAAAAGTAGTATTACCGCACCATAAATCCAGTAAGAATTCATCTTGAATTTAGGCTCATTTTTATTATTTTCTTTTTTATTTTCGCTCATTTTATTAATCTAAAATTTTAAGAAGGTGTAATTTCTGTAATTTTTGCATCTCCCCAAAGACTTTCTATATCGTAGAAATCTCTAATTTGTTTCTGAAAAACATGCACTGCAACGTTTACATAATCCATTAAAATCCATTCTGCATTGTTTTCACCTTCAATATGCCAAGGCTTGTCTTTAACTTGCTTACTTACTGTTTTTTGAATAGAACTAGAAATTGCTTTTACTTGTGTGTTTGAATTACCAGAGCAAATTATGAAATAATCGCATACGGTATTCTCTATATCTCGTAAGTCTAATAGCTGAATATTTTCTCCTTTAACCTCTTCAATCCCTTGAATTATTACAGAGATTAAATCATCTGTACTTACTTGTTTTTTAGTCATTAATTTAATTCTAATTTAAATGCAAAGTTATTATATTTTTGCGAGTATTTTGTCTATTATTGAACTAGATTACACAATATTTAACACTTGAAAATAATCAAACTTAGTGCCACCGATTCTACTAATTCTTTTTTAAAGGAAATGGCATCTAATTCCGTGGTAGAAAACTTCACAGTTGTTGTTACAGAGAATCAGGTTAAAGGGAGAGGACAACAAGGAAGTGTTTGGGAGTCTGAGGTTGGTAAGAACTTGATTTTTAGTGTTTTTGTAACTTTTGAATCCTTAAGTGTTTCAGATAAAAAGTATTTAAATTATGCGGTTTCTTTAGCTGTTTTTGAGGTATTACAACAAGAAAATATTCCTGGTATTACTATTAAATGGCCTAACGACATTCTGTCAGCAAAGAAAAAAATTGGAGGTATTTTAATAGAAAACAGTTTAAAAGGTGCAAAAATTTCTTCTTCTGTAATTGGAATTGGATTAAATGTAAATCAAACTAGCTTTTCGAGTTCTTTAGAAAACGCCAGTTCTTTAACATTAAGTAGTAATAGAACCTTTGATTTAGAACAACTTTTAATCGAGATAGTAACTAGTTTAAAATCAAAAATTTCACTTTTAAATGCAAAGGCTTTCGAAAGTATAGAAACCAGCTATTTAAATGTATTATATAAAAAAAACATCCCAACTATGTTTAAAGATAGCTAATGATGTTTTATTTATGGGAATTATTCGCGGAGTTTCTAAAGACGGAAAACTTCAAGTAGAACTTGAAGATGAGACCTTTAAAGAATTTGGAATTAAAGAAATTTCTTTCCTTTAGACTTTCTCTATATTTTCAGTTAATGTTTCAACAAAAGTTGTCAATGGCTTCTTTATCATCATGGCCATCATTGCGTTAAATTCACCTACAAAGCTAAGTTGTACTTCACTTTTATCTTCTTCTATTTTTGTGATATTTGCAGCTAAGGTAAATGGTAATTTACTACTTGCGGCTCCCAAGGTAATATTAGAAAATGGTGTTTTTTCCTTTAAAACCAATCTGATTTCTGGCATACCTGGCAAACCGAATAAGAATGAATCTCCATCAACTTCAAATTTATTGATGTTTTCTGGCATAATTTTTCCAAAGTTATTTAAATCACTAAAAAAGTCAAATATTGTTTCTTGAGATTTTTCTAAAATCACCTTATTCCCTTCAATGTTCATACCGAATCTATTTTATTGTTTCCAAGTACTTGGTTCTCTTCTCCACTCGCGCAATGTGCTCAATTCCTTTTCAGAAATATAACTACTTTCTAAAGCTTGCTCTAATAAATTATCATAATTACTTAAAGTAACTAAATCTATGTTTTTATCTTTAAAATTTTCTATTGCAAGATCGAATCCGTAGGTAAAAATAGCGACCATTCCTTTCACTACAGCTCCAGCCTCTTTTAATGCTACTACTGCATTTAAACTGCTAGTACCTGTACTTATTAAATCTTCAATAACTACTACGTTTTGGCCTCTTTCTAAATGCCCTTCAATTTGGTTTTTTCTACCGTGCTTTTTAGGCTCTGGTCTTACGTAAATAAAAGGAACGCCCAATTCTTGCGCAACTAAAATACCAATAGCAATAGCACCGGTAGCAACTCCAGCAATAACATCTGGTTTGCCAAATTCTTTTTCTACAATTTTTGCAATTTCTTCTTTTAAGAAAATACGAACTGGGGGATAAGAAAGCGTTACCCTATTATCACAATAGATTGGTGATTTCCAACCTGATGCCCAATTAAATGGGTCACTAGGATTTAGTTTTATTGCCTTTACTTGCAGTAAAAGCTCCGCTGTTTTTTTTGCCGTATCTTTGTTTAAAATCATAATGCAAATGTATGTAGTTTTTGTAAATGATAAACCAATTTTTTTAACATCTTCTCAAATAAAAGAGAATAAGTATCCTGTCTATCTATTGAAGGATATTGTTACCGAAGAAATAATACACAAACTTAAAGACAAGAAGTTAAAAGGCATAAACTTATATGCACCTGATTTAGAATTGGGTTGGCAAGAATTCTTAAGCACTTTTAATGTCGTTTCTGCAGCCGGTGGCTTAGTTGTAAATCCAAAAAACGAAATTTTATTTATTTACAGGTCTTATAAATGGGATTTGCCAAAGGGCAGAATCGAAAAAGGAGAAACAGTAAAAGAAACTGCTATTAGGGAGGTAGAAGAGGAATGTGGTATTTTTAATTTAAAGTTAATAAAACCTTTATTAACAACTTATCACGTGTATTTTCAAAACGGAATGAAATTAAAAGAAACGTTTTGGTTTGTTATGACTTCAGATTTTACAGGTGAATTAACGCCACAACTTGAAGAAGGAATTACGGAAGTTGTTTTTAAAAATAAAGCAGCAATTGCAAAAGCTCTCAAAAATTCATACAAAAATATTGAATTGGTGTATGATACTTTCTTAAAAATGTGATTTTCTCGAAAAACCATCTATCTTTGCCAGCTTCTAAAAAGCATTAAGAAATTATGACTGAATTCATTATTAAAAGGGTAAATAATGTAAGAAATGATGTGTTATCGGGAATTACGGTGGCATTAGCATTAGTTCCAGAAGCTGTAGCCTTCGCATTTGTAGCAGGTGTAGATCCGCTTGTAGGGCTTTATGCCGCGTTTATGGTGGGTTTAATTACTTCAATTTTTGGAGGAAGGCCAGGAATGATTTCGGGAGCAACTGGTGCATTAGCAGTTGTGATGGTGTCTTTAGTTGCTCAAGGAAACGCGATGGGAAGTCCTGATGAAAATTTAGGTCTGTATTATCTTTTTTTAACCGTTATTTTAATGGGAGTGATTCAAGTTTTGGCAGGTGTTTTAAAGCTTGGTAAATTTGTACGTTTAATTCCGCATCCTGTAATGATGGGGTTTGTAAATGGTCTGGCCATTGTGATTTTTTTATCTCAATTAGGAATGTTTAAGCAGACAGTTGGTGGAGAAAAAGTCTGGTTAGAAGGATTTTCATTAGGATACATGATTGGATTGGTTGCTTTAACCATGTTAATTATGTGGGGTTTACCAAAAATAAAATTTACAAAAAAATTACCGGAAGCATTGATTGCTATTTTAGTAGTTACAGGAATTGTAATTTTTTCAAGCTTAGACGTGGCAACCGTTGGTTCTTTTATTAAAGATGGCGGGGGTGAAGGTTTAAAAGGAGGTTTTCCAGTACCTGTATTAGAAACTTTTTCTAACATTCCTATGAATTTTGAAACTTTAAAATTTATTTTCCCATATGCATTAATATTAGCGGCTATTGGTTTAATTGAGTCTTTAATGACCTTAAATTTAATAGACGATTTAACAGAAACGCGTGGAAACTCTAATAGAGAATGTGTTGCACAAGGTGGTGCAAATATACTTACAGGCTTATTTGGTGGAATGGGTGGATGTGCTATGATTGGGCAATCTATTATAAATATAAAAGGTGGCGGTCGTGGACGTTTGTCTGGTATTACTGCTGCTGTTATGTTACTGATGTTTATTCTTTTTGGATCTTCTTATATAGAGCAAGTTCCAATTGCAGCTTTGGTTGGTGTAATGTTTATGGTTGTAATAGGTACATTTGCATGGTCTAGTTTTAGAATTCTTAATAAAATACCCAAAACAGATCTTTTTGTATTGGTTTTAGTTTCTGCCATGACTGTAATTTTCGATTTGGCAATTGCCGTTATTTCTGGAGTAATTGTAAGTGCTTTGGTATTTGCATGGGAAAATGCAAAGAAGATTAGAGCTAGAAAACGTATTAAAGAAGATGGTACTAAGGTCTATGAAATCTGGGGACCTTTATTCTTTGGAAGTATTACTGCTTTTAATGAAAAGTTTGCTGTAAAAACAGATCCAGAAATGATAGAAATAGACTTTATAGAAGCACGTATTTCAGATCATTCTGCAATTGAAGCTATTTTTGCTTTGGTAGAAAAATATCAAGTAGCTGGTAAGAAAGTTACCCTAAAACATTTAAGTGAAGATTGTAAAGTTTTACTTTACAAAGCATCTCCTATTTTTAAAGGTGTTATCGAAGAGGATATTGATGATCCTAGATATCATTTAGCTGCAAATCCTGAGGACTTTCCTAAGCCTCTGGGTGATTATAAGTTTTAAGAAAAAACATTAAATAAAATAGATAAAAAAAGTTCTACTAGTATTAGTTAAGCTTTTTTTATTGTTTAAACTAAACCATCCCTAAATCACTTAACGGTAAACTTCGAACACGTTCTCCAGTAGCATTAAATATAGCGTTGCAAATGGCAGGTGCAATTACAGGAACACCGGGCTCGCCAACGCCAGTCGGCGGTTCATGCATAGCATCTACAATATTAATATGAATATTTGGTGTATCTTTCATTCGGGTCATTTGATAATCAAAGAAGTTATTTTGTTCTACTGCACCATCTTTTGTAGAGATTTTACCAAACATGGCTAAAGACATTCCAAAAATTGCCGCACCTTCTAATTGGTTTGTAATGTTGTCTTTATTTAAAGCCAAACCACAATCTATCGTGGTCCAAATATTTTCTATTTTTACCTTTCTGTCTAATACAGAAACTTCTACAACCGTTGCAATATAACTATAAAAACTATAATGTATGGCAATACCTAATCCGTGGTTTTTGGGTAATTCTGCGCCCCAATTTGCCATATCCGCTGTGGTGGTTAACACATTTTTAAAACGCTTAGAATTGAATGGAAATTTCGATTTTCCTTTTAAGATACGATCTTTTCCAAGTAATTCTAAATGGAATTGTACCGGATCTTTTTGTGCCGCAAATGCCAATTCATCTACAAAAGAATTGATGCCAAAAGCACTATGAATATGCACTACAGATCGCATCCATCCAATTCTTAAATTTGCTTCTGCTTTGACGTTTTCCAGTCTAAAATTTTTGATGGCATACGGGTTGTTTGTAAATCCTTGGTTCAGCTCAAAACCAGAACCATATTCAGATAACGGTTTAAAAGAAGATACAATAGAAGGGAAGCCAACGCGCTGCAACCAACCGGTTACTTTTCCTTGTCCGTCAATGCTACCTTTTAAATATTGTGCACTTGTAGCATGATAAAAACTATTTTGGATATCGTCTTCACGCGTCCAAACTACTTGTACCGGAGCATTTATCTTTTTAGAAATAGCAACCGCTTCTACGACAAAATCAGACTTTGATTTTCGGCCAAATCCACCACCCAAAAAAGTAACATTTACAGTAATTTTTTCAATCGGAATTTCAAAGAAATGTGCCAATTCGCTTCTTGCCGTTTGCGGATCTTGTACAGGCGCCCAAACCTCTATTTTGTCTTCTTGAAACCAAGCCGTTGCATTCGGAACTTCCATTGGTGTATGTGCCAAAAACGGAACATGATAGGTAGCTTCAATCGTCTTTGCTGCGGTATCAAAAGCAGTATTTACATTCCCAAGAACACCAGGAACTAATTTACCTGTTTTTTGTACCCTCTTGGTTAGTATTTTTTTAAACTCTTCAGAATCAAAATTTTCGTTTGCTCCTTTATTCCATTCAATATCTAGTGCTATTTTTCCTTGAAAAGCAGCCCAGGTATTGTTTGCAATTACTGCAACACCACCAAGCATTCCGAAAAATTTCCCAGTTGGTGGTATTAGTCTTGGCATTTCAAAAATAGCCTCTACACCAGCAACTTTTTCAGCGTTGTTTTTGGTAAAGCTTTTTACAGACCCAAAAGTAACCGGAGATCTTGCAATGGCTGCAAACTTCATATTCGGTATGCGAACATCAATTCCGTAAGTTGCGGTGCCATGTGTAAAATCTTTTAAATCGATACTTTTTAAAGTTTTTCCAATAAATTTAAAATCCTTAACTTTTTTTAGTTGTATGTTTTTTTCTTTTGGAATTGGAAGCTTGGCAGCATCTGCGGCTAAATCTCCAAAGAAAATTTGCTCGTTTGTAATTGTATTTATTACAAAATGATTAGCTGCTTTACAAGCTGATGTAGCAATATTCCATTTTTTTGCGGCAACTGTAATTAGCATCATTTTTGCAGTTGCGCCCATTTTACGCATTGGTTCTAAGCGTGTTCTTACGCTTCTAGAGCCGTCAGTATTTTGGTTTCCGTATTTTTCATGACCAATTGCTTGTTCCACAGAAATATATTGCCAATCTGCCTCTAATTCCTCTGCAATGGCAGAAGCTAATGAGGTTCTAATACCTTGTCCCATTTCTGAACGGGAAGCAATTAAAATAATATTTCCGTTTTTTTGGAGGTGGATAAATAAATTGGGATGGAAACCTGTTGCATGTTCAGAAGGAATAAAATCTTTGCTATCCGCAGCTACAGAACAACCTAAGATAATACCACCAGAAGCCAAACCAAATAACTTTACAAAATCTCTTCTGTCTATTTTTTGAATGGTGCTCATTTGGTTTCGTTTTTAAGTTTTACCGCGGTATGAATTCCTTTTTTAATTCTTGCATAGGTTCCACATCTGCAAATATTTGCACTCATGGCTTCGTCAATATCTTCATCGGTTGGTTTTTCTATTAAATCGAGCAGAGAAGTTGCAGCAATTAATTGTCCGGATTGGCAATACCCACATTGTGGTACATTTCCATCTGTCCAAGCTTGTCTTAGGAACTCTAAGTTTTCTGAATTTCCTTCAATGGTAAAAATATCTTTTTCAATGGCATCTGAAACAGGTATACACAAGACTTCGTAAGTTTTCCATCGATAAGCACAGAGCAAGCGCCACATTGGCTAACACCGCAACCAAATTTGGTTCCTGTTAAGCCTACAATATCTCTAATTACCCAGAGCAATGGCATGTCTTCTTGTACTTGTACTGCGTGCAATTTTCCGTTAATTGATAAGTTTATATCCAATTGTAGCTGATTTTGAACCTACAAGTTACGAATAAAAGTGAAGTTTTTAGAGGAATTTAGAGACAGAAATTTTTAGTGCTTATAATTTTTTTATTAAGTATAATTAATAACATCTGGTTTAGAAAAGAACTAAAACAAAATACATACGGGAGTAGGAGCAAAAATTTCATCAACAAAAGTTAACGCTCCTGAAGATGGGTTTCTTTTAAACGATATTATATTGTTAGTATCTTGATTTGCAACTAAAAGAAATTCTTCATCGGGTGAAAGAGAAAAATTACGAGGATTTGCTCCTAAAACAGGTGCGTAACCAATGCCAGTTAATGTTCCGTTTGTAGTATTTACTTTAAAAATAGCGATAGAGTCAGCACCGCGGTTAGAGGTATATAAAAATTTTCCATCTTTAGAAATATGAATATCTGCAGCTTTACTATCGGTCGAAAACCCTGCTGGTAACGTAGTAATTGATGCTGTTATAAAGTATGCATTGTTCTTTTCTTTTACTAATGAAACCGTATTGTTCAATTCATTTAAAATATACATCCATTTGTTATTTGGATGAAACGTTAAATGTCTTGGGCCAGCCCCATCTTTCATTTTTAATTTTTTCTGAGTTGTATAAATGAGTTCATTTTTAGTTTTATCAATAGTAGAAAACCACAATTCATTGGTTCCTAAATCTATAGAGATTACTTCGTTTTTTGTTGGATGAAACCAAGTAGAATGGGCGTGTGGTGCGGTTTGCCTTTCTGTACTTCCTTTTCCTATATGTTGTTGTACAAAAGAAATTGGTGCAATCTCACCTGTTTTAGTAGCTTTTAGTAAACCTATATTTCCACCAGTATAATTGGCGGTTATTATATAGTTGTCTTTATTTACAGCAATAAAACAAGGATGAGCACCGCCACTTTCTTGTTTATTGACCATTTGTAAAGAATCATTTTTAATTTCGTAGGAATATATATAACCTGTTTCATTTTCATTGACTTCAGAAATAGCAAAAAGGTTTTTTTGATCTTTAGATTTGGCTAAAAAACTTGGGTTTATAATTGTAGCTGCTAAGCCTATATTTTTTAGTTTGCCATCTTTTGAAATACTGTATTTGTAGATCCCTTTACTTTCTTTTTGGGTGTAGGTTCCTACATAAAAATTGGTTTCTTTTATTGATTTTACAGAAGAATTTTTACATCCTAAAAATAATAAGATAAAAACAAGAGTTGAAAAATATTTCATAAATTTAAGGGGTTTAAAAACAATAAACGCTATTGCGTAGAATTATAATATTGTGAATTATAATATTAATTTTGGTGCATCCCAAGTAATAGAATCGCCTAAAACTTGATGCTTTTCACTTATGATTTTGGCTTTATTGGGCACAAACTTAATTAATACATAGTCTGTAGTAGTATTTTTATAAAAGTTTTTCCATTCTTTTTTCCAATACTGCTTTTTTTTATCTTTTGCATTTACAATTGTTGCAACTCCTTGTAATGTAATGTAACTGGCATTTTCTTTGTCAAAATAATAAAGTGATACCAGTTTGTTTTTTTGAATTTGGGAAACTTTTAGGCTCTTTGGGTTTGTTCCCATCCAAACTGTAAAATTATCTTCTGGCAAAAAAGGATCCATAGTGCGCACATGTGCAACTCCTATGCTATCCACTGTTATTAATGCTGCACTTTCTGCATGTACCATGAGATCCTTTGCAATTTCTTTTAAACTCATTTTAGGGGTTTTTGATGTGTTCATACAACTCATAAAATTAAATAGTAAACATAAAAAAACAACAAATTTAATGAATTGGGTTACTTTAGAGAATTTTAAAAACAGGCAATCGTAAATGTGCTTTTTCATAATGTAGTGAGTTTTTATAAACGAATTCTAATTGTGCTCTTGGATTTTTAGCAAAAGCTTCCTCATTTTTAAGTTTGTCTTCAAGTTGTTTTTTAATTACAGGATTTTTTGCTAAAATATCTGCTGCAATGTCTTCAAAAACATAGGCAGAATAACCTTCTTTTTGCTGTAAAATGGTATCGAAAAAATTCCAATTAAAAAAAGAATCTGTTGCGCTAGCCTCTAAAGTTTCTAAAAGATAACGCACTCCGTTCTGATTGGTAGGAATATACAAGTCACCAGTTCTAAAAGTAATTTTTTTAGTACTTTCAGATACTGTTGTATTGTAATGTAAATAATGTCCTTCATACGCAGCACTTCTTGTCATATAATCTAAAATATGATTTACTTGAACAGTAATAGTTGTGTCTTTATTGAAAGTAGAAAATTGAATATTGTTATTTTTTAATCGGTCTATAATAGTATGCCACCCTTGCTCTAATACATAGGCTTTTGGGATGGTTATTTCTTTTTCTTTTAAAAAGTTATTGTAGTAGTTTATTTCTTTTGTAAAGGGCTTTGTACTGTCATAAAACAGCCTTTTTCCATTAGTTACTTTACTATTTATAGTGGTGGCTTCGTATCCTTTAAAATTTAATACTGTCGGATTTTTTTGATCTACTTTATAAGTAATAGGATATGTTTTGTGCTGTAAAATTTCAGAAGCAGCGTTTGCACGCAGGCTTTTTATTTTTTCTGATTTTTCTTCTATAAAATCTAAGGCTAGAGAGCATTAATTCGTAGGTTTGAGTTACCCGTATTTTATAGGGTTTTAACATGTGTGTTTCTACCATTAAACCCAACGTATGAAATAAGGTTGTATAGCCTGTTGAATATCTTGGAGAATCGAAAAACTGAGAAAAACCTGCTTCAGGTGTATTGCCCCAAACATTTACATAGGGTGTTATTAGAATCTCTTTTTCTTGCAAAGATTTTTCTATTTCAGGACGCATTTCATTTTCTAAAAATATACCTAAGTTGCCGCCTAATTTATCGTGTTGGGTGAATAAATGGGTAAGGGCATATTGATAATCTGCACCATTACTTACATGATTGTCTATAAAAACATCAGGATTTACGGTATGAAATATTTCTGCAAATGCTGCCGCATTTTTGGTGTCTTGTTTGATAAAGTCTCTGTTTAAATCAAAGTTTCTTCCATTTCCTCTAAAGCCATACGAAACGGGTCCGTTTTGATTTGCTCTGGTGTGCGAGTTTCTATTTAAAGCACCACCCACATTGTATACAGGAATTACAGCTATTAAAGAATTTTTATATTTTTGTTTTAAAGAATCATTTTGTACAATATCTCTTAGCAGTAACATAGAAGCATCAATTCCGTCAGATTCACCGGGGTGAATACCGTTATTTATTAAAACTCTATTTTTTGTTGATTTGGTAATTTCATCAACATTATAAATTCCTTCGGCACTATAAACTACTAAATGTAAAGGTTTACCCGCATCTGTTTGGCCAAAAGAAAATAAAGAAATTTCCGAATATTCTGCAGCTAACCGCTCGTAATAAGAAATAATATCTTTGTAAACTGGAGTTTCTGTTCCTGCTTTTTTTTCGAATTGAGTTGTGAAATCTATAGTGGTTTCTGTTGTTTTTATTGCAAGAAAAAGAAAAAATAAGAAGGCTTATCAGTATTATTTTTTTCATAAAACCTTTTATTTAATACGTACTGTTTTTGGAACTAATTTGGTGTAATCTCCATGGTTTCTTATCACATCTCGCACAATAGAAGAAGAAATATAAGAAGTACTGGCAGCCGTTAATAAAAAGACAGTTTCTATAGAGGATAGATCTCTGTTGGTGTGGGCAATTGATTTTTCGAACTCAAAATCTGCAGGGTTTCTCAGGCCTCTTAATATGAAATCTATATTATTTTCTTGGCAAAAATGAACTGTTAATCCCTCATAGGTTACTATTTTTATCTTAGGGTTATTTCCAAAAGATTCTGCAATAAATTGTTTACGCTCTTCTAAAGAAAACATATAATTTTTATCAGCATTTATACCAATTGCAATTATTAGCTCGTCAAAAAGTGTAACACCTCTTTCTATAATATCATGGTGCCCTAGTGTTATTGGATCAAAAGATCCTGGAAATATTGCTTTTTTCATGGTTCTCAATTTAGGTGTAAATTATATGCCAATTTAAAATTAAAAGATAAGCTTATAAAACGAATATTACAAAGCAGCTTCAATCGCACTTTCAAATAATTCTGCTAAAGAAATTCCTGCTACTTGCGCTTGTTGTGGTAAAATACTTTCTTCTGTTAAACCGGGTACTGTATTTATTTCTATAAAATAAGGCTCTGAGTGGACAAAAATAAATTCAGATCTAGAAAAGCCCGATATATTTAAAATATCATATACTTGTTTAGCTACTTTTTCTACTTTAGCTTTTTGTGTAAGAGAAATTCTAGCAGGTGTAATTTCCTGCGACTTTCCTTCGTATTTTGCCTCATAATCAAAGAAATCATTTTCTGAAACAATCTCTGTGATAGGCAATACTTTTGTTTCACCCCGATACTGAATAATACCTACAGAAACTTCTGTGCCGTCTAAAAAAGATTCTATTAAAATTTCTGAATCTTCCTTATATGCTTTTTCTAATGCGGGTAAAATTTCGTTTTTTGTATGCACTTTTGAAATACCATAACTTGAACCTGCATTGTTTGGTTTAATAAAACAAGGCAAACCAACAGTAGCTATAATATGATCTAGGTTTATTTTAGCACCCTTATTTAAATAAATAGACGTGGCTGTTTTTATTCCATATGCTTTTACAGCACTCAAAGTATCACGTTTATTAAACGTTAATGCCATTTGATAAAATGGGGCAGAAGTATGCTTTAAATTGATAAGATTAAAGTAGGCTAATAGTTGTCCGTTTTCTCCGGGTGCGCCATGAATTGCATTAAATACACAATCAAAAGTAGTTTTAATGTTATTTTGTGTGAAAGAAAAATCATTTTTATCAATAAGAAACTCGTTTTCTTGCGCATCTAAAACAACCCATTTTTCTTTTAAAATTAATACTCTAAAAGCATTGAATTTTTCTTTGTTTAGATGACTATAGACTACGTTTCCACTTTTTATAGAAATGTCTATTTCGGATGAATAACCACCCATTATAATGGCAATATTTTTCTTCATATTCATAAAAATAATAAAACAAATTTATCAAAATATAAATAGAAATAGCAACGTTTAGTTTTTATATCTTTGTGTGACTAAAAAAATTCTCATGAGTTTGTTCCAGTTTTTAAAAAGTAAAACTTTTTTTGTGCAAATAGCAATTGCTATTGTTTGTTTGTTATTGTTTGTTTTCGGATTAAAATTCTGGTTAGGAGTTGCTACAAATCACAATCAAAAAATACAAGTTCCCAATTTGCAGAAATTAACTTTAGTTGAGGTTGAAAGAACATTAAAAGAATTAGATTTAGATTATAAAATTATTGACAGTACTAGTTTCAATCCAGCCTATCCAAAAAAATCTGTGATAGAGCAAACACCAGAAGCGGGAGATTTTGTAAAAGAAAAGCGTAAAATATACCTTACTTTAAATCCCTCGAAATATAGAGATATTACCATACCAGATTTAAATGGTTTAACAAAAAGACAAGCTTCTTCTCAGTTAAGAGCGATGGGTTTAAAGGTTGGTGAAGAATTTACTTTTGTAAATGATATTGGTAAAGATGTAGTGAGAGGCTTGCGTTTTAAGGGAAATATTTTAAAAGAAGGGGATAAGCTGCCATTAAATTCTATTGTGGATTTAGTTTTAGGCAACGGTAAAGGGTAAAAATTCAATTATCAGCGATTGATTGTTAGTTATCAATTAATCTATTAATAGTAGTAAAATAAAAGCGTCATTTTGCAAGAAAATCAGAATCAAGATTTAGAGAACGAAGAATTATACGAACACCATAAGTTTGTAGCAAGTGTTGGACAAGAGCCATTAAGAGTAGATAAATTTTTAATGAATTTTATTGAAAACGCTACAAGAAGTAAATTACAGCAAGCTGCCAAGGCAGGTAATGTTTTGGTGAATGAACTTCCTGTAAAATCGAATCATAAAGTAAAACCAAATGATATTGTTCGAATTGTTTTAGCATATCCGCCAGCAGAAAATTTATTAGTTGCAGAAGATATTCCTTTAGATATTATTTATGAGGATGATGCCGTAATGGTTGTAAATAAACCTGCTGGAATGGTAGTGCATCCGGGTCACGGAAATTATTCAGGAACTTTAGTAAATGGTTTAATTCATCACATAGAAAATTTACCTACTAATTCTAATGAAAGACCAGGTTTGGTCCATAGAATTGATAAAGATACAAGTGGTCTACTAGTAGTTGCAAAAACAGAAGCTGCAATGGCTAATTTATCGCGTCAGTTTTTTGACAGAACAACAGAACGTTTATATTATGCCTTGGTTTGGGGCAATGTCGCAGAAGATGAAGGTCGTATAGAAGGAAATATAGGACGTAGTTTAAAAAATCGTTTGCAGATGGCTGTTTTTCCTGATGGAGATTTTGGTAAACACGCAGTAACACATTATAAGGTCTTAGAACGTTTAACTTATGTTACTTTGGTGCAATGTAAGTTAGAAACGGGCAGAACGCATCAAATTAGAGTACATCTAAAAGATATTGGACACACACTTTTTAATGATGAACGGTATGGAGGAAATGATATTTTAAAAGGAACAACTTTTACAAAGTATAAGCAGTTTGTACATAACTGTTTTAAGGTGCTTCCAAGACAAGCTTTACATGCTAAAACATTAGGTTTTACACATCCTACAACAGGCGAGTTTATGCGTTTTAATTCTGAAGTACCTGAAGATATTACGGCATGTTTAGAAAAGTGGAGAACGTATTCTGAAAACTCTAAGGCTATAGAAGAAGAGTAAAATATTTGCTAACTTTTGAAATTATGTTGTTTATATTTTCAGAAGTTAGCAATATTTATTTTTTTAACAACAACCAGAACCCGGTGCACAAGAATTTGCTTTATTTACCTCAGAAATAGCAACTTTAGGTTTTTCTGGCGAAATTCCGCAAGCATCTTCGGCCAAACAAGCTGTTAATTTAGATGTTAATAAAAAGTACGTGCCATCAAAATCTAAGTCATATTTTCCAATAGTTTCTTTTCCTTGATATTCTACTTCAATTTCTAAATCTTCAAATTTGAACATTTTTTCAGACAACTCAATAATAGATAATAACTTCTCTGGATGCAATCTGTGATCATAATCCTTTTCTTCCCAAAGTTGAAAATTAACAACTCTCTCACTTCTCACGCTTGCCTCCGCAATCAATAAAGTCTTTAGTTATTCTACCTACTTCTGTTACATGAAAATGTGGCTGCACTAAAGCTCCATTTGGTAATTTAAAGGCAATATTTTTTAAAGTAGAAAGGTGATTTTTTATCTCTGATAATTTCATAATGTTTTTTTTTACTATTTTTTATGCTAATTAAAATTTTAAATATAAAATATAATTTGGATTGCTTTTAGTTGGCGATAGCACAAAATCGCCAATACCTGCTTCTTTAAAACCCATTTTTTTATAAAAATTAATTGCTTTTGAGTTCTCAATCCAAACAAATAGCCAAATTCCGGCTTGTTTATTCTCTTTTGCTAAAGTAATATTAAAGTTTAGTAATTCTTTGCCCAACCCTAAATTATAGAATTCTTGCAATAAGTATAAACGTTCCATTTTAGTAGTATTTTTATCTACTACATGTTCGTTTTTTTGATTAAAAATTACTTTAGAAAAACCAGCAATCTCCTCTTTATAATACAATATATGGTATTGAAATTTTGGATTTGAAAGTTCTTTTCTAAAATTTTCTTCACTAAAATTGGCTGCAATATATACGTCCACAACTTCTTTAGGTGCAGAGTGGCCATGTGCTGGTATAAAAGCGGCAATACTAAGTTTAGATAGCAAACTTGCGTTTTTTAGGGTTGCTTTTTTAATGGCTAACATCTCTTATAAAATTATTCCTTAAAATTAATTGTCTCTTGCTCTAATATACAGAAAAACCTCTCTGTTTTCACAAAGAGGTTTATATATTTAAAGCTACTTTGTTCTTATTTAATCAACTCGTAAGAACGTTTGATAAAGTTTGTTAACTCTTCACCATGTAAAAGGTTTTGAGATAATTTAGCCAAATCAAAAGCTTGCGAGATTAAATGTTTCTGTGCCGCTTCATCTTTATTATTTAAGATGTCAGATACTAACGGACTATTTGTGTTTACCACTAAATTGTACATGTCAGGGAAATTACCCATTCCCATCATTCCACCACCACCAGATGCCTGCATTTCTTTCATTCTGCGCATAAATTCTGGAACCGTAATTATAAATGGAGAAGAAGCAGAATCCATTGCTTCTAATTGAACTGTATATGTTTTAGAATTAACTGCACCTTCAATAATTGGTTTTAAAGTAGCTACCTCATCCTCAGATAATTTAGAAATTACATTGTCGTCTTTCTTAATTAAATTATCAACATGGTCAGAATCTACTCTTGTAAACTTCACTTTTTCTGCTGAACCCTCTAGTTTTTGCATTAAATGCGAAATAATTGGAGAATCTAAAACCAATACTTCATATCCTTTTGCAGTTACATCTTGAATGTAGCTGTGTTGAGCGTCTTTATTTGAAGTATATAAAACAACATGATTTCCATCTTTATCAGTCTGAGAATCTTTTGTTTTTTCAAGTAATTCATCAAAAGTAAAATAGGTATCTGCTACGGTTGGGTATAATGCAAATTTCTTCGCCTTGTCAAAGAACTTATCTTCAGACAACATTCCGTATTCAATAATTACTTTAATGTCATTCCATTTTGTTTCAAAATCTGCTCTGTCTTTTTTGAATAGAGAAGCTAATTTATCACCTACTTTTTTAGTAATGTAGCCAGATATTTTCTTTACTGCGCCATCTGCTTGCAAACCAGAACGAGAAACATTTAATGGAATGTCTGGAGAATCAATCACACCTTTTAACATCTGTAAAAAGTCAGGTACAATTCCTTCAACATTATCAGTTACAAAAACTTGATTTTGGTACAATTGAATCTTGTCTTTTTGCATGTCCATAGAAGGACTTAACTTAGGGAAGAATAAAATTCCTGTTAAGTTAAAAGGATAATCTACATTTAAGTGAATATGAAATAAAGACTCTTCAAATTGCGTTGGATACAATTCTCTATAGAAATTATCGTAATCTTCTTTTTCTAAATCTGCAGGCATTTTTGTCCAAGCAGGATCTGTATTATTGATAATGTTATCAACCGTTATTTGTTTGTGTGCTTCTGTAGTTTCTTTACCTTCTGCATCTTTAGTAGTTGCGGGTGTAAATTCAGGATCGTTAATTTCTTTTGTTCCAAATTTAATTGGTACTTGATTAAAACGATTGTATTTGTTTAATAAACCTTCAATTTTACCATCTTCTAAGAAGTCTAAAGAATCTTCTGCAATGTGTAAAATAATCTCTGTTCCTCTATCAGCTTTATCACTTTCTACTAAAGTAAATTCAGGAGAACCGTCACAAGTCCAATGAGCAGCAGGTGCATCTTTAAAAGACTTTGTAATTAATTCTACTTTTGCTGCTACCATAAATGCAGAGTAAAAACCTAAACCAAAATGACCAATAATCCCTGCTTCGTTGTCTTTATATTTGTCTAAAAACTCTTCTGCTCCAGAAAATGCAATTTGATTGATGTATTTCTCAACTTCATCAGCAGTCATTCCTAAACCTTGGTCTTTAATGCTAATTGTTTTTGCATCTTTATCAATACTTACTTCAATTTTAGCATCACCTAATACAGTTTCAGCCTCACCAATAGCAATTAGGTGTTTTAATTTAGAAGTTGCGTCTGTTCCATTAGAAATTAATTCACGTAAAAATATTTCGTGATCTGAATACAAAAACTTTTTTATCAGTGGAAAAATATTTTCTACGGATACATTAATATTTCCTTTTGCCATTTATCTTTATTTTGTTTAATTTATTATTTATTTTAAAATACTAGTCAAAAAAAATACCAAAGACACTATTGTGACAAGATGACAGAATTTTCACCGTTTAGACAGTATAACAATGTAAATAAATTTAACTATTTTTACTAATATCACTAATTAGTAAAAAAAGTATATCGAATGTATAATTCAAAAATAATTGGCTTAGGGCATTATGTTCCAGAAAACGTTGTTACAAACAACGATTTAAAGGAGTTTATGGAAACTTCAGACGAATGGATTGAAGAAAGAACAGGGATAAAGGAGAGACGTTGGATAGACCCTAAATCTGGAGATACTACCGCAGTTATGGGTGCAAAAGCTGCTAGAATTGCAATAGAAAGGGCAGAATTAACAAAAGATGATATTGATTTTATTGTATTTGCAACTTTAAGTCCAGATATGTATTTCCCAGGAGGTGGTGTGCAAGTGCAAGAAATGCTAGACATGCCAACAATTGGCGCGTTAGATGTACGCAACCAATGTTCTGGTTTTATTTATGCAATGTCTGTTGCAGATCAATTTATAAAAACAGGTATGTACAAAAACATATTGGTAATAGGTGCAGAGAACCATTCTGGTGGGTTAGAAAAATCTACAAGAGGTAGAAATGTGACTGTAATTTTTGGAGATGGAGCAGGAGCAGCTGTGCTTTCTAGAAGTGAAGAGGCAGGAAAAGGAATTTTATCTTCTCATTTACATTCGGAAGGAAAACACGCAAAAGAGTTGGTTTTAGAAGGGCCTTCAACACAACGTTGGGTTCCAGAAATTCTTAGAAGCTAACAATCCTGATGACATTTCATATTATCCATATATGAATGGTCAGTTTGTATTTAAACATGCAATTACACGTTTTTCTGAAGCAATTGTAGAAGGTTTACAGGCTAACAATTTAGAAAAAGAAGATATTGATATGTTAATTCCGCATCAAGCGAATTTACGTATTGCACAGTTTATACAGAAGAAGTTTCAGTTGTCGAATGATCAAGTATTTAATAATATAATGAAGTATGGCAACACCACAGCTGCTTCTGTAATTATTGCTTTAACAGAGGCTTGGGAACAAGGTAAAATAAAAGACAATGATCTAGTAGTTTTAGCGGCTTTTGGTAGCGGATTTACATGGGGTTCTGTAATTATACGTTGGTAATAACTTATCTGCTTTTTAGATGCTTAAAAAAAATTTACATTTTATAAGCTTTTTTAATTCACACATAAAACAGAAATTATTAGTATTTAGGTAAGAGTAAAACTTGGTTAATTTGCTGAAAGCAAAAATGATTGTCTATTATTTCTTACTTTTACTTAACAATATTTAAAATACCTAAAAGAATTATGAAAGCAAATCTTATTAAATTCATTTTTATTATTGCCATCTCATTATTTACAATAAACACAAGTGCGCAAAAGTTTAGCGGAAAAATAACTTATATTTCTAAAGCAAAAATGGATCTTGGTTCTTGGGGTGCAAGGTTAAGCGAAGCTAGAAAAAAAGAGGTTGCAGCGCGTCTTAAAAACCGGTTAGAAAAAACATATATTTTAAGTTTTAATAGTAATGCAGCTACTTTCTTAGAAGAAGAAAAGATAGATGCAATTGCTGGCGCAACAGATTCTTGGGGTGGTTATTTTTCAAGAGGAGATCAATATAAAAATGTAAAAGAGGGTACCTTGGTGCAGGCTCAAGAATTTTATGGCAAGCGTTTTTTAGTGAAAGACACTTTTATCGCATAGATTGGACATTGGGAACAGAAACTAAAAAAATTGGAATTATACCTGTTATAAGGCAAAAGCTTTTGTGCCAACTACAGAATTAAATTGGTATAATTTTTCTTGGAATGATTTAAATAATGATAATGATAAAGAAGAGGCCGTAAAAGAACCAGAAGAAAAAATGATTATAGTAGAGGCTTGGTATACGCCACAAATACCAATTGCTCAAGGCCCAGCAGAATTTTGGGGTTTGCCAGGTTTAATCTTGGAGGTAAGTGCAGCAAACACTACACTTTTGTGTACTGAAATTGTACTTAATAAAGAAAAAACAATTGCTATAGACGCACCAGACAAAGGAAAGGAAATTACAAAAAAAGACTACACTATAACGGTTCGTAATAAAATGGTAGAAATGAGAAACAACAGAATGGGTAGAAGAGGTTAGATTATTGTTTTAATTTGAAATCAGAAAATGAAGAAAAAATATAAACTTATCTTACTACTATCAAATATTGCATTGTTCTTTTTTGTGTTGAATAAATTATCTGGAATTATTTCATTTGAAAATGAAAACTTAAATTTAGTTTTTATCGGTTTACTCTGTTTATTAAATATAGTAATTGCTATTTTAGCTTCAATTGACGTTGTATCAAATAAGTAGAAAAATTAAATAGAATGCAGAAAAAGACTTTAGTTTTAGGTGCCTCTTTAAAAGAGGATAGATATTCTTTTAAAGCAATTAATAAGTTAAAAGAAAATAGTATACCGGTTGTTGCTTTTGGTTTAAGAAAAGGTAAAGTTGCAGCTATTACTATTGATACTGAAATGATTCCATATAAAAACATAGATACTGTTACTTTATATTTAAATCCGAAAAGGCAAGAAGAGTATTATAATTATATCATTAGTTTACAACCCAAAAGAGTTATTTTTAATCCGGGTACAGAGAATACAGACTTTGTAAAGTTATTGCAAAAAAATAATATAGAGAGTGAGGTTGCGTGTACTTTAGTTTTGTTAGCAATCAATCAATATTAAGGTTAGTTCTATCTTAAATATAGCTCCTGGTTTTGCTAAAGAAACATTTTTAAAAACTGTTTCTGCTTCTTTCTTAAATAAAGAAGTATCTGGGTACCTTCCTGAATAATGTCCAACGATTAATTGCCCAACATTTGCATCTTTGGCAATTTGAGCAGCTTCAATAGAAGTTGAATGTTTCGTTTTTTTAGCTAAATCTTGTCTGTCATTTAAAAAGGTAGCTTCATGATATAATAAATCTACATTTTTTATAATCGGAACTATGTTTGGTTTGTAGCTTGTGTCACTGCAAAATGCATAGCTTAGTGGTTTTGTTGGATCTATGGTTAATAAGTATTTGGTATCACTTCGCCAGAAGATAATGTTACATCTCTACCCGCTTTGATGTTTAAATAATCAGCCCTATCTATTTCTGCATATCCGCTAATATTCAGCATGTTTAGTTTTCTAGGTTTTTGCTTTTCTGCTAAATAAATAACCATTTGTATAAACTCTATGTGTTAGTGGAATGGTATGAACAGTAACTTTATCATCTTCATAAATAAGTTCACTTTCTTTAGAAGATAGCTCATGAAAAACCATATTAAATTTTGCATGAGATTCAGAAATTTTAAGCATTTGTAAAGTCGCTTTTTTAATTCCTTTTGGACCAAAAATATGCATTTCTTTTTCTCTGCTTAAAATACCGTAAGTAGAAATTAAGCCAACTAAACCGTAAAAATGATCACCATGCAAGTGAGAAATAAAAATATGATTTATTTTAGAAAATCCTACTTTATATTTTCGCATTTGACGCTGTGTACCCTCACCGCAGTCTACTAAAAAATGATTATTATTTATCTCTAAATATTGTGAAGTTGGATAAGCATTTACGCGCGGTGTTGCAGAATGACAACCTAGTATTGTAAGTTGTATCATTTGATAACAAAACGTTTAGAAATTATTTGATTACTGCGCTGTATGCTATAGATATATATTCCAGGAGCTAAATTGTTTTTATAAAAAGGTATGGTGTTCTTACCTACTTTAGTTTTGTAGGTCTTTTTAAATACTGTGGTTCCAAGAATATTTATAACTGTTAATTGAATAGAAGAATCGAAGGAGGAGGAAAATACAATTTTAGTAGTATTTGTAAATGGATTGGGCGCAGTAGATAAGACTCTTTAGTGATTTTTTCTTGCGAAAATCCAATCAAAAAAATTATAAAAGTAAAATAAAAAGTAACTTTTTTAATCATTTTTTATGTTTAAAATCCTAATTCTCTTTCTATATTTTCCATTTCTAAGATGTCTTCTGCTTCTTGTAAAGTAGGAACGATATTTAGGTTTTCATCGAAATCATCTGCGATAACCGACGAATTAAGAATACAAAAGAGGTACCTTTTCTTTTTTTTGTTCTGCTATCTTCAAAAATAATAAAAAATCTTTCTTATCTATATTCAGTTTTTCAGAAATTTGAAGTATTAAGTGTTTTTTATCAAAATCATTTATTTTTTTAAATACTGATTTTTGAAATTCTTTAAATGAATCTTCATCAGAAGATATGAGCGTGTAATTAGTTGCTTCTTTTATTTGCATTTTATCTTTTTATCTGCTGTGCTAGTAAATAGATAACAGCCATTCTAACTGCAACACCATTTTCTACTTGGTTTAATATAATAGAATCATTAGAGTCTGCAACATCACTAGTAATTTCTACACCTCTATTTATAGGACCGGGATGCATGATTACTAATTTTTTTCCAAGGTTGTCTAAAATTTCTTGATTTATTCCATAAAGTTGCGTGTATTCTCTAGTAGAAGGAAAATATTTAATATCCATTCTTTCATGTTGTACACGCAATACATTTGCGACATCACACCATTCTAAGGCTTTTTTTAAGTTGGTTTCAACCGTTACACCTAAACTGGCAATATGTTTTGGTATTAAGGTTGTTGGACCACAAACTTTAACTTGTGCGCCTTGCAATTGTAGTGCGAAAATATTAGATAAAGCAACTCTAGAGTGCAAAATATCTCCAATAATCACTATTTTTTTACCTTTAACTGTGCCTAATTTTTCTCTAATAGAATAAGAGTCTAGTAGCGCTTGTGTTGGGTGTTCATGGGTTCCGTCGCCAGCATTTATAATTTTTGCATCTACATGTTTAGATAAGAAAACACCAGCACCAACATTTCCATGTCGCATTACAACAATATCTACTTTCATAGCTAAAATATTGTTTACGGTGTCTATTAAAGTTTCTCCTTTTTTTACTGAAGACTGTCCAGCAGAGAAATTAATAACGTCTGCTGATAGTCTTTTTTCTGCTAGTTCGAAACTTAGTTTAGTTCTTGTGCTATTTTCAAAAAATAAATTTGCAATAGTGATATCTCTTAAAGAAGGTACCTTTTTGATGGGTCTGTTGATTACTTCTTTAAAATGATCTGCAGTTTTAAAAATAACATCAATATCATTAGGTTTTAAGTACTTAATACCCAATAAATGTTCTACGCTTAATTCTGACACATCAAAGGTTTTAAGTTAGATATTTGTTTATTTTTCTTCATTTTTACTTTAAAATCTTCTTTAATAGAATTATGTAGGTTCTATAAAAACAGCATCTTTTTTATGAGATTCTGTCCAAGTTACAAGCACCTTTTCTTCATTAATAGCATCTACTTGTCTGCCTCTATAATCTGGCTGAATTGGCAGGTGTCTGCTAAATCGTCTATCTATTAAAACTAATAATTCTATATTTTCTGGTCTTCCGTATGATTGTATTGCTGTTAATGCCGCTCTAATACTTCGTCCTGAGAATAAAACATCATCAATTATAACCACTTTTTTGTCTTCAATAAGGAAGTTCATTTCGGTAGTTTCTGCTGCTAAAGGGGTTTCTTTTCTTCTAAAATCATCTCTGTAGAAAGTGATATCTAAAAGACCTAACTCTAAATTTTTAATATTGTATTCTGTTTTTAATAGTTTGGCTAATCTATTTGCTAGATAAGAACCTCTAGGTTGCAGGCCAATTAAGACTGTATTAGAAAAATCATTATGGTTTTCGATAAGCTCGCAAGCTAGTCTATGGAGTATAATTTCAATATCTTTAGAGTTCAATAAGATTTTTTTGCTCATAAGAATGCTACCAATTTAAGATGATAGTTACTGAAAATCAAAATTAGCTTAAATTTATGTATACGCAAAATTATTAAGGACTAAATACGTGCCGCTGTTTTGTTAATTAAATTGTTGAAAACAAAAAGAGCAATTCTTACTGTTAAGCAAGAGTTAGAGTACCTTTAAAGTACTAATTCAAATATCATAGTTATGTCTCTATTAAAATTTGAATCCATGCTTAAAACCAATAATGTCTATTTTTTTGATTTGGTTGAGTTTGAAGAAATCATTGTACATTATTTAGATACTGGTAAAATAGCACTAGCAAAAAAAGCAATTAAAGCTGGGTTTAGAACAACATCCAGAATCTATTGACTTAAAACTTTTGATGGTGGAAGCTTACCTTACTGAAAATGAAATTGATAAAGCTTCTAAGCTATTAAAAAGAATCGAGGTTTTAGCACCAAGAAATGAAGAGGTTTTTATTCAAAAAGCCACCATAAATTCAAAAAAAGGTTTTCATAAAGAAGCAATTATAGATCTAGAAAAAGCACTGTCTTTAACAGGTGATAAGATAGATGTTTGGTCATTGATGGGTATGGAGTTTTTATATTTAGAAGATTTTAAAAATGCACGTATAAACTTTGCGTATTGCATTGAAGCAGATTTTGAAGACTATTCTGCGCTTTACAATATTGTTTATTGTTTCGATATGCAGAAACAACACGTGGAAGCTGTAAAGTATTTAATTTCATATATAGATATTAATCCTTATTGTGAGGTTGCTTGGCACCAACTAGGAAGACAGCATTTTGTTTTAGAAAGTTATAAAGAGGCTTTAATTGCATTTGATTATGCCGTTTTAATTGATGAATCTTTTGTGGGTGGTTATTTGGAGAAAGCAAAGACCTTAGAGCAACTAGGCAATTATCAAGATGCAATAGATAACTATTTAATTACAATAGAATTAGATGATCCAACTGCGTATGTTAATATTAGAGTTGGAGAATGTTACGAAAAACTTAATAAGTTAGACGCGGCTGTGTCTTATTATAAAAAAGCAGTTCATGAAGATCCATTTTTAGATAAGGGTTGGATTTTGTTAACTAACTTGTATTTTGAGCAAGAAAATTACTCAAAAAGCTGCACTATTATATTGCAAAAGCTTTAAAAATTGATGAAGAGAATACTTGTATTGGAGGCGCTATTCTGAAATAAACTTAAAACTAAGCTTTTTCGAAGAGGCAGTTGTTGGTTTTAAGAGTTGTTTAAGACTGGGAGATACTTCTATAGAGATTTACATGGGTTTAACAGATGTTTTATCTTTCTTGGGAGAATTTAATGATGCTATGAAAGTATTGTTATCAGCGCAAAAGACACATAAGAATTTCTCAGAGGTAGAGTACAGACTTGTGGGCTTGTTCTTCATTTTAAATAAAGAAAAATATGCATTTACACACTTAATAAGTGCAATGAAAATAGATTATGATTATCATATTATTTTAAATGAATTATACCCTATTGTTTTTGATAATATAGAAGTACAAAAACTTTTAAAAAATTACAAGAAAGCCACAGAATAAATACCATATACTTTACATACAAAAAAAAGTAAGCGCTGTTTATTATAAAACAGCGCCATACTAAGTATACCAATAAAACCAAGTATTAGTAACCATATTAGAAGTTAGCTTTCTAATATTTTTTAAATAAGTTGTAATTGTTTTAATTTATAGAAATACTTCCGCCAGAAGAAGCTTCTTTACTTATTTTTGTAGGATTTCCTGTATAATCTATAACGCCACCACTGCTTGCTTTTGCATCCATATTTTTAGATGCATAAATATTTATAGAGGCACCGCTAGAAGCGCTTGCGTTGGCATTAGTACTCTTTAGTTTATAAGCATTGATACTACTTCCACTAGATGCTCTAGCTGTATGGTTTATAGTAGTTCCCTTAATTTTAACATCAGATCCACTAGATGCTTCAGTTACTGCACTTTTTGCAACTACTTCAATATCTATACTTGCACCACTGCTTGCATCTATATAAATTTCATTGGTGTTTATTACAGATTCACTTTTCACATTACTTCCGCTTGATGCTTTTAGAAGTGTTAGGTTTTCTATGGTAACATATACTTTTCTTGCTTTTGATTTCCAAATATTTTTATCTGTATATATTTTCAATATTCCTTCTTTTACTTCTGTAATAATAAGGTCATGTAAATTTTCATCTGCTTCAACTGTAATTGCATTCGTGCTTCCTTGTCTGATGAAAAGGTCGATACCTGTACTTACTTTTATACCAGAAAAATCAGCTTTTATTGTGCGTTCTGTTATTACAACATTGCTATTTCCAACAACACCATTAAATATGTCCAATCCGCAAGAAGTAAAAATTGTTGCTATAAAAAGAATCCCTATAAATCTGTAACTTGTATTTTTCATGATTTTAGTTTTTAATTAGATGGCAAATATCTTCGTATAGCTGCTCGTCATCTAACTTTAGTTGCTCAGTTGTTATTTTTTTGAGATGAGTTGTATTAAAAAGTGTCATTTTTTTGAGATTCAGCAATACAATCTGTACATTTCAAAACCGTATTTGTCATTTTAAAATGATGGTCTACCATTTCTTTATCATAAATATTTCCTCTGTTTTTGACATTACTTAGAAAGTTTTTTACAGAACTGTCAAAGTAAATAGTTGAAGTTGCTGGTATAAAAACTGTAATATCTATTTCTTCATCTTTAAAAATATTCTTTAAATCAGATAGGAAGAAAGCATCAAAAACTATTTCATTGCCTCTTATCGTATATTCATATTTAATTTTTTCAGCATTTTTACTTGCTTTTATGCGACTTCGTCCGTATGATTCTTTTTGAATAATAAAATAAGCATATCCTGTATTGCTCTTTTTTACATCTAAACGAATATCATTGCTGTATACCATAAGTTTACCATCTATTGCTACTTCATGCTTTCTAGAACTTCTTTTTAAATTATCTTGATAATAGAGCATATCATTATTTATCATTTTTAAAACAAGTGTATCTTTTTTAGGGATATCTAATTGGTTATTGCTAATAGATTTGCCATAATTAGCATGTGATGCTCCGAATTCTGCACCCGTAAATATGAGTGTTAAAAGTGCCATAAACCAAATTACTAAAAGTGTGATAGATGTTATCTTACTAAATTGTTTTATGTTACTAGATAACATTCTAAGACCTAAAACTAACAATACTAAAAATGGAACTCCTATCAAGGTAAATAGAGAAAGCGATAACAACCATTTAGGCAACGTAGCTTCATAGAAAAAATCTGGGTAATTAATAAACCCCCCATCAATATTTAAAAACTCTAAACTTCCTACAGAAAACCCTCCAATAATTAGAGATAAAATAGCAACTGCTCCTAAAATCACAAAAAGTACTCCTATAAATTTCCCTAGAATTTTAAAGAAGACTAAAGCAATTTTACCTATTGCATTTAAAAAATCTTGTAAACCGTTATTTTTGTTTGTCTTTGCTGAAAATGTTTGCCCCATTTTTTCTGAAAACTCACTAGCACCATCTTTAATTTTTTCTGATGCTTCATTGGCAGCATTTCTAACACTTTCTGAAACGTTTGTAAATTCTTCACGTATCTTTTTCTCAATATTATCAATATTTACAGGTTCGCCTTCCATTTGTAATTTCTCTGCAGTGGTCTTTGCTTCCGGTAACAAAATCCAAAGTGCAATGTACACTAGAAATCCTGCTCCTACACCTGCTATGGTTATTACTAAGAAGAGTAAACGAACCCAAATGGTATCAATATTAAAATAATGTGCAATACCAGAGGCAACACCTCCTAAAAATTTATCATCTCCGTCTCTAAATAGTTTCTTTCCTGAAGAACTATTTCTGTTATAAGAGTAACTTGCATCTGAATATGCATCTTCTGCCTCTGTATAATCTTCTGGTTGCCCCATGATTACAATAATGTCTTCGATATCGATTTCACTTACAACTTGTCTAGAATCTGTAATTTTTTCTGATAAAAGTTCGCTAATACGAGCTTCTATATCTGCAATAATTTCATTTTTCCCGTGTACATCGTCACTTAAAGATTTAGAGATAGACGCTAAGTATGTTCTTAGTTTTTGGTAGGCTATTTCATCAATATGGAAGAAAAATCCACCTAAATTAATGTTTATTGTTTTATTCATTTGAAGTTGGTTTTGTGCTAATTACTTGGTTTACTGCGCTTACTAAATTACTCCATGTTTTGTCTAGTTCTTTGATAAACATGCTTCCTGTTTCTGTTAAAACGTAGTATTTTCTTGGAGGGCCAGAGGTAGATTCTTCCCAGCGGTACGTTAACAATCCAGTATTTTTTAAGCGCGTTAATAAGGGATAAATAGTTCCTTCAACCACAATCATTTCTGCACTTTTTAGTGTGGAAAGAATTTCAGAAGTATAAGCATCACCATTTTTTAAGATGGATAATATGCAATACTCTAAAACACCTTTTCTCATTTGTGCTTTTGTATTTTCGATCTTCATATTTTGTGAATTATTTTATGAATTTTATAGTAAAAGGGTACTTGTAACTTTCACCTTCTTTTGCTTTTAGTGCAGCTATAATTATCAATGAAATTCCTACTAAGTAAAGTATTACTGAAATAGAGCCAAGGCCCATTATACTAAATAAATTATTTGTGCTTAAATCTAAATTCAATTGAAAGTTATTAAAACTATTAAAATTGGTAAAAAATGATCTAAAGAATAATGGAATTAAAGCAATAGATAAAATGAAAGCATATAAAGTGTAGCTTAAATTAAAATTTATAGCTTCTTTGCCTTGTTCATCTAAAAACGGACTTCTGTCCTTTAAGGTTTGCCATGCAATCAATGGAGTAATAATTTGGCCAAAAGGAAATACAAATCCTGCAAAGGCAGAAATATGTATTAAAAAAGCATTGGTGTTTTGGTTGTTCTTTTTCATAAATTTTAAATATCTAGTACTTTCTTATGCAAATATATATCTTTAAAAAGGTATTATGTATTGCATAGTACTGTAATTAACATTTTTTTAACATTTTTAAATAACATAATTATTGAATAAAAAAGTATTAAATTGCCATTAAATCCAGCCTTATGAAGATTACACCAAAGAGAGTAAACCTATTTATGTTGTTAAAATTACCTTTAGCATATATAGGAGGTGTGCGAGTAAAAACACTTTCAGAGGAACAGGCAACTGTTAAAATTACACATAAGTGGATGAATCAAAATCCGTTTAAAAGTATGTTTTGGGCGGCCCAAGGTATGGCGGCAGAAATGAGTACGGGTGTTTTGGTCATGAAAGCGATAGAGGATTCAAAGGAAAACACTTCTATGCTAGTAACGCACCAAGAAGCAAATTTTTATAAAAAGGCAACTGGTAAAATCTTGTTTACGTGTAAAGGAGGAGACGAAATTCGTAAAGCTATAAAGATGTCTAAACAGAGCAAAGAAGGGCAAGTGGTGCAATTAATTGCTGAAGGGAAAAATGAAGATGGGGTAGTTGTTTCTAAATTTAACTTTGAGTGGAGCTTAAAAGTGAAACTTTAAATTAGACTTAATCTTGTAATTTCTCTTTTTGATATATTTTAAGGGATTTTTTAGTATTGTCGCAATCTTGAAAAATACCGCAAGACACATTTCTTTTGGCAAGCGATTTTGAAACATCAAACTTTTTAGATAAAGCCGCTATTTCAGGAGATAAATATTTCATATTCTATTTTTTTAAAATCAAAAATAAAAAAAATCTAGTTCTAATTCGGTCTTATAATACTTATTTATTTTCTTCAGATTTAATCTTACTAATATATTTATCTAAACGTTTGCCATAAGTAGAGTTTTTTACTACCATAGATAACTTTTTATTTATGGTGTCAAGTAATTTAATATTTGCATCATACAATTCAGTTAAAGCAATATATGCTGCAGCTTCAGAATCTGAGTTAGATAAAGCAAAATTAGTAGTATATAGATATTTTCTTCTAATCATTCTATTATAATCTTCCTCTAGATTTTCAATTAAATCTGTGTTTTTAGACTGCCTTGCATCAAATTCTTTTTTAATGAACTCTAAACGTTGATTTTTAAATTGTTGTTAATTTTCAAGAATTTATCAAGTACTAATTGGTTTGGAGAACCTGTTATTTCAGGACTAAATCCAAAAGTGCTCATATTATCATTAATCGTGATGGTAGCCTTTACCTCCAAAGAATAAAATTCTTTTGTCATTTGCATTGCCATCATAAGTTAAGTAATACATTATAGGAGATTCAATATTGTCTGTCAATCTAAAGTTACCATCACCAAGAACATTAACAGAGTCCATAGAAATGATTGCTGTATCATTCATTTTCTGAAGATATAAAGTTCCCTTTTTTAATCCTTTAATGGTTCCTTCAACGACCATATTTCCATCTTTTTTAGAGGAACATGCAATCATTAAAATTGATACTACTAAAACTACTATTATTTTCTTCATTAGTTCTTTACTTTAGGTTGCAAATATGCTTTATTTTTTTAAATGGTTGAAGCTAATTCCATTAAAATTGTACACAAAATTGCACCAACAGTTCCAATTGCATAGCCAAAAACAGCTAATAAAACACCCACAGTGGCTAAAGAAGGGTGAAAGCTTGCGCAACAATAGGCGCAGATGCTGCACCACCTACGTTTGCTTGACTACCAACTGCTAAAAAGAAGTAAGGTGCTCTAATAATTTTTGCAACAATAATTAATAAAATAGCGTGTATGGTCATCCAAACAATACCAATTGCTATTAAACCAGGGTTTTCAAAAGCCTGATTTAAGATCCATTTTCATGCCAATAGTTGCTACTAAAATATATATAAAAATACTACCTAATTTACTTGCACCTGCGCCTTCATAGTTTTTTGCTTTGGTATAAGATAAAAGTATCGCTATAATTGTAGAAATACTTATGAGCCAAAAGAAACTAGAACCTAAAAATGAAAATACATTACGCCAAGTCTGTGAGTCTATCGAGGCTACAAAATCAGAGAAAAATGCACTTAAATACTTTGCTGAAAAATGCCCAAAACCAACCGTTCCAAAACCAATTGCAAGCATAATCATAAAATCTGTAAGCGTTGGACTTTTCTTTACTTTCTGTGTAAAGTCAATCACTTTTTCTTTTAATTCTTCAATAGCCGTTGTGTCTGCTTTTAACCACTTATTTATTTTATCTTTTTACCAATGCCTATTAGTAAAATAGCCATCCAAACATTCGCAATAACAATATCTACAATTACCATTCCGCCATATTTTGCAGGGTTGTATTTATAGATCTCTAGCATGGCAGTTTGGTTTGCACCGCCACCAATCCAACTTCCAGCTAAGGTAGAAAGCCCTCTCCAAACAGCATCAAAATCAGCACCTCCAACAGTTTCTGGAGAAAAAATAGAAATTAATAAGATAGCCAAAGGTCCGCCAATAATAACACCTACTGTTCCTGTGAAAAACATAATTAGTGCTTTAGAACCTAAGTTAAATATCGCTTTTAAATCGATGCTTAGTGTCATTAAAACCAAGGCAGCAGGTAATAAAAAACGACTGGCAACGTAATACAATTGTGAGGAATTCGATATGATTTCTCCCGCAGCGTTTGTTGTTTTCCATTCAGGGGAAATAACACCGAACGTAGTGAAAATTGCAGGAATAAAATAGGCCATAAATAGACCTGGAACTATTTTATAAAATTTTGGCCAAAAACCATTTTTCAAGCTTTCTGTATAAAAAACAAATCCTAAAGACAGCATTAAAATGCCAAAAACAATAGCATCATTTGTAAATATTGGTTTCATAATTAAATAGCTTGTTTAGAAAAATCAGTGTTTATAAGTATGCCTAATTGCGCTCTTTTTAAAACGGTATTAGGTGTTTTAATTTGAAAATACCCTATTTTTAGTTTTATATTTTGATTCCATTTGTATAAGAGTCCGGTGCCAGTCCAGTTTTGATTAAACCTTTTGCTGCTATTTAAATTTAGAAATATTTCATTAAAAACAAAAGCACTCCAAGTTTTAGAAAGTGGGTAGCTTATATTTAAATCATAACGCAACCAATGTTGAAATTGATCTGTGTTTAAATTTTTATGAATAAAACGTTGCTCTAATCGAAAGCGATGTTTTGTTGTAAATTTGTTCCAGTTCCATTTTAAATTTAAGTCTTCATAAAAACGAGATTCATATAGATTTATGGAAGATGTATCATATACAACATCTGCTGTAGCATAACTTACGCCTGCTGTTATGTTAGTTTTTGGGCTTAAAGTATAGTTAATACCCAATCGATATATTTCTTGTTGAAATGCACTAGCCATTTCATAATAGCGAAAATGTGCCATTGTTTTTAAGGAATATTTTTCTGATAGTTTATGAGAACCGTTATACATATACCAGGTTCCTAATTGGTTTTCAGGAGATTTTTGCCCTTGAGCTTTCATATATATAAAACTCAAGAACAAAATGAATAGGATATTTTTCATATTTAATATTAGTCTATAGTGTAGATAGTAGTTTCTTTAAAAGAAGAAATTTTAATGTTCTCTGTTTTTGCTTTGTAGGCAACCCAATCTTTATTAAAGAATGCGTTCGTCTCGCTGACCACTCTTTTGAATTCAGTTATAAATTGATTCATTAAAACAGTTTCTGTTGTTGTTTGTTCACCAAAACGAGAACGAATATACCTGCTTGCTTGACCAAAACGTTGATTTACGGTAATTTCAGGATTTCTAGTAATTCCTTGTCTTTTGTCTACAGTTCCCAAATACTTCGAAATTAAAGTGTCAATTTTTTTAATAATTGCTTTTGATGCTTTAATTTCTGCTTTGTATATTTTATTGTCTGAAGTTCTAAAAGCATCTGCTTTAGACAATTTAACTTTCATAGCGGTGGCGCCGTTTTTACTCTCCACCAATTGCTTTACAATATTTGTAATTTTTTCTTGATAGTTTTCTAATGTTTTACTGGCATCATATTTTTGATTGATAGCTTTTTTAGAAAGTTCTAATCTAGGATCATATTCAACGGTTATCGTTTGTTTAGAAATTGTTTCACCAAATGTCATTTTTAGTTGATATATTCCTGGTTTTACGGAAACACCTCCAGGTTCTCTTTTAGATATTTTAATTTTTCTAGAAGCTCTTGCAACTCCTTTTTCCCGCAAGTACCAATTAGTTTTGTGAACTCCACTTTCTTTAGGAGTTTTAAATTTTAAGGTTCTAATTTGCCTATTGCCATCAAAAATTTCTAAAGTAATAGAATCATGTTTTATTTTATTTTCACTTTCTTTTTCATCTTGCTTCTTGTCTTCTGATTTTTTTTCCTTTGCAGGAAGATCAATATAATAAGAAATAATGGCACCTCTTTTTCTGTTTTCTCCTTGGTATAGAGCATCTGCACCAAATCTACTTCCTGTGGGTTGTTGATATGCAGATTGATACGCTGTTGGCGGGGTGAATAATGCTAGTTTTTGAGAAGTTACATTTTCGTTAGCCATTGCTCTTAAAGGTCTAATATCATCTAAAACCCAAGCTGCACGTCCAAAAGTTCCAATAACTAAATCATGTTCTCTTGGGTGAATCACCAAATCTTTCACTGGAACCGTAGGAAAGCCTTCCGTCCATTTTGTCCATTTATCTCCTGCGTTTATCGATATATACAATCCATCATCCGTTCCTAAGAATAGTAAATTTTTATTTTCAGGATCTTCTGCAATACACAACGCATAACTTTGTACATCATTTCCATCTACAATGCGTTCCCACGATTTACCATAGTTTTTAGTTCTATATGCGAACGGAGTATAATTAAAACGACGGTAATCATTCGCAATTAAAAGCGCTTCTCCTTTATTTTTATTAGATGCTTTAATTTGGGTAATCCAGCTATTTTCTGGCAAACCTTTTAAATTTTTAGCAATATTTGTCCAAGTTGCGCCACCGTTTTTAGTGATGTGCACTTGTCCGTCATCCGTTGCTGCCCACAAAACATCTTTTTCCAGTAGAGAAGGTTCTATGACCAATATTGTACAGTGATTTTCAGCTCCAGTGGCATCCATTGTTAAACCACCACTTTCTGCTTGTTTTAGTTTTTCTGGATTATTAGTGGATAAATCGGGAGAAATAACACTCCAAGTCAATCCTTTATCAGTTGATTTGTGCACAAACTGACTACCAAAATATAATGTAGAACTATTAAAAGGGTCTATGTTAATGGCAGCATTCCAATTGAAGCGCAGTTTTATATTTGCATCTTTATGTGTTGGTTTTATACCGTAGTTATTTCCAGTTTTCCAATCATACCTGCTTACAGATCCTTGCTGACTCATGGTCCATCCATAACGAGAATCTTCTTTATCTGGCACTACATCAAAACCATCACCAAAACTAATTTCTTGCCAATAAGAATTTCTAATTCCTTGTGCTTTCCAAACATATGCAGGACCTCTCCAAGAACCATTGTCTTGCATTCCACCATATACGTTATAAGGATATTCATTATCTACATTAATATGATAAAATTGTGCAACAGGAATATTTCCTATAAATCGCCAAGATTTACCACCATCTTTTGTAATATTTAAACCACCATCGTTTCCATCAATCATGAATTTACCATTGTTTGGATGAATCCACCAAGCATGATGATCTGGGTGTACTCCGTTATCTACGCCATAAGCAGGCATTAACTCTTTGAAGTTTTTACCACCATCTTGAGAAACGTTGATATACGTAAAAACGGTATACAGTCTGTTTTCATTCTGTGGATCTACATATATCTCTGAATAGTAAAAAGGGCGATTTCCAATTCCTGGTTTGTCATTTATTTTTTTCCATTTAAATCCACCATCTTCACTTTTGTACAGCGCATTTTTCTTCGCTTCTACCAAAGCATAAATTATATCGGGATTGCTTGGTGCAATTGCAATACCAATTCTTCCTAATTCTCCTTTAGGAAACCCTTCTTTTTCTGTAATTTGTTTCCAGCTTTCTCCACCATCATAAGTAATATAAACGCCACTTCCAGTGCCACCAGATTTAAAAAACCAAGGATCACGTTTATGTTCCCACATAGAAGCAATTATTTTATTCGGATTTTTTGGATCCATAATTAAATCGGCTGCTCCAGATTTTACATTTGTAAATAAAATTTGTTTCCAGCTCTTACCTCCATCTATTGTTTTATAAACACCACGTTCTTTGTGTTCTCCCCAAGGCGAGCCAATTGCACCTACATATACAATATCAGGATTTGTTGGATGAATGATAACTCTATGAATATGACGAGTTTTTTCTAAACCCATAGATTTCCATGTTTTACCAGCATCTAAAGATTTGTAAATGCCAAAACCACCATTTAAACTATTTCTAGGATTTCCTTCTCCAGTTCCTGCCCATATTACACTTGGGTTCGATTGCTGAATTGCAACAGCACCAATAGAAGCAGTTAATTCTTTTTCGAATATTGGTTCCCATTTAATTCCACCAGAATTAGATTTCCAAATACCACCAGAAGCAGTACCAACATACATTATTTCTGGGTTAGCTTCTACAACAGCAATTGAAGTTACACGTCCAGACATTCCTCCAGGACCAATATTTCTTGGTTTCATGTTTTTTACAAGATCCATTGAGAAATCTTGAGAAAATAACAGCGTTGCAGTGCATAAAAAAAGAAGTGTGAATAGTTTTTTCATTAGACTAATTTTTGTTGATTTATGAGAAATTAAGTCCAAGATACAAAATAGAAGACATTCAGGAAAAAATGAACCATTTTTAACAGTTTTCGAAATAGTTGTTTTGATGTATGAAATTACTCAGTTGGTTTTTTAGGAGATCTTTTTGCGTCTTTTAAGGCTTGCGTTAGCATCCATTCTATTTGACCGTTTGTAGAGCGAAAATCATCTGCAGCCCATTTTTCAATAGCTTTTAGCATATCTTCATTAACTCTTAAGGCGAACGCTTTTTTCTTTGCCATTTTTACTTTTTTACAAATGAAACGATGGTTTCAATTAGTTTTTCTGATATTGGAAACGAACTAGAATAATTAGAGAAAACATTATCTTTCTCTAATTGAATGTCTTTTAAAACGTGGTTCATGTTTTTTATAATTACCATTTTAGGATTTTAAATTTATAATAAAAAACAACCCCTATATATATTGCTACAATTCCTATGATGATTGGCATTAACCATGGCATTTCAAAGTTTTTTATAATTGAGGCTTCAATGATTGTATATACAATTAACGGACAAATTATAGCTAATAAAAGAGATGAATAAAGCATCATCTTTAAATTAGAACTTTTTTCTGTGGTGCCTATTTCCCGTTTTGGAAAAGTAATAGCTTCTTGGTGTTTGGCGCCAAATATAAAAGCAATAGAAAGTATTGAAAATATGGCAGGAGCAAACCAAATATTTTCTTTGGAACTATAGCCATTTGGTTTTCCTAATGCATCAAAATGAACAGTAATTATATCTGGTAATGAACTATATTCTATAATTAGATATCCCCAAGAAAGAACTAATAAAGATATGGTTATGGCTATTAAAACCAAATCTAAATTTGAAAAGGAGGTGTCTTTAGAGTTGGTCATTTATTTTGTTTTGATACGTCTTTAATACGCTAGTTGCTGTTTCTTTTTTCTGGTACCAATTAATAATTTTTTTCCATTTTTAAATTCAACTTGGATGCCAATATCACCCGAAATATTTACACATTTCCCTTTTTCTTTATTCCAAAAAGAACCTCCTTTTAGACCCCAACCTCCATATTCTGAAATAGGATCATAGCTTCTAACATGTACTTTTTTAATTTCTTCCCATTTAATAATTTCATCTTTAAATGAAATGGAGAAAACTGATAATGAATTCCTATCTCATCAATTCTAGTTTTTAGTTTAAAGAAGAAAATAAAGGCAACAGAAATAGATATTCCCAATAATGTTAGCACAAACTGATTGGTTGTTATTTTAGAGTCTATTGCTAAATACTCTTTTGTTGTGATTACTATTGGCACAATAATACTAAATGCCAAAAGAACAATTAACCATGTTTGTGTAAAGCGCTGTTCTTCTTTGAAAATTTTCATTGTTATCTATTTTTATCTCTTTCTAAAACTACAGAATTCCAGCCTGGGGGCATCTCTTTATAAACCCAACCTTCTCTGGCATATTGATTTAATAAATCTTCAAAAGTTTGAATTCGATTTCTGAAACCTAACTTTAGTTGAACAATCTTATATTCTTTCATTTATTTTAAATTTAAACAAACTATTAGTGTCGATTAATGACTCAAGGTTCCAGTGTTTACAACCGGAGATGCCTCCTTGTCGCCACACAAAATAATTAACAAATTACTAACCATTGCAGCTTTTCGTTCATCATCTAATTCAACAATTTGTCTTTTATTTAATTCTGACAACGCCATTTCTACCATCTCTACAGCACCTTGTACGATTTTATGTCTTGCAGCAACAATTGCAGTTGCTTGCTGTCTTTTTAACATGGCCGAAGCAATTTCTTGTGCATAGGCTAAATATCCTATTCTTGCCTCTAAAACTTCAATTCCTGCAATTGATAAACGTTCGTCAATCTCTTTTTCTAAAGCTTCAGAAACTTCATTTACACTTGAACGCAAGGTAATATCTTCATCATGCCCTTCATCTGCAAAATTATCATAAGGATACATACTTGCAAGTTTTCTAACCGCTGCATCTGTTTGCACACGCACAAAATTTTCATAATTATCTACATCAAAAGCAGCTTTGTAAGTATCGGTAACGCGCCAAACTAAAATGGTAGAAATCATTATTGGGTTTCCCAATTTGTCATTTACCTTTAAGCGCTCACTATCAAAATTGCTTGCCCTTAAAGAAATTGTTTTCTTTCTAAAAAAGGGATTTGCCCAATACAAACCATTGTCCTTAATAGTTCCTACATATTTTCCAAATAATAAAACAACTTTAGAGGTGTTTGGGTTCACTAAAATAAATCCAAAAAACCCAATAAAACTTAAAATAGTTACCAAAATATAAACGGCATTTTCTTGTTGAATTGAAAATGCAATGCTTAAAAAGAATAATAGTAACATTATTACTAACATTAAATAACCGTTAGCGGGCTTGATAATTTTTTCTGTTTTCATAGGAATTATTTATAATGATATTAAATTGATATCACAAATATAGCCAATTATTTTATTGGTTTGCAAATAATTTTGACACATTTTTTTTATAACTTCGCAAACACATATATAAAATTTTTAAAATGAAATTTAAACTATTTTTATTAATTACTACTTTTTTCTTTGTAAAACCAGCAGCAGAGGAAGCAGTTTTTTGGGGACAAAATGGACATAGAGTAACTGGGGAAATTGCTGAAAATCATTTAAAGAAAAGAGCTAAAAAGAAAATAGATAAATTATTAAAAGGGCAAAGCTTAGCATTTGTATCTACCTATGCAGATGAAATAAAATCAGACAGAGCATTTAGTAAATATTATCCTTGGCATTATATAAATATGGATTTAGATCAGTCTTATGCAGAGGCATCGAAAAATCCTAAAGGAGATTTAGTTACAGGTATTAATAAATGTATCGAAGTTTTAAAGGATGGTGAAAGTTCTTTTGAAGACAAGTCTTTTCATTTAAAAATGTTGGTTCATTTTGTAGGAGATTTACACCAACCAATGCATATTGGACAGAAAGAGGATAAAGGAGGAAATTCAGTAAAAGTGCAATGGTTTGGAAAAGGAACCAATTTACATGCTGTTTGGGATACGAAAATGATTGAATATTGGAATATGAGTTATTTAGAATTGGCAGAAAGTGCTCAAGACTTATCTAAAAAGCAAATTAAAGCAATTGAAGTAGGAACTTTAGCTGATTGGGTAGATGAAATTCATGAAGTAACAAGAAAGGTTTATAAATCTGCTGAAGTAGGTGAAAATTTACGTTACAGATATTCTTATGATCATTTTGACACCGTTAGAGAGCAATTGCAAAAGGGAGGAATTCGTTTGGCAAAAATATTGAATGATATTTTCGCATAAAAACTAAAAGTTAAAAAAGTTTTAAAAATGGCGTTAATGTCTATTAATGCCATTTTTCTAGCTAATTAATGTGTAATTTTATAAAATGAAATTAAAGTCAATTGTTATCTGCTTTATTTTTTTAGGTTTTATTTCCTGTAAAAAAGAAGTTTTAGCTAAAGAAAAACAAGAGATAGACACTTCTAGAGTAGCTGTAAAAGTATACAACTATAAAGAGTTAAAACCACTTTTAGAGCAAAAAGGAGATAAAATATATGTTGTTAATTTTTGGGCAACCTGGTGTGCTCCCTGTGTAAAAGAGTTACCAGCTTTCGAAAAACTGAATAGCGTATATGCTGCCAAAGGGGTAGAAGTTTTATTGGTGAGTTTAGATTTTCCGAAACAAATTAATAAAAGAGTAATCCCTTTTATTGCAAAGAAAAAATTGCAATCTAAGGTTGTTTTATTAGATAATGGTAAAGATGATAGTTGGTTTAAATCTATAGATTCTAGCTGGTCTGGTGCAATCCCAGCAACTTTAATTTATAATAAAAATAAACGAAACTTTTATGAACAGTCTTTTGACTTTGAATCTTTAGAAGCAGAATTACAGACTTTTTAAGAGACTAAATAAGCCTCTTTAAAGCATTGTATGCTCTCATTTAATTTTGATAATAATATATTTATAAAGTTTTTAAAAACACAAATAATTAAAGCGAGCTTCCTGATTTTGCTTGAATAACAAAATAAAAAAATGAACTTAAATTTAATAAAACCAATTGTATTTTTTGATTTAGAAACTACAGGCGTAAATATTGCAACAGACAGGATTGTAGAAATTGCTGTTTTAAAAGTGTTTCCTAATGGGAACAAAGAAAGTAAAACGTGGCTGGTAAATCCGGAAATGGAAATTCCACAAGGTTCTATAGATGTACATGGAATTACAAATGAAAAAGTAGTTACAGAACCAACTTTTAAAGAATTAGCGAGCACGGTAAGCGAAATGATTGCAGGGTGCGATTTGGCTGGTTTTAATTCGAATCGTTTTGATATTCCTTTGTTGGCAGAAGAGTTAATGCGCGCAGGAATTGATTTTGATATGAAAGATAGAAAGGCGATTGATGTACAGGTTATTTTTCACAAAAAAGAACAAAGAACTTTAGGTGCTGGATATCAATTCTATTGTGGGAAAGAGTTAGAAGGTGCACATGGTGCTGCAGCAGACACCAATGCAACGTATGAAATATTGCTAGCACAGTTAGATAAATACGATGATATAGAGAATTCAGTAGCGGCTTTAAGCGAGTTTTCTACACATGGTATAAGAGCAGATTTTGCAGGCTTTATTTTGATGAATGATGAAAATCAAGAAATTTTCTCTTTTGGTAAACACAAAGGAAGAACAGTTGAAGAAGTATTTACAGAAAATCCTGGTTATAACAATTGGATGCAGAATGCAGATTTTCCGCTGTACACAAAAAAGGTATTGAAAGAGATAAAAGAAAGAATGTCTGCGCCAAAAGAAAAGATGTCAGACGAAGATAAGTTGCAAGCATTGCAGCAAAAGTTTAACTTAAGATAGGTTCTGAGATTTTTAGATATAGTATGATCTTATTATAAAAGTCTCTAATAAACGAATAATCTAGAAAAAAAGATGTTTACACAATATAAAAATTTACCTCAGAATTCGCGCGTTTGGATTTATCAATCTGATAGAGAATTTACAGCTAAAGAAATCGAATTTATTTCGGTAAGAGCAGAAGATTTTATCAATCAATGGACACGCCATGGAGATGATTTAAAGGGCTCTTTTACGTTTAAGTATAATCAGTTTTTAGTATTGGCTGTGGATGAGAGTTTTAATACTGTTTCTGGTTGCTCTATAGACAGTTCTGTTCGTTTTATACAGGCTTTAGAAAAGGAATTACAATTAGAACTAATGAATAAGATGAATGTTACCTTTAAAGATAATGAGCATATTAATTTGGTGAAATTAGCTGATTTTCAGAGGTATGCCAAAGAACAGAAAGTAACTTTAGAAACTATTGTATTTAATAACATGGTAGCTACTAAAGAAGATTTTGAAAATAAATGGGAGGTTCCGGCTAGAGAAAGCTGGCACAAGCGATTTTTGGTATAAAACTTAATTTTATCTTATACAAGTAAGATAAGTTATTAGATACGCTGGTAGAGATTACTGAAAAAGAAAAGTAGCTTAAAAACTAAAAAAAATATTGTACAATTAGAATGAAGAAAATTATACTATTGTTATTATTAACTTTTATTGGTTCTAATGTAGTTTCACAAAGATTAGATCCATTAAGAACCATAGATTTTGAAGCTCAAAATGTTTGGGTAGATAGTATTATGAATACAATGTCTATTGATGAGAAAATAGGCCAACTTTATATGGTGCAAGCCTATTCTAATTTAGATCAAAAACACGAAGATTTTATTACTGAAATGATTTCAAAATATCATGTAGGTAATTTAGTTTTTATGCAAGGAACTCCCAAAAAGCAAGCGGAATTAACAAACAGGTATCAAGATACTGCAAAAGTGCCCTTATTAATTGGTTTTGATGGTGAATGGGGTTTAGATATGCGCTTAAAGAATACGTATCGTTTTCCTTGGAATATGACGCTAGGTGCCATTAAAAATGATGCGTTAATAAAACAATTTGGAAAACATCTTGGGCAACATGCAAAAAGAATTGGAATTCATATAAATTTTGCACCCGTAATAGACATTAATACAAACCCAGCAAACCCGATTATTGGAAATCGTTCTTTTGGCGAAAGTAAAGAGAATGTTACACAAAAAGCAATTGCTTTTATTAAAGGAATGCAGGGTGAAGGTGTTTTAGCAAATGGTAAACATTTTCCTGGTCATGGAGATACAGCAACAGATTCTCACCATACCTTACCGCTTTTAAATTTTGATGAAGCACGTTTAGATTCCATAGAATTATATCCGTACAAAAAAACCTTTGATGTTGGTTTAGCCAGTGTTATGACTGCTCACTTAAACATCCCTAGTTTAGAAGCTAATATAAATGTACCCACATCACTTTCTAAAAATGTTGTAACACATTTGCTGCAAGAAAAATTAGGCTTTCAGGGGTTAATTATTACGGATGGTTTAAACATGAAAGGTGCTGCGAACTATGCAACTCCTGCTCAAGTAGACTTGGCAGCATTGCAAGCAGGTAATGACTTATTATTAATTCCTCAAGATGTGCCAGCATCAATAGCAATTATAAAAAAAGCATTAGAGACAAGAACATTAACAAAAGAACGATTAGATTTTTCTGTTAGAAAAATATTAAAAGCTAAATATTGGGCAGGTTTACAAAATTATAAGCCCATAGAATTAGAAAACATTGTAGAAGATTTGAATCGCATAGAAGACGAGCTTCTGCATAGAGAACTCGTTAAAAATTCATTGACACTTTTAAAAAATGAAAATAATAACGTACCAATTAGAAACTTAGAAAAACAAAAGATTGCGTATGTTAAATTAGGTGCTGCAGAAAATAATTCTTTTGTAGATATGTTAAAAAAATACGCAAAAGTAACGGTTGTTTCAGACACCAATTTAGATGGACTTATTAGAAAGCTAAAACCCTATAATTATGTAATTATTGGTTTTCATAAATCTAATTTACACCCATGGAAAAGCTATAAAATATCTAATAAAGAATTGGTTTGGTTGCAGGAAATTGCAAAAGAAAAAACGGTTGTTTTAGATGTTTTTACAAGTCCTTATAGTTTATTAAAAATAAAAAGTTTCACAAATATAGAAAGTGTGATTGTTTCTTATCAGAATAGTAAATTATCACAAGAAATCTCTGCTCAACTATTGTTTGGTGCCATAGCTGCAAAAGGAAAATTACCCGTTTCTATTGGTACAGAATTTAAAGAAGGCTCCGGAATTACGAGTACTAATTTAAGTAGATTTCAATATACATTACCAGAAGCTGCAGGACTGTCCTCTAAGAAATTAGCGCTATTAGATAAAATAGCAGATACGATAATACAAGAAAAAATGGCACCAGGTTTTCAGGTATTTGTAGCAAGAAATGGTAAAGTAGTGTTCGAGAAAAGTTATGGATATCATACCTATGACAAAAAAATAAAAGTTAAAAATTCTGACATTTATGATTTAGCATCGCTTACAAAAATTCTAGCTTCCTTGCCTTTAATAATGAAGGCTGAAGAAGAAGGTAAAATTCGTCTTACAGCAAATTTAAGAGATGTTTTACCAAGCTTTTCTAACTCAAATAAAGATACAGTAACCGTAAAAGAAATCCTTTCTCATTTTGGTAGATTAAAATCTTGGATTCCTTTTTATAAAGACACCCAAGATAGTATTACCGGCAAAAATTTAGGGCAGTTTTATAGTAAGCAAGAGTCAAATGATTTTAAGACGAAGGTTGCTGAAAACCTTTTTATAAATGAGAGTTATAAAGACAGTATTTTAAAGTATATAAAAGATGCAGACCAGAATGAAACTAGTGGCTATGGTTATAGTGATTTAGGGTATTATATTTTTAAAGAAGTACTAGAAAAGAAGTATAATAAGCCGCTAGACAAATTGGTCGATGATACGTTTTATAAATCTTTAGGTGCAAATAGAACTTCCTATCTGCCACTTCATAAGTTTAATAAAAGCGAAATTGTACCTACAGAAAAAGACGATTATTTTAGAGACCAATTGTTACATGGCAATGTGCACGATATGGGTGCCGCAATGCTAGGTGGTATTGGTGGTCATGCAGGTTTATTTGCCAACGCTAATGATGTAGGTAAAATTATGCAAATGTACTTGCAGAAGGGATTTTATGGTGGCAAAAGATATTTAAAGTCAGAAACTATCGGCAAATTCAATCAGAGATATTTTTCCGATGAAAAGGTTAGAAGAGGTTTAGGTTTTGATAAGCCACAATTAGATCCAGAAGTAAAAGCAACCTGTGGTTGTGTTTCTGATGAAAGTTTTGGGCATTCTGGTTTTACAGGTACTTATACTTGGGCAGACCCTAAAAGCGGATTGGTGTATGTCTTTTTATCAAACAGGGTATATCCTAAAATGGCCAATAGAGGTTTAATTGATACGAATATGCGCACAAGAATTCAGCAGATAATTCAAGATGCTATTATAGATTAGATGCTATTCCCAGTTTTTTACACTTACTTTTTATAGCTCTCATAAAGAGTTTAAATGATTGTATTTCCTCTGTTTCATGGGGTGCTGCTTCTTAACTAGCTTCATCGAGTATTGTGTGTTTTTTTGCATTTGCAGGAGCAAAACTGCTATAAATTAAAACCATAAAAGCAGAGATGGATAGATAGAAGAATCCAATAATATTTCCAAAATAAATACTCAATATAATCGCTTTTACCAAATAGAGGAGGCTAAATAAAAATAGATTTAAGGCAAATCTAAACGTATCTATAAATTCAATTTCATCTATTTTTTTTGAAATTTTTCTCCAAAGTAAATATGGAATAATACTATTCAAAATTATTAAAAAGTAAAGCGGTTTTAAATAGTTCTTTTTAGGTTGTTTTTTATCAGGAAAACTATTACGTGCTATCATATCATTTACTTCAGCTACTGCTGTAAAATCTACTTGCGCATCCGTTAATTTTTGTAAAATTGTTTCATAATTCTGGTCATCCGGTATGTGAACACTTAATTTTTCTAATTGGCTACTAACTTCAGCTTTTACGATATTAATAGACTTAGCCAAAGGGTTTGTTTCGAAAATATTTCTAGTAGTAATTGGTTGTCCGTAATTTACAACAACTTTTGCAGGGAAGTGAGAAGGATGCTGATAGGTAATTCCTACAGGGATTATCGTAATTTCTAGATTTTTATTTTTTTCTAATGCACCAAAAACAATTCTAGTAAAACCTTTACTTAAAGGTCTAATAGATCTTTTTTTGTTATGACTTCCTTCAGGAAAAATCATTAAAGTTTCTCCACTATTTAGAATTTTATGGCATTTCTCAAAAATTTCTTTATTGTTGGCTAATTGTTGAATACCATCTCTAATTCTATAAATAGGTAGTAAATATAAAGACTCTAAAATCTTTTTTATAAAAGGTTTTTTAAAAGAGGCTGCTCTTACTAAAAAGTGATTGTGTCTTTTGTTAGTTGTGGTAACATACAAAGGGTCTACTAAACCATTTGGGTGGTTTACGGCAAATAAAACCGCTCCTTTTTTAGGAATATTTTGTTTACCTAAAACAGTTATCTTTTTGCTATAAAAAAATAATCCTAATTTTATAGTACCCCAAACAAATGCAAACCAAACTCTTTGAATCATAATTTTATTTTATTGAAGTGTTTTTTTTCTGCCCCAATAGGTGGCTAAAAGAATTCCAGAAAAGACATCCCAAATACCCCAAAAAGCAGCTAGTAAGGCCATTCCGCCTAAGCCATCAAAAAAACCAAATATTAGTAATAAACCCAAGCCACCATTTTGTATACCAGTTTCCATGGCAATAGTTTTTGTGTCTTGGATATTTAAGCCAAAGGTTTTAGCAGTATAAAAGCCAAGAATATAAGCAAAAATATTATGTAAAACCACTAAGAATATCACGTGGTGAATATGATTCGTAAACACTTCTAAATTTTGAGAGAGGGCGATAAAAATAAGTAGAATAAAAACCAACATAGAAACTGGTTTTAGTACTTTTTCTATTTTGTCTGCCATTTCAGAATAGTAGTGTTTTATAAGCATTCCAAAAAACAATGGAATTCCTAAAATTAAAGAAACTAACTTTAATAAGTCTACCCAATTTAATGCTACCGTTTCTAAAATTGCATTTGTAGGTTCATATAAGCTTCCCCAAAACTGTAAATTAAAAGGAGTCATAATAATGCAGATAAGTGTTGCAAATGCAGTTAAACTAACCGATAATGCTGCGTTTCCTCCAGCCATTTTACTAAAAAAGTTAGAAACATTTCCACCAGGACAAGCAGCAATCATCATCATTCCTAAAGCAAAACTAGGATGGGGTTCTATGATAATTATAGCTAAAAAAGTAAATGCTGGTAATAAGATAAACTGAGATAGAACCCCAACAAAAAGAATTTTAGGTTTTTTTAAAAGTCTTTTAAAATCGTCTATAGAAATACCTAAAGCAACGCCAAACATAATAATTGCTATTGCAATATTTAAAAGCCATAATTCACTAGAATCGAAGTTTATTTTAATGGCATCTATGTCTATTTCTTTGCTAATTTTTAAAAGCATATTCTATAATATTTGAGCCCATTTTTAAGGCCTTTTCTCTGACACTTTTAGGATTGTTATGTATTAGTTCATCTTCCCAACCATCACTTAAGTCGGTTTCATAATCATATAAAATCACCAATCTAGCTTCATAGAAAATGCCAAATCCTTGTGCTGGTTTTTTATCATGTTCGTGAATTTTTGGCATGCCATTTGGAAATTTAAATGTCTGATTGAAAATAGCATGGCTACTAGGTATTTCTTTAAATTCTAATTTTGGAAATACTTTTTTAATTTCTTCTCTTATAAATTTATCTAATCCGTAATTGTCTGAAATATGTAAAAATCCTCCAGAAATTAAATAATTTCTTAGGTTTTCTGCTTCGTTATCGGAGAAAAAGATATTTCCATGCCCCGTCATAAATAACATCGGATAATTAAATAGATCTTCACTACCAACCGCTACAGCTTGTGGATTCTTGGAAATAGTAGTTTTAATATTTGTATTTGCAAATGTTACTAAATTGGGAACTGCTGTAGGATTTGCGTACCAATCTCCACCACCATTGTATTTTAAAATAGCAACATCTTGCGCATATCCTGTGCTAGAAAAGCAAACTATAATTAGGAGTAGTATCTGTTTCATGAATTTTAAAACGTAATTATTTTGAAGCAATATACTAAATTACTCGTTTATAAATGAAACAATATTAACAACTACTAAAGCTGCGGTTTCTGTGCGTAATCTGCTTTCTCCTAAAGAAACAGGAATAAATTTATTTGCCAATGCTTTTTGTATTTCTTCTGTAGAAAAATCTCCTTCGGGTCCAATAAGAATGGTTATTCTTTCAGCTGGATTTATAATTGACTTTAAATTAGTTTTATTTTGTTCTTCGCAATGTGCAATACATACTTTACCATCAAAATCTTGTTGGATAAACTCATTAAATTTAATAGGAGCATTTAGTTTTGGGAGTGTAAACTTTAAAGACTGTTTCATGGCAGACTGAATAATTTTTTCAAAACGTTCTAGTTTGACTATTCTGCGTTCAGAATTAGAACAAATAATAGGTGTAATTTCATCGATACCAATTTCTGTTGCTTTTTCTAAAAACCATTCTATTCTGTCATTATTCTTTGTTGGTGCAATTGCAATATGTAAATAATAGTGCCAAGGTTTTATTTTTTCCTCAGCATTTATAATGGTTGCAGAACATCTTTTGTCATTTGCAAAATTAATTTCAACATCAAATAAGAATCCTTTTCCATTCGTTATTTTAAGAATATCACCTTCGGTTTTTCTTAAAACACGCACAATGTGTTTACTCTCAATTTTATCAAAAGTAATTTGTTTGGTTTCTAAAGAAATTTCTGAATTATAAAATAATTGCATTGTTAAATGAGTTTCAAAATTTTAAAGATACAACGTTTTAATGTTGTTGTTTTTATAACTAAAAGACAATAGTTATAGGTTTAAGCGATATGTTCTGCGCCTTTTGTGTGTTTCTGGACTAAAGTTCTCCCATAATTTCTGAATGGCGTCATTGTCATCTAGCTCTGGTGTTCTAATACAATTCTCGATTCCTAAAGGTGCAAAAGTTTTTGTGTATTGATCAAAAATGATAGCATGTACTCCTTTATTCTGATATTCTGGATGCACACCAATTAAGTAAAAAGTAACATCTTTGCAATGTTTTCTAGCTTTTAACAAATGAAATAAACCAAATGGAAATAATGTTCCTTTCGCTTTCTGTAAAGCTTCAGAAAAAGAAGGCATTACAATAGCAAAGGCAACTACTTTATGCTCGTCATTTATCACAAATTTTATATATTCTGGGTTGATAAATGAAATATACTTTTTCTTAAAAAAAGCAATTTGAGCTTCAGAAATAGGAACAAAAGTGGATAATTTAGCATATGCTTTGTCAAAGACTTCAAACATTTCATCTATATAAGGCAGAATATCTTTTGTCTTTGTAAAATCTAATGCTTTTAGGTTGAATCTTTTTTTTATTATACGACTAACTCTATCAAAATAAACGGCATCTACATTCTTAAATTTGAATTTATTTTCTAAATATTCTTTTTCTTTTGTAAAACCTAATGCTTCTAAATGTTCTTTGTAATACGGATGATTGTACCAGGTAATCATAGTACCTATATGATCGAAACCTTCAACCAAAACACCTGTTTTGTCTAAATTATTAAATCCAACAGGACCTTCTATATATTCTAGGTTGTTTTTTAAACCAATTTCTTTTACTTTTTCTAAAAGAACCTTAGAAACTTCAATGTCATTAATTACATCAAACCATCCAAAACGCATTTTTTTAATTTGCTGTTTTTCAACTTCAAACCAATTGATAATAGCCGCAACTCTTCCTACAATTTCACCATTTCTAATAGCCACAAAAAATTGTGCATCGGCATTCTCAAAAACAGGGTTTTTCTCAGGGTCAAAATTATCAACTTCGTCTTTAATAATAGGAGGTACCCAATATTTATTATTTTTATACAATGAAAAAGGAAAGGTAACAAATTGCTTCATTTCCTTTTTGTTTATTATTTTTTTTAATGTGATCATTTTTAAAAATCGATGCTAATTTTTACTTTTTTTTCTCTTCCTTCTTCATTTTCTTCTCCTTTTAATTTTTCAATATCTGTCTAATCCTTTTTAACTTCCTTTTTTTTCTTTCCAAATAAGCCTAAAATTCCACTTCTTTTCTTTTTAGACTTAGTTTTTCTGCTTTTTTTAGATCTTGTTCTGCCACCTTTCGCTTTCTTTTTGAAAATATTTAAAAATCGATTAAAGAAATTACTTTGTTTTTTATTATTTTTTGAAATTGGTGTTTCTTTTAAAGCTTTGCCGTTATTATCAAGTTCTGTAAAAGGATCTTGGTGTTTGTCAATTCTGTATGAAACACCCAAGCCCGCATAATATCCTTGTGTTTTTCCTTCAAAAAGGAATCTTGCAGAGGTATTAAATTGCAAATTACGACTATATAAATATGCCAATCCCCCGCCTAAATTTATGTTATCTTGATATTTTTGAAAGACCATTTGATTTTCAAAAAAAGCTGACCATCGGTTACTGAAACTTTGTGTCAAAGTAATAATATATGAGTATTGAGCGAAATCTGTACCCATATTATCGTAGTAAAAATTGGTAATCACATTAAAATCTTGAGTAAGGTTTTGTTGTAATAATACACCTACTTTTGGTGTAATACTTCCTGTTTTGTGTACATCATTTACAAAATCTGTATTCATTCCTAAATACACAGCAACAGAAGGAATTAAACGTGTTATATCAAAACTGTTTTTTCTTTTCCAACTTCTTATTTCTTTAGACTTATCTTTATATGTTTGCTGATAAACTAGGTATTTAGCACCAATAGTCATTTTACTTAAGCCAGATGTGAAATAATTGGACGTAAAAATATTTTTAAAAGCTATTTTATCTTTTTGATATGTTAATTGTGCGTTTAATTCTAATTTATCTAAAAAAAAACTAGTTCTAAATAGTATATCTACGCCCAATGATTGGGGCTTTGAGAATGTATTAGTTATGGAGGTATTTCTAAGAAATATATTACTTTCAAATTGATAAATACCCTTACCAACACTATACGGGCTTTCAGAAAAACCAGGTTTGTTAGAGTTGATTATGTCTGTATATTGGGCAAAAACTACTACAGAACCAATAAAAAATGACATTATAAAAAGGTGTAATCTGTTCATAGTCTTAGATACAGTATGGGATTTCCAATTTAAGTCTTAACATGCTTTACAAACATAGGATAAAAAACCTACTTTATAAAGATGAACCTTACTTTTTTAGCTTTAAGAAAGTTTTATAGATTCATAGCGCTTCAATTGTACGCAAATTGTTATTTTTGATTTATTATTTAACTAATTTTATAAATGGGCTTATTAAAAACTATCTTTTTTATTATTTTCTTTGGTTATGCTTTTAAATTTTTAGCGAGACTGTTTGCACCTTTTTTAATAAAAAAGGCTACAGAAACTATTAAGAAAAAAGCAGAACAACAGTTTAGAGGACAACAAGGACAACAACAGGGCTCTTCTGTAAAGGAGGGTGAAACAATTATTGATAAAAAACCAGCAGGCGAGCAAGAAAGTAAAAAATCTGTTGGCGACTATGTAGATTTTGAAGAAATAGATTAATTTTTTATTGTAGAGAATTATCAATTAATAAATAATATATCAAAGTGAAACATAATAAAATATTTCCTTTCGTAGTTGCTATTCTTTTATTTTCATTGGCTTCCATCATTTATTTTCATCCTATTTTAAAAGGTCATAAATTAAATCAGTCAGACATTACTCAGTTTAGAGGAATGGTTAAAGATATTAATGATTTTAGATCAGAAGAAAATAAAGAACCTTATTGGACAGAGGCTTCTTTTAGTGGAATGCCAGCATATCAAGTAAGTGCTTACTATCCGAATGACTTTGTTAGAAGTTTAGACAGGTTATTGCGTTTTTTACCAAGGCCAGCAGATTACACTTTCTTGTATTTTTTAAGCTTCTTTGTTTTAATGATGGCTTTAAAAGTAAACTGGAGATTGGCTATTTTAGGCTCTTTAGCCTTTGGTTTTTCTACATATTTAATTATTATTTTTGGTGCAGGACATAACGCAAAAGCGCATGCAATTGCTTATATGCCTTTGGTGTTAGCTGGTTTTTTATGGATTTTTCAACGTAAGTTTATCCTTGGTTTTATCGTTACAGGTTTGGCAATGGCCTTAGAAGTTTATACAAATCATATTCAAATGACCTATTATCTTGGTTTTTGTTTATTGATTTTAGGAATTGTAGAATTTGTGAATGCTATAAGAGAGAAAGTTGTACCTCTTTTTATAAAACAAGTGGCAATAATTATTGCAGCAGTTGCCTTAGGGGTGGGTGCAAATGCTCCACGTTTAATGGCTTTGAAAGAATATGCAGATCATAGCACAAGAGGGAGGTCTGAATTAACCATAAATTTAGATGGTTCTAATAAAGAGATTACAAATGGCTTAGATAAAACATATATTACACAATATAGTTATGCGAAATTAGAAACATTTAACTTGTTTATTCCACGCTTTATGGGTGGAGGAACTATTGAGAAATTAGGCGAAGATTCTAATTTTTATCAGTTTATAGAAGAAAAAGCTGGAAAAAAAGCTGCAGTAGATTATTCTGAACAAGTTTTAACTTATTGGGGAGATCAACCAATTGTAGAAGCACCAGCCTATATTGGTGCAGTAATTTTCTTATTGTTTTTCTTGGGAATATTCTTAGTGAAAGGAAGGTTAAAACAATGGTTGGTAGCTGCAACTGTTTTCTCAATTGTTTTAAGTTGGGGAAGAAATTTTGAAGTTGTTACCAACTTTTTTATAGATTATGTTCCCTTGTATAATAAGTTTAGAGCGGTCTCGTCTATTCAAGTTATTGCCGAGTTGTGTGTTCCAATTTTAGGTGTTTTAGGTTTGAAGGCTTTTTTCTCTACAGAAATGAGTAAAGAAGAGAAATACCAAGGATTAAAGAAAGCAGTGCTTGCATTCGGAGCCTTAATTATTGTAGGCTTCGCACTTGCCCATATGTTTGGTACGTTTGAAGGATTAAGAGATGCACAGCAATACAGTGAAATCCCGGCTTTTTAGATGCAGTAATTGCAGATAGAAAAGCAATGTTACTTTCAGATACAATTAGATCTTTAGTTTTAGTTCTTATTTCTGGAACAGCTTTGTGGTTTTTTTTAAAAGGTAAGTTAAAACCAGTAATTGTAATTGTAGGACTCACACTTTTAATTTTATTTGATTTAATTTCAGTAAATAAAAAGTATGTGAATGCAGATGATTTTAAAACGGCAAGAAAAATTAAAAAACCTTTTACAAAGTCAGACGCAGATAAAATTATCTTACAAGATAAAAGCCATTACAGGGTTGCAAATTTTGCAGTAGATCTTATGAATGATGGAAGTACTTCTTATTATCATAACTCTATTGGAGGCTACCATGCTGCTAAATTAGGGCGTTATCAAGAATTATTTGATTTTCAGATAGCTAAAAATAACATACAGGTTTTTAACATGTTAAACACAAAGTATTTTATTATTTCAGATGATGAAGGAAAACCGAAAGCACAACAAAATACAGAGGCTAATGGAAATGTTTGGTTTGTAGACAACTTAATTCCTGTAAAAAATGCAAATGAAGAAATTCAAGCTTTAGATTCTTTAAGTACAAAAGAGGAGGCAGTTATTTTAGAAAACGATCTATAAGAAAATGGACATACAGTTTCCGATGCAGCAAGATACCATCGCAACGATAGCTCTTACAGATTATAAGGTAACTTCATTAACTATAAGTCTAATAAGCTAAACAGAGCAATTTGCAGTGTTTTCAGAAATTTTTTATAAAGAAGGTTGGAATGCATATATAGACGGAGAACTCGTTCCACATTATCGTGTAAATTATGTTTTAAGAGGAATGAAAATTCCTGCAGGAAATCATAAAATTGAATTTAAATTTGAGCCAAAAGTAATTCAACAAGGAAAAACAGTTTCTTTAATTTCATATGCATTACTCTTACTTATTTCTGTAGGTTGGTTTTTTTATGATAAGAAGAAGGTCGCATCATGAAAATAGGAATGATATTAGACGCTCCGTTTCCTCCAGATCCAAGAGTAGAAAATGAAGCAGTTTCATTAATAAAAGCAGGTCATGAAGTTTTTCTTTTTTGTTTAAAATATGCTGATGAAAAAGCTTCTGATACTATAAACGGAATTCAAGTAAAGAGATATAGCTCTAATACTTTCGAGTATAAACTTTCTGCATTAGCATATACAATACCATTGTATTCAGTTATAATGCAAAAGAAAATTGTAAATTTATAAAAGAAATGAATATAGAGCTTTACATATTCATGATATAAGAATTGTCAGAGCTGTTTTAAAGCAAATAAGAAATTTAATTTCCATGTAGTTTTAGATTTACATGAAAATAGACCAGAGATAATGAAGTTTACCCACATTTATTAAATTTCCTGGAAATATCTTAATCTCACCAAAAAAATGGAAGCAAAAGAAGAGAAATTTATAAAGAAAGCAAATAAAGTGATTGTAGTTCACCATGAATCTAAAAGAGATTTAAGAGAGTCCGATTACCACTGAAAAGAAATTAGTATTAGTACCAAATACCGTAAGAAGACTTTTTATGAAGACATTATAGTTAGATAGAAATATAGTAAAATATTCAAACAATTTTGTATTCTTTATATTAGGAGACACGGATTTAAGAAGAGGTTTAGAAACAGCTATTAAAGCTCTAAAAAGTAAAAAAGAAATTCATAAATTAAATTAGTAATTGTAGGTAAAAATTCTACTGATATATTAAAAAGCTAGTAAAGGATTTACAGTTAGAAGCATATGTGGATTTTGAAGGTTGGCAAAGATCCAAAGTTTTTCAATCTTATATATTAGCGAGTGATATTTGTATTTCTCCCTTGCATAGAAACTTGCAACATGATCGAAGCCTATGCAAACAAGATTTTTCAATATATGAGTTTGGCAAAACCATTATTAGTAAGCGATGCAATTGCTCAGAAAAAACTAGTAGAAAAAGTAGCTTGTGGTTTGGTTCATAAAGAAAGAGATTCTAAGGACTTTTCGAATAAAGTATTAGCTTTGTATAAGAGCAAACCTTTAAGAATAGAGTTAGGAGAAAGTGGTAGAAAATTCGTTACAAAATGAGTTTTCTTGGGAACAAACCTCTAAAAAATTAATTAATTTGTATAATAATATGCAAATTGAAAGTTTTAATAATTACATATTATTGGCCACCAGCAGGAGGTTCTGGCGTACAACGTTGGTTAAAGTTCGTAAAGTATCTGCAAGAATTCGGAATAGAGCCTGTAGTGTACACTGTTGAAAATGCAAATTATTTAAAACAAGATACATCTCTTTTAAACGAAGTCCCTAAAGGTATAGAGATTTTAAAACAACCTATTTGGGAACCGACAGCTCTTTTATTTTGGAAAAAGAGCAAACAACAAACAAAAGGGATTTCGAATGTTAGTAAAGGCGGATTTCTTTCTTTTATACGAGGTAATTTTTTCATTCCAGACCCTAAAGTATTCTGGGTAAAACCTTCTGTAAGTTATCTTCAAAAGTATTTGGATGCCAATGATATAGACGTAATTATTTCTACGGGTCCGCCGCACAGTATGCATTTAATTGCAGAAAGATTGCATCAAAAAAATGATGTAAAATGGTTGGCAGATTTTAGAGATCCATGGTCAGATTTATATTACAATAAAGACTTTAAGCAACTTGCATTTGCTAAAAATAAAAATAGAAAATTAGAAGAATCAGTTTTAAAAAATGCAGATTGTATTGTAACTGTTAGCAATTCTTTAAAGCAAGAATTTGAAAAAATAGCAAAAAAAGTAGAAGTAATTACCAATGGTTTTGATGATGAATTTTAGCTGCTAAAATGCAATTTTAGACACAAAATTCTCAATATCTTATATTGGTTTATTGCCAAAACAAAGCAATCCAAAGCTTTTGTTTAAAGTTTTAAAGGCTCTTTGTGAAGAAAATTTAAATTTTAAAAAAGACCTACAACTCAATTTTATTGGAGATATTTCTGAGGAGGTAAAAGTAGCAATTGAAGAGAATAAATTATTCAAAACACAAATTTTGTGGGCTATGTTTCGCATCAGAAAGCCATAGAATACCAGAATACATCGCAAGTACTATTGTTGTTAATTCCGAATGTGAAAAATAACAAGGGTATCCTTACAGGAAAATTATTTGAGTATCTAAAAGCAAAACGGCCTATTTTAGCAATAGGACCAGAGAAAGGCGATTTAGCTACAATATTGCAGGAAACAAACTCGGGAGTGATCGTGAATTTTGATGCGGAAGAAAAATTGAAATTAGAAATCGTAGCATTATATCAAAAATACAAAGAAGATAAATTGACAGTAAATTTTAATAATATTGAAAAATACCACAGAAAAGAATTGACAAAAAAATTAGCGTTTATTTTAAAAAGTTTAAATTCGTAGTATGGGAATTGTATTAAGGCAATCTTTTAGAAATACAATTATTATTTATGGTGCATTTTTAATTGGCGGTATAAATACCATTTGGTTCTATCCAGAATTTACTGGAGAAAATTTTATGGTTTAGGTGGTCTATTTGCTATCTGCTTCTAATTTATAATGCCATTTAACGCTTTTGGAGCTCAATATACAATTGTAAAGTTTTTTTCGTCCTATGAAACAAAAGAGCAAAAAGATCAGTTTTTATCATCGCAATTTTCTTCCTTTATTCATTGCATTACCTATTGGTTTTTTTTGGGACTATTTTCATGAATGGATTATGAGTGCGGTTGTAAAAGAGAATAAAATGATAGAAAGATTATACATTTTCTATTTATTTAATTGCTGTATGCTTGTGCTTATTTTGAGTTTTTCTACTCTTGGACTAAAGTACAGCTAAACACGTTTTTGGTAATGTTTTAAAAGAACTTTGGAATAGAGTTGTAGTAATGATTTTATTAATATCTGTATTCTGTGGATTGATAATCAAAATTGAATTTATCTATTATTTAACAGGAGCTTATATTCTTAGAACGTTTGTAATGATGTTTTATGCATTTAAGATTTACATCCCTAAGTTCCATTTTAAGTTTCCAGATAATTATTCTAGAAATTATTAAATATTCTGGATATATAATTTTAGCAGGAAGCTGCAGGGGCAATTTTATTAGATATAGATAAAAATATGATTCCTGGGAAAGATACTATAGAACAGGTAGCCTTTTATACAGTGGCTGTTTTTATTGGTTCTTTTATTGAGGCTCCAGTAGAGCAATGACCAGATCCTTACAACCTCTAACCTCTAAATCTCTTAATGATGCGAACATGGTAGAAGTGGAAAGTTTGTATAAAAAGAGCTCTATTAATTTATTTTTAGTGGGAGGCTTATTCTTTTTACTTGTAAATTGTGGAGTACACGAATTGTTTAAATTAATGCCAGAAAAGGGCTATGCAGGCGGTGAACTAGTGGTTTTAATGATTTCACTAGCCAAGTTGTACACAATGTTTCTAGGAAATAATGGCGCAATTATAACCAATTCTAAGTTTTACAGAATTACTTTACCTATTGGTGTTGGTTCTGCGATAGCTGTTTATTTTTTAAATAGACTCTTTTATTATGAGTTGGAAATGGGTACAAATGGTTTGGCATTGGCTACTTTAATTATAATTTTAATTTTTAATTCGGTTAAGCTGTATTTCGTGAAAAGTAAATTTTCAATGAGTCCTTTTACAGATAAATCCTGGAAATTGTTTTTTATAATTTTAATATTAATGGTTTCTTTTTACTTCTGGAATTTCTCAATTCCTGCAGTAGAAGTTTTTGATAGAGATATTTCACCAATACTTAATATCATTTTTAAAAGTCTTTTGATTATTATTTGCTATTTATTTTTAATCTTTAAATTATCAATTTCTGAACAAATAAATACTTTACTTAGAAAGTATATTAAATTATAAATAACAATCTATAGCATCTGTAAGCATGTGAAATAATAATGCAAAACAGAGGATCCTGGTCTTTTTAAAAAGTAAACCAATGAGATATATCCCCATTGCTATATAAGAATGTAAAGGGTGAAAGTTAATACTGCAGCGGTTCTTGTCAAAGATAGGAGTTGCTAAAAGATGGTCTAAATCTACGAACATAGATAATAAGAAAATTACATAAACAACTTTCCAATTGCTTCTAAAAAATAAATAAGCTATTAGAGCAGGCGCAATAAAGTGCAAGCCGTAATGAATTATTAAGGCACTACTAAACATTTTTTTCCAAGAAGCTTATAGCGTTAGGACCTTCCATAAATAAAAGATCTAAAATGGATAGATTTGGAAGAAAACCGTGTTTATCGTCAAACATTTGAATGTATGGTTTGACTAAATTTTTTGGTTGCGTTTTAATAGCTGCTAAATTTCTGAAATCATTACTCTCTAAAACTTCAGTATAAGAACTAGTTTTTTTAAAGTTCGAATTTATTTGTAGGGCTTCAGATACAAATAAAAAGGTATCAATATTTATATCCTGCAAGTAGGTGTATTTTTTTTCGAATATATTAGCAATATCATCTACATAGAATTCGAAAAAAGGAGAGTTTCGATATGCCGTCTTTAACGACTTAAAATGCTGCTCTTGCCAATGTGTTGCATTTTCTATAAGCGTGTCTTTTGTCTGCTTTCTAGAGGAGCTATTAGGGTGTTTAACGGGAATATTTAATAATTGCTTTCCGTTGGTGTTAAAAATATAACATCTGTTTCTAAAGCTTTGTTTTTGAAAATTATCATGCACCTCAAAGATTACTTCATCTGTATTTATTATTTCTGAATATTGAGAAATAGGAGCGAAGTAAGTAGGTATAAATAATGCCATTGTATCAATTCAATATTCAATTAACTGCGAAAAAAATTCATACTTTTTTCGTTTCTAGTTTTATTTAACTTTTTTCTTTTTTCCTTTATAAAAGCTATATCCGAAGTACAAAGCAATTAAGACAAGAACTAAATACCTGTATGAAACAGGCGTACCTTCTCCGTGAACAGTTGTAAACATTCTATCCCAACGAATAGATTTTATCTTTTCGCCAAAAGATGCGGCATTTGCATCCCAACTCCACCAAATCATAACAGGTTTTCCTAAAACATGGTCAAAAGGAACATATCCCCAATAACGCGCATCTAAAGAGTTGTGTCTGTTATCTCCCATTAACCAATAATAATCTTGCTTAAAGGTGTAAGAGTCTGCTTTTTTTCCATTGATAAAAATCGCATCACCAACAACCGCTAAATCATTATTTTCATAATTTTTTATAATCTGTTTGTAATAAGGTAAAGAGGCTGCATCTATTTTTACAGTTGCGCCTGCTTTCGGAATATAAATAGGGCCAAAGTTATCTTGACTCCATTTATTACTAGCTATATGCGGGAAAATTGCATTATCTGCATCAAAGTTTAATTTGGTAACCGCAACTGTTTGCGGCAGTTTTCTTAAACGGATAGCCTCATCTTCTGTTAGGTTAATATTTATTTTATTTGCAACAGATGTCATTTTTAAGCGTCTTGCAAAATCAGGGTTTATACCACCAGCAACTTCGGTATACAGAGAGTCTGATGACATTTTAGATAAATTTCCGTTCTTCTTTATAGCTTCTTGTACTTTAGCATTGTTCCAATATTCAGATAATATGTTATAAACGCCTGTTCTTTCTTTTTTAATTAAAAATTTAGGGAATAGTATTTGCATCGATGGTCTGTCTTTGCTTCATAGGTGTAATAAAACTGAATTTTAGCTCTGTCGGGTAATTCGTTTTTCTTTCCGTTAATATATACATATCCGTTTCTTAACTCTAAAGAATCTCCTGCAATACCAACACTACGTTTTACATAGTTGGTTTTCTTATCTACGGGTTTATAAGTGAATTTCCCAGAAGTATCTCCCCACATGGTTGCCAAGGTATCTGCTGGCCAATTGAAACAAACAATATCGTTATTTTTTATGTTTTGTAAACCTGGCAATCTTGTATACGGCAATTGTGGTTTTTTTAAATAGGATGCAGATTTTGTAAAAGGTATAGAATCATGCACCATAGGCAATGCAACTGCGGTAGATGGCACTCTGGCACCATAATGAAATTTGCTAACAAATAAGTAATCTCCTACTAACAAAGACTTCTCTAAAGAAGAGGTTGGTATGGTAAAAGGCTGCATAAAATACGTGTGTACTAAAGTGGCTGCAATGATTGCAAAGGTTATAGAGCTTACCCATTCACCAAATTCAGAACGCGGCTTTAAACTTCTGCCTGCATTGTAGTTTGTTGTCTGTCGCATAATTAATGTAGAAAACATATAATCCTAGGGTTACAATTGCTAAAAGGGAATCTAACTTTTTATGAAAGCCAAATGTTCTTAAGGTTTCAATCCAAATTATCGGAAACATTAACAAATTTATAACCGGAATAAATAGTAAGAGAATCCACCATTTTGGCCTATTAATTATTTGCATTAAAACAATTCCATTATAAATAGGAATGGCTGCTTCCCAAGCTTTTCTGCCAGCTTTTACATACAATTTCCAAGTCCCTAAAAAATGTAGCACCTGAATTACAAGAAAAAAGAGAAACCATTCAGTAAAATTCATAATTATTATATTTTAAAATCTTGTATAACAAGAATTATATTTAGTTTTAGATAAGGCGCAAAATAAAGAAAAAGTTACACTTTTTAACGGATATTTAACACATCTTTCATGCTAAATACGCCCGTTTTACCAATAATCCATTCTGCAGCAACAACGGCACCCAATGCGAATCCTTTTCTACTATGCGCTGTATGTTTAATTTCTATAGTATCTACTTTAGAGTCATACCAAACAGTGTGGGTTCCGGGTACTTCAGGAATTCTTTTTGCAACAATTGGTATATTTTCTTTGGAAGAATTTTCATCAAGTTCCCAGTTTTCTTTTGAAGAATTTTCTATAATTCCTTCAGCTAGGGTTATTGCTGTGCCGCTTGGAGCATCTAATTTTTTCATATGATGAATTTCTTCTATAGAAATGTTATAATTTTCTAAAGAGTTCATCATCTTAGCCAATTGTTTATTCAATTCGAAAAATATATTTACACCCAAACTAAAGTTAGAAGCGTAAATAAAAGCTCCTTTTTCTTTTTCACAAAGTTCAATAGCTTCCTGGTGTTTATCCAACCAACCAGTGGTTCCAGAAATTACGGGAACTTTATTTTTAATGCAGTTAGAAATATTATCAAATGCTGAGGTTGGTATACTAAAATCGATTGCAACGTCTGCTAAATGAATATCAATAGTATCATTAATATCTTTTTTTATAACGATTTCATGTCCTCTAGAAACTGCAATTTTTTCAATTTCTTTTCCCATTCTTCCGTAACCTAATAATGCGATTTTCATTTTAAAAAGTATATTTTAAGGTAAAGCCAACTTTTGGGGCGTTAAATAATATCGGGTTGTTAACAAAGGTAGGTCTAAAAGACAAATTATCATCTGTATTAAACTGCAATAAATGTGCATTTACACTTGCTTCTATAATTTGTAAAACATATAATATTACTCCCCACATTAAAGATAAGTCTCTATTTTCCATTAATTGTTCTTGTGCCTTTTCTAAAGTTTCTAAAGAAACAGATACATTACCTAAGTCATCTGTGAATTCGTCTTGTAATCCTGTTTTCCTTAATTTATAAGCAGTTCTAAATCGTTTGTATTGGCTATTATTGTTTAAGTAAAAATAAGTTGGTGTCGCTAAGGCTGCCCAAACGAAAGGGACTTTCCAGTATTTTTTGTTATATACTTGGCCCATACCGGGTAAAATTGCCGAATAAAATGCGCTTTAGCAGGGGCTAGAGGTTTGTAAAGACCTTCTTGTATAAATAAGTTCTCTTTTGATTCTCTTTCTTTTACACTCGTAGAATCTTTTTGACAATAAAGATGCAAAGAGAATAATAAGATTAAAAATGTTAAAATGTTATTTTTTGAAAACACTTATTTTAGTAAGTTTTTTATGCGGTTAAAATCTTCTTCAGAATGAAAAGGAATAGATATTTTCCCTTTTCCATTTGCATTTAAAGTAACATCTACCTTATGACCAAAGTAGTCATTTATATCTTTTAAACTATTTTTCACGAAAGCAGGCACCATTTTTTTCTTCGGTTTTGCAATCGTTCCTGATTTTAAATTCTTAACTAAATCTTCAGTTTGTCTAACAGATAGTTTTTCTCGTAATATCTTTTCATAGATAGCTAGTTGATCTTCCGAATCATTTACATTAATCATTGCTCTACCATGTCCCATAGATATAAAACCATCTCTCATTCCTGTTTGTAAAATAGGATCTAGTTTTAATAGACGTAAATAATTTGTTACTGTAGAGCGTTTTTTTCCTACTCTAATACTCAAGTTTTCTTGCGTTAATTGAATTTCATCAATTAAACGTTGGTAAGAAAGTGCTACCTCTATTGGATCTAGATTTTTACGCTGAATGTTTTCTACCAAGGCCATTTCTAGCATTTCTTGGTCATTCGCTAATCTAATATATGCAGGTACTGTTTTATTACCTATTAATTTAGAAGCTCTAAATCTGCGCTCTCCAGAAACTAACTGAAATTTATTTCCTTCTAATTTTCTTACCGTAATTGGTTGAATTACACCAAGCTCTTTAATAGAATTAGCTAACTCTCTTAAAGCTTCTTCGTCAAAATAAGTTCTTGGCTGAAAAGGGTTTACTTCAATAGCATCTAATCTAATTCTATGATGCTACCCACTAATTTTGCTGCATTTTTATCTGTATGCAGCGTTAATATTTGGAGTATCTTTAAGTAAAGCAGATAATCCTCTACCTAAAGCTTGTTTTCTGGTTGCTTTTGCCATTTTACGAATTCTTTTTTATTAATTCTTGAGCTAAATTTAAGTAATTTATTGCTCCTTTACTAGTCGCATCATAGGCAATAATGCTTTCACCATAACTTGGAGCCTCTCCCAGACGAGTATTCCTTCTAATAATAGTTTCAAAAACCATTGAATGAAAATGCTTTCTAACTTCATCTACGACTTGGTTAGAAAGACGCAATCGAGAATCAAACATGGTTAATAATAGTCCTTCAATATCTAATCTGTATTATGAATATTTTGAATACTTTTTATAGTATTTAATAATTTACCTAAACCTTCTAAGGCAAAATATTCACATTGAATTGGAACAATTACAGAGTCTGCTGCAACTAAAGAGTTTAGTGTTATCAATCCTAAAGATGGTGCACAATCAATTAAAATATAATCATAATCATCTGTAATATTAACTAATGCTCTTTTTAGCATATATTCTCTATCTTCTTTGTCTACTAATTCTATCTCAATAGCTACTAAATCTATATTTGCTGGAATTATATCTACATTGGGTGATGCCGTTTTTACAATTGCATCCTTTGCAGAAAGAGAATGTTCTAAAACATGATAGGTTCCACCTTCTACTGCATCAACGTCAATTCCTAAGCCAGAAGAAGCGTTTGCTTGCGGGTCAGCATCAATTAATAGTACTTTTTTCTCTAAAACTCCTAAAGAAGCTGCTAAGTTTATACTTGTGGTAGTTTTACCAACTCCACCTTTTTGATTTGCTATTGCAATTATTTTTCCCATTAATATCAGAGGATTTTTACGAGGTAAATTTACAATTAATTATCTTTTTAAGAAGTGAAAGATGTTAACAAAAACACAAAAGCAAAAATTTCTGTTATTAAGGAGTTTAAACCTGTTTTATTCATTTTTTTTAATAATCAGAATTTAAAAAAGCCACTTAAATAAATGAATTTCTAATATTTTTAATTACAAAACTATAATTAGAAGGCGATGTCGAAAGCATTTTTTACTAACTTACTTTGATGGATGTTTTCGATAACAGTATTATTTATTTTTTGGGAATATTTTTTAATATTTCTATTAAGAAGCTCCAGAATTTTTTAGTTGATGAAATACTTGCGCGTTCATCAGGTGAATGTGCACCTCTTATAGTTGGTCCAAAGGAAACCATATCTATTTCGGGGTAGTTCTGTCCCAGAATACCGCATTCTAAACCTGCATGGCAAGCTTCAACTTTTGCTTTTTCTCCATGTAAGTTCTCATATAAGTTAGATACAATATCTAGTATTTCTGAATTTACATTCGGCTGCCAACCTGGATACTCGCCTGAAAGCTCAACGTCAAAACCAGACAATTCAAAAGCAGATTTCAATGAATTTGCTAAGTCAATTTTGTTAGTTTCAGATGATGAACGTGTTAAACATTCAATTTTAATTTGGCCAGATTTTACAATAACTCTAGCAATATTGTTAGACGTTTCTACTAAGTTTTCTATATCTGGGCTCATTCTATATACTCCATTAAAAGCAGCGTAAATAGATTTTAAAAATCCTTCTTGCACTCCTATCTCCATTACCTTTTCTGGAAGTTGAGTTTCTTGAATCTCTATTATTAAGTTACTTTCTATTGTTGAAAACTCTTCTTTTATGTTGTTGATAAGTCCACCTGTTTTCAATAAGAAAAATTCTTTAGAAGCAGTATCTATGGTAACTAAAGCAAAACTTTCTCTTGGAATTGCATTTCGTAAACTACCTCCATTAACTTCAGAGATTTTTAAACCGTAGTTCGTAGCGCCTTCAAATAATAAACGATTCATTATTTTATTAGCATTTCCTAAACCTTTAATAATATCCATTCCAGAGTGACCACCATTTAAACCTTTTACAGAAATAGTAAAAGCAGTTGCTGTCTCAGGTACTAGCTCTTCGCTATATGTTCTTATGGCAGTTACATCAATTCCTCCAGCACAGCCCATTCCAATTTCATCATCTTCTTCTGTGTCTAAGTTTAACAAAATTTCACCCTTTAAAACTCCACCTTCTAAACCCATTGCACCAGTCATACCCGTTTCTTCATCTATCGTAAAGAGAGCTTCTAGATTGGGGTGTTCAATTTCTGTTGAAGCTAAAACAGCCATTATTGAAGCAACTCCTAAACCATTATCTGCGCCTAAAGTTGTACCATCTGCAGTAACCCAGTCTCCTTGGATTAACATTTTAATTCCTTCTTTCTCAAAATTAAAAATAGTATCTGAATTTTTTTGATGCACCATGTCTAAGTGACTTTGTAAAACTACTGTTTTTCTATTTTCTAAACCTTTTGTTGCAGGTTTAGTAATAATAACATTACCAACTTTATCTACAAATGTTTCTAAATTTAGTTTTTTACCAAAATCTACCATAAATTGAATAACACGTTCTTCTTTTTTTGAAGGACGAGGAACTGCATTTAAATCTGCAAACATATTCCAAACTTCTTTTGGTTCTAAATTCCTTACTGATGTACTCATTTTTTGTTTTTTTTATTCGTTTCAAAAATACGATTTTATGTTTCTAGCTAAAAGGTTTAATAGGTATTTGAAGTTTTCAATTTAGTTCTAAACAGGATTGAAATACCTTTCAAATAAAGTCGAAAAGTGAAAATTACAAATCAAGAAATTTCAATGATGCTATCAGAAATATTTTTCCTCACTTTTGTTAAATCTTTCATATAATCATCTGATGCTCTAAAGCCTACAGGTAAAACTAATACGGATTTTAAATTGTCTTTTGTTAGGTCTAAAATTTCATCATATTTATCTGGTGTAAAACCTTCCATTGGACAAGAATCTATCTCCTGTAAAGCACAAACTGTTAATAAATTTCCAAGCGCAATATAGGCTTGATTTTTATTTGAAACATATAATTCTTCTTGTGTTTTTTTTGCAATTTCTGCAGTTAAAAACTTTTTAAATGGATTGATAACTTCATCAGGTGTATTTCTAATTTTTTGCACTAAATTAAAGTAGTTTTCTACTTCTTTAGTTGTATAATTATCTTTTATACATATTACTAATAAATGAGATGCTTGCAAAATCTGTTGTTGATTCCATGAGAACGGTACAAGTTTTTCTTGAATTTTTTTATTTTTAATTATCACTAATTTTAATGGCTGCAAGCCGTAAGATGTAGCTGTTAAATTAAAGGCTTCTTTTAAAGTTTCTATTTGTATCTCTGAAAGATCTTTGTTCGTATCAAATTTTTTAACAGCATAGCGCCATTTTAAACTATCTATAATATTCATTATTCTTATTTTGAAATGCAAAAATAGTGCAATATTATTGTTTAATATCAATGTGGTAATTATATAAATTTATAGAAGTATCAATTTTTTTGTACATTGAAAATAAAAAGCATGAATGAAGATTTTTTGCATTATGTATGGCTGTACAAAATGTTTTCAAAGGTAGATTTTAAGACAACAGGTAATGAGCATTTATCAATTATAAAGTCCGGTTTACATAATAAAAATGCTGGACCAGATTTTTTAAATGCACAATTAAAAATTGATGGACAAACTTGGATAGGAAATGTAGAAATTCATTTAAAGGCCTCAGATTGGTATTTGCATAACCATGAAAAAGATTTAAATTATGATGCAGTTATTTTGCATGTAGTTTGGGAGAATGACGTTGCTATTTTTATGAAAAATAATAAGCCAATCCCAACTTTGGTTTTAAAAAATTTTATTGATGAAACTGTTTTAAATAAGTATAAAAATTTATTTTTAGCACCAACTACTTGGCTTCCTTGCAAAAATGCTATTTCTACGGTTGATAAATTTATTTTTAATAATTGGAAAGAACGTTTATTTTTTGACCGCCTTGAAAGAAAATCTGAGGAAATAAATACTTTATTACAACAAGAAAATAATAATTTTGAAGCAGTTTTGTTTCAATTATTAATAAAGAATTTTGGGTTAAAAGTAAATGGCAACTCTTTTTTAAGATTGGCACAGTCTGTAGACTATTCTGTAATTAAGAAACTCAGTTTTCATACAAATCAGCTTGCTGCTTTACTCTTTGGTCAGGCAGGTTTTTTAGAGGAGGAGACTGAAGACGATTATCAGAAAGAATTAAGAAAGGAATATGATTATTTAAAACATAAGTTTAAGTTAAATCACATTCCTAAAAACGAATTTTCTTTTTTCAGAATGCGACCTAATAATTTTCCAACTATTAGAATAGCTCAGTTAGTCGCGCTATTTCATAAACACCAAAACCTGTTTTCTAAATTGATAGCGATAGACAACTTAGAGGAGTTTTATGAATTATTTACTGTTGTTGTAAATCCCTTTTGGCAAACACATTATAATTTCGACTCCATATCAAAAAAATCACCAAAAAAAATTACAACTTCATTTGTCGATTTGTTAATTATTAATACGATAATTCCATTAAAATTTTTGTACCAAAAAAGTAGAGGAGAAGTGCATGAAGAATTTTTTTTAGTACTTCTTAAAAAGATGAAGCCAGAGAAAAATAGCATCATTTCGAAATTCTCGGAAATTGGAGTAAGTTCTAAGAACGCTTTCGATACACAGGCTTTATTGGAACTTAAAAATAATTATTGCGCACCTAAACGTTGTTTAGAGTGCGCAATAGGGAATACTATACTTAAAAGATAAATAGGAGAATCTATCCTTTTTTAAGTAGAGTAGAGTTCTCTTATTTTGGGTCCAAAATATTGTTAATGAGAATAACAGAATCTTTGTAATGATACTTTGTTATTTTATTTACTGTTTTTTTACTTGCCGCATTTAATTGATGTTTTAATGTGGTTAATTCACCACGAATAATTGAAGGAATATCTGTATTCTGAATCGAAACATCTTTCATTAAACTAGACAATCTGTTGATAAAAGATTTTTGAAGGTTTCTTCGATGAAGATCAACATTTTTAATAGTCCTTGTCTCAGAGAAAATTCCTCTTCTTAAGTCGCCAACCATATCTATTGCGGCATAATGGTTTTCTTGAATAACTTCTGCATCAATAAGCCTTTTTAAAGTTTTAGTATTTAGTAATATTCTCAAAAATCGGTTTTGGTACTTTGTTAGTATCTCACTGTATCCAGCTTCATCAATTTTGTTTAAAATATGTTTATCTAACAACCAATTTTGAGTTTGAAAAACATTTGTTTGTAACCAATTTAAGGACTCTTTTTGTTTTGCTTTTGAAGTAGGTATATAGATTTCTCCTATCTGCGATGGTTTTTTATTAAACTCGTAAACCCCGCCAATATTTCCTGCTACGTGACCAACATATCTGCTCCAAACACTTAATAATTCGCCGTATAATTCACTTAAATCCTCATAATTGTTAGTTTGGTCAGAAGTCCACTTTGGTAAGTTCTTGGCAACAATTTTTAGGTTTTTTATTCCATATGTACTAGATTTTACTTGGTCATTTCCTATTCCTTCGGTTTGTGCAGAAGGGTCAAAACGTTGTCCACCAAATCTATAAACTAGGATTGTCTGCTTTATCTTCAATCCATTTATTTAATATTTTCACTTCATCATCGGGCTTATTTGTATTTGCTATTTTTCGATACCCCCAGTTGATTGCATAATGGTCATATGGTCCCAATTGTCTTATAAAACGAATATTTTTATCGCCCGGTTGTGCAACGTAATTATATCTAGCGTAATCCATAATTGTAGCAGCAATACCGTTTTTTTGTGTAAAACTTCCGGAACGTAAAGAATCGGTTGGGTATGCAAAACTAGCTGCCATATTGTGAGGTAAACCTAAAGCATGGCCAACTTCATGTGCAATAACCATACGCATCATATCTCCAATCTCTTCATCGGTGGTGTTTAAGGTTCTTGCAGATGGATTTGCAGCACCAGTTTCTAATAAATATCTATTCCTGTAAGAACGTAAATGGTTATGATACCAAATAATATCACTTTCTAAAATCTCCCCAGATCTAGGGATCTGATACAGATGGTCCAACCGCATTTCTAGTTGTGCTTGCTACATACCTAATAGAAGAGTATCGCACATCTTCCATGCTAAACTCTGGGTCTTCTTCATTGGTTGGGGGCATTTTTGCCATAATCGCATTTTTAAAACCAGCTGTTTCAAAAACTTTTTGCCAATCGTCTACACCTTGTTTTATATACTTTCTTAATTTTTTAGGGGTAGCAGGGTCTAAATAATAGATAATAGGTTTTTTAGGTTCAACCAATTCGCCCCGATTATAGGCTGCTTCATCTTTTGGTTCAAGGCGCCAGCGTTTAATATATCTTTTGCTATCTGCTTTTAAGGCTTCAGAATTATAATCAATATTGCCTAAAGAGAAATAACCAACTCTTTTATCATAAACTCTAGACATCATTGGGTTCTCTGGTAACAAAATCATAGATTGATTAATGCGAATAGTAATGGTATTTGTACTTTTATTACTGGGTGGTGTATCCGACTCAAAAGTGAAATCTTGCACAACTTCAATGTTTTTTGGATAACTTTTTATACTATTGATAAAGCTTCGAGATGTATCTAATTTTTTTACTTTATATGTTTTTCTATAAAAAGTTGGTAGTGCTGTAATTGCTTTTACATCGGTAGAAAATAATTTTGTAACGTCTACTAGCACAGCGGTAGAATCTATGTTTTGAGATTTTATATCGAAAGCGTAAATGATAGGTTCTAAGTTATTTGCCTTAACAGATTTATAAATTGGTAAAGAGTCATTTGCTATAGCATTGTAAGATTTTACTTTTAGAAGTACCTTGTTTTTATATTGTTCCCAGACAATAACTTGGGTATTAATTTTAGATCCAGCATTTACATAGCCTCCTCCTAAACCAGCAGGAAGTTCTTTAATTCTAGTTACTAATAACATTTCTTTTCCTAAGTAAGACTTGGGGATTTCATAGATGAATTTTTCTTTATTCTCATGCACTTTAAATAAGCCTTCATCGGTTTTTGTGTCTTCATTTACAAAGTCAGCATATTTAATAGCTTTACTTTTTTTAACAGTATTAGCAGTTTCCTCTCCTTTTTTATTTCTTTCTTTTTTTCTTTGCGCTGAAGTTTCTATTGGAAGGAAAAAAACAAAAATAATTGCATATAATAGTAATTTTTTCATATCCTAATTTTTTATAAATTGATGGAACTAAAATATTAAAAACCAATTGAATAATTACGTTTAATATGTTAAAAAAAATGCTCAAAAATCTTAGATTTTTGAGCATTTAAATAATTACAAGAAAGATGTTTTAATATAAACTCTTGTATTTTTCAGGATTAGATTCGTGCATAATATCATATACTTTTTCAAAAACATCTTCTGCAGAAGGTTTAGAGAAGTAGTCTCCATCTGTCCCATATGCCGTTCTGTGTGCTTTTGCTGTTAAAGTACATGGTTTGCTATCTAAATATTGATAACCATTTTGTTTTTCTAAAATTTCTTGTAAAAGATACGCAGATGCCCCACCAGGAACATCTTCATCAATTACTAAAAGTTTATTTGTTTTTGCTAAACTTTTTACACAATCACCATTTAAGTCAAAAGGCAATAAGCTTTGCGCATCAATAATTTCTATATTAATTCCTGCTTGTTGCAGTTCCTTAGAAGTCTCTTGAACAATTCTTAGTGTAGAACCATAAGAAACTATAGTAATATCTGTACCTTCTTTTACTGTTTCTACAACGCCAATTTTAGTTTTAAATTCTGCTAAGTTTACTGGGAGTTCTTCTTTTAAACGATACCCATTTAGACATTCTATAACTAGTGCCGGTTCATCACCTTCTAGAAGTGTGTTGTAAAAACCTGCAGCTTTAGTCATATTTCTAGGTACTAAAACATGTATTCCACGAATATTGTTTATAATGCCTCCCATTGGAGATCCAGCATGCCAGATTCCTTCTAATCTGTGTCCACGTGTTCTAATAATTAAAGGTGCTTTTTGCTTTCCAAAAGTTCTGTAATGAAGTGTTGCTAAATCATCACTCATTATTTGAAGCGCGTATAATAAGTAATCTAAATATTGTATTTCTGCAATAGGTCTTAAACCACGCATAGCTAAACCAATTCCTTGTCCAATTATGGTTGCTTCTCGAATTCCTGTATCTGCTACTCTTATGTCACCATATTTTTCTTGTAGGCCCTCTAAACCTTGGTTTACGTCTCCAATGAAACCTGCATCTTCACCAAAAATAATAACTTCTGGATGTTTTTTTAAGAGAGCATCAAAATTATCTCTCATTACAACTCTTGCGTCTACTAAGTTTTGATTTTGAGCATATACAGGCTTTTTCTCTTCAATATTTAAGGCACTGTATTTGCTTTCACTTATTAAATAAGTAGAGTATACAACATTAGCATTTTTAACAGTTGCTTTTATAAAATTTTGAAGTTCTTTTTTTTCTGCAAATGTTTCTTCTTTTAAATAACGAAGTGATTTTCTTGCAGCAATTAGAATATCTTTAATAATTGGTTCTGTTTTTTTCTCTAAATCATTTTTATATTTAGTGATAAAAACCTTGTTCTTACTTTTTTCAGCAACCCTATTTAATAATTTTACAGCAATTGCTGTTTCTCCTATTAGTTCGTTATTGTAGGCATTCCAAGCATTTCTCTTTGCGGTGTTTACCGTTTTTTTTGCTTCTTTCTCTAAAATTAGTATTTCTTCTTCAGAATCTACAAAGCGTAAAGTTTCTCCAGAGTCTGTTTCTAGTTCAAAATCTAAAATCCATTCTCGCATTTTCTCTACACAATCAAAGTCTTTTTCCCATTTCAGTCTTTCTTTACCTTTATACCTTTCGTGAGATCCAGAAGTTGAATGTCCTTGAGGTTGTGTCAATTCTTTTACATGAATTAAAACGGGTACATGTTGTTCTCTAGCTATTATTGCTGCTTTATTATATATATCGACTAATTGTACATAATCCCAACCATCTACTACAATAATTTCATACCCATTAGCTTCATTTTCTCTTTGAAAACCCTTTAAGACTTCAGAGATACTTTCTTTTGTAGTTTGATGTTTAGCATGCACGGAAATTCCGTATTCATCATCCCAAACGCTAATTATCATCGGAACTTGCAGAACACCAGCTGCGTTTATTGTTTCAAAAAACAAACCTTCACTAGTACTTGCATTTCCAATAGTTCCCCAGGCAACTTCATTTCCTTTGTTAGAAAAATTAGTTTTATGCTGCACACTTTTTTCGTTTCTGTAAATTTTAGATGCTTGCGCTAAACCTAATAAACGAGGCATTTGAGCAGCTGTGGGAGAAATGTCAGCGCTGGAATTGTATTGCTCTGTAAGGTTTTTCCAGCTACCGTCTTCGTTTAGACTGTGTGTCGCGAAATGACCACCCATTTGCCTTCCAGCAGACATTGGTTCTATTTCTATATTTGTATGAGCATACAGGCCTGCAAAAAATTGTTGTGCTGTAAGTTCACCAATAGCCATCATAAAGGTTTGATCTCTGTAGTATCCCGATCTAAAATCACCCTTTTTAAAAGCTTTTGCCATGGCTAATTGTGGCACTTCTTTTCCGTCTCCAAAAATACCAAATTTAGCTTTTCCGGTTAAAACTTCTCTTCTACCAAGTAAACTACATTCTCTACTAATTTTAGCAATTTTATAGTCGTTTAAAACTTCTTCTTTAAAATCTTTAAAAGAAAGTTCTTTTTTATCTTGAATCAGGGTTTTTTGCGACATTATTTTCTTGGTTTGGAATTTTGCAAAGTTAGTTTTTTTAGTTGATATTTAGAAATATAAATACATGTATTAAATATTCTTCAATAAAAACAATTTAAAATATGTTTTTATTACGAATAATGTAATAAAGGTTCTGTTAGTTTTGAGTATTTAATTTTTTAGAAGAAACCTCTCTTAAAAAAATTATAAATACTATTTACATCACCAGTAAAAGTAAACCTTATATTTTGTGCATAGGAGGCTTGTGAAATCTCCCAACCATTATTTGAGTAGAGAGGAAAATAGATTTCAAAAATATTATGTACAAAGTTTAATCTAACTCCATTTTCATATCCAAAGAAGAGCCGTTCTTTTTTGTTTTTTAGAAAGGCAACATCTTGGTAAAACTCTATCCAGCGCCATAAGCCAATACTAGAATTTAAAGACAACATATATTGATTAGCAAACCTTGTTGGTAAAACAGATTTAAAACCACCTTCTGTTATAATATATTGCTGACTAAAAATACCGGAGTCTTCTGAACGACCATAATACCTTAACTCGAATAAATAATCATTTGCGCGGTCTAAACCAAAGCTAAAATAATCTCCTTCAGAATTATTTTTAAGAAAGGCACCTGCAAACACCCTAAAGTCTAATTGTGTATCTGTAGAGGTTAGTTTTCTATACCTAAAATCTGCAGAAAATTTAGAAAAGTTTTTAGCAATCTCTGTATTGACGTTAAAGCGAGTTTCTTCTATAATATCTGGGTTAATGTAGTTGTAACTTAAACTAAGCACACTATAATTATCTTGTTCTGTTTTGGCAGTTACTGGAAGAATTTCTTTATCTATATGTACTATCTTGGCGCTAATAAATTTATTAGTAGCATCTCTTAAAGATTTTCTTTTAAATTGAAGACTCACATATGGTATTAAAGAACTATAAGATAATCCTGGTGCATATTGAAGCGTGTTTCCAGCAATACCATATGAAATTTTATAGATATCTGTATCTTCAAAAAATTGATTATATAGTATAGAAAAAGAGCCATTTACCTTGTTACTTTTGGTTGCGTAACCGGGTAGGAATTTAGCTATCAAATTTCTTTTTATTAAGGGCTTGTTGTGTAATTTTACACCCAAAATTAGGCCATCGTAATAGTTATAGCTAAATCTAGGTTGATAGAATACTTGATTATAATTGGGTGTTTTTGCATCTTTTATAAAAGAAAACTTTAATGGTTTATTGAAGAATTTTTTATTTGTATTGTAATAGTTGTTTAAAGTATTGTACTCCGGATATATCTTTTCATAATTTAAAACTAATTGATCAAATACACCTTTAGGAGTTGTAATAGTTAGTGTGTCTTTAATATTAGAAAACCATTTTTTGTAAGTTATCTCATTATTTTTTAAACCGTATAATGCAATTGGGGTAGTAATGTTACGTTTGTTTTTAATGGTGACTTTTAAACTATCTTTTGTTTTTTTTACTTCTTCGATAGCATAATCTATTTTCTTATTTGTCTTAATGTAGTCTTTGAAAAACCATTCAATATCTTTATCTGTATTTTGAGTTAAGATCTCTTTAAAGTTAGAAATTTCGGAAATAATAAGTTTATTTTTCTGATAAAACTCTTTGATACTTTTGTTTAATACTTCCTCACCTAAATAACCTTTTAAGTAATTAAAACCTAAACCAGCTTTGTACTTACTAACAATTTTTCTATTAAAATTAGAGAGTGAATCGGCAGTTGTATTTAAAGATTGGTCTAGAAATTGTCTAGCTGTAAATTGATATACAAAAGGGTACTTGTCATTAAATTTTAATTTAGAGATTTGAGATCTTTTTAAAAGCCAAGTGTCAGCTGCTTTTCCTAAAAGTTTCATTTCTGGATAAAATTTATTTACATACTCTATCATTAAATAGTTCTGCAGTCCATCAATCAACCAGTAATCTTTTCTTTCATTTAAGAGTAGGGTTTGTTTTAAATATTTTCTTGATAATACTTTAAATAGGTTTAAATCATGGTTAAAAACATCTGAAAAAGGTCTAATAAAACTAGGTAATTGATTTAAACCATAAACCGGATTTTTACTCCGCATTACTTCATCTATTAATATTTTGTTGATGGGTAAAACGCCTAAATATGCCGTCAAAAACTGTAACTCTCTGTTTAAAAGATTTTCAGTTAAACTAGTACTTACTTCTTCTTCTAATATATTTGTCTGTATTTCATGAGTGTCTGTTTTGAACTTTCTAAATGTATTTATTTTTTGAATATCTACAAGCACATCTTTTTCATTTTCCCCAGATAGATGAAAGGAATTTTGAGTTTTATCACTTTTTTTTATCTGTTTTAAACTACCTGTTAAGTAAAGTTGTTTAGGTGTTTTGAGGTCAATATTAAATGTAGTATAATCTTCAAATAGATCATCTAAATTTAAATTGCTCATTAATTGCCAACCTTGGTTGTAAATTGCAGGTGTTATATACCAGTATCTTAACCTATAACCATTTTTATAAAAACCATAACCTGTATACTTAGCATTCGGTATTTTTATAATATAAGTAATGTTTATAGTAATACTTTCATTGGGTTTTATTGCCTTTTCTAAAAATAACTGAACAATATCCTTTCTGTTTTTTAGCTCTTTATATAATATGTTATTATGGTTTACCGAGATGTTTTTTATTTTAGAGGATCCAAGATCCTCTTCTTTTGCAAAATATAAATCTTTTCTAAAATCTTCAATAAACCTTTTAGAGAGTGGTGTTTTTCTATCTTTAAAACTATTTGCCCAATTGTGGAGATAAATATGATTTAAAGTTTCTTTTGAATTATTGTAGTATATAATTTCTTGCTGAACATTTAAACTATTTGTATTTGTGTTTAAAGTTGCTTTAATATTTATTTCATTTTGTTGCGCAAAACTAATATTAGTAAATAAAAGTAGTAGTGTTAATATGTAGCGTGTTTTTCTCAAATAAATTATAATCTAGATGGTATTAAAATTTAAAATTCCCCCACAAATTTGAGGGAAATCAATATTAAGGAATTAGAAGTTAGGCTTGAATTGGTACTTAGCGTAAAATTTATTAATATGCTCTAGCGCTTCATCTGCAGTATCTACAACTCTGAACAAGTTTAAATCTTTTTCGCTAATATTTCCTTCTTCTAAGAGTGTGTTCTTTATCCAATCTAGAAGTCCTCCCCAAAATTTTGTACCAACTAATACAATTGGAAAACGTCCAATTTTATTTGTTTGAATTAATGTTATTGCTTCAAAAAGCTCATCCATAGTTCCAAAACCACCGGGCATTACAATAAATCCTTGAGAATACTTTACAAACATTACTTTTCTTACAAAAAAGTAATCGAAATCTAAACTTTTTCCTCGGTCTATCCAAGGGTTATCATGTTGTTCAAAAGGTAACTCTATATTTAATCCAACAGAAATCCCCTTTCCTTTATGTGCTCCTTTGTTACCAGCTTCCATAATCCCTGGACCACCACCAGTAATAACCCCGTAACCGTTTTGTGTTAATTTAAAAGCAACTTCTTCTGCTAATTTATAATAAGGATGATCTGGTTTTGTTCTTGCAGATCCAAATATAGACACGCAAGGACCAATTTTACTTAGTTTTTCGTAGCCTTCTACAAATTCTGCCATTATTTTAAAAATAGCCCAAGAATCGTTTGTTTTAATTTCGTTCCAAGTTTTTGTTTGTAATTTTTCCTTTATTTTTCTATCATCGTTCGTCATAATCTAAGTATTTTAAGCTAATTTATTTTATAAAATTTGTTTGCTAATTTAGTTATTTTTTAAGAAATTAATAATTAGATTTTAGTTTTTTAAATTAAGATACCAACCTAAGAAAATTATATTTAGTAATACCCTTTTTGATTTATTAATAATTTAATAATTCAAGACCTTTTGAAGGCTATTGGGATTTGTTACTGAAAAACGAAACGAAATTTACACTTAACGATTATAAAAAAGTAAATAAAAAGATAGATAGATATACAGAGAATTTAGTTTCGAAAGAAATATTAAGAAATGAAAATAGTCTAATTAATAGTGTATCTAAAGAGTTTTTTTGAATATTAAAGGATTGTCAATTAAAATTAAATTTATAGGATATTTTCATTTAACGGAGATTATTGCTAAGAATTAGACAGAATTCAAGAAGTTCGAAGAAGATGTTTTTAAAAACGAAAAATATTTTAATCTGTTACAAATAACGATTAAAGTAATTTTTTTAAAAATTTAGCGGTATAACTCTTTTTATGTTTTGATACTTCTTCAGGAGTTCCTGTAACTAATATTTTGCCCCCTTTTTTTCCGCCTTCCATACCTATGTCGATAACATAATCTGCTAATTTTACAACATCTAAATTATGCTCTATAATTAATACGGTATTGCCTTTTTCTGCAAGCTCATTTAAAACATTCATTAATACCCTAATATCTTCAAAATGAAGTCCAGTAGTAGGTTCATCAAGAATATAAAAGGTATTTCCTGTATCTCTTTTAGACAACTCTGCGGCCAATTTTATCCTTTGGGCTTCACCACCAGAGAGTGTGGTAGATTGCTGTCCTAGCGTAATGTAGCCTAAACCAACATCTTTAATAGTTTTTAGTTTTCTATGTATTTTAGGAATCTTAACGAAGAAGTCTGTTGCATCTTCAATAGTCATGTTTAAGATATCTGAAATAGATTTTCCTTTATAACGAATTTCTAAAGTCTCTCTATTAAAGCGTTTTCCTTGGCAGGTTTCACATTCTACTTGAACGTCTGGTAAAAAATTCATTTCTATTACTCGAACACCACCACCTTGGCAGGTTTCGCATCTGCCGCCTTTTACATTAAAAGAGAATCTTCCGGGTTTATATCCACGAATTGCAGCTTCAGAAGTCTTGGCAAATAAACTTCTAACTTCATCAAATGTTTTTGTGTATGTTGCAGGGTTTGAGCGTGGTGTTCTGCCAATAGGAGATTGATCGATATCGATCACTTTATCTACATGTTCTAAACCTTCAATTTTTTTATAGGGCATTGGTTTTTTTACGCCTCTGTAAATATGAGCATTTAAAATGGGGTATAAGGTCCCGTTGATTAAAGTCGATTTTCCACTTCCAGAAACTCCAGTAACACAAATCATTTTTCCTAAAGGAAATTCAACTGAAACATTTTTTAGATTGTTACCAGATGCTCCAGAGAGTTTAATTGTTTTTCCGTTTCCTTCACGTCTTATTTTAGGAACTTCAATTTTTTTTCTACCCGTAATGTAATCTGCAGTTAATGTCTTTTGCTTTTTAAGTTCTTCGAAAGTTCCTGCAGAAACAATTTCTCCACCGTGTTTTCCTGCACCAGGACCAATATCAAAAACAAAATCTGCTTTTTCAATCATATCTTGGTCATGTTCTACCACTAAAATAGAATTACCAATATCTCTTAGTTTTACCAAGGAGTCTATTAATTTTTCATTGTCTCTTTGGTGTAAGCCAATACTGGGTTCATCTAAAATATACAATACACCAACCAGTTGAGAGCCAATTTGTGTTGCCAATCTAATTCTTTGAGCTTCACCGCCAGAAAGCGATTTAGAGGTTCTGTCTAGTGTTAAATAATCGAGACCAACATCCACTAAAAACTGTATTCTAGTTCTTATTTCTTTTAATATTTCTGAGCCTATTATTAATTGTTTTTTTGATAAATCTTTCTCAATATTTTGAAACCAATTAGATAGTTCAGTGATGTCCATTTGCACTAGATCACTAATATTTTTGTCTGTAATCTTAAAATGGAGTGCCGCTTTTTTTAATCTTTTTCCGTTACAAGAAGAACAGGTAACTTCATCCATAAAGCCTTTTGCCCAACGTTTTATTGAAGTACTTTCTGCATTGTTATATTGGCTATCTATAAAGGCAATAATTCCTTCAAAATCTATTTTATAATTTCTTCGAACACCAACAGTTTTAGATTCAATTTCAAATGATTCATTACCACCATTTAAAATAATTTCTAGCGCTTCTTTTGGAATGTCTTTTATAGCGTCTGTTAATTTGAATTTATAACGTTCTGCAATATTTTCAATTTGTTTAAAAATCCAACTATTTTTCTGATCTCCCAAGGGTGCAATTCCTCCATTTTTTATTGAGATAGTATTGTCTGGAATTACCTTTTTTAAGTTGATTTCATTTGTTATTCCTAACCCATTACATCCATTACAAGCACCTTTTGGTGAGTTGAAAGAGAAGGTGTTTGGTTCAGGGTTTGGATATGCAATTCCAGTTGTTGGGCACATCAATTCTCTACTGAAATATCTAGGTTCATTGTCATCAACATCTATAACCATCAAGATATTATTCCCAGAATACAAGGCTGTTTTTATCGTTTCTTCAAGGCGTTTCTCTACAGATTTATTTATGGCTAGTCTATCTATTACAACTTCAATATCATGCATTTTGTAACGGTCAAGTTTCATGCCTTTTTCAATCTCTTGAATTTTGCCATCTACACGAACTCGTATAAAACCTTGTTTAGATATTTGTTCAAAAAGCTCTCTGTAATGTCCTTTCCTAGATTTAATTAAAGGCGCTAAAACCGCTATTTTTTTACCATCAAAATCCTTTAAAATTAAATTTTTAATTTGTTCATCAGAATAACTTACCATTTTCTGATTGGTATTGTAAGAATATGCATCTGCCGCTCTTGCAAAAAGTAATCTTAAGAAATCATAAATTTCTGTTATAGTACCAACGGTAGAACGAGGACTTTTATTTGTTGTTTTTTGTTCAATAGATATCACAGGAGAAAGTCCATCAATTTTATCAACATCTGGTCTTTCTAATCCTCCTAAAAATTGTCTAGCGTACGCAGAAAATGTTTCAATATAACGTCTTTGCCCTTCTGCATAGATAGTGTCAAAGGCTAATGAAGATTTTCCGCTTCCGCTCAAGCCGGTAATTACAACTAGTTTTTCACGAGGAATTTTAACGTCTATATTTTTTAAATTATGAACTCTTGCTCCGTAAACTTCTAAATATTCCTGGTCTTTCAAACGTACTTATTTTTTGAGAAAAGCAAAGTTAATCAATCCTATTTTAATTTAACAGCCTTTCTAAGAACCTTTTATTAATCTTTTTTTATTATTACTTTATCTAAAACCATCAGTAAATTTTAATTAAAAAAACAGCATAAAATAGTATCTTGCGCTATATTTTAAGAAGAATGATAGATAGTATTAGGCATTTTTTTGAAAGACATGGGTTTGGTGTTTTTTCTAGATTAGCAGATAGGCTAGGAATGCGAGCTTTAAACGTACGTTTATTTTTTATTTATGTAACTTTCTTTACCGTTGGTTTATCATTTGGTCTTTATCTAACAATGGCATTTGTTTTAAAGTTAAAAGACATGGTATATACGAAAAGAAGTTCAGTTTTTGATTTATAAAATATGATGATTGTAAAATCGAAAGTAGCCAAGATAGGTTCATTAGTAATCTCAAGTATTGTTATTGGTACCATTGGTTATATGTGGCTTTCTGGCTATAATTTTGTAGATGCTTTATATATGACCGTAATAACTGTTACTACAGTCGGTTTTGGAGAACTTCAACCTTTTTCACCAGAGGAAAAAATATTTACAATTTTTCTAATTTTAACAAGTATTACTATTTTTGGTTATGCAGTTTCTGCATTTTCAGAATATTTAGTTAGTGGTAAATTATTTGAACAACTTAAACATCGAAGAGTGGAAAAGCAAATAGGATATTTAAAAGGACATACGATTGTTTGCGGTTATGGTAGAAATGGCCAACAAGCAATATTAAAACTTGGAAATTATAATAAAGAGTTTGTTGTAGTTGAAAAGAAAAAAGAGATGATTGAGACTTTAGATGCTCAGGATATTTTAAATATTGAGGGTGATGCTACTTTAGATGAGACATTACAAAAAGCAGGGATTGAAAAAGCATCTTTTTTAATTACGGCTTTGCCATCAGATGCAGATAACCTTTTTGTGGTTTTAACAGCCAGTCAATTAAACAAAGATTGTATTATCATAAGCAGAGCAGGTAATGAATCTTCATATAAGAAAATTAAAATTTGCTGGTGCAAATAATGTAATTATGCCAGATAAATTGGGTGGAGACCACATGGCCTCTTTAGTAACAACACCAGATGTTATAGAGTTCGTAGATAGATTAACTATAGAGGGTGAAACTACAGCAAATTTAGAGGAAATTTCGGTAAACGATTTACCAGAAAAATATATTAATAAAACTATTTTAGATCTTGATCTAAGAAAACAGACAGGTTGCACAGTTATTGGTTTTAGAAATCCGGATAAAGAGTATCTTATAAATCCAGAAGCAAATATAAAGTTGGTTGCTGATTCTCAGTTAATAGTTTTAGGAAGACCTGAGCAGATAATGAAATTAAGAGAAATTTTTTAAATAATTAAAATTTCACAGATAATAATTTTATTATCTGTTATAGTTATTTAAAGAAAAGTTCCTATAAATTTACTTTTACCCCATAAAACTTGTCAAAAGAGCATTTTTTTATCATATTGCGGGAATTAAATAAAAACAAATCAAATTACATTATGAATAAAAAACTTCTTTCGTTGTTATTTTTAGCAACACCATTTTTTACATTCGCACAAGAAAAAGGTCTTGATCAACAGATTGATGAAGTATTTGGGAATGCAACTGGATGGTTTGTAGATATTATTTTTTATCAGATTCCTTTTTCAGATACAGTTAGTATTTATTGGGTTTTATTTCCACTAATTTTAGGAGCGTTGTATTTTACGTTCTACTTTAATTTTATAAACTTTAAAGGTTTTGTTACCTCAATAAATATTGTTAGGGGTAAATATGATGAGGTCGAAGGAATTGGAAAGAAAGGTGTTGAAGTTTCAGATAGTGTTTCTACAACTGCCGAAGGTGATAATCCAGATACTATTAGAGTAGAAGGACATCAAGGAGAGGTTACACATTTTCAAGCGTTAACGGCAGCTTTGTCAGCAACAGTAGGTTTAGGTAATATTGCAGGTGTTGCAATTGCTGTATCTATTGGTGGTGCAGGTGCTACTTTTTGGATGATTGTTGCAGGTTTCTTAGGGATGGCATCAAAATTTGTAGAATGTACATTAGGTGTAAAATATAGAGATATTGAGTCAGACGGAACGGTTTATGGAGGTCCGATGTATTATCTAACTAAAGGGTTAAAGAATAAAACATTAGGTAAAATATTAGCAGCTTTGTTTGCAGTTTTTGTAATTGGAGGTTCTTTTGGTGGAGGAAACATGTTTCAAGTGAACCAAGCATTTCAATTAGTAGAAAATATTACTACGCCAGTTGGTGGAGTTTCATTTTTACATGGTAAAGGATGGTTATTTGGTTTAGTAATGGCTGTTTTAGTTGGTATTGTAATTATTGGAGGTATTAAGAAAATAGCTAAGGTAACTGATAAGATTGTTCCTTTCATGGTTGCAATTTATGTAGCAGCTTCACTTTTTGTTATTTTTTCAAATTATAATATGATTGGTGATGCATTTGCTCAAATTTTTAATGGTGCATTTAGCCCAGAAGGAGTTGCCGGGGGTGCTGTAGGTGTTTTAGTTCAAGGGTTTAGAAGAGCTGCTTTTTCAAATGAGGCGGGTATTGGTTCTGCTTCTATTGCACATTCAGCAGTAAATACAAAATATGCAGCAAGTGAAGGTTTGGTTGCTTTATTGGAACCATTTATAGATACGGTTGTAGTTTGTACAATGACTGCTTTGGTATTAATTATTACAGGAAATGTAACTGCAGAGAACGCTTCTTTAAATGATGCACAAGCAATTTTATTAACTTCTGGTGCATTTGAATCTGCAATTTCTTGGTTCCCTTACGTTTTAACCATTGCAGTAGTTTTATTTGCATTTAGTTCTATGATATCTTGGTCTTATTATGGTTTTCAAGGATGGGCATATCTATTTGGTAGATCTAAAAGAATGGAATACGCATACAAGTAATCTTTTGTGTTTTCGTAGTAATTGGTGCAGCAGCAAGTTTAGGTTCTGTAATTGGTTTCTCAGATGCAATGGTTTTTGCAATGATGGTTCCAAACATGATTGGACTTGTTCTTTTAGCGCCAAAGGTAAAAGAAGAATTGATAAAATATAAAGATGCTATCAAAGCTTCAAAAGCATAAACATATATAATGAACATATTTAAATCCCATTTCTGGTACCATAAAAGCCAAAGAAATGGGATTTTTATTTTAATACTGTTAATTGTTATATTTCAATTTATTATTGTGTTTGTTGATTTTTATTCTGAAGAAAAAGTAAATATAGACACGCCTAAAGTTATAGCATTTCATCATCAAATAGATAGCTTAAGAAAAATTAACTTAGAAAATAAAAGGCTAAAAATTTTTCCATTCAACCCGAATTATATTACAGATTATAAAGGTGCACAGTTAGGGATGTCTTTAGTTGAAATAGATAAGCTTTTAGCATTTAGAAAAACTGGTAAATTTATCAACTCAAGAAAAGAATTCCAGAAAGTAACAACAATTTCAGATGCTCTTTTAAACAGTATCTCACCATATTTTAAATTTCCGAACTGGGTTGTCGAAAGAAATCAAAATATGCAATTATCAACTTCTCGAGATACGCGTTTGTTTGCTAAAAAATCAAAGTATATATTAACATCAACAGATATAAATTTAGCGGTTAAAGAAGATTTAAAAACTATCAATGGAATAGGAGAGAAGCTTTCTGAAAGAATTATTAAGTATCGTTCTAAATTGCAGGGTTTTTCTACACTTAATCAACTTTACGAAGTATGGGGTTTAGATACAGAAGTAGTAGGTAAATTGCTACTTGTTTTTAAGGTTATAAACTTACCAAATATCAAAAAAATTAATGTAAATACAGTGTCTTTTAGAGAATTACTTAAAAACCCTTACTTAGATTACGAATTGTGTAAGAAAATTTTCGAATACAAAGATGAGGTTGCTGAGCTGCAAGATATTTCAGAATTAAAAAATATCATTGGTTTTCCTTTAGACTTGTATGACAGAATAGTCTTATATTTGGTGGCTGAATAAATAACTCAAATTCACATCAAATGAGTAGTATGTATTTTACTGAGGAGCATGAGGCTTTTCGTGCTAGTTTTAAAGATTTTTTACAAAAAGAAGTAGTTCCGTTTATTGATAAATGGGAAAAAACAGGTACCATTGAAAAATTTATTTGGAAGAAGTTTGGTGAAATGGGTTATTTCGGACTTTGTACTCCAGAGGAATACGGTGGTTTAGATTTAGACTTATTTTATACAGTGATTTTTTTAGAGGAATTACAAAAAATAAATTCCGGAGGATTTGCTGCTGCAATATGGGCACATGAATTTCTTGCAATGACCCATTTGAATAAAGAAGGAACTGAATTTATCAAACAAAAGTATCTTATACCAAGTGTAGAAGGAGAAAAAGTGGGTTGTTTATGTGTTACAGAGCCTTTTGGTGGAAGTGATGTTGCAGGGATGCGATCTACAGCAATTAAAAAAGGCGATAAATATATTTTAAACGGTTCTAAAACTTTTATAACAAACGGAGTTTATTCAGATTACTTAATAGTTGCTGCAAAGACAGATCCTTCAGATAAGTATAAAGGTATTAGCATTTTTGTTGTTGATAGAGAGGCTGCCGGTATTACCGCAACTAAACTAGATAAGCTAGGTTGGAGGGCTTCTGATACGGCAGAACTGGCATTTGACAATGTAGAAATTCCTATAGAAAACTTAATGGGAGAAGAAGGAAAGGGGTTTCCTTATATAATGCAGCATTTTGCTTTAGAGCGCTTAATAATGGGTGTTAATGCACATGCAAGAGCCGACTTTGCCTTAGATTATGTTGTCAATTATATGCAAGAAAGAGTTGCTTTTGGGAAATCTTTAGATAAATTTCAAGTTTTAAGGCATAAAATTGCTGAAATGGCTAGTAAAGTGGATATGTGTAGAGAGTACAATTATTCAATTACTAAAAGATTAGATCAAGGTGCTTATGTTGTAAAAGAGGCAAGTATGTCTAAATTATTATCAACAAAAATGGCAGATGAAGTTATTTATGATGCACTCCAGTTATTAGGAGGTTATGGCTATATGGAGGAATACCCTTTAGCGCGTTTATCAAGAGATAGCAGGTTGGGCCCAATTGGTGGTGGAACTTCGGAAATATTAAAAGAGATCATTGCAAAAATAGTAATCGATAATAAAGAGTACAAGCCAGCAACTTAGTTCTTTAGCTTCCTTGTAAACTAAAAACTAAAAACTAATTGCTATTTCATAATTTGTAATTACATTTGCAGTCCAAAAAATAAACCAATAGTTTAATTACTATTCAAAAATATAAAGATACTATGAAGGGAGGTGCCAACTTATGTTAATTATACCAATTAAAGAAGGAGAGAATATCGATAGAGCTTTAAAGCGTTACAAAAGAAAATTTGATCGTACAAAAACGATGAAAAACTTGCGTGCTAGAAAGAACTTCACCAAACCTTCTGTAGCAAATAGAGCGCAAAGAATTAAAGCTTCTTACGTACAAGGCTTAAGAACCAAGGAAGAAGTAGGTTAGAAATAACTTATATTCAATAATATAAATCTCGTAACACGAATTAGTGTTACGAGATTTTTTGCGTTTAATTTTAGTAACTTTGAAAGAAACATTTAAAAAGTATTGATAGCTAATAATTATATTACACCTTTCTTAGAATATCTTTTGTTGGAAAAAGGTTATTCTAGGCATACTATAACGGCTTATAAAACAGATCTTATAGCTTTTAAGGATTTTTGCGAAGTAGTTTATGGTCAAGATAGCTTGGTAAGTGTAAATTACGTGCAGGTAAGAAGTTGGGTAGTTAGCTTGATAGATGCAGATATTTCTAACAATACTGTGAACAGGAAGGTTAGTTCTTTAAAGTCTTTTTATAAGTTTCTTCAAAAAACAGGACTAATAGAAATAAATCCACTTGCCAAGCACAAAGCGCTAAAAGTACCAAAGAAAGTACAAGTACCTTTTACATCTAAAGAAATTAATCAAGTCATTTTAAATATTAATAAAAATAAAGATTTTGACTCAATTAGAAATAAGTTATTAGTAGAGTTATTGTATTCAACAGGAATTAGAAGAGCGGAGTTAATAAATATAAAAGAGAGAGATGTAAATAAAGCGAATTGTACTATAAAGGTACTAGGAAAGCGCAACAAAGAAAGATTTGTTCCAATACTTGCATCTGTATTGGATACCTTAAATGAGTACCTAATATTAAGAAATAAAAATCAATTTGATTCAGAATTTCTTTTAATTACTTCAAAAGGAAATAAAATTTATGAAACGCTTGTTTACAGGATTATAAATTCTTATTTTAGTCAAGTATCTTCAAAGGTGAAAAAGAGTCCACATATTTTAAGGCATTCTTTTGCAACGCACCTTTTAAATGAAGGTGCAGATTTAAATTCAGTTAAAGAATTGCTAGGGCATTCTTCTTTAGCATCTACACAAGTCTACACGCACAATAGTCTTGATGCGATAAAAAAAGTATATAATCAAGCTCACCCTAGAAGCAAAAAAAAATAATTATTTATGAAAGTATTCACACAATCAGTAAATTTCAATGCAGATAAGCAATTAATAGATCTTATAGAGAGTAAAGTATCAGCATTGATAAAATTTCATGATAAGATAGTAAACGCAGAAGTTTTTTTGAAAGTTCAAAAAACAAGTGATAAAGAAAATAAAATTACAGAAATAAAAATTAATATTCCGGGTAGTGAGCTAATCGTAAAAAGGGAAACAAAAACCTTTGAAGAAGGTGTTAATGCTGCAGTAGATAATCTAAAAAGACAGTTAAAAAGATCTAAAGAAAAGCAGCGAGATTCTGTAATATCATAAAATGATAAAAAAAACAAAAATATTATTATAAAATGTTTTTAAATATAAAAAAACTTTATACATTTGCAGACCGTTAGAAATAGCGGTTTGTTTTTTGCAGTAAATGCCGATGTAGCTCAGCTGGCTAGAGCAGCTGATTTGTAATCAGCAGGTCGTGGGTTCGAGTCCCTCCATCGGCTCTAAAAAACATAAAAAATTGTGAAAGCAATTTGTTCATTGAAATAGTAAATGAGAGGGGAGATACTCAAGCGGCCAACGAGGACGGACTGTAACTCCGTTGACTACGTCTTCGCAGGTTCGAATCCTGCTCTCCCCACAATTTACATTTTGCGAAAGTAGCTCAGTTGGTAGAGCGTCAGCCTTCCAAGCTGAATGTCGCCGGTTCGAACCCGGTCTTTCGCTCAAGATTACCAACAAAAGCCGGTGTAGCTCAGTTGGTAGAGCGCATCCTTGGTAGGGATGAGGTCGTGGGTTCAAATCCCATCGCTGGCTCATTTAACAAGTATTATTAGAACTAAATATAATTAAACTAAGAATTAAAAATTAATAATTATGGCAAAAGGAACTTTTGACCGTTCGAAACCACATTTAAACATTGGTACTATCGGACACGTAGATCACGGTAAAACAACTTTAACTGCGGCTATTACTAAAGTATTAGCTGATGCAGGATTCTCTGAAGCTAGATCTTTTGATCAGATTGATAATGCACCAGAAGAAAAGGAAAGAGGTATTACAATTAATACTTCACATGTAGAATATCAAACAGCAAATCGTCACTATGCGCACGTTGACTGTCCAGGTCACGCGGATTACGTTAAGAACATGGTAACAGGTGCTGCTCAGATGGATGGTGCTATATTAGTAGTTGCTGCAACAGATGGACCAATGCCTCAAACTAGAGAGCATATCTTATTAGGTCGTCAGGTTGGTATTCCTCGTATGGTTGTATTCATGAATAAAGTGGATATGGTTGATGATGAAGAATTAATCGAATTAGTAGATATGGAAGTTAGAGAATTACTTTCTTTTTACGAATATGATGGTGATAATGGACCTGTAATCGCTGGTTCTGCATTAGGTGCATTGAACGGTGATCAAAAATGGGTTGATACAGTATTAGAATTAATGGCAGCTGTAGATGTTTGGATCGAGGAGCCTTTAAGAGAAGTAGAAAAAGATTTCTTAATGCCAGTTGAAGATGTGTTTTCAATTACTGGTCGTGGAACTGTAGCTACAGGTCGTATCGAAACAGGTATTGCTAATACAGGGGATGTTGTTGATATTATTGGTATGGGAGCTGAAAAAATGACTTCTACTGTTACTGGTATTGAAATGTTCCGTCAAATCTTAGATAGAGGTGAGGCAGGAGATAATGCAGGTATCTTGTTAAGAGGTGTTGCAAAAGAAGATATTAAGAGAGGTATGGTAATCTGTAAGCCAGGTTCTGTAACACCACACGCTAAATTCAAGGCAGAAGTTTATGTTTTGAAAAAAGAAGAAGGTGGTCGTCATACTCCATTTCATAACAACTATCGTCCTCAGTTCTATGTTAGAACTACAGATGTAACAGGTACTATTAACTTACCTGCAGGTGTTGAAATGGTTATGCCAGGAGATAACTTAACAATTACTGTAGACTTAATTCAACCAATCGCATTAAATGTTGGTTTACGTTTTGCAATCCGTGAGGGTGGTAGAACAGTTGGAGCTGGTCAGGTGACTGAATTAATAGACTAATACAGTAATTAGTTTACTAGTTATAATTTACAAAGGGTGTCCCGATTTATCGGGATGCCTTTATCAATGAATAAGAAACGGGCGTAGTTCAGCGGTAGAGCACTGGTCTCCAAAACCAGCTGTCGGGAGTTCGAATCTCTCCGCCCGTGCTAAAAAACAAACAAATAGTATGAAGTTTATACAATATATTAAAGATTCTTTTGAGGAACTAAGCAATCATATGACTTGGGTTTCAAAAGAAGAGGCTCAAAAAACTACAGTAACTGTTGCTGTGTTTACTATTTTGTTTGCATTGGCAGTAGCAGGTATAGACTATGTTTTTCAAACAGGTTTAGATAATTTTTTCACAATGTTTAAAACTAACTAATAATGGCGACTGATTCAGTAATGAAATGGTATGTTGTTAGAGCCATTGGTGGACAAGAAAATAAAGTTAAGGCTTATATAGAAACTGAAATATCACGTGTTGGTTTATCAGATTATGTAAGTCAAGTTATCGTTCCTACAGAAAAAGTAATTCAAATTAGAGACGGTAAAAAGGTACACAGAGAGAAAGTTTATTTCCCTGGTTATATTATGGTGGAAGCAAACCTTTCAGGTGAAGTGCCCCACGTAATTAAAGGAATCACTGGTGTTATCGGTTTTTTAGGCGAAGTAAAAGGAGGTGAGCCTGTTCCAATGCGTAAGGCAGAGGTAAATAGGATGCTAGGTAAAGTTGATGAACTTTCTATTCAAGATGAAAATATTGCAATTCCTTTTAACATAGGAGAAACAGTAAAAGTTGTAGATGGTCCATTTAATGGATTTGATGGTACAATAGAAAAGGTGAATGAAGAAAAGCGTAAACTTGAAGTAATGGTGAAAATATTCGGAAGAAAAACACCATTAGAATTAAGTTATATGCAAGTAGAAAAAATATAATTGTTACACAAGTAGATATAATACCGATTTATTTTTTGGCTTCCAACATAAAATAAATCATTAAACATTTTTAAAATGGCAAAAGAAGTTAGTAAAGTAGTTAAGTTACAAGTAAGGGGAGGCGCAGCGAATCCATCGCCGCCGGTTGGACCCGCTTTAGGAGCTGCTGGTGTTAACATTATGGAGTTTTGTAAACAGTTTAATGCGAGATCGCAAGACAAACAGGGTAAAGTTTTACCAGTTGTTATTACTGTTTTTAAAGATAAATCATTTGATTTTCTTATAAAAACTCCTCCTGCAGCAGTCCAGTTACTAGAAGCGGCCAAAATTAAAAAAGGTTCAGGAGAACCAAACAGGAAAAAAGTAGCATCAGTTACTTGGGATCAGATTAAAGTTATTGCAGAAGATAAAATGGTAGATTTAAATGCCTTTGAAATGTCTTCAGCAATGCGTATGATAGCAGGTACAGCACGTTCTATGGGATTAACAGTAAAAGGTAATGCACCAGCATAAACTTTATAAAAAGTAGTAAAATGGCAAAATTAACAAAAAAGCAAAAAGAAGCTTACGCAAAGGTAGATAGCTCTAGATCTTATGATTTAGCAGCAGCTTCAGCGCTAGTCAAAGACATTACTAATGTAAAGTTTGATGCATCAGTAGATTTAGCAATACGTTTAGGAGTTGATCCACGTAAAGCGAATCAAATGGTACGTGGTGTTGTAACATTACCTCACGGAACAGGAAAAGATGTAAAAGTATTAGCATTAGTAACCCCAGATAAAGAAGCAGAGGCTACAGCAGCAGGTGCTGATTATGTGGGATTAGATGAATACCTTCAAAAGATTAAAGGAGGATGGACAGACGTAGATGTAATTATTACGATGCCAAGTGTAATGGGTAAATTAGGTCCTTTAGGACGAGTTTTAGGCCCAAGAGGTTTAATGCCAAATCCAAAGACTGGTACAGTAACAATGGATGTTGCAAAAGCTGTTACAGATGTGAAGGCTGGTAAAATCGATTTTAAAGTCGATAAAACTGGTATTATTCATGCTGCAATTGGAAAAGTATCTTTTGATGCTCAGAAAATTGAAGAAAATGCAAACGAGTTAATACAAACAATTATTAAATTGAAACCAACAACTGCAAAAGGAACGTATGTAAAAAGCGTTTTTATGTCTAGTACGATGAGTCCTAGTATTGAGGTTGAGGTGAAAGCTGTTTAATACGTTAAAACTTATAATCATGACTAGAGAAGAGAAATCACAAGTAATACAAGATTTAACAGCAGTATTAGCAGGTACAAATACTTTATATTTAGCAGATATTTCTGGATTAAATGCACAGACTACCTCTAATTTACGTAGAGCTTGTTTTAAAGCAGGTGTTCAGTTATCAGTTGTTAAGAATACTTTACTTGCAAAAGCAATGGAAGCCTCAGATAAAGAGTTTGGAGACTTACCAACGGTATTAAAAGGAAATACTTCAATGATGATTTCAGAGGCTGCTAACGCTCCTGCAAAATTAATCAAAGAATTTAGAAAAAAATCTAAAGAGAAGCCTTTATTAAAAGGTGCCTTTGCAGAAGAATCTATTTATATTGGAGATGATCAATTAGATGCACTTGTAGATATTAAATCTAGAGAAGAGCTTATCGGAGAGATCATTGGCTTATTACAGTCTCCTGCGAAGAATGTTATTTCAGCATTACAATCAGGTGGACAAACACTTTCAGGTATTCTTAAGACATTATCTGAAAAATAATTACGCGCACAAATAAACTATAATAAACAAAATTTTTAAAAACAATTACAATGGCAGAATTAAAAGATTTCGCAGAACAATTAGTTAACTTATCAGTTAAAGAAGTTAATGAATTAGCTACTATCTTAAAAGATGAGTATGGTATTGAGCCAGCAGCAGCAGCAGTTGCAGTTGCAGGACCAGCAGCAGGAGGAGAAGAAGCAGCAGAAGAGCAAACTGAATTTGATGTTATTTTAACAGCAGCAGGTGGTTCTAAGTTAGCAGTTGTTAAATTAGTTAAAGAATTAACTGGTTTAGGATTGAAAGAAGCTAAAGGCATCGTTGATAGTGCACCAGCAGCAGTAAAAGAAGGTGTAACTAAAGATGAAGCAGCAGCGCTTAAAGCATCTTTGGAAGAAGCTGGAGCTGAGGTAGAGCTTAAGTAAGCTATTATTCCCGAAAGCGTTTAGGCGTAACGGGAAAACAAATTTAGGTTTAGGTACTAAAAACGTGTGTTTTTAGTCCTAAACCATTTTGTGTATATATTCGTTTTTTATTTTAATTCAGATTTTAATCAAAAAAATATTCTCTTTTGGCAACGAAAAACACAACTGAAAGGATCAATTTCGCTACTTCGCAAATGATAAAGGAATATCCAGACTTTTTGGATATTCAGGTAAAATCTTTCCAAGATTTTTTCCAACTTCAAACTAAAGCAGAAGAAAGAGGTGAAGAAGGTTTGTATAAAACTTTCATGGATAACTTTCCTATTACTGATACAAGAAACCAATTTGTATTAGAATTCTTAGATTACTTTGTAGATCCACCTAGATATTCAATTCAGGAATGTATTGAGCGTGGATTAACACACAGTGTGCCTTTAAAAGCACGTCTAAAATTATACTGTACAGATCCAGAACACGAAGATTTCGAAACGATTGTGCAAGATGTATATCTTGGTACAATACCTTACATGACTAATTCAGGTACCTTTGTAATTAATGGTGCAGAGCGTGTGGTAGTTTCGCAATTACACAGATCTCCAGGTGTTTTCTTTGGACAATCTTTTCATGCAAACGGTACAAAATTATACTCTGCAAGAGTTATTCCTTTTAAAGGATCTTGGATAGAGTTTGCTACCGATATCAATCAAGTGATGTACGCTTATATTGATAGAAAGAAAAAATTACCCGTAACAACATTATTTAGAGCCATTGGTTTTGAAAGAGATAAGGACATTTTAGAGATTTTTGATCTTGCGGAAGAAGTGAAAGTTTCGAAAGCAGGTTTAAAAAAGGTATTAGGTCGCAAATTAGCTGCTAGAGTTTTAAAAACTTGGCATGAAGATTTCGTAGATGAAGATACCGGTGAAGTAGTATCAATAGAAAGAAATGAAATTATTTTAGATCGTGATACTATTTTAGATAAAGAACATATAGATGAAATAATTGAGGCAGGTGCTAAAACCGTTTTACTTCATAAGGAAGACAACGACATGGCAGATTATGCGATTATTCATAATACGTTGCAAAAGGATCCTACAAATTCTGAAAAAGAAGCTGTAGAACATATATATAGACAACTTCGTAATGCTGAACCGCCAGATGAAGAGACGGCAAGAGGTATTATAGATAAGTTATTCTTTTCTGAACAACGTTATAATTTAGGTGAGGTAGGTCGTTTTAGAATGAACACCAAACTTCAGTTAAATGAACCAATTGATCAGAAAGTTTTATCTAAATTAGATATTATAACGATAATTAAATATTTAATCGAATTGATCAACTCTAAAGCAGAAGTTGATGATATTGATCACTTATCTAATAGACGTGTAAGAACTGTTGGTGAGCAATTAGCAAGCCAGTTTGGTGTTGGTTTAGCACGTATGGCTAGAACAATTCGTGAGCGTATGAATGTACGTGATAACGAAGTGTTTACACCTATTGATTTGATTAATGCAAAAACATTATCATCTGTAATTAACTCATTTTTTGGTACGAATCAGTTATCTCAGTTTATGGATCAAACAAATCCGTTAGCAGAGATTACCCACAAGCGTAGATTATCTGCACTTGGACCGGGTGGTTTATCTAGGGAAAGAGCTGGTTTCGAGGTGCGTGATGTCCACTATACTCATTATGGTCGTTTATGTCCAATTGAAACCCCAGAGGGACCAAACATTGGTTTAATTTCTTCACTTTCTGTATTTGCAAAGGTGAACAATCTAGGTTTTATTGAAACTCCATATAGAAAAGTTGAGAATGGTGTTGTTGGCAATGAAGAGCCTATTTATTTAAGTGCTGAGGAAGAAGAAGGTATGAAAATTGCCCAATCTAATTTAGAGTTAAATAAAGACGGTAGTATTGTTTTAGACAGAGTTATTGCTCGTGAAGAGGGTGATTTTCCAGTTGTTAATCCAGATGAGATTAATTATATGGATGTTGCACCAAATCAAATTGCTTCTATATCGGCATCTTTAATTCCGTTTTTAGAACATGATGATGCCAATCGTGCATTAATGGGGTCTAACATGATGCGTCAAGCAGTGCCGTTATTACGTCCAGAATCTCCAATTGTAGGTACAGGATTAGAGCGCAGAGTTGCAAAAGATTCTCGTATTCTAATAAATGCTGAAGGAGCTGGTGTAGTAGAGTATGTTGATGCAAACAAAATTACAATCAAGTACGATAGAACGGAAGAAGAGAAAATGGTAAGTTTTGACTCTGATGAAGTTTCTTATAACTTGATTAAGTTTAGAAAAACCAACCAAGGTACTTCTATTAACCTAAAACCGATTGTAGAAAGAGGAGATAGAGTTACAGAAGGACAAGTTCTTTGTGAAGGTTATGCAACACAAAAAGGAGAATTAGCTTTAGGAAGAAATATGAAAGTAGCCTTTATGCCTTGGAAAGGGTATAACTTTGAGGATGCAATTGTAATTTCAGAAAAAGTTGTTCGTGAAGATATATTTACATCTATTCATATTGATGAGTATTCTTTAGACGTAAGAGATACAAAATTAGGAATTGAAGAATTAACTAATGATATCCCGAATGTTTCTGAAGAAGCTACGAAAGACTTAGATGATAATGGAATGATAAGAATTGGAGCAGAAGTAAACCCAGGTGATATCTTAATAGGTAAGATTACACCAAAGGGAGAATCTGATCCAACTCCAGAGGAGAAATTATTACGTGCTATATTTGGAGACAAAGCAGGAGATGTAAAGGATGCATCTTTAAAAGCATCACCTTCATTAAGAGGAGTAGTAATTGATAAAAAATTATTTAGAAGAGCTGTTAAAGATAAGAGCAAGAGATTAAGAGATAAAGAAGCAGTAGCTACTTTAGAATCTTCTTTTGTTGGGAAGTTTGAAGTATTAAAAGATGAGTTAATTGAAAAATTATTCACTTTAATTAGCGGAAAAACATCTCAGGGAGTTTTTAATGATTTAGGAGAAGAGGTTTTACCAAAAGGTAAAAAGTACACACTTAAAATGTTAAACTCTGTTGATGATTATGTTCATTTAACAGGTTCTTGGACAACGGATACTGCTTTAAATTCTTTAGTTGGTGAATTAGTTCACAACTATAAAATTAAAGTAAACGATTTACAAGGTTCTTTACGTCGTCAAAAATTCACAATCTCTGTTGGAGATGAATTGCCTGCGGGAATTTTAAAACTTGCTAAAGTTTACATCGCTAAAAAGCGTAAACTTAAAGTAGGAGATAAGATGGCAGGACGTCACGGTAACAAAGGTATTGTAGCTCGTATTGTTAGAGCAGAAGACATGCCTTTCTTAGAAGATGGAACTCCGGTGGATATCGTTTTAAATCCGTTAGGTGTACCTTCTCGTATGAACATTGGTCAAATTTATGAAACTGTTCTTGGTTGGGCAGGTCAGAAATTAGATACTAAATATGCAACACCAATTTTTGATGGTGCATCTTTAGATCAGATTAATGTAATTACAGACAGTGCAGGTGTGCCAAGATTTGGACATACTTATTTATATGATGGTGGAACAGGAAAACGTTTCGATCAACCAGCAACAGTTGGTATCATTTATATGATTAAGTTAGGTCACATGATTGAAGACAAAATGCATGCACGTTCTATAGGACCATATTCGTTAATTACACAACAACCATTGGGTGGTAAAGCACAGTTTGGTGGACAGCGTTTTGGAGAGATGGAAGTATGGGCATTAGAAGCATATGGTGCGTCTAGTATCTTAAGAGAGATCTTAACTGTAAAATCTGATGATGTAATGGGTAGAGCTAAAACATACGAAAGTATTGTGAAAGGTGAAGCTATGCCAGAACCAGGTTTACCAGAGTCATTTAACGTATTAATGCATGAACTGAAAGGTTTAGGTTTAGACGTTAGATTAGAAGAATAAATTTTTTCAGTAACCAATTTCCAATAGTACTTCTACTATTGGAAATTGAATACTGCCAACTGAATACTTATCAAGAGACATGGCAAGAAAACAAGAGAAATACACTGTAAAAAAGTTTAACAAAATCTCAATTGGTTTATCATCACCAGAAGCAATTTTAGAAATTTCTAAAGGTGAAGTTTTAAAACCAGAAACTATAAACTACCGTACACACAAACCAGAAAGAGATGGTTTATTTTGTGAGCGTATTTTTGGTCCTGTAAAGGATTACGAATGTGCATGTGGTAAGTACAAAAGAATACGTTACAAAGGAATTGTTTGTGACCGATGTGGAGTAGAAGTAACAGAGAAAAAAGTACGTAGAGATAGAGTTGGTCACATTAATTTAGTGGTGCCAGTTGCTCATATTTGGTACTTTAGATCATTACCTAACAAAATGGGATACCTTTTAGGTTTGCCATCTAAAAAGTTAGATATGATTATTTACTACGAACGTTACGTAGTAATTCAGCCAGGTATTGCTAAGAATGTAGAAGGAGAACCATTACAAAAAATGGATTTCTTAACAGAGGAAGAATACTTAGATATTGTTGATGCAATTCCGCAAGAAAACCAATATTTAGATGACACAGACCCTAATAAGTTTATAGCTAAAATGGGAGCTGAGTGTTTGATTGATTTATTAGCTAGAATAGACTTAGAGCAATTATCTTTTGATTTAAGACACAAAGCGAATACTGAAACATCTAAACAGCGTAAAACTGAAGCATTAAAACGTTTAAATGTTGTTGAAGCATTTAAAGATTCTCAGAAGAATAGAGAAAACAATCCAGAATGGATGATAATGAAGGCAGTTCCGGTAATTCCACCAGAATTGAGACCGTTAGTTCCGTTAGATGGAGGTCGTTTTGCTACTTCAGATTTAAATGATTTATACAGAAGAGTTATTATTAGAAACAATCGTTTAAAAAGATTGGTAGAGATAAAAGCTCCGGAAGTTATTTTACGTAACGAAAAACGTATGTTACAAGAGTCTGTAGATTCTTTATTTGACAATACGCGTAAATCATCTGCAGTAAAAACTGAATCTAACAGACCTTTAAAATCTTTATCAGATTCTTTAAAAGGTAAACAAGGACGTTTCCGTCAGAATTTATTAGGAAAACGTGTAGATTATTCAGCACGTTCAGTAATTGTTGTTGGACCAGAATTAAGATTATCAGAGTGTGGTATCCCAAAAGATATGGCAGCTGAGCTTTATAAGCCTTTTGTAATTAGAAAATTAATTGAAAGAGGAATTGTAAAAACAGTTAAATCTGCAAAGAAAATAATAGATAGAAAAGAACCAGTTGTTTGGGATATTTTAGAAAATGTAATTAAAGGACACCCTGTTTTATTAAACAGAGCGCCAACTTTACACAGACTGGGTATACAAGCTTTTCAACCAAAATTAATTGAAGGGAAAGCAATACAGTTACATCCACTTGCATGTTCTGCCTTTAATGCCGATTTTGATGGAGATCAAATGGCAGTTCACTTACCATTAGGACCAGAAGCTATTTTAGAAGCACAATTATTAATGTTGGCTTCTCATAATATCTTAAACCCTGCAAATGGAGCACCAGTAACAGTTCCTTCTCAGGATATGGTACTTGGATTATATTATATGACTAAAGAAAGAATTTCTACTCCGGAAGTGAAGATTAAAGGAGAAGGATTAACTTTTTATTCACCAGAAGAAGTAACGATTGCTTTTAACGAAGAAATGGTAGACTTAAATGCTGGTATTAAAGTAAGAACTTTAGATATAGACGAGAACGGAGAGCAAGTTAGAAGAATTATAAAAACTACCGTTGGTAGAGTTTTATTTAACGAAGTTGTTCCTGCGAAAGCTGGTTATATTAATGAGGTATTGACTAAGAAAAACTTACGTGGAATTATTGGTGGTATTTTAAAAGCTACAGATATTCCTACAACAGGAGATTTCTTAGATGAAATAAAAAATATGGGATATAAATTCGCCTTCCAAGGTGGTTTATCTTTCTCATTAGGTGATATTATTATTCCTAAGGAAAAACAAGGAATGATTGATGCTGCTAATAAAGAGGTAGAAGTTATTGTTGGTAATTATAACATGGGTATGTTAACGCAAAAAGAGCGTTACAATCAGGTAATTGATATTTGGGGAAGAACCAATAACGATTTAACTGAATTATCTATGAAACGTTTACGTGAAGATCAACAAGGTTTCAACTCGGTATACATGATGCTTGATTCTGGTGCAAGGGGTTCTAAAGAACAAATTCGTCAGTTAACAGGTATGCGTGGATTAATGGCAAAACCTAAAAAATCTACAGCAGGTGGTGGAGAAATTATTGAGAATCCAATTCTTTCTAACTTTAAGGAAGGGTTATCAATTCTTGAATATTTTATCTCAACTCACGGTGCACGTAAAGGACTTGCAGATACGGCTTTAAAGACGGCAGATGCTGGTTATTTAACACGTAGATTGGTAGATGTTTCACAAGATGTTATTGTTAATGAAGAAGACTGTGGTACATTAAGAGGTTTAGAGGTTAATCCATTAAAGAAAAATGATGAGATAGTAGAATCTTTATCAGATAGAATTGAAGGACGTGTCTCTTTAAATGATGTATATCATCCTTTAACAGAAGAAATAATTTTACAAGCAAACGAACCAATTACTTCTAAACTAGCGATTGCTGTTGAAAAGTCTGGTATTGATTCTGTACAAGTTAGATCTGCGTTAACATGTGAATCTACTAGAGGTATTTGTGCAAAATGTTACGGGCAGAGTTTATCTACTCTTAACAAAGTACAAATTGGTGAAGCAGTTGGTGTAATTGCGGCACAATCTATTGGAGAGCCAGGTACACAGTTAACATTGCGTACATTCCACGTTGGTGGGGTTGCAGGAAACATTTCTGAAGAGAATAAGTTAATTGCTAAGTTTGAAGGAACTGTAAAGATAGAGGATTTAAGAACTGTATCAGGTAAAGATAATGACGGTAATGCAACAGATATCGTTATTTCTAGAACTGCAGAGATTAAAATTATAAATAAGAAAACAGGTATTACGCAGAGTACAAATATTATCCCTTACGGTTCTGTTATTTTTGATAAAGACAGAAAAACAATCAAAAAAGGAGATGTAATTGTGCAATGGGATCCATTTAATGGTGTAATTGTTTCTGAGTTTGGAGGAAAAGTGAAGTTCGATAACTTACAACAGGGTGTTAACTATTCTGTAGAAGTTGATGAGCAAACAGGTTTCCAAGAAATGGTAATGATTGATTCTAAGAACAAGAAATTAATTGCTTCTTTAATTGTTGAAGATAAAGATGGTACTGCTTTGCGTTCTTATAGTTTACCAGTTGGTGCTCACTTAATGGTGAATGACAATGATATGGTAGAATCTGGTCATACGTTAGTTAAAATTCCAAGAAAATCTGGTAAAGCTGGAGATATTACTGGAGGTTTACCACGTGTAACAGAATTATTTGAAGCGCGTAACCCATCGAACCCTTCTGTAGTTTCAGAGATTGATGGTGTTGTTTCTTTCGGGAAAATTAAACGTGGTAATAGAGAAATTATCGTAGAATCTAAAACTGGAGATATTAGTAAGTATTTAGTAAAACTTTCTAACCAAATTTTAGTTCAGGAAAATGACTTTATTAAAGCAGGTATGCCATTATCAGACGGAGCAACAACTCCTTCAGATATTTTAAGAATAAAAGGACCTTCTGCAGTGCAAGAATACTTAGTAAATGAAATACAAGAAGTATATCGTTTACAAGGTGTGAAAATTAACGACAAACATTTTGAAGTAGTCGTTCGTCAAATGATGCGTAAAGTTAAAATTATTGATTCTGGAGATACTTTATTCTTAGAGAATCAATTAATTCATAAAATTGACTTTATCAAAGACAACGATGCAATTTACGGAATGAAGGTTGTTGAAGAGGCTGGAGATTCTGAGAACTTAAAACCAGGTCAAATTGTTTCTGCACGTCAATTAAGAGATGAAAATTCTTTATTAAGAAGAAATGATCAAAACTTAGTAGAAGCAAGAGACGCGAAGCCAGCAACGGCAGAGCAAGTTTTACAAGGAATTACAAGAGCATCACTTCAAACAAAATCGTTTATTTCTGCAGCTTCTTTCCAGGAGACTACAAAAGTATTAAACGAGGCTGCTGTAAGTGGTAAAATAGATACATTAGAAGGCTTAAAAGAAAATGTGATTGTTGGTAAGAGAATACCAGCAGGAACAGGTATGAGGTCTTATGAAAAAATTCTAGTTGGTCCTAAAGACGAAATAGAAAAGAGTTTCTAATAACTTTTACTAGTTAAAAGTTGAATATTTAAAAGTTGAATTGTGTTCTGTAAGTTTTTTATAGAATTCAATTCAACTTTTTTATTTTTTGTACCTTTCAGGTGCTAAATAAGTTGAAAATTAAATAAATTATGGAAGAAAATAAAAACAAAGACGGACAATTAAATATAGAATTAGATCAAGCCATCGCAGAAGGAACCTACTCTAATTTGGCTATTATCAATCATTCTGTTTCAGAATTTATTGTAGATTTTATTAATATAATGCCAGGTGTACCAAAGGCAAAAGTAAAATCTAGAATTATATTAACTCCACAGCATGCAAAAAGGTTGGCAAAGGCTTTAGCAGATAATGTTAGGAAATTTGAACAGGCTAACGGTGAAATTAAGGATTATGAGCGTCCGCCAGTTCCAATGAACTTTGGACCAACAGGTCAAGCATAACACTTATTTAAATATACATTAAAAGAGTAGTGAAGATCATATGATATCTAAGCTACTTTTTTTTTGAACGGAGGAGTAGTAATATCCTTCTTTTAAGATATTATAGATACTATGGAATTGCTTATTATTTTTTAAATATACTTCTCAAATGCTTGTATAAAAATGCATTTGTTTTTACATAATGAAAAGAAATAAAGCAGACAATAGTAATAAAGAACAATGCGCCAAAAATGGCTTGCCAAGGAGTTAATGTTTTTCCAATAATTCTATTTAATCCAATACCCACAAAACTTCCATAAATAATCGTAAAATGAATTACATAAATAGATAATGTTTTTTGTCCGATTTTTAAAATTAATGGAAACTTTAAATAATTTTCAAATGCATAGAAAAAAGAAAAGTATAAAAATACATTTCCTAGTCTTGTAAATAAATAATTATAGTTTGCAGCATCTAAAAATAATTGAATATTCATTAATTCATGGAGTAAAATTAAGATATCAGAAGAATAAATAATTAAGATCCAACCTAATATAAAGAAAGATAAGACTGTTATTTTTTTAAAGTTGAGGTCTATTTGAATACTTATGAAATAATGTCGCTATATATGCTCCAAATGCAATATATCCAAACCAAGGGGTAATTGTAAATATAGAACCGTTATCTTTTGAAAGATAATTATTTAGAAGCGCAGGAAGGGTGTCAAAACTTATGTTACGGTATAATGGTTCTGAGAGAAAAATTAAAAAGCCTAGAACTAATAATATAAAAGAAAATAGTAGTACTCTTTTTGCACATAAGTAATAGATTACAACAACTATTATAAGACTTAAACCAATACACTGCAAAACATCAATAACTAAAAAATAGCTATTAAAATAGCCAGAAAACCAAGACAAGAATGGTATTCTAAGCAAGTAACCAACACCAATAAGAAAAAAACCTCTTACAATTCCCTTTCGCATTCGTAGTTTATCTTGTCCTTTTTCTTTTGCCTTTAGCAATAAATAGGTGAAAATTAAACCTGAAATAGTAAAAAACGTTGGTGCGGTAATTCCTCTGAAGTAAGACCACACAGAATAAGGAATAGCGTTTATATTTTTATAGGAATCTGCTAAGAGTGTATTTATAAAGTGTCCTTGCAGCATCATTAGAATTGCAAAAGCACGAATAATATCAATAAAATACAACCTTTTACTATTCATTAGTATTTTTTTCAACTTTAAATAATACGATATATTCTATCTTAAGCTTTCTGTTGTAGATTATTTTAGAATAAGGTTTGCTATTTTATCCAATATCTCCTATTCCTTAAAATGGAAATACATTACAAACATAAACTTTAATTTAGATTGAATTATATGAACGAAAGTAAATAAATAAATTTAAAGTAATTTTTAAATCTGTCTTGTTCTATTTAGCAACCAAAAATCTGCTAAAACTAATGCAGTCATAGCCTCTATTATTGGCACTGCTCTTGGCACAACACAAGGGTCATGTCTTCCTTTACCAGTAATTTCTGTCACTTCACTTTCAGAATTAATAGTCTGTTGAGAGCTCATAATAGTTGCAACAGGTTTAAAGGCTACCCTAAAATAGATATCCATTCCGTTACTTATTCCACCTTGAATTCCACCAGATAGATTTGTTTTAGTAGATCCATCAGCATTAAACACATCATTATGTTCTGTACCTTTCATTTTCGAACCACAAAACCCACTACCAAATTCAAAACCTTTTACAGCATTTATAGAAAGCATTGCTTTACCTAGTTCGGCATGTAGTTTATTAAAAATTGGTTCACCTAAGCCTACAGGAACATTCTGTGCAACACAAGTAATTGTTCCACCAATGGTATCACCTGCTTTTCTAATTTCTTGTATTTTGGTAATCATTTTCTCAGCTGAAGCTTCATCAGGACACCGAACAATATTACTTTCTGTTTTAGAAAAGTCTAATTCTTGATATGGTTTTTCCATAAAAATTTCACCAACAGAAGAGGTGAATGCATTTATTTCTATGGATGAAATTAGTTGTTTGGCTAAAGCACCAGCAACTACCCAATTTGCAGTTTCTCTTGCAGAGCTGCGACCTCCACCTCTAAAATCTCTAAATCCATATTTTTGATCATAGGTAAAATCTGCATGAGAAGGTCTATAAACATTTGTGTTATGATTGTAGTCTTTAGATTTCTGATTGGTATTTCTAATAATAAAGCCAATTGAGGTTCCTGTTGTTTTTCCTTCAAAAATACCTGAAAGAAATTCTACGGTATCTGGTTCTTTACGTTGAGTAACAATTTTAGATTGCCCAGGTTTGCGTCTATTTAACTCCTCTTGAATAGCATCAAGGTTCACTTCTAAACCAGCAGGAAAACCATCTATAATACCACCAATGGCAGTTCCATGAGATTCACCATAAGTTGTAACTCTTAATAAATTTCCAAAAGAATTAAATGACATTTTTTTTATGTTAAATTATTTTACAAATATACTAAAGTGAATATAAGTAATTTCTAAATTTTATGCTTTTATAACGATTCCTATATTTTTCTTTATTGCAACAGTACTTGATTATGAATAAGATAGATTGAAAATTTAATTATATTCAAGAAAGATAAAAAATAATAGCTTTTTTGTTTTTTAGAATTAAATATTCAATCTATATTTGCACCCGCATTAAGGGAATACCTTATGAGACTACTGGAGAAATGGCAGAGCGGTCGAATGCGGTAGTCTTGAAAACTATTGACTGTAACAGGTCCGGGGGTTCGAATCCCTCTTTCTCCGCAAAAAGAAACCCACAACATTAGTTGTGGGTTTTTCTTTTCCAAAAAAACCAAACTTGTTTGTGTTTTTTTTTTGCAAAATAAAAAAGACAAAATTCTTGCAAAGAATTTGGGTTTCTATGCTTGTTCAGGATTCCTTTCTGGGACGCACGAAATAATTCCCCTCTTTCTCCTTAAAAAAGAGAAAATTAAGACAAAAATATAAAAATAATGAACAAAAAAATAGCCATAGGTATAGATATTGGTGGCAGCCATATTACAAGTGCTGTTGTAGATATAGAAGAACTCCAAATAGTATAAAATACGTTATATTTAGTTAAATTAAATAACAAAGACTAAATTCTTCAATAGAAGAAAATTAAAAAAAACCTATTAATTTAAAATTAGTTATCTTACACACATAGGGTAAACCTAATTTAAGGTTTACTATAATTAACAAAGTGAGATATTTTTTTTTGTTAATTACGTAGAAAAGAACTAGAGAGTCTAGTTTTTTTCTTTTTTATCAATAAAATTTTAATAAAACATGAAAAAACCTATTGTTTCTAAAAAGGTATTAATTCCTTTTATTTTAATAACTTCATTATTTGCGCTTTGGGGTTTTGCCAATGCTATTACAGATCCAATGGTTCAAGCTTTTAAAAAAGTATTGGAACTATCCAACTCACAAGCAGCTTGGGTGCAAATGGCATTTTATGGAGGTTATTTTTGTATGGCATTGCCTGCAGCTTTATTTGTTAGAAAGTATTCGTATAAAACCGGAATTTTAGTAGGCTTGGCATTATATTCCATAGGAGCTTTATTATTTTATCCTGCTGCGGTTACCGAACAGTTTTGGTTTTTTTGTTTGGGGCTTTATATTTTAACATTTGGTTTGGCTTTTTTAGAAACTACGGCTAATCCTTATATTTTAGCAATGGGTGCTCCAGAAACTGCAACTCAGCGTTTGAATTTAGCACAAGCTTTTAATCCTTTAGGACTAATTGCGGGCTTATTAGTTGCTCAATACTTTGTTTTAAAAAAATTACAATCAGACGATATAGAAAATTACAGTGCATTGCTTGAGGCTAAAAAAACATTAATTAGAACTACAGATTTATTGGTAATACGTGATCCCTATGTTATTCTTGGATTGGTAATAATGGCTGTTTTTATTTTAATAGCAGTTTGTAAAATGCCACAGGTTAGAGACTCTGGAGAAATACCAAGTATTAAGGATACCTTTAAAGTTTTAGGCAAAAATAAAAAATATGTTTTAGGAGTCGTTGCACAAGTTTTTTACGTGGGTGCTCAAATTATGTGTTGGACCTATATATATCAATACGCAGAGGGTATTGGAATGAATAGTGGTAATGCCGCTAATTATCAATTTATTGCTTTTATTGTATTTTTAATTGGTAGAGCTATTGGTACCTATTTGTTACGTTTTATAAGTGCTGGAAAATTATTAATGTACTTTGCGTTGTTAGCAGTAGTTTTTTGTTTGACTACCATTTTCATTGAAGGCATTTATGGCTTGTATAGTTTAGTAGGGGTTTCATTTTGTATGTCTTTAATGTTTCCAACGATTTACGGGATAGCTCTTAGTGGCTTAAATGAGGAAGAATCTAAAATTGGAGCTGCTGGACTAGTAATGGCAATTGTTGGAGGTGCTTTAATGCCAAAAATGCAAGGAATAATAATAGATGCAGGGGGAACTGCTGTAAATGATTTGAAAATTTTTGGAGTTTCTGAAGTTAATTTTTCTTTCATACTACCGTTGTTATGTTTTATATATATCAGTTGGTATGGCTTAAAAGTTTTTAAAGTCTTTGAAAAATAAAGAGTATTTTGTGTACTATTAAAATATTAAAGTTAAAATTTAAAGTTTGTTAATCAAAATTAGAAGTATGAAAAAAGTAATATTTCGAATTGGTATACTTTTTATAATAATTATCATTACAGCTTGTAATAGCAGATCTATTCTAATTGAAAACACCACACTACAACAAACGAATCTTGTAGATTACGTAAACCCATTAATAGGTACTTATTTTGATTATAGTTTATTCAATGGAAACACTAATCCCTTAAGACGATACCATCTTTAGAAACCCAAAAGCGAATTATTTCTATATATTTAAGGGGTATAACTGATTTTTTGATGTATTTTTTTTCATATTGTAGAATGAGTTATCATTAGAAATATGAACTATAAAGTAATCTTCATCACCCAACGGTTCTATTAAATTTCTACAAAAAGTTAAACGTTTAGACAAATATCCTAAAGCCTTTAGATTATAGAATAAACACCTTTTTTAAAAAGTGAATTAAAATTAGAATAGACTAACCTAGAATTTGTTTTTTAACATTTTCGATATATGACCTACCAATAACATACTTGATTCCGTCAATTTCTACACTATTTCCTTGAACTACTTCAATTTTATCTATTGCTATGGTAAAAGATCTATGTATTCGAATAAAATTATTTGAAGGTAATTTATCTGTAAAACTAGTTAAAGTACTGTGTATAATATACCTGTTTGTAAGCGTACTTATTTTTAAATAATCTCTTAAAGATTCAATAACTAAAATTTCATCTAAATAGATTTTTTGCATTTTCTTTTTATCTACTTTAATAAAAAGATGTTCTCTTTTAGTAATTTTTAAATTGTTAGTGGAGCTATTAGAATCAGTCTCTTTTCTAACTCTATTAATTGCTTTTAAAAATCTAGGAAAAGATATTGGTTTTACCAAGTAATCTAGTACCTCTAATTCGTATGTTTTTACAGCATATTCATCATAAGCACTTGTAATAATAATTAATGGCTTTATTTCTAAACTTTTTATAAAATTTATACCATCTAATAATGGCATATTAATATCTAAAAAAATTAAGTCTATGGTATTTTCTTTCAGGAAATTTAAAGCTTCAATGGCGCTATTGAAAGTATCAATAATGTTAACTTTATCAATTTCCAGCAAATGATTTTTTATCACTTTGATAGCTAAAGGCTCATCATCAATAATTATACAATTAATTATCATTATACTTTTATTTTAAGGTTTACAGTAAATAGCTTATTATTATCATCAATATGCAAATCATATTCATTAGAATCGTATCCTAAAGCAAGCCTTTTTTTAACATTATTTAGACCAATACCACCGGATTGAGTAATATTTTGTTTTTGTTTTACGATTTTGGGTATGGGATTTGAAATAGTGAAGTAGAGAAAATTTTCTACTACTTTAAAATTGATATCAATTTTTACATTACCAATAATTTTATTTGCCCCATGTTTAAATGCGTTCTCAATGAATGAGAGTAATAATATAGGTGCAATTTTCTTATCAAAAATATCTCCACTTATTTGTGTATCTACTTTTAATAAATCACCATATCTTATTTTCTCTAAATCTAAATAATTTTGAATACAAATAAGTTCTTTTTCCAAACTTTGTCTCTTTGTTTTTGTTTCATAAAGAAGATAACGCATTAGTTCAGAAAGTTTTAATATTATTTTAGGAGTTTTTTCTGACTTTTCTAAAGATAATGAATAAATATTATTTAAAGTATTAAAAAAGAAATGAGGTGAAATTTGTGATCTTAAAAATAAAAGTTCAGTATCAGATTGTAAATTCTTTAAAGCAGCAATTCTTTTCTGTTCTTCAAGCAAATTCATAGTTATTTTAATAGCTGTTACAAAAGTCATTACATATAATTCTCCTATCATCATATCAATAACATAACTAAAATTAAAATCATGAATAACTTCAGGTCCTTCTGGCCAAATATTTTCACTTACTAGATAAAAAGTAAGATTAAATTTTATAAAAACCATAAATAATAGAGAACCAAAGAGAAAAATTACATAAGAAAAATATTTTCGTTTATAAACGAATTTTGGCATTAAAACAAAGATATTTAAATAAGCTAAAATCATATGAACAGGAAATCCAATGATATTTGTTTTTAATGAATATAAATAATCATCAAAATAATTACCCCAGCGAAGTATGTTAAATAAAAAGTAAACAGACCAAAAAAGAACATGATGCCTTCGAGTAACAATAAATAATTTATTTGGTTGCATATTTGTGTTTTATAACGTTTAACGGAAGTCCATTGTCGTCCGTCTAATTTTATTCGTCAAACAGTTGTTTTTTTCAATATTTACTCGAAATAAATCAAACTATGAAAAACAATATCAAAAAGACGAATATAGCTATATTATTTTTCTTGCCGCTATTTGCTTGTAATAAGCAAGTTCATAAAGATGAAAAGTCCTACGTAAAATATGTAGATCCTTTTATTGGAACATCAGGCCATGGACATACATATCCTGGTGCAACAGTTCCTTTTGGAATGCTTCAAGTTAGTCCTGATAACGGTATTTCTGTCATGGGAGAAAACCCAAATAAAAGTTGGGGTATCCAATAAGATTTTAATCATATGAACAATATAGATATATCAATAATAGCAATTTATATCATTCTAACCATTTCATTAGGTATTTGGGTTTCTAAAAAAGCATCGAAAGGATTAGATTCCTATTTTTTAGGAGGAAAATCTATTAAATGGTATTATTTGGGTTTAAGTAATGGATCTGGAATGTTCGATGTTTCTGGAACAGCTTGGATGGTTGGAATTCTATTTTTGTATGGTGTAAAGAGTTTTATGTTTATGTGGCTCTGGCCTATTTGGAATCAAATATTCGTAATGATGTTTTTAGCCGTTTGGATTCGAAGGTCAAATATAATGACAGGATCAGAATGGATTTTAACACGGTTTGGGGACAAAAAAGCAGGTAGAGCTTCGCACATGATTGTTGCTGTTTTTGCTATTATTGCAGCCATTGGATTTATCGCATACTTTTTTGAAGGTGTTGGAAAGTTTATGACCATCATATTGCCATGGGATCTTGCATGGCAAATGGGTGAATCAGTGCTATTAAATTCTGAACAATCCTACGCATTAATCATCATATTCTTAACAACAATTTACACCATTAAAGGCGGTATGTTTTCGGTTGTAGCAACGGAAGTGCTACAATACGGAATTATGGTTATTGCAGGGATATTAGTGGCAGGGTATGCTTTTTATTCAATAAGTGATGCTGAAATAAACAATGTTATTACAGCAGAATGGCGAAACGTATTTTTTGATTGGGAATTAGAAACCCATTGGAGCGGAAAATTCCAAGCCTTTAATGATTTAATTGATTCCGAGGGATTTAAAATGTTTGGAGCTTTTATAGGAATGACATTATTTAAAGGTTTTTTTGCAAGTATTGCGGGCCCTACTCCTAGTTTTGATATGCAACGAATATTATCTACAAAAACGGTAAAAGAAGCTGCATACATGAGTGGCTTTACGAATTTGATTTTATTTATTCCAAGATATTTATTAATAGGCGGAGTAGTGGTTATTGCCTTGGTTACTTTAAGTCCAGAAATGATCACGAATCCTTCTCTAAATGGTGGAGATTTAGAAGTGTTGTTGCCAAAAGTTATTAATTTTCATATACCTGTTGGTATTAAAGGTTTATTATTAGCTGGTTTGTTAGCCGCTTTTATGTCCACTTTTTCAGCATTTGTGAATGCAGGTCCTGCATATATTGTAAATGATATTTATAAAAAATATTTCAAACCAAATGCTAGTGATAAACATTATATAAAAGCAAGTCATATAGCTTCCTTATCATTGGTTGCTTTAGGGGTATTTATGGGGTTTTTTGCAGACTCCATTAATTCTCTTACCTTATGGATTACCTCTGCTCTTTTTGGAGGATATGTTGCTGCTAATTTTTTAAAATGGATTTGGTGGCGTTTTAATGGCTGGGGATATTTTTGGGGAATGTTCTCAGGTTTAGTCGTAGCATCTTTTCAATTTATGTTAGACCAAAATAAAGGAAATCTTAGTGAGGATACATTGCTTTATGATTTATCTCACCAGCATGCTATTTATTTGTTTCCAATCATTTTTATAATATCATTATTAGGTTCTTTTTTAGGCACTTACCTAACAAAACCAACTCCTATGGATACCTTAAAGTCATTTTATAAAACGGTTAGACCTTGGGGATGGTGGAGTCCTGTATATAAAGAATTATTAAAAGAAGATTTTAGTATTAAAAAGAATACTGATTTCTGGAAAGATATGTTAAATTGTGCTATTGGCATTGTTTGGCAATCTAGTATGATTATACTGCCAATTTATTTTGTGATAAGAGATTACCCAAAAGCAATAATATCTTTGGTTGTTTTCTTAATAACCTCCGTTATTTTGAAGTACACTTGGTTAGATAGAGTGAAAAAAATAAATGATTAATAAAAAAAATGATTAAATTGACAATAGAAAAGGCAACTATTCCTTGGCAAGAAAAACCAAAGGATTCTAAAGATGTAATTTGGCGTTATAGTGCAAATCCTATAATAGATAGGTATGCCATACCAAGTTCTAATAGTATTTTTAATAGTGCTGTTGTGCAGTTTAACGATGGTTATGCAGGCGTTTTTAGATGTGATAACAAAGCAGTGCAAATGAATATTTTTGCAGGTTTTAGCAAGAATGGTATCGATTGGGTTATTAATCATGAGCCTATAAAAATGAAAGCTGGTAACACTGAAATGATAGCTTCTGATTATAAATACGATCCACGAGTAGTGTTTATTGAAGACCGTTATTGGATTACTTGGTGTAATGGCTATCATGGTCCAACAATTGGTATTGGGTATACCTTCGATTTTAAAGAATTTTTTCAATGCGAAAATGCCTTTTTGCCTTTTAATAGAAACGGTGTATTATTTCCGCAGAAAATAAATGGGAAATATGCTATGTTAAGTCGTCCAAGTGATAATGGCCATACACCATTTGGAGATATTTATATTAGTTATAGTCCAGATATGAAATATTGGGGAGAACATCGCTGTGTGATGAAAGCAACTGCTTTTGAAGATAGTGCTTGGCAGTGTACAAAAATTGGTGCAGGGCCAATTCCTATTTTAACAGACGAAGGTTGGTTAATGATTTATCATGGGGTAATTAATACCTGTAATGGTTTTAGATATGCAATGGGAACTGCACTTTTAGACGAAAAGGAACCTGATAAAGTAAAATATAGAACACAACCTTATTTGTTAGGACCTGCTGAACAATATGAAATGGTTGGTGATGTACCAAATGTGGTTTTCCCATGTGCTGCTTTGCATGATGTTGAAGAAGATAAATTAGCAATTTATTATGGTGCGGCAGATACAGTTGTAGCTTTGGCTTTTGGAAAGCTTAGCGAAGTTATTCAGTTTACTAAAGATAATAGCCTATAAATATTAAAAAAATTATGATCATTAGAAATTCTAATATTTTAATAAGCTCGGTTGCATGTATCTGTTTTATGATGCTTTTTTCCAATTGTTCAAAAGAAGTTAAAACTAATAATAACAGTGTTAAAGATTTAAAAATAATCGGTTATGTTGCTGGTTATGAAAATTATGATCCTGCACTTATTGCTGCAGAAAAATTGACTCACATTAATTATGCTTTTGCAAATATTGTTGAAGGAAAACCCAAGTTTGAGTTAGATACAGATTCCCTTAAAATTTCAAAATTGATTGCTCTAAAAAAAGTAAATCCTAATTTAAAAGTTTTGTACTCAGTTGGTGGATGGGTTTGGTCCAATGAATTTTCACATACTGCTGCATATCCAGAGTCAAGAAAGCAATTTGCAATTAGCGCTGTTGAACTTATGAAAAAACACAGATTTGATGGTGTAGATTTAGATTGGGAATTCCCCGGTCAACGAGGAGAAGATAATGATTTTAGGCCTTCTGATAAAGAGAATTTCACCTTGCTTTTAGCAGAAATAAGAAAACAATTAGAAAAAGAAGGTAAGAAAAATAATACTCATTACCTGCTTACAATAGCAACTGGTGCAGACCAAGCTTATATTGATAATACCAATTTAGGAGAGGCACACAAATATTTAGATTTTATAAATATTATGTGTTATGATTTTTATCATGGGTGGTATTATCAAACGGGTCATCATGCAAATTTGTATCCTTCAGAAAAAGAAAAATTCAATGGTAATAGTGGGCAAAAAGCAATAGATAGACATTTAAAAGAAGGTATTCCCCCTAATAAATTGATTATGGGTATTCCTTTTTACGGAAGAAAATGGGAAAAAGTGATTTTAGAAAATGAAGGATTATATCAAACTGCCATGACTACAGGAGTTATTGTGCCTTTTTGGGAAATTGTAGAAAAAATAAAATCTGGAAACTACAAAAAAGGATATGACAATTCTGCAAAAGCTTCCTATTTGTGGAATGTTACTGATAGTATTTTTATTTCTTGGGAAACACCAAAAGAAATTAAATTTAAAACAAAATATATCAAAGAAAATAACTTGGGAGGTGCAATGTTTTGGGAGTATAGTTTAGACAAAGATCAAAAATTATTGAATACGCTTTTTGAAAATATAAATGAAGTAAAATAATTAAGATGTTTATGAAGAAATTTTCTTTATTTGTTATACTAATTTTGAACTCATTTTTATTATTAGGACAAGCTGCTATAGAGTATGTAAATCCGTTTATAGGGACTTCAAATTTTGGGGCAACAAACCCAGGAGCCATTGCTCCTAGAGGAATGGTAAGTGTTTCGCCTTTTAATGTTGCAGGCACTCAAAATACTTTAGAAAAAGACAGTAGATGGTTGTCTAATCCTTATGTGCATGAAAATAATTTTCTAACAGGTTTTTCACACGTAAACCTAAGCGGAGTTGGATGTCCTGATTTAGGGGTTATTTTAACCATGCCCACTACAGGGAATTTAGAAACAGATCATTTAAAATATGGCAGCACTTATGACAACGAAGTTGCAAAGGCAGGGTTTTACAGTACAACGTTAAAAAAGTACAAGGTTAAAATAGAAACTACTGCTACTTCAAGAGTTGGTGTTAGTAGATACTCTTTTCCAGAAGGAAAATCAAATATTCTCTTGAATTTAGGCTTAGGCCTAACCAACGAGCAAGGTGCCTCTATTAAAATTGTTTCTCCTTCAGAAATAGAAGGGATGCGAAATGTTGGTTCATTTTGTTATTTTAAGCCCAACGAATCTTACCCAGTCTATTTTGTAGCAAAGTTTAGCAAGCCATCAAATGAATACGGGATTTGGAAAAATACCAGAAAATATAAAGGGATAGAAGGGCAGTGGATGCCCTATAATGGAAAAAAAAGATTGTACAAAGGCTATAAAAAGGAAATTATTGGTGATAGTATCGGAGCTTATATGAGTTATGATTTTAAAGAACCTACTCAAGTTGTTGTAAGAATTGGGGTGTCATATGTAAGTATAGATAATGCTAGAGAAAATTTAGAAAAAGAGACTAATGGTTTATCATTTGATGAAATTCAGAAAGAAACAGCAAGAAACTGGGATGAATTACTATCAAAAATAAAAGTTGAAGGTGGCACTAAGGACGATAAAACCATTTTTTACACTGCTCTTTACCACACATTAATACACCCAAATACACTAAATGATGTAAATGGTGAATATCCTAAAATGGCCACCAGAGAAACTTTAAAAACAAAAGGAACACGTTTTACAGTATTTTCTTTTTGGGATACTTATAGAAACCTACATTCATTAATGTCTTTAGTATATCCCAAACAACAATCTGATATGGTAAAAAGTATGTTATCTATATATGATGAGAGTGGATGGTTACCAAAATGGGAATTGAATGCCACAGAAACAACCACAATGGTTGGAGATCCTGCTGGAATTGTTATTGCTGATACCTACTTGCGAGGAATTCAAGATTTTGATATAGAAAAGGCCTATAGAGCAATGATTAAAAGTGCTACTCAGCTAGAAAAAAATGCACTAAGACCAGGTATTAAAGAGTATACAGAAAAAGGATATTTAACTACTGCTTCTACCAAAAGTGGCTCAGTTTCTACCACACAAGAATATAATACTTCAGACTTTGCTATTGCACAATTAGCAAAAGTATTAGGGAAAAAAGAAGATGAGCAATTTTATAGAGAGCGATCAATTTCTTATAGAAAACTTTTTGACAAAGAGTTTAATTTATTAAGACCCAAAGACAAAGATGATTTATGGATAACACCATTTAACCCAGAAACTGGTGCAAATTTTCAAAAGAATCTAGGATTCATTGAAGGCAATTCATGGCAATATACCTTTATGTTGGCCCATGATGCAAAAGGATTAATAAACTTAATGGGTGGCGAAGAGGTATATTCTAAACAATTACAGAAAGTTTTTAATATTGGACAATTTGATATGGCAAACGAACCAGATATTGGTTATCCATACTTATTTAATTTTGTAAAAGGTGAAGAATGGCGAACACAAGAAAAAGTATCAAAACTTATTAATCAATATTTTAAAAATACTCCAGAGGGTCTTCCGGGTAACGATGATACTGGCACCATGTCTGCTTGGTTAATTTATAGTATGATGGGCATATATCCTATTTCTCCAGCCGAGCCCAGTTACACGATAACTAGGCCTGTATTTGACAAAATTACAATTCAATTAGATTCAAAGTATTACAAGAACAAACAACTGATTATAGAAAAAAAAGGTCAAGGTAAAATTAATAAAATACAGATTAATGGTAAAACAATTAAGTCGTATTTTATTTCACATGCATCACTTGTTAACGGATATAATCTGAAAATTAATCTGCAATAACTGTTATATTCTATCTAAATTTATTAAAATTTAAAATTTACATATTAATATGTTTTAAGACGATATTAATGATAGATGTTAAAAATTTTAACAAACTCCTTACTTTATTTGTTATCTGTCGAAATTATTTATTTTTAACTCATAATTGTTATTCTTTTATAACATATTAACATATTAATTTTAATTATGAAACAAAAAATAATGAATTTGTTGGTTTTAATAATTGTTTTTAGTGCGGTGAATACATTTGCACAAACAACTACAACCACAATAACAGGAACTATCACTGATTCCACTGATGGAATGGAACTTCCAAATGTTACCGTTTTAGAAAAGGGTACCACCAATGGTACTACATCAGATTTTAATGGGAAATATTCTATTAAAATTTCTAGTAAAAATGCTGTTTTAATGTTTTCTTACTTAGGTTTTAAAACCGTAGAAGTCCCTTTAAATGGTGAAAATGTGGTAAATATAAGTTTAGAGGAGGGTGGAGAAGCTTTAGACGAGATAGTTATTACAGCCTTTGGTTTTGAAAAGAAAACAAAATCTGTAGGTTACTCTATAACTCAAGTTAAAGGGGATGAATTAAACCGTGTTAACACAGGAGGAAATCCATTACAGGCTCTACGTGGTAAAGTTGCTGGTGTTAATATTAGTAACGGTGCAACAGGTATAAAAGGATCTGCAAGAGTGGTAATTAGAGGTAACAGTTCTTTTAATGGTGCTAACCAACCTCTTTATATTATTGATGGTATTTCATTACAAAATCAGCAGTTAGGTTCTGCTGGTGAATGGGGTGGTGCAGATACTGGTGATGGGCTTTCAGCTATTAATCCTGATGATATTAAATCTATCAGTGTTTTAAAAGGTGGTGCAGCAGCAGCGCTTTATGGTTCAAGGGCTTCTAACGGAGTTATAATCATTAAGACAAAAGATGGTAAAGGTGGTCAAAAAGGCATAGGGGTAGAAGTAAGTAATCAAACAGTATTTACTAGTATAAATGATTTATATAACCCTCAGACTACATATGGAAATGGTATTGCTGGTGGTCTTCCTACAGATCAAACAGATACATTTAATTCTTGGGGTCCAAGAATGGATGGTTCATTACGTACAACTTATGATGGCTCTCAACAACCTTATGAGTACGCTGGAGATAATATGAAACGTATTTTTTCAACAAGTGTAAATTCAACAACATCTGTTGCAGTTACTTCGAATACAGATAAAGGAAGTACTAGACTTTCTGCTACGCTTGTAGACGGTAAAGATGTTGTAGCAACTTCAAAACTAAGAAGGCTTGCTTTTGCTCTTAATACTTCGCAGAAACTATCTGATAAATTAACTGTCAATGCAAGCGTAAAATTTAGCGATATAGACGATACAGCACCCCCTATTGTATCAACTGAACCGGCGAGTGTCTCTGGTGCTCTTAGACAATTTGCTGCAAACATCAATGTAAATGATTTTAAGGGTGATTTTGGTAATGGTACCACCGATGGTGTCACTGAATCGTCGGTTACTAATAATATATATAGAACAAACCCATGGTTTGCATTGAACAATAATATAACCTCTACAGAGAAAGAAAGACTTTTAGGAGCTTTGAGTGCAAGATATGATATCACTAAGGATCTTTATGTTAGAGGACAAGCTGGGTTTGACAAAACTACAAACCACTTTAATAATCATGGAGTTAATTTAGCTAATTTAAATTGGCCTGGTATTCAATTCTACTCAGCTGGTCAGCTCTTGCAGCAGACGCAAACTATTGACCAATATGATGCAGACGTTTTTATTGGAACAGATAATGTAAATATAACTAAAGACTTTGCCATGAATGGTTTTGTTGGAGCAGGATCTTTTTATGTTAAGGGAGAAGATATCGGAGTTTTAGGAGATCAAGTGGTAATCCCTGGATTATATACTGTATTGAATACAGCATCACAATCGGGTTTATATGGTTTTCAAGAAAGAAAAATTAATTCTGTCTACGGGTCAGCTGAATTTTCTTTTGCAGATAAGATATATTTAACAACTACTGTAAGAAACGATTGGTTTTCTACACTCTCTGCTGAAGGAAAAACAACCCCAAACAATGATTTGTATGGTTCAGCAAGTTTATCAGTTATTTTATCAGATTTAGTAAAGCTTCCGGAAGTTTTTACTTTTGCAAAATTAAGAGGAGGCTATTCTCAAGTTGCTGGTGGTGCTAATCAACCTTATGGCTTAGGTTTAACATATGCACTCGTTGGATCAAGGTCACTTAGGAAATCCACTTGGAGGTATTAACGGAGGGGTAATTCCAAATTCTACTATAACACCTTTTGAAAAGAATGAAACAGAAGTTGGTTTTGAATTAAAGATGTTTGATAATAAACTTACTGTTGACTTTGCATACTATTCAAATCAAACGTTGAAAGATATTGTTAACGCTACGGCATCTCCTGCTTCTGGATTTGCTAGTACAACAATCAATTTGGGGGAAATAACAAATAAAGGAACAGAGCTTTTATTAAATTGGAAAGCAATTGAAAAAGACGATTTTTCATTGGATTTATCCTTAAACTATGCTCATAATAACAGTGAAGTTGTTAGAACTGATGAGAATAATGGAATTATTCAAGCAGGAGTAGCTCAACTTTTTCAATCAAACATTGGGCACATACCAGGTCAACCCTTCGGCGTTATTTATGGTAATTCATACGTAAGAGATGATCAAGGGAGGATTGTACATGAAGTTGTTAATGGTGTTCCATTACCAAAATCTGAAAACGTGAATAAAGTGTTAGGATTAGGAGTAGCTCCAACCCAATTGGGTATTGGAACCAGCATAAGATATAAGAACTTTACATTTAATGCATTCCTAGAAGGGAAATTTGGAGGAAGTATTGTATCTAACACCAATAAATCAATGAAACAGTATGGATTACATCAAGTAACAGTTCCTCAAGGAGGAAGGGAAAATGGATTCGTACCTGATGGCGTACTTGAAGATGGAAGCACTATAACTCAAAGTCTTTCAGAAGGACAAATTTATGAATATTGGAATTTTACAAATAGTCTCGGTGCAAGTAAATCTCAACTTGGAGAAGAGAATGTTTATGAAAATGATTTCATCAGGATAAGTCAATTGAGCTTGGGGTATCAAATTCCTAATAAACTACTTAAGGATGTTTTTATCGAAAGTGCAAGTATGTCTTTAGTTGGAAATAATTTAGGGTTTCTATTAAACAAGGTTCCTAATCATGATCCAGAAGCGTACTACAATACACGTAACGCTCAGGGTGCAGAAGCTAATTCAATGCCAATCGGTGAGTCCATTGGTTTTTCTATTAACGTAAAATTTTAAATCAAGATGAAAAAAATAATAATTTTATTTATAGTAATATCAATGACAATGGTGTCATGTGATAATGGCTTTGAGGATCTTAACGTAAATCCAACAGCAAGTACAGAATTAGAGTTAAATCCGAAATTTGCTTATTTGTTTTTAAAATCAGCAGGTGATGAATTTGAACATTCTTACACAAATATACTTTGTGCAGGACAACTAACTCAACAAGTAATAGATACAGATTTTCCACAATCGAGCATATATACGACTCGTGAAGATCTTCAGGTTGCTTGGTGGATAGTTGCATATACAACTACAATTAAGTCTGTTGTTGATATTATTGCTCAGTTGGAGAACGAAGGAAATGTGGGAACTGAAATGGGAATTGCAAGAATTTGGAAAGCATATATTTTCCATACAATAGTGGATCAGTATGGAGATACACCTTACTTCCAAGCTGGAAGAGGTTTCTTAGACGGTGTTGTTCGACCAGCATATGATGATGACCAAGCGATTTATATGGACATGTTGAATGAACTTGAGGAAGGCATAGCTCAAATAGGTGGATCAAGCACGCTTGGCGGTGCAGATTTAGTTTTCAATGGAGATACTAATAAATGGAAAAAATTCGGAAATTCATTAATGCTACGTTTAGCTATGCGAATTAAAAACGTAGATCCATCTGCTTCAAATGCTTGGGCACAAAAAGCTATAAATGGTGGCACGATGTCCTCTAGTGATGATACTGCTTTTATGACTCATACAGATGGCCCTACTAATCTTAACAGAAATGCTTGGGGAATTTATCAACCAAGATATAGTAATGCACGAATAGGAGCCACATTGTATGACTGGTTAGCTATCAACAATGATCCTCGTCTTAATATCCTTGCAGACCCTGCTGGTCCTGCAGCAGGAAATCGTTTTGGCCTAGAAAAAGACAAGCTTTTGTCTATTTATGGTGAAACTACAGCTAGTTACGCGAGAGTGAATCCTGCGATTACGAAACTTGATTCTCCATGGGTATTTCTATCGTATGCTCAAACTGCCTTATTAGAAGCGGAATTTGCAGCATCAGCTGGAAATCACTCAACGGCTGAAACTAAATATAATGACGGTGTTAGAGCTAATATGCAAATATGGGGATCGCATTATGATGCATCATTGACTGTAGATAATTCTACTATTGACGATTATCTTACTGCAAATCCATATGATGCTTCTCAGAGGGAGAAAGAATGATTGGAGAACAATACTGGGCTGCATCTTTCTTTGATTTCTTTGAATCATTTTCAAACTTTAGAAGATCAGGATATCCAGAACTTCAAGCTTTTGGTGGGGAGGACCACATTCCCAGGTACTGCTGACAAACGGAGCAATACCAAGAAGGTTAATGTATCCTTCTACTGAAGGTTCTGTAAATGCTGATAATTTTAATGCTGTGTTGCAAGCTCAAGGACCAAATAATCAAATTACAAGAGTTTGGTGGGATGTAAACTAATTAAAGTTATATTTTAATGAAATTATTTAAATAAAGGAGAGTCTAACTCTCCTTTATTTTTTTTATTAAATTTGTGTATGAAAAAATCAGTCAAATTATATGTTTTTTGGTTCATAATTAGTGCGCTTTTTTTATGTGTGTTATTGTTGGCTATTAGAAATTCTTCTTCGAAATCAGATCAAAAACGCTTTACACTACTGAATTCTTCTTCTACAAACATTAATTTTAACAACAAGATAAAGGACACTAAAGAAAGTAACATTCTATTGTACGCTAATTTTTATGGAGGAGCGGGTGTTGGGGTTGGTGATTTCAATAATGATGGACTTCAGGATCTTTATTTTGCAGGAAATTTGGTGTCAGATAAATTATATTTGAACCAAGGAAACCTTACTTTCAAAGACATTACAAGTACTGCCGGAATTATTGATGACGGCGGTTGGTCAACAGGAGTTACTGTTGCAGACGTGAATAATGACGGATATCAAGATGTTTATGTGAGTAGAGAACTCTATGATGATAAACCCGACTTGCGAGCAAACTTATTATATATAAATAATGGAGACGGCACTTTTGTAGAGTCCGCAAAATTATTTGGCGTTGACGATTCTCAGAGAACAAGACACGCTACCTTCTTAGATTATGATAAAGATGGGTTTCTAGACCTCTTCTTATTAACGCAACCTCCAAATCCTGGAGGCTATTCAAATTTTTCTGGTACCACCCTTTTAAAACCAGAATACCATTTAAAATTATTCAAAAATACAGGTAAAAACTCATTTATTGAAGTGAGTGAAAAAGCAGGTATAAAATATACAGGTTTTCCTAACGGAGTATCTGCAAGTGATATTAATAATGACGGTTGGACGGATCTTTACGTAACTAATGATTTTTATGCTCCAGACTTTTTATTTATTAACAATCAAGACGGTACGTTTACAAATAGTATTGATACAGCAGTAGGTCATATGTCCTATTACAGCATGGGAGTAGATGTAGCCGATATTAATAACGACGCACTATTAGATATTTTTGCAGTTGATATGGTTGCTGAAGATAATTTTCGTTCTAAGTCTAATATGAGTGGAATGAATCCAAAACGATTTCAGCAAGTAATTGATGATGGTGGTCATTATCAATACATGTATAATTCAGTGCAGCTGAATAATGGAAATTCAACATTTAGCAATGTAGCTCAATTAACAGGAATGGCAGCAACCGATTGGAGCTGGTCAAATCTAATTGCCGATTTCAATAATGATGGACTTAAAGATACTTATATTACTAATGGACTGCTTTATGACATCCGCAATACAGATGCAGATAAGAATGTAGCTCGTTTTATTGATAAAACTAGATACGATTGGTTACAGAAATATCCTGATGGCGGCAATATTACGAGTCTTTTTGATATTTTAAATTTAGAGGATGTCACGTCATTAATGCCATCTCAGCCTTTAAAAAATTATGTATTTAAGAACAATGGCAACTTAGAGTTCCAAAAAGTGATGGATGATTGGGGATTGAATCAAGAATCCTTTTCTAACGGGTCTGCCTATGCTGATTTGGATAATGACGGGGATTTAGATATAATCGTTAATAATATTAACAGTGAAGCATTTGTATATCGAAACAATTCAGAAACTTTCTCAAATAGTAATTTTATTAGGTTAGAACTCATTGATAAGGCGCATAAACCTGTCTTAGGGACTAGAACGAATCTATATTTAGGAAATGAAATTCAAACACATGAAACCACGAATGTTCGGGGAATCTATTCTACAAGTGAGTCTTTTGTGCATTTTGGAGTAAATAATGCTACAAAAGTAGATAGTATTGTGGTCACATGGCCAAATCAAATGAAAACAGTAAAAAGAAACCTTACTGTTAATCAAACGATTCAAATAGCAATAAATACTGCTTCAGAACCGTCAGATACCGGCAGAATTAAAAAGGGTGATGTTCTTTTTACTAATAGTTCGAAATCATTTGATTTGAATTTTAAACATACTGAAAATTCATTTAACGATTATAAATATCAGGTATTACTACCACATAAACTTTCGCAAATAGGGCCTGCTATGGCAGCAGGAGATGTAAATAACGATGGTTTGGAAGATCTCTATTTAGGCGGAGCAAGTGGATACCGTGGGCACTTATATATTCAAAAAATGGATGGTAGTTTTTCTGATAATAGTGCTGTTTTTTGGGAAAAAGAAAATCCTTATGAGGATGTAGATGCACTTTTTGTAGATATTAATAATGATGGGTTTCAGGATTTATATGTAGTCAGTGGCGGCAATGAATACCCATCAAATGATGTTCATTATGCAGATCGACTTTACTTAAACGATGGTGCAGGTAATTTTTCAAAAGCAGCGATTCTTCAATTAAATCGAAACAGTGGTTCCATTGTCAAAGCCTCAGATTATGACAATGATGGAGATATGGATCTTTTTATAGGCGGAAGGCACACCCCTCACCAATATCCATTGCCAGCAAACAGCATGTTATTGAAAAATGAAAATGGACAACTAGTAAATGCTACACAAACGTTGGCTAAAGAGTTGAATGGTATTGGTATGGTTACCGATGCAGTTTGGAATGATTATGACGGTGATGGTGATACTGATCTAACTTTGGTTGGAGAATGGATGCCAATTACTTTTTTTAGAAATGATAACGGTGTCTTAAATAAAGTTGTTGCCACTGATTTAGAAAATGAAACAGGATGGTGGTTTAGTATAGAGAAAGGAGATTTTGACAAGGACGGTGACCTCGATTTTATAGCAGGTAATTTAGGTCTTAATTATAAGTACAAAACATCTAAAGAAAAACCTTTTGATATCTACTATAATGACTTTGACAGTAATGGAAGCAATGATATTGTTTTGGGATACTACCAAGGCAACAAACATTTTCCTTTAAGAGGTTTTTCGTGTTCATCAGAGCAAATACCTGGTTTAAAAGATAAAATAGGAAAGTACGATGTTTTTGCAGCACTTGAAATTGAGCAAGTATATGGTGATGAAAACTTGCAAAATTCACTTCATTACAAGGCTATAACATTTGCTTCTTCTTATATAGAAAATTTAGGTAACGGACGTTTTAAAAGAACTCCATTACCAATTCAAGCTCAATTTTCAAATATAAACGATATCATGATATCCGATTTTAACAAAGATGGTGATTTAGATATATTAACAGTGGGCAATCTATTTGCTTCAGAAATTGAAACTCCAAGAAATGACGCTGGTACCGGACTTTTGATGTTGGGAGATGGAGCGGGAAATTTCTCAGTACTGAACAATAAAGAGAGTGGTTTTTTTGCAAATCGTAATGCGAAAAAAATAGTTATGATTTCGAATAAGAAACAGAAAAAAATATTGGTTGCTAATAATAATGATAATCTACAATGTTTTACCATAAAATAAATAAAAGCTATGAAGTATTTTTTACTAGTTCTAATTAGTAGTTTTTCTGTTTTGTCCTTTTCTCAGCAAATAGAAACGATTAAAACAGATTCTACGGTCATCTACTACGGTAGAGAACACTTTTTGATTGAAGGAACAGCTATTGCAGATTCTTTAAAAGAAAGCCCTTACGATAGGTTGCCTATTTCGTATAAAGAAAAAGTAAGAGAACCTGTTTGGGATTTATCAAAAGCATCAGCAGGAATAACGGTACGATTTCACTCAAATTCGACAAGTATTAATTTAAAATGGACTGTTTTAAATGATTTGGATATGCCTCATATGGCATCTACTGGTATTAAAGGAATAGATTTATATACAAAGTATAACAATAAATGGAGATATGTAACTACAGCAGGAGCTCTTGTGGGACTTAAGACATATCAAAATAAATCCATACCAGCAGATAGTATAAATGAATATGAACTCATAAAAAACATGTCTCCTGACTTTAGAGAGTATAAATTATTTTTACCCTTGTATGATGGCGTTACAAAATTAGAAATAGGAATTGATAATAATGCCCTAATTAATAAAGCAAGTCCCAATCCTGTAAAACCGATTGTTTTTTACGGAACAAGTATTACACAAGGTGGGTGTGCGTCCCGTCCTGGAATGGCTCATACTAACATTATATCCAGAAAATTGGATGTGGACTGTATAAATTATGGATTTAGCGGAAATGGACGAATGGAAACTCCTATTGTAGAGCTCATATCAGATATTGATGCCAGTTTTTATGTGATAGAATGCTTGCAAAATATGGATTCTGAACAGGTTAGAGAGAGAGTTAGACCATTGGTGGATATGATTAGAACTAAGCACCCGCTCACACCAATAGTTTTAGTGGAAAACATGATGTATACAACGGCTTTTTTAGATCAAACTATAGAAACCACATTGATTCAGGAAAATGAAGCACTCAAAAATGAGTTTGATAAAATTATAAAAAGAGGCACTCCAAATATTTTTTATATCAAAGACAATAAGGACTTTTTATCAGATAATGAGGGAACTGTAGACGGAGTGCACCTTACTGATTTAGGATTTTTAAGATATGCAGATTATCTAATAGAAAATTTTAAAAAAAAACTCATTAATTAAAGGAATACTTCATTAAAATAGTACTCAATCAATATAGAAATAAAACTTCTGTCTTAAAAAAAATGTTATTGGTCGAAGTAATTAAATAAACATGAATCATTACAGTATATTAAGCTTAGAATAATTTTCTTCTATTAGTTTATATTTAATGAAAGAGGAGTGATCAAACTACCCTTTTTATTTTTTTATTATTTAACTTAATTAATCCTCAAAACTAAAAAAATGAATATTTCTTTAAAATTTTACAAATTATCATTGGCATTGCTTATGAGCTTGTTTTTTTTGTCATGTGATGTCGATGATAATAATGAAAGCTATCCCTTACCGCTATCAACTATTGCAGAATTCGCTGCAAATAATATTGATCTGAGCAATTTGACTGCTGCACTAAGCGCTGCCGATGGAAACTTACTAAGTCTTTTAAATAGCGGTAACTATACTGTTCTTGCACCAAATAATTTTGCATTCGAAATTTTTTTAGGTAAAAATGGATTCACTTCAATAGATGAAGTACCTACAGATATACTCAGAAAAATTCTGCTAAACCATGTTATTAGTGGTACAGTAAAATCTTCTGATCTTGCTGCGGCTGTTAGTGGATACACATCAACAAATGCCACAAATACAGATGGGAATTTTCTTAGTATGTATTTCTCAACTAATAACGGTGTTGTTTTTAATGGTGTTTCAACTGTCCTTAATCCAGATATAGCTGCTTCAAATGGTGTTATGCATGTAGTCGATGCTTTAATAGAACTCCCAACTGTAGTAACATTCGCTACTGCAAATCCTGGTTTTGAAACTTTAGTTGCAGCTCTTACAAGGGATGATTTAAGTGAGGATTTCGTTTCAATATTATCAACAACAACTGAACCTGCCCCCTTTACAGTGTTTGCGCCAACGAATGAAGCATTTAGTTCATTATTTTCTGAACTTGGTGTGGAATCATTAAATGATATTGATACAGCTACTCTTGAATCAACTCTAGGCACCCATGTAGTTGCTGAGGCAAATGTTAGATCTGAAGATTTATTCAATGGTATGTTAATTACAACAATCGGTGATGATTTAACTATTTCTGTTGGTACTGGGCCACAACTAGTTGATTTGAATAGTAGAACTGCAAATATAATAGCTGCTGATATCCAAGCATACAATGGGGTTATTCATGTCATTGACAATGTAATGTTACCAAAACTATAAATATATTAATTATCATACTTTTTAAGAGCACTAATCACCTTTGGAGACAATTATAAAGTTGCCAACATTCATACCAGCAGATAGTATAAATGAATATGAACTAATAAAAAATATGTCTCCTGATTTTAGAGAGTATAAATTATTTTCACCCTTGTATGATGTCGTGTACCTTACTGATTTAGGATTTTTAAGATATGCAGATTATCTAATAGAAAATTTTAAAAAAAACCTACTAATTAAAAAAAACACTTCATTAAAATAGTATTCAATCAATATAGAAATAAAACTTCGGTCTTAAAAAATATGTTATTGGTCGAAGTAATTTTGTAATTATCAATTATATAGCTTTCTTTAATTTGTTAATTGTTTTATTTGAATTACATTGAGTTTGAAACAAGAACAAGATTATTCTTGTTCTTGTTTTTTTTAATTTAAAAACATGAAAAAACCTATTATTTCTAAGAAAGAGTTGATCTCTTTTATTTTAGTGACTTCATTATTCGCCTTATGGGGGTTTGCTAATGCAATTACAGATCCGATGGTCCAGGCTTTTAAAAAAGTATTAGAATTATCTAATTCACAAGCAGCTTGGGTACAAATGGCATTTTATGGTGGCTATTTTTGTATGGCTTTACCTGCAGCATTATTTGTTAGAAAATATTCATACAAAACAGGTATTTTAATAGGACTTGCATTATATGCTGTAGGAGCTTTATTGTTTTATCCTGCAGCAATTACCGAACAGTTTTGGTTTTTTTGTTTGGGATTATACATTTTAACATTTGGGTTGGCTTTTTTAGAGACTACTGCAAATCCTTATATTCTTGCAATGGGTGCTCCAGAAACTGCCACACAACGATTGAACCTAGCACAAGCGTTTAATCCTTTAGGGCTGATTGCCGGGTTGTTAATTGCTCAACAATTTGTTCTAAAAAAATTACAATCTGATGATATTGAAAATTATAGCATGTTATCTGAAGCAAAAAAAATACTAATTAGAACTTCTGACCTTCTTGTAATAAGAGACCCTTATGTTATTCTAGGCTTAGTAATAATAGTTGTTTTTATTTTAATAGCTGTATGCAAAATGCCCCAAGTAAAAGGGAGTGAAGAGATTCCAAGTATTAAGGAAACTTTTAAATCATTGGGTAAAAATAAAAAATATATTCTAGGTGTCGTTGCACAAGTTTTTTACGTGGGTGCTCAAATTATGTGTTGGACTTATATTTATCAATATGCAGAAGGTATTGGTATTGAAAGTGATATCGCAGCTAATTATCAATTTATTGCTTTTATTGTATTTTTAATTGGTAGAGCCATTGGTACCTATTTGTTACGTTTTATAAGTGCTGGAAAATTATTAATGTACTTTGCGTTGTTAGCAGTAGTTTTTTGTTTGACTACCATTTTCATTGAAGGCATTTATGGCTTGTATAGTTTAGTAGGGGTTTCATTTTGTATGTCTTTAATGTTTCCAACGATTTACGGAATAGCTCTTAACGGATTAAATGAAGAAGAATCTAAAATTGGAGCAGCAGGATTGGTTATGGCTATAGTTGGAGGTGCTTTAATGCCAAAGCTGCAAGGAATGGTTATAGATGTGGGAGGAACAGCAGTAAATGATATGAAAATTGTTGGTGTATCTGAAGTAAATTTTTCCTTCATACTCCCATTATTATGTTTTGTTTACATTGCGTGTTACGGGTTGCGAGTATTTAGAATATATGAAAAAACAACAAGTATAATTACATAGGCTATTTTTAAACACTCATTAAACTAGGCTCTTAAGACTATCATTTAAAAAAATGAAAAAAATGAAAAAAAGCGATCAAAAAAAATACTGGAAAACCAACTTGAAATACCTCACTGTATTATTAACAATATGGTTTATTGTTTCTTATGGCTGTGGAATTATTTTTGTTGATGAGTTAAATACTATTAGAATGGGAGGCTTTAAACTCGGGTTTTGGTTTGCACAACAAGGGTCAATTTATGTATTTACCATTTTAATTTTTGTGTACATAAGGTTGATGAATAAATTAGATAAAAAATACAATTTAGATAGCTAATTATGGATTTACAAACATGGATATGGTTGCTAGTAGGCATTACTTTTGCATTATATATTGGTATTGCAATTTGGTCTAGAGCCGGATCAACAAAAGAATTTTATGTTGCTGGTGGTGGAGTTTCGCCACTTGCAAACGGATTGGCAACTGCAGCAGATTGGATGTCTGCCGCATCCTTTATTTCAATGGCAGGGTTAATTTCATTTAATGGGTATGATGGATCCGTTTATTTGATGGGTTGGACTGGAGGTTATGTTTTATTAGCATTATTATTGGCTCCGTATTTGCGTAAATTTGGAAAATTTACAGTACCCGATTTTATTGGAGACCGTTATTATTCTAATGTAGCTAGAACTGTTGCAGTGTTTTGTGCACTTTTAGTCTCATTTACCTATGTAGCTGGACAAATGCGTGGTGTTGGTTTGGTATTTTCTCGATTTTTAGAAGTTGATATCAACACAGGTGTAATTATTGGGATGATTATCGTTTTATTCTACGCAGTTTTGGGCGGAATGAAAGGAATTACGTATACCCAAGTTGCTCAATACTGTGTGCTAATTTTTGCGTTTATGGTTCCTGCAATTTTTATTTCTATTCAAATAACAGGAAATCCAATTCCACAATTAGGTTTTGGAGGTCAAGATGCAAATGGAATCTATTTATTAGATAAATTAGATGGTTTACACCGTGACTTAGGCTTTGCCGAATATACATCAGGAAGTAAATCAAAATTAGATGTGTTTTTTATTACGGCTGCTTTAATGGTTGGAACTGCTGGTTTACCGCATGTAATTGTTCGTTTTTTTACGGTAAAAAAAGTTTCTGATGCACGTAAATCTGCCGGCTGGGCATTATTATTTATCATGATTTTATACACAACTGCACCAGCAATTGCTGTTTTTGCACGCACCAATATGATAGAAACTGTAAACAATCAAGAGTATAAAAACATGCCAGACTGGTTTACTACCTGGGAAGAAACAGGGTTATTATCTTTTAATGATAAAAATAATGATGGTAAAATACAGTACCTCGCAGATACTTCTAAAAATGAATTAATAATAGATAAAGACATTATGGTATTGGCCAATCCTGAAATTGCAGGGTTGCCAAACTGGGTAATTGCTTTGGTTGCCGCAGGAGCATTAGCCGCTGCATTGTCTACAGCAGCAGGATTGTTATTGGTTATTTCTGCATCTGTATCTCACGATTTAATTAAAAAAATGATCAAACCAGATATTTCAGAAAAAGGTGAATTAGTAGCAGCTCGCTTGTCTGCAGTAGTTGCCGTTTGTGTTGCAGGGTATTTTGGCATCAATCCGCCAGATTTTGTAGCCGCCACTGTTGCTTTGGCATTTGGTTTGGCAGCAGCCTCTTTTTTCCCAGCAATTATTTTAGGAATTTTTACTAAAAAGATGAACAAAGAAGGAGCTATATCAGGAATGATAATAGGTATTTTGATGATGCTATTTTACATGTTGAAATTCAAATTTGATTGGTTTGGTGGAGGTACAAAAGAAGACTGGTGGTTTGGAATATCTCCAGAAGGATTTGGAACTGTTGCTATGATTATCAATTTTATTGTTTCTATAGTTATATCAAAATTCACTCCAGATCCGCCAAAAGAAGTACAAGAGATAGTTGCCAATATTAGAATTCCAAGTGGTGCTGGTGAAGCAACACATTAAAAAATTGTATCGATGAAAAAAATATATAGTTTTCTTATCATTTCAATGGTTTTAATGGGTTGTTCAGAGAAAAAAGAGCTATTTGTTTCTTTTTCTAATCCCGAAATCGAATTCTCTGGAAGAATAGATACTAGTAAGGTTGATGCTGCAGAACTCTATTGGTCTGGAAGTTCTATCAAAATTAATTTTGAAGGCGAATCTATTGAAGCCCTTTTAAAAGATGAATCTAGAGATAATTATTATAATATAATTTTAGACAATGATAGTATTGTTGTTTTAAGACTAGATACGATCAAACAATATTATCAATTAGCTTCTAATTTACCTAAAGGAAAGCATTCCATTAAGATTTTTAAAAGAGCTGAATGGGATAGAGGTAAAACTAGTTTCTATGGTTTTAAATTAAATAAAGGAGCAAAAATCTTACCAAAATCACTATCAAAAAACAGAAAGATAGAGTTTTACGGAAACTCCATAACAGCAGGTTATGCTATTGAAGATACTACAGGAAAAGATTCTCCAGAAGGCACTTTTACTAACAATTATTTAAGTTACGCTGCCATTACTGCTAGACATTATGATGCTAAATATAAATGCATTTGTAGAAGCGGTATTGGTATAACCGTTAGTTGGATTCCTCAAATTATGCCAGAAATATATGACAGATTAAATCCTTTAGATCCAAATAGTAAATGGAATTTATCAGCAGATGAACCCGATATTGTTGTCGTTAATTTATTTCAGAATGACACTTGGCTGGTAAATTTACCAGAACATAAAGAGTTCAAAAAGCGATTTGGAACGAAAGCTCCTTCAGAAAAAGAGATAATTAATGCTTATCAACAATTTGTTGGGAACTTAAGAAATCATTATCCAAAAGCAGATATTATTTGTACGCTTGGAAGCATGGATGCTGCAAAAGAAGGCTCTAAATGGAAAGAATATATTAAAATTGCAGTCGCAAATCTTGATGACAAAAAAATGCATACCCATTTTATGCCTTATTTAAAATCAAAAGGGCATCCTACGATTAATGACCAACAAACAATGGCTAAAAGTTTAATTGAATTTATCGATAATAATATTGAGTGGTAATTATTTATTCTGTTGTAAAAGAGGATGCTGGCAAACCTTCTTTATTAAATAAACTAGCGATTCCTTTATCGCTCCAAGCATAACGAGCATATACTGGTTTTTCTATAGTTTTAGCATATAATTTAACATTGTTATCTGTAATTTTCGCACTAGCTATAACGTATTTTTTATCAGCACCAGCAATCTCAAATCCTTTCAATTTAGAATTAATAGTTGTCAAACCAGATCCAATATGATCGAATTGAAGTATTAATTTATTTCCAGAAATCGTATGCTTTTTATACAAAGGACCAGACGCAACTATTTTATTATTGTAATCATTTTTTAATGCAAGTCCTGCAAGTCTGCTACCAACATCTTGTTTGTTAGCAGGATGGATATTCATAAAATTACCAATATCCATTGTAACCACCATACCTGTATTTTTGGTTTTTAAGCTTTTTCTTTGAGCATCTCTTAAATCCATAGATCCTTCCTTATTTGGCGGAGTTCCATAATTATATGGCGCAATTTGAACAAAGTAAAAAGGAAAATCTGTTTTCCAATGACTACGCCAATCATTAATCATTTTTGGGAATAATCTAGAATATTGTTCTGCTCTACCAACATTAGATTCACCTTGATACCATATAGCTCCTTTTATACTATAGGGAACCAGTGGATGAATCATAGCATTATAAAGAACACTTGGTAAATTAGGGCCCATCACCATTATTTCTGGTCGCTTAGAAAAATCAATTTTATCTAAATCATAAACATAAAATTTTCCATTATACATTTCTGCCATAGGTAGATATTTCCAAGACCCACTTAAAGAAATAGTGATGTTGTTTTTATTAGATAGCTGTAAAGTTCCAGTTATTGTTCCAGGTCCACCTGCATCTATAGCTCTTATTGCTATCGTATTTTTTCCTTTTTTAAGAAGTTTTTTAGAAATAGTATATACTCTTTCTGTTTGATGGTGTCCACTACCTATTAAGCCACCAACTTTTTTACCGTTAAAATAAACAGCATCCATATCATCAATAACTCCCATCAAAAGTGTGTAATCAGCAGTTATATCCACTATTTCAATATCTTTTCTGAGCCATACAGCTCCATCAAATTCCCAATCATTAAATATATCATATCTACCTGGTAGTTCTATGTTTTTCCACTTTTCAGTGTTAACACTAGATTGAGAAATTTTTAAATCGTTAAAACTTAATGCTGCCCAACTTTTATTTGTTTGAGGTATGTGCAAAGAGTCTAATTTTGAATACCAATCTTTGGTCTTTTGCCACTCTTTAAGGTCTTGTAATGCAGCAATAGATTTCTTAAAACCACCTAGTTCTTGCAGAGACTTGCTGCTTGTCCAAGCTTCTGCCACTGTTCCACCCCAACTAGAATGAATAATTCCAATCGGAATATTTAATTCTTTATATAGACGTCTTGCAAAAAAATATGCAGTAGCACTAAAATCTTCAACTGATTTTGGCGAACAAATGTCCCATTTACCACTAACAGTATCAACAACTTTTAAGTTAAAGTTTCTTGTAACATTAAACATTCTCACTGCTGAATAATTGGCTTTTGCTATTTCTTCCTTAGAATTTTTTATAGTATCATTAGGAGGCCACCCTTTTAGAGACATCTGCATATTTGATTGACCAGAAGCCAACCAAACCTCACCAATCATTACATCTTTTAACAAAACTGTTGTGTCTTTTGTGATAATATTTACTTCATAAGGCCCACCAGCATTAGGTGTAGGTATATTTAGTTTCCAATTGCCATTTTTGTCTGCAACACTTTTTGATTCTTTTCCCCAACTTCCGCTAACTATAACTTTTTCATTTGGTGTATAGGTTCCCCAAAAAGCAACATCTTGCTTTTGCTGTAATACCATATGATTAGAAAAAAGAGAATTTAATTTTAATTCTTGTTGTTCTAAAGGCTTACAAGATGTTAACAACCATAAAATAGAAAAGATAATTAAACTAAAAACACTCTTTTTCATAATCATTTATTTAATGCTTTATTTATAGCTATTTCAGCTAACTTTTCCATCACCAAATATCCATCTTTATTAGGGTGAACAAGATCATTAGCTGTTGTGTATTCTGGCACTTTTAAACCACCTTTGTCATCCACCATAGCAGCATAATAATCTAAATAAATGAAATTATTTTCTTCCGAAAATACTTTTAAAGCTTTGTTAATTGTAATAATTTTAGATGCAGGATCTAGTCCTGGTTTCCATGGATAATCTATAGCTGGTAAAATTGAAGAGATGATTACTTTTATATCATTAGCATTTGCAATTTCAGCCATAGATTTAATAGTGCTTATGATAGCTTCTAATGATATATAGCCAGAATTACCCGCAATATCGTTTGTACCGGCTAAAATTACTACTACTTTTGGATTTAGATCAACAACATCTTGTCTAAATCTTAGAAGCATTTGTGGTGTTGTCTGCCCACCAATACCTCTATTGATATAATCTCTGTTATCAAAAAAATCTGGACGCATCTGAACCCAACCTTCGGTGATTGAATTGCCCATAAAAACAACCCTGTTATTAGCTGTTGCGTGCAGTTTAAGTTCTAGATTAGCTTTGTCATATCGGCTTGTATTTGCAAATTCATTCCAGTCTTGAGAATTTATTTTTTGGGAACATGCTAGTGTTAATAATAAAGCTATTAAAAGAGGTTTTAAATTCATAATTAAAATTTTAGTAAAGAATTTTTATTTAGTTAACTAACAAATAATTATTGTAGCTTAAATCAAAAGTAATTATTATTATAATTAATATATGAATTATTTCGATAAAGGTAATATCTTTAATGATGTAGAACAATTGTAGACAGGTAGTTAAAATTAATGATACAACTTAAAATAAATATTTTACAAAGTAGCAACTCTTATTTTTTTTGTTTTTTGTGCAGATAAGAACAAGATAAATTACAAGAAATTACAAATTAAATTAAACTAAAAACAATGAAAAGAAGAGATTTTATATCAAAAAATGGTTTGCTTTTGGGAGGCCTTTCGTTTGCGCCAATTAGTGCCTTTTCAATGCCCAACGGTTTTTCAAAGAAAGGATTTGTTTCAAATAGACCTGCACCGGATATGAGGACTTTTAAAAGTTTGGAGGTAGAAAAAACTATTAAAGAGGTAAAAGAAATCATTGCTGACAAAGAAATTGCTTGGTTATTTGAGAACTGCTACCCAAATACTTTAGATACCACGGTTGATTATGAGATAATTGCTGGGAAACCCGATACATTTATAATAACTGGAGATATTGATGCGATGTGGTTGAGAGATTCAACAGCTCAAGTATGGCCATATATGCCGTTAATCAATAAGGATGATAAACTTAAAAAACTTATACAAGGTCTGATTAGTAGGCAAGTAAAATGCGTATTAAAAGACCCATATGCAAATTCTTTCTACAAAGACCTCACTAAGAAATCAAGTTGGCAAAGTGATACACCAACACCAATTCCTGGAGTACATGAGCGCAAATGGGAAATAGATTCATTGTGCTATGTAGTGCGCCTTTCTCATGAATACTATAAGTTAACAGGAGATACGGCTTTGTTTGATAAAGATTGGGATAGCGCCATGCGTCTTATCGTAGAAACATTTCAAACGGAACAACGTAAAGACGGACTTTCACCTTACGAATTTACGAGAGTTACTAGTAGCATGACCGATGCGCCTTTATTTAATGGAACTGGAAGACCAAGCAAACCAAATGGATTAATCTGCTCTATGTTTAGACCTTCTGATGATGCTACCATACTTCCGTTTTTAATTCCTTCAAATATTTTTGCAGTACTCTCATTAAGGCAACTTTCTACGATTTATAAAGAGGTCTTAGTAGCTCCAGTATTTGCTAGCGAATGTGAAGATTTTGCCACAGAGATAGATACTGCAATTCAAAAGTATGCGGTCTCGGAACATGAAGATTTTGGCAGGATATATGCCTATGAAATAGATGGTTTTGGTAATAAGATTTTTATGGATGATGCCAATGTACCTTCTTTAATGTCTTTGGCATATTTAGGAGCACATGCAGCCTCTGATCCAATATATCAGAGAACCAGAAAATATTTACTTAGTTCGGCAAATCCTTATTATTTAAAAGGAACCGCTGCCGAAGGTCAGGCAAGTCCGCATACAGGAAAAGAGAAAATATGGCCAATGGGCATTATTCTTAGAGCAATGACTTCCATTGATCCACAAGAAATCATACAATGTCTTCAGATGCTAAAAAACACCCATGGGGGTACTGGATTTATGCACGAGGCATTTCATAAAGACAATCCTGAAGACTTTAATAGAACTTGGTTTGCTTGGGCAAACACCCTATTTGGAGAACTTATTATTAAAATTAAAAATGAATTTCCAGAGATATTAGCAATGAAATTTGAAGGATAATTTACATAAAACCATTAAACATTGAGAAAAAACCCTAATTAAGTGATAATTGAAGGTTGTTTGATAAATATTAAAAAACGATGATTAGAAAACTTTTTATATACTTATTTATTAGCAGCATTGCTTTCAGTACAAATGCCGCAGAAATAGATACCATAACACTTACAAGTAATGCAATGCATAAATCTATAAAAAGCATTATAATTAAGCCTAATACGTATGGGTTAAATAAAGAACGCTATTCTGTGCTGTACCTATTGCATGGCGCTGGAGGAGATTATACACATTGGGTTGCTAATGCCCCTCAAATACAAGCATATGCAGATACTTATAATTTGATTATTGTATTACCAGATGGAGGTTTTACTAGCTGGTATTTCGACAGTCCGGTTGATACTTCATTAAAATACGAAACCTATATATCGCAGGAGTTAGTGCCAGCTATAGATCTAAGATATCGCACGATACCCAATAAAAAGAATAGAGCTATCACTGGTTATAGTATGGGAGGCCATGGTGCATTTTACCTAGCATTCAAGCATCAAGATATTTGGGGTGCCGCAGGAAGCATAAGTGGAGGACTAGATATTCGTCAATTTCCAGATGGCTGGGATCTTCCAGAAAGGTTAGGCGCTTACGAGACGCATTCAAAAAACTGGGAGGAAAATACGGTGATTAATATGGTGCACCTATTGAAAACAACGAAACTAAAACTCATATTTGATTGTGGGGTAGCTGATTTTTTTTATGACGCAAACAAAAGAATGCATGAAAAATTAGCTAAAAATAATATTGCGCATCATTATATTGAAAGGCCTGGAGCACACAATTGGGAATACTGGTCAGAGTCTATAAAATATCAAATTTTATTTTTTAGTGAATTTTTTAAATCAAAATAAAACTAGAGGCATTAAACAAACCCACCAACCGCTGCCGTAGATTAATGATTATGCAGTCCTATAGAAAGAA
>CAJIYW010000005.1 GCA_905181765.1 Flavobacteriales bacterium UBA6772 | reverse complement strand
AAATTTTCCTCCCCAATCATCTCCCATAACAAAAATATCTGCATTATGGTTTTTAACATCTAGCGTTTTTTGATCCCAATTAGATTCTGGAATAACTTCATCTATAAATTCCATCGATTCAAGTAGCTCTTTTCTCTTCTTATAAGGAATTTTACATTCTTTACCCTTTTATTAAATTAAATTCATCAGTAGATAACCCAACAATTAATCTTTTGCCAAATTTACTAGCTCTTTTAAGAATTTCTATATGTCCGTAGTGAAGTAAATCGAAAGTACCGTATGTTAAAACAGTTTTATTAGCGTTTTCAACATTCTTTGAAAACTCATTAAAAGTTTTTAACTCATTATCTTCCTCTGATAAAACAATATCATCCTCTTTCAATATCCAATCAATATTCAGTTCTGGATCATTAAATAAAACGCCGTCTTCTGATTCTTTGCTGTAATAATTATCACATTTATAAGTAAAAATAGTATCTCCTGTGAAGAACAGAAAAAACCATGTAAAAAATCCTTTTGGAATAAATAATTGCTTGTTATTTTCCCCTGATAAAAATACAGCTAAAAGATTGCCCAAATGTTTCTGAATTTTTCCTTACATCAACAACTACATCTAATACTTTTCCTTGAATAATTCTAACTAGCTTTGTTTGAGCAAAGGCACCTCTTTGTAAATGCAACCCTCTTAAAATTCCTCTTTGAGAAATAGATTGATTGTCTTGTACAAAATCAATTTTAAAACCTATTGACTTTTCAAATACTTTTTTATTAAAACTTTCAAAGAAACTTACTTTATTATCATCAAATATTTTTGGTTCTATGACAAAACAACCTTTTAAATATGTTTCTGTAATTTTCATTAAATACCCATTAAAATTTTTTCCGAAGCCACTCTATAATTAGCTATTACTTTTGAATTTCGTGAATCCCCTGCAAACTTCAATAAATCTGAGTTTACAAGCACTGTATTCTATCTATTCTTATCTAAAAAAGATGGAATAAAATTAGACCCTATAAAACCTGCTCCTCCTATGATAAGAATTGCTTGCATTCTTACTTCATTATAGTTATTCTAAATAAGGCATTTAATTGTCTTAAAAGTAAAAACAAAATCATAAACCCTACTCCTAATATAGCTAATAAGAAAGCATAATTTTTTGTTACTCCTTTTATTTCAGTACCTATTGGTTGAAAACTTGAAAGAACGTTAATAACTTCGTACTCCGTAGACTTTTTGGATGCTATATTTTTTAAATCCTGATTTATTACTTTATTGGTAGTAAATAATTCTAGTTCTTTCGTAGTTTTATTCTCTCCTCCTAAATCGATATTTGTTCCAGTTGTGGTCTTCTTTGCATCCTCAATCATGACCTCCATGTAAACTCTTCTTAAAGAATCTATCTGAGTTAAATTTTGACGATACAAAGAATCGGTTCTGTTTAAGTTTTCATTGGTTAATTTCTTTAACCTTTTAAAATAATTATTATTTACTACTGAAGAAATAATAACATCCCCTAACTTATTAAAAACATCGTTCTCCTTAGCTGTAACATTCAATTTATGAACCTCATAATCGTAAATCGTAAATGAATCTTCAAAAGCTTCATATACATAACTTTTAATAGTCAAAGTATCTACAGAAGCAATTAAATTATCATAAGCATTGATAATGTCTCTATTAGTGATTATCGGTTCTATTTCAAACTCTTCTAGAGATGCAGCTGTCTTTTTGTCTAAATTAAATATTTTTTGAAGTGAAACAGTATCTTTTTGTTTCACCAAATCATTGTAATAATTTACATTATTATACAATTGTCTTGTACTTTCAAAATTAGGTTTGCAATAACATATCAGATTCGAATTTCTTAGGTGATTTTACTTCTCAGAAAAAACCCTGCGATTAAACCGATAAAACCTGCAATTCCTATTTTAAGAATATTTTCTCTAAGAAAAATCAAAATAGTGATTAAAAAATGAAAAATACCTTTAAAAATAGTCCCCAATAAAATTAAAAAAGTTAGAAAATCCTTTTCCAATAATTACAAATAAAGAACCTAAATCTACTTCTTCTTCGTTGTTGCTTTTACTACTCTCTTTTTGTTGATTTGTTGACATTTGTTCTTTTTCTTATTACAATTTAATTCTTAAAAATTTGTTCTACTATTTTTTGAGTAATGGCATATGTTGGGGTTACGCCTGTCATTCCTAAACCTCCAGAAGCCAATGTTGCGCCTGTTTCTAATGGGTTATCAGAAGCATAATATGCATATCTAACTTTTACATCTTCAGAAATATTACCTCTAATTTTAGATGCAGATTGTATTGCTTTTTGATAATGAGCTCCTTCCATTTCTAAACCAATAACATTCCAGGTAGAATCATGAAAAAACTTTAATAAATCTTTATTTTGCAATGATGTTCCTAAAACTGAAATCATAGACCCATCAAAAACTTCAATTCCAAAACCTTCTAAATCAGCTTTAGCTAACTCATTTTTAAAAGGATAGTTATCTGCTGTTCCTTCAAAAATATGAGCAGAAGGAATCATAATATCTCCTTTGCCTCCTTCTAGAATTCCTGCTTTACCCATTATTGATATAGATTTTACATCTAAATGAGTTTTACTGTTCTTTTTACTAGCATATGGCTTTAACAATTCATCCATTGTTTCATACGCTTGTTCACCAAAAGCATAATCCATTACAATAATTACAGCATTCTCTTCTAAAATATCTTTTTTAGAGAACGATAAAACATCGAAGTTTATTTCAGCAGTATCTATAATTTGTACATTTATATTTGTACCCGAGGTATCTTTTATGTAATCAAGACCATTTAAAGAGGCAAAATCCTTTACTTTTTTCTGTAATGGCTTACTGTCTGCATTACTTAAAAGCTGATACAGTTCAAACCCTTTTAAATCTTTGGCTTCTTTTGGCAAAGCATTTTTTGCATATATTGAATTTAATACACTGTGCATATTTGCACTTATAATGTGTATTGGTCTCTCTAACAAACTCTTCTGATGTAAAACTTTTTTAATATTATTGGCCCAAATTTCACCGTAAATATGATGCCCAATTTCTTCTACAAGCACAGAACTAAATGTTACTGTTCTTTTATTATTTTCTATTACCTCATTTATAGCAAGTTTCCCTAACCAATAAATTAATTGAAAAAATCGATCCGGATTTTCCTTTGAAGAGAATACTTTATAAATATCTAAAACCTCATCAAAAGATCTTCCTAAAATATTACCTACATGTACAATAGTAACCTCTCTTTCTTCTGCAGTAATTGCTTTTTGATGCAGAACAGTATCCTCTAAATGTTTCCATTCTCTGGTAAAATCTTCACCATCATTTAGTGTAACTCTCTCTTGAATCTTATGAGATTCTATAAATAAAAAGGTTAAATGTGTAAGAATATCATAGATTTCAGAGCGCCCTCTGGTAATCTCTATATTCATTTGATTTTTATCTATTCTATAGCAATTTCTTCTTCTCTTTGGTGGAATAATTGAATTAAAATGTGAGCTTTTATATCCCTCATCTGCCGTTAAATTAATGTATTGGCATTCTTCTATTCCTTCAGGAAGCCGCTCTATAACATAGGTTAAGCCACTTAGCTCTATTCTTTCTTCTGCGATAGAGCCATAGATTTCTGGTCTTAGAAGTAGTAAAGATTTGCGTAAAGTTTCTCCCGAAATACCCATTGGCTTATAAAAGCCTCTACTAAACAAATGACGCATAGAAATGTATAGTTTTTCTATAGCATTGGTAGATTCTTGAGCTCTTGTTCTAGGTGTTTTATTAATTTCTGACATATGAATATTTAGATTGCAATATAAAGCTATTTCCCCGATAAAATTTTACTATATTTTTGTTTATTTTTCAGCAAAGACAATGCTTCAGAAATAGTTTTATCATTCTTTAAATTGTATTGATAAACACCTTCTTTATAAAAATATCTTTCTATAATTTCTGACTTTATTAATTCTAAAATAATGTCTTTATTTTTTGATATTTCATTGATTTTATATGCTTCTATTTTTTCTGTAATTTCATTATATGCTCTTGAAATATTATTTTCTTTTGCTGATAAAAAAGCTTTTTTAAACAAAGATTCTTGAGGTATTACAAAAGTTGTATCAATTTTCAAATAGTCAACAAACTTATTAAAACTTGAATTTTTAAACTTAAAATCACTCAGATTTTCTAGTATTTTGTTTTCATAGAAGTAAAGCGTTGCAAAATCAAAAATAGCTTTTGACTTTAACAATTCTTCTGTTGTTTTATTTCTGTTAGATGTATTAATTTCAACATCTGGCATTACACCTCCACCGTCATATACTGTTCTTCCGTTTGCAGTTTTAAATTCATTAATTCCTCTATCAGAAAATTTAGGTACTTTACCTGTTTTTGAATCTCTATTCTCATAGTCTAACTCCTGAATACATCTACCACTTGGTGTATAGTATTTAGAAATTGTTAATTTTAATTGTGTGCCATAGGTGAGTTCTTTTTGACGCTGCACCAAACCTTTACCAAAAGAACGCTTCCCCATAATTACGGCTCTATCATAATCTTGCAAAGAACCGCTTACAATTTCAGACGCAGATGCAGAGCGTTCATTTATTAAAACAACAATTGGTATTTCTAAATCTAAAGGATCATTTTTAGTTTTATAAGTTGTGCTCCATTTTTTAATTTTTGCTTTTGTACTCACAATTTTCCTACCTTTTGGTAAGAAAAAATTAGAAATCCTAATCGACTCTAATAAAGAACCACCAGGATTGTAACGCAAATCAAAAACAAGCTTTGTCATTCCTTGTTTCTTTAATTTTCGATAAGCCTTTTTAACTTCAGAAGATGCCTTTTCATTAAAACGCGTTAATGCAATATAACCAATGTTTTCATCAATCATTTCTGCAAATGGCACAGCATTAATGAGCACCTTATCTCTAAAAATATCTTTTCTAAATATTTCTCCTTGTCTATTAACTTCTATAGATAATTTACTATTTGGCGTTCCTTTTAAAAGCATGGAAAGCTCCTCTACTTTTCTATTTTTTATGAGATTGGTTGTCTACAGAAATAATAATATCTCCTGCTTTTAAGCCTGCTTTATCTGCAGAAAAATCTTTGTAAATTTCACTTATTTGAATCCCTTGTTCTATATAATTTACTGCAACTCCTATTCCTCCATACTCTCCTGCTCTTCGTATTCTAGCAGTTTCTACGTCTTGTTCAGTATAAAAACTGGTGTAAGGATCTAGAGTCTTTTAGGGTGTTTTTAATAGCTTTATTAGTAAATTCTGCAGGATTAATTTCATCTACATAATACATATTTAACTCTTTAAATAAAGAGTTATAAATTTCTATTTGTTTAGCAACTTCAAAAAACTTTGATTTAAAAGAATAGGTTAAAAAAACAATTCCTATTAATAATAGAACAATAGCTTTCTTTTTAGGATTAAATGCTCTCATCTGCTTTAACTTTTACTTTATCGATAAACAGGGTTAATAGTTTCTCCATTTTTAAGTATAAATCTTCGTACTTAATTTCTTCCCTACCAATATACGAAATCATAAAAACATAGGGCTTATCTAGATTGTTGTAAACAATTTGTTTTTGCAATCTATATGTTTCCCGCATTAAGCGCTTTAACCTATTTCTATCTACCGCTAATTTATAATTTCTTTTTGCTACAGAAACACCTACTTGACAAGGAAATTCTGACGTATGTACTGTTTGCACATACATCATTCTTAAAGGAAAAGTTTTAACAGAATCGCCTTCAGCATAGAGCTTTTCTATTAATTTTTTACTTTTTAAACGCTCTTGTTTTCCTAACGTATTTCTCATCTTTACAAACTTAATAGAAAACAATAACTTTTTAACAATTTCTAATCGCTAACTTTTAAAAAGTTGTGTATTTATTTTTTATGAAGCTTTACAAATAATTCTCGTCCTTTTCTGTTTCCAAATGAATTGTAACAGGTATCCATTTTTTCTATGTTAAAGTACGGCTTAAAAAATGCAATGTATGCTTCTTTATTTCCACCAAACGGAGGCTTGTCTTTATTTAAAGGGACATTAAACATAAGACCTACTAATTTGCCATTTGGTTTTAAGAGTTCGTCCATTTTAACAACATAAGCTTCTCTAAGATTCGGATTTATGGCACAAAAAAAAGTTTGTTCTATAATTAAGTCGAACTTGTTTTCTAATTCAAACAAATCTCCATTAATTAAATGCTTGCTCGGAAAATTAGGAATTCTTTTCTGAATATTCTCAATTGCAGATTTAGATACATCAACTACAAAAACATTTTCAAATCCGTTATTAAATAAATATTCTGCTTCATAAGAGTTTCCTCCACCAGGAATTAAAATTTTAATTTCTTTGTTTTCAAGTTGGTCAAAATATTCTTTTAATGGAGTCGAAACTTCTCCCAAATCCCAACCAATATCATTATTTAAATATCTATTCTCCCAAGCATTTGCAGATAAATCCATCTAAATTTCATTTTTTATTCTGCACAAAAATACAGTTAATTATATTTAAAAAGACACCAAAAATGATGGCCAAAGAAAGTTTATTAAAATTTTAAATTTAAAGTTTCTGTAACCACTTTTTTTTCAGCATCTTTAACCTTTAAAAAAGAATACGGTCTATTTACTATTACAAAATACTAAAATCTCAATTAATTAATTTGATCTTTTGTAAAAATACAAGCACTGCATTATTTTACACTTCTGTAGCATCAATTCCTTCCCAAACTTGGGAAGCCTTAGGTTGTGCAGGTAATATTTATTTCAACCCTAAATTTTTAACTTCTTTAGAAAAAAACCATTCAGAAATTACTTTTTCATATATCGTATTAGTTGATAATCATAAGCAACCAATTGCATTTGCTAGTATAAAAATTATTGACTTTTATTTAAAAGGAATTAAAACCGATTTAGATTTTTTAAAAAATATTGGTAGAAAACTGCATATATTTCCAAATAAAAAACCATTAAAACTTTTAATTTGTGGAAACACCTTTGTAAGCGGGGAACATGGTGTTTTTATAAAGGAAAATCAAGATAAAAAAGCAATTGTAAAAGAACTCGCAAAAAGCATTAATTATTTTGTAAATTCTAATAAAATATTTAAAAAACAGATAGATGTATTCCTACTAAAAGACTTTGCAGAAGAATCTCTTTTTATTACAGATGAGTTAAAAGATTATAAGTATCATGCATTTTCTGTAGCACCAAATATGAAACTTCAATTAGAGGAAAATTGGCACAATTTCGATGACTATTTGGCGGCAATGAAAACAAAATTTAGAGTAAAAGCAAGAAAAGCATATCAACAAAGTGCAGAACTTTTAATAAGAGAAGTTACTTTAAGTACTTTTGAAGAACAATTGCCGAAAATGACCACTTTGTACAAAAAAGTTGCTGCTAATGCTGGCTTTAATTTGGGTGATTTTAATTTAGAAACTTATAGAGATTTAAAAGAAAAGCTGGGTGACGATTATATCTTAAAAACCTATTGGTTAGAAGATAAAATGGTAGGTTTTGTCTCTGGCGTAGTAAACAAAAACTCTTTAGATGCACATTTTGTAGGCATTGATTATCAGATAAATAGAACATATGCCATTTACCAAAGAATGTTATATGAATATATAAAAATTGGGATTAGTAAAAAATTAAAAACAATTAATTTTGGCAGGACCGCAAGCGAAATTAAAAGTTCTGTTGGTGCAATTCCCCAAGATTTAACGATGTATCTTCGTCACAAGAAAACCATAAAAAACAAAATTTTAAAGTTATTTTTGCATAAAGTTCAACCGACTCCGTTTCAACAAAAATTTCCTTTTAAAAAACAGAATAAATGCAAACTAGCCAAGAATTAATTGCCCTTTTAGACTTAAAAAATTTAGGGAACAACACCTTTAATGGAGATAGTTATACTATTGGAAGTCCGCATGTTTTTGGTGGCCAAGTTTTAGCACAAGCTGTAAATGCTGCCTATAGAACCATACCAGAAAATCGCTTTTTACATTCTTTACATAGTTATTTTTTAGAAGCAGGAGATTTAACGGTCCCTATTCAGTATAAAGTAGAAGAAATGCGAAATGGCGGAAGTTTTTCTACCCGAAGAGTTACTGCAATTCAACACGATAAATCCATTTTTATTTTAGCTGCCTCATTTCATAAAAAAGAAAAGGGTTTTGAACATCAAACAAATTTTGATGCGAACATAAAGCAACCAGAAGAATTATTAAGTTGGGACGATATGTTAGCACAATTTGGTGATTTCTTACCAAAATCTACAAAAGCCTTTTTAAGTGTAAAAAGACCTATAGAGTTTAAACCTGTAAGAGTTCCAAACCATTTAGACCCAAAAGATTTGCCAGCAACAGAACAAGTTTGGTTTCGTTTAAAAGGTGAAAAAATAGATTTAGACTATAGAACAAAACAAGAAATTCTTACCTACATATCTGATTACAATGTCTTAAATGCTGCTTTTAACCCTAACGGGAGTAAGTTTAGTTTTGCAAATACCCAAACAGCTAGTCTAGACCATTCGATGTGGTTTTTTAGAGATTTCGATTTTGATGATTGGATGTTATTTTCTGCCGAATCACCAAATGCATACGGGTCAAGGGGTTTGGTTAAAGGAAATATATTTACAAGAGATGGAAAACTAATAGCATCTTTTGCTCAAGAAGGGTTGTTAAGACCTGTAAAAAAGTAAGCGGTAGTAAATTTTAAAAAAATAGAAAGATGAATGATGCTTTATTATATGTGTTTACCACAAATGGATTATTGTTTTTAATTAGCATTATTTTTTGGAAATTTCCACCTAAGAAAATAAATAGTTTATATGGTTATAGAACACCGAAAGCAACTCAGAATCAACAAATATGGGATTATGCAAACACCTCTTTTAATAAAAGTTTGTTAATTTATGCAGGCATTTCTTTTCTTGCTGGCTTGGCGTTTGTAACTTTTTTAAATGCAGCACTAACCTGGCAACCCATGGCTTTTGTGTTTTTATCTATCATTGTTAGTATCGTAAAAACAGAAAAAGGTTTGACTGAAAATTTTACAGAAGAAGGAAAAAAGAAATAAACTACAGCATACTAATTAAATATACTTTGATTTTTTAAATACTTATAGTTTTCTATTTTACTAATATCTAAGATGCTATGAAACAAGAAATCTGTGGTAATTGAATCTTGTTTTTTAGATATTAGTTTTTGAATTTCTAAAGGATAGCTTTTTTTAAAATTATTAGAAAACCAGACTAACATTGCTGGGTTTTTTGAAGCATTATGCTCTTGCGCGTGCAACCATTTACCGTCTTCGCCAAGCGTTTCTCCATGATCTGAAATATAGATTAATATTGTCTTTTTAGTAGATTTTTTTAATTTCTGAATGAGCTCGTTTAAAAAAAAATCTAAATATACAATTGTATTATCGTAGGAGTTAATAAGTGTTTCTTTTTCTAAAGATCCAAAATATTTACTATTTGTAATAGGCTTAAAGTACTCAAAATTACTAGTAACCCTATTGTTATAATACCAATGACTTCCAATCATATGTAACGTAGATATTCTATTCTCTAGAGTATTATTATGCAAAGAAAAGTAGTTCAATAGAGCTAAGTCTTTTTCCTTTTTAAAACTTAAGAAAGAGTGAAATTCATCTATAATAGTTTTAGAAGTATTAGAATAAATAACATCTTTATAGCTTCTTTCTAGCGACTGATTTCCAATCCATTCTGTCTTAAAAGAAGCCTTATTTAAAACACTATAAAGACTTGTAAATTCTTGCTTTTTTTGTTTATTATCTATAGATTTATCTGTTAAAATTTGCGGAACGCTTTGTGCTGTAAAAGTATAAGGAGTAAATACTTCTTTGAAACTAATTAAGTTTTTTTGTTGAGCTAGTAACGGATTTGTATTTCTATTATAGCCGTTCAAAAATAAATGATCTGATCTAACAGACTCCCCAATAACTAGTACCACATGCAAATTTTCTTCTTTAGTACTTACTTTCGCTGTTACCTCTCTCAACTTAATACTAGACTCTTTAAAATACTTCATAGAATTAAAAAAAATACTGTATGGAAGTCTATTCTTAAATGCATCATACTTATAGTTTTCTACCACAAAAAATGTTAAAACACCTATTATTGAAATAAAAAAAAGTGGAGATGTAAGACTACTAATTCTTAATTTTTTATTGCATTTAAAAAAATAAAAAATACTAAATGAAGAAACTAAGAGAAAAATAATAAACTGATAACTAAAAACATCAATAGCAATATCAGTATTTGTTTCTAAAATTGCCTGAATCATTCCTACTCCTATAGTAAGATCTTGAGTATATACCCAATAAGAAAAAGAAGAAACTACAATAAATAAAATTGGAAATAAAATTTTAAATATCTTATTAAATAAACTAAAGATATAAATGAAGCCGAATAAAGAAAAATGAAGCAATAAAAAATGAACGAGATAAACAAAGTTTCCTTTAGAACTTCCAAAAGGAAAATGCACGTAAGAAGCAATCGTTATAAAAACAGCAATTAAAAGATGTAACCCTAGATGAAATTTAATCTCTTGCTTCCAGGTCTTTGATTTTTCCATTCAAAATTGGTGTTTTTTTATTAATAAATATAATAATAGGATACATGATAATTATTTGTAAAAATATAAGGATTATTTTCTCAACCTCACTAAATTCAAAAGACTTTGAAGCATAAAATACTAATAAAATAAATTTAATAACTGTTAATGATCTTGTGTGCATAGCCAAAATAGGAATTGTATTTTTACCTAAAAAACCTAATAAAAAAAACTTTTTTATCCTTTTAAAAATCAATACCCAAAAACAAATTCCAATGCCTGCATTTACTAAGAATAAAAGTTCATTTCCATATATAGATCTATACATATCTACTTTATCAAAAATATTAAGTGAAATGAATAGGTGAATTAAAAACAACACTAAAAGATAAGCTATTTCATATTTCATATTAATATTTAAAATAAAACCCTTTAGATAAAATGCTGAGGCATAAAAAAATAAAGAAACAAAAGAAACAAAAAAGAAAAATATAATATTAATTTTAAAAACTTTAGATTAAAATGCCCAAACTAATTAAAAATAAAACGGATAAAATTTGATTTTTTTTTTTTTTCTAACTTTTTTATAAAACCAAAAATTAAAAAATTAGAAAAAATAGCAGGTAAAAACCACATTGGTAGCCCCCAATTCATATACTCATGACCTCCTTGTGCATAAAAAATACCTATAAAATTTTTAAAGACACTTAAATCTAAAGTAGCAGAATCACCAAATTTTCTACCTATAAAAAACCAAAATAAAAATAATAAAAAACTCCATAAAAAGTAAGGTGCCAAAATTTGTTTAGCTCTCTTTTTTATTACTTCAAAATTTATTTTATTAGGATGCATTAATCCACTGATAAAAAAAAATAGAGGCATATGAAAACTATAAATATAGTTCTCTAAGTATGGTAAGTTATGCCCGTAAATAACTAAAAGTATACCAAATCCCTTTAGTAAATCTATCCAATTTATTCTTTCTTTTTTAGGGTGTATCATTTTCTATTTATGCTAAAAATACAAAAAGTATTATAATTTATTTTAAAAGTGAAGTATTTACTCCTATTAAAAATTAACCATAAAAGAAACCGACAGATTTCTTCCTGGAGAAGCAACGCCAGATGCAAACTCTATATAGTGTTCGTTTAATAAATTATCTAACCTTGCCAACACTGAGAAATTATTATTTACTTCAAACCTAAAATTTAAACCTGCAGTAATCCAACTCGGTGAGCCAGCATATTTAAGCAAATCCTCAGTTGTATTTTCATTTACAATGGGAGTTAAATCATGATTATCTATTCCCTCTGTGATATTAAAATCTTTAATATTTTTCTTCGCGTTAAAACGAATAGCTGCACCCAGCTCAAATCTATCTACCTTATGATTTAGTTCAAACTGCCCAAATAAAGGTGGAATTGAAGACATTGGCTCATTGGTATCATAGGTTTTTCCTTTCGTATACGTTATAAAACCAGAAGTCCTCCAAGAATTAGAAATCTTACCTAAGTAATTGGCGGTAAAACCTGTAATATAAGCCTTGTCTTTATTCTGATTAGAGATAGCATTCCCAAATTCGCCATCAAACTCTACTTGCTTAATGCTTCCATTTAGTATTATAAACAAAATCTCTTTGAATATAATTATCTAATAAAGTGTAATAAATATTAGCACCAAAACGGAATTTTTTATCATTAAAATATTTCTGAACTCCAATTTCTGCGTTGTAAGCAAATTCTGGTGTAACACTAACATTTGGCACTGTGACAGTGCCTGCCTTTTCTCTAACCCTGCCTATATCGTCTATATTTGGAGCTCTAAAACCTGAAGATATAACACTATTTATTTGCCAGTTTTTATTAGGCTTGTATACATACCCTAATGTTGCAGTTACAGCAGAATGATTTGCTTGAATATTGGTTTCTGCTAAATGTATAAATGTTTGATCTATCCAGGTTGCATTTAAGTTTGTATTTGTAAAACGAATACCAGAATTTAAAGTAGATTTGCTATTAATATCTTGTCTGTAATCTATGTAAGCTGCAGAGCTTAGATAGTTACTACCCCCGTCGGGATAACGAGATTGCGACTTTAAAATCATTTGAAAACCCATCTATCTCTCCGTTTACAATGTTTAATTCTTTACCGTATGCATTCGAATTCACATCATTATAAGCAAACTCAAAACCATAAGAAAGTGTTCTTCTTTTATCTGCTGTTAATGCTATTGAAAAATCTCCGTTAAGGCTAAAAACATCTACTGCTTCTTCTCTATAGAACCTATTTAAACTGCCAAATTTTCGTTGAATTCTACTTTCTTCTAAATTCTGATATGCCGCTGTTATCACACCGCTTTCTAACCAGCTTTTAGAAGGATTTAAAATTAGTTGAGTAGATGCTAAAAATCTTTTTTGTGGCCCATAGAACCATTCTGCAAATTTCAATATCTCCATCTTTAAGCTCAGTCAATCTATCAAATCTAGGGATGTCTGATGATGTTGAGTATTGAAGATTTACTTTTAAATCTGTATTTTTGATAAGGGTATAAAGAATTTTTGCAAAACATCTGTTTGCTTATACCCGGTATTTCTCTGAATATTTGAATTAGAATTTTTTGTAGGGTTTTCATTGTAGTTTCCATTAATATTTTCTGAAAAGAAAAAGACTCTTCCCCAGTCTTTAAAACCATGCGAACGTTTTTTACCCGCTTTCAAATCGCCAAAGTCACTATAAGAAACACTTGTTAAGGATGCCCAATTTTCTTTCCGAATCTCCGCAGACACATTCGTTGTAACTTCTTGATTTACCGTCGAAAAACTAGAAAATAACTGACTTTCAACTTCATTTTCTTGAGATAATTTTGGAGTTTTTGTATAATAATGAATTACACCCCCCAAAGCATCAGAGCCATACACTACAGAAGAAGGTCCAAAGACAACTTCTGTTTTATCTAACATGTTTGGCGTTACCGTAATTGAGCTTTGTAAGTGTCCTTTTCTATAAATAGCATTGTTCATCCTAACACCATCAACCACCAACAAAACTCGGTTAGATTCCATTCCTCGAATTACAGGACTTCCTCCACCAAATTGAGATTTCTGTACTTTTATACCCAGGTATTGTTGCTAATAAATCTGCAGATGTTTGCGGTGATACTTTCTGTATATCTCGTGCATTTAAAACAGCAATTTGTTCTGCAATTCTAGCTGTTTTCTCTTCTTTTTTAAACAGAGAAATTACTACTTCATCTAACTGTTCTGATTCTTTAGTTAAGTAAATAATGTAATTTTTAGATTTAATAATAGATTTTTTTATTCTTAAAACCGCATAGGAAAGATGTGAAAAAACTACAATCTCATTATTTTTAAATTCAGAAATATCTGCAAATCCATTAACATCTGTAGTTATATTAATAGTTTCTTTATCGTTAAAAATAGTAGTATTTTTAACGATTTTACCAGTTTGCTGATCTAAAACTTTTACTTTTTGTGCAAGCATAAATCCACTGATAAAAAAAATAATTGTAAAAAATAAATTTTTCATTAATTAAAAACTGCTTCTAAAATTTGTAATGATTTCGGTTTTCTAAAGCCATCCAAATGTAATTCAAAATATCTGATTATAATCTGTAATACAAGCTGCCTTTCATTTTTACTAAAAGACACATCTTCAATTGTATCAAAAGTTATGCCTAACAGCTTTTTAAATTGATAAAATTCGTTCCCAGAAATAATATTTTTATGACCTGTTGGTTCTGAAAAGTTTCCATTTAACAAATCAAAACCCAAAAGTGTGGCTTCTGACGTGTTTGGGTAGAAACCCAAAAAATGGGCAGCATTTAATAAAAACAGTAAATGAAAATTAGCTATTTTATCATGAGCATCTAACCATATTAAACCCGCTTCTAAATAAGTGTAAAAATCTTCATTCTTTTCTTCTTCTTGTATACTATTAGAAAATACTTCAGACATAAACAACACCACAGATTGTTTTACAATGTCTCTATAAATTGTTTTGTAAGGGTTTAAAATTTGAACTTCTTTTAGAGTATTAAGCGAACTTTTAGAACTATGATTTGCAACCAAAATTAATTGTGTTAATGGCTGAAAATAAGCGACTTTAATTCCGCCTTTTTTTGCTTTTAAAACACCTTTTATAATATAAGATTTGATACCTTCTTGCTCAGTATAACATTTCACTATTAAACTAGTGTCGCTATATTTTAAGCTACTTAGCACAATTGCTTTTGTGGTTATGGTAGCCATCTAATTAATAATAGCAATTTTTGTGACAGCAGTTTCTGATGCATCATCATTACTAAGTAACACAATATAAATACCAGAAGCTACCTTATTTCCTGCCAAGTTTCGTTTATTCCAAACTACTTTTCCCCCTTGCAGTTCTTGCCCTTCTATAACATTTGTTTCATGCACTAAATTTCCAGCAACATCAAGAATTTTTACATTTGTTCCTTTTGGTAAATGGGTACCATTCCTTCCGTCTATAGTAACAGTTTAATGATTTTTAAGCGCAGGGTTTGGATATGCGTAAACAGCCTCTAATACATCTCCAAAAGGTGCAACATTACTATTGTAAGCAACAATGCCCTTATCTGTTGCAAAATAAACTTTACCTGCTTCTTTGTCTATCACTAATTTTTAAAATCCTATTAGAAGGCAATGGTGAGTTTTTTTTACTGAAAATTGCAATTGTATTTTGTCCGCTTGGATTTGTGCAAAGAACACCTCCTCTGTCTGTGCCAAACCACTTATTATCTGCCCCATCTACTACAATAGAATTAATTGTTTGGTCACCCAATAGACGATCTCCAAAACCATTTTCATCTCCATTAATAACAACAGGTTGCGCATTTGTAGCTACCTCATCAAAAACACCAGATGCATTGCTATACACTACCAATCCAGATTTTGTACCCAACCAAATTCTATTACTTCTATCTACAGCAATAGTTCTTACGTTTAAATCTGGCAAATTTCCTTCATTAGGTGTTGCAATTAAAGCTTTTTTTCGGTTTCCGTTTTCATTATAAACATAAGCTCCATTTCGCCTAGAACCTATCCAAATACTATTATTTCGATCTACAACAACTTCAGTTAAGCCTTGCTAGCTGCATTTGTTTGCAAACTGCTAAATCTAACTAGACCATTTGCACTCATTGAGTAAGTTTTTAACTCCTTGAGCCTGTGCATACTAGTAACCCAAAGATTTCCGATCTGTCAAAAGCAGCCAAACACTAATATTTACTTGTTGAATATTAAATTATGGATCTTCTAAGGACTGTTTTGTGATTATAAAATTCACTAATTCATTGTTTTCAACAACTAAAAGGCCTCCGTAGCTTGAGAATTATGTTATTACTTGTACCAAAAGAACTTATATAGACTTGTTTTTGGCATTAGGATCTATAGTTACATGATCTCTAAATCTTTTAATTGGAAATTAGAAATTAGTATTTATCCAACTTTCTCCATTAAAGTTGCTGAAACCTTTTTATTAATGGTGAATAAGCACGATATAACCCCCATAAACAACCCAAAAATTATTGTTTTGAGCAGTAATAGAGAAAACAGCATTCGATAAAGGACCCTCAGGATGTATTTCTGAATAAGTAGTAGGTTGAGAAATTGTTGTCTCTAAAATTCCAAATTCTTTAGTTGCTAAAAAAACCATATCATCTTCAAAAAAAGCAGTGTTTAGTGAATAATCATACTCTAAATTCTGGAGTAAATCCTGAACTAAATTCATAGAACTGTCATAGATTCTTGCTTCTTTATCTAAAGAAATACATAGGTTTGTAGTCGTAGATTTTATGTTTTTTATTTCTTTGTTAAAATTTACTTTTTCAGTTAAACTAGCTTCCATCAAAAGTAAATAGTTTTGAATTTTCTATAACATATAAATCATTCTTAAAATAGCTAATCCCTTTAAAATCTCTACCATTAAATAATCTGCTGCCAATTATTAAAGTCTATTAATAAGTTACTTGTTATATCTGCTTTAAAAACACCATCTTCTGTTGCTGCATAAATAATATCATTAGAAATTATCGTTTCGATTTATTTTACGGAAGAAGAATTATTTCCAATAAAATAAGTATCACCAAACTCTAAGTTTTCTATATCATAAACTACCACTGCAAAAGGCGTGGATAAATAAAGTTTGTTATTGAATTCAGAAATATGATTGATACTTTTCTCTCCAGATTGATTAAAATTAACAATATCTGATGAAATAGTAATAGAACCGTCATCGTCAATAACCTCTACTAACCCATTTTCATAACCAATAACAACTCTTTTAAACGTTTCATTATAATAGATTGCAGAAGTTGTTTCACCGGACAAACCTTGTATCGAAGAAATTTTATTAATTTCACCACTTAAAACATTATACGTAAAAATTGCATTATCTGTTAATGCATAAATTATAGTATCTACCTTTGTAAAGTCTTTTACATTATTATAGGAGTAAAAATCTTCCCAAGAAGCACTATAATCTGTTTGTGCAGATATTACTAGAGAAAAAAGTAATATATAAAGAGAAAAGATTTTTTTCATCAAAAAATTTATAATTCAAAGATATTTATTTATTGTTACAATAACGCTAAAACATACTACATTAGTACAAAATTGAATCAGATTTTATGAGCTTAGAAATAGAAAGAAAATTTTTAGTAAAAAACTTAGATTTTAAAATAGAAAGTTTCGAAAAGAAATATATTAAGCAGGGATATTTAAACGCTGATAAAAATAGAACCGTACGAGTAAGAGTTTCTAATACCAAAGCTTTTTTAACCATTAAAGGAAAATCTAACAAAGCGGGTACTACAAGATTTGAATGGGAAAAGGAGATAGCTCTTTCTGAAGCTGAAGAACTGCTACTTTTATGTGAACCAAGCATTATCGAAAAACACCGCTATTTAATAAAAAAAGGAAAGCATACTTTTGAAGTGGATGAATTTTTAGGAGATAACTTAGGTTTAATTGTTGCAGAAATAGAGTTGAATTTTGAAAATGAGACATTCGATAAACCAAATTGGTTAGCCAAAGAGGTTACTGGAGTATTAAAATATTATAATTCTAGTATCAGTAAACTTCCATTTAAAAACTGGTGATTGTAAAATAAAAATCTACTACAAGAAATAGATTGCCAAGAAGTGACTAAAACTTCCTAAAAGAACAAAAAGATGAAAAATTGCATGGTTGTACGGTAGTCTTTTTATCATATACAATACGGCTCCAATACTGTAAAACACACCTCCTATAAATAAATAGTTTAAACTAAAAGTAGATAGGCTTTCTATTAAAGGGTTTATAAAGAAGACAACTTGCCACCCCATTAGTAAGTACATTGCTGTAGATAATTTATCAAATTTACCGGTAAAGAATAATTTCAGAACAACACCAACTAATGCAAAAAGCCAAACAAAAACAAACATATAGTTTCCTAAACTAGAGTCTAAACCCACAAGGTAAAAGGGCGTATAACTGCCTGCAATTAGAACATAAATTGCTGCATGATCAACAATATTTAGCTTTCTCCTCTTCTTAGGCACTGTTGCTGCATGATAAAATGTAGAAGCTGCGTATAATATAATTAGGCTAAAACCATAAACTATAAAGCTTGTAGGTTTCCAAAAACCATCAAAATTAAATGATTTTATAACTAAAAAAGGAAAAGCAATAATGCTTAATAATAAGCCAAAAGCATGAGACCAAATATTTAATTTTTCTTCAATTTTACTATAGGTGTAGTTTAGTTTTTCACTCATCTTTTTCTATTTGTATCTTTCATATATTCAGCATCTTTTTCTAATTCATTGTAAATAAGATGAAATGTTTTATCTTTTAAGACCTCCATATCTTTTGCCAAAGACAAACCTTTTGTTTCTATAAAATTGTGCTGATGTATTCTTAAAGTACCTGGTCTTCCCTTAAAAATATCCCAAGAAAAAAAACGCTTACAGTCATAATAAACTTGAGGAATAATTGGTATTTCAAACTCTATTGCTAAACTAAATGCTCCTTTTTTAAAAGGTGCTAAAATCACATCTTCAGTAGGCACTAATCCTTCTGGGAAAATAGCCATACTCACCCCATTTTGTAATCTTTTTTTAGCCATTTTAAAAACACGTTTTCTACTTTCTACGCTACTTCTGTCTACCAAAATTGCTGTTCTCTTATAAAAAAAACCAAAAACAGGAATCCTTGCCAATTCCTTTTTACCTACAAATACAATTGGTTTTTTACTCAAAGCAATTAACACAAAAGGATCTAACAAAGAACCATGATTTGGACAATACATATAGCTTTTATTAAGATCTATATTTTGATTTGATTCAAACTTTAAGCGAAAGCCCATTCCATGAATTAATATTCTAGAAAGAATTCTCGCAAATCTCCAAAAGATATGATAATGCTCTTCTTTAAAGGAAAATATTAATAAAAAAGGGAAGAACAGTACAAGAGAAATAAACATTAAAATGCCAAACCACATTCGCCAGATTAAAAATAAAGGAACTTTTATAAATTTCACAGAATATATTATAATTTTCAATAGTTTATTTAAAAGTCAAAAAAATGAAGTTTCTAATTCTTAATTTAAACCTCAATAAGTAAACAAAAATACTAATATTCTTTTTGTTTATTGATTTTCCTAATCAAAACCTTATTTTTGCTTTCATAGATTGTTCTAATACCTCACTTATTTGTATTTTGTGCTGATTAGAAGAACTTAAATATCTAACGATTATAAAGGTATCAAAAATAAAAATTAATGTCAAGAATTTTAACAGGTGTTCAAAGTACAGGAACACCGCATTTAGGGAATTTACTGGGCGCCATATTACCAGCAGTAGAAATGGCAAATAACCCAGAAAATGAAGCTTATTTATTTATTGCAGATATGCATTCTTTAACTCAAATTAAAGACGGAAAAGAATTAAGAGAAAACACCTACAGCACTGCTGCAACTTGGCTAGCCTGTGGTTTAGATATTAATAAAACTGTTTTTTATAGACAGAGTGATGTTCCTCAAACAGCAGAACTAACTTGGTATTTAAGTTGCTACTTTCCTTTTCAAAGACTAACATTAGCTCATAGTTTTAAAGATAAATCAGACCGATTAGGAGATGTAAATGCTGGGTTATTTACCTATCCAATGTTAATGGCGGCGGATATCTTACTGTATGATGCAGAAATTGTTCCTGTTGGTAAAGATCAGTTACAGCATTTAGAAATGACAAGAGATGTTGCCAGTAGAATAAATAACGTTCTAGGAGAAACATTGGTTTTACCAAAAGCAAAAATACAAGAACACACAAAATTAGTTCCAGGAATTGATGGTGAAAAAATGAGTAAATCTAGAAACAATACCATCAATATTTTTCTTACAGATAAAAAATTACGCAAACAAATTATGGGAATTAAAACCGATAGCTTGGCCTTGGAAGATCCAAAAAACCCTGATACTGATAACGTATTTGCTTTATATAAACTACTAGCTTCAGCTACTCAAATTAAAGAAATGAGAGCAAATTATGAAGGTGGAAATTATGGTTATGGTCACGCAAAACAGGCTTTATATGAGTTAATCATAGAGAAATTTGCAACGGTTAGAACAAAGTACAATCACTTCATGGAAAACAAACATGAGATTGATGAAGCACTAAGCATTGGAGCAGAAAAAGCAAGTGCAACAGCAAGCAAAGTTATAAAGAGGTTACGAAAAAAAATAGGGTATTAATAAGCACTACTATTGAAACATAAAATAGTTATTTAATCTTCATAGATTTTGCAATTGCTTCTAACTCAAACAAAAAAGCTCTTTTATTAACGGAAGGAGCATACGTAAAACCTTCAAAAACTATAATCCTATTATTCTTCTTATCAACTACAGAGTAATTTAAAAATGGTCCTGCCATAAAATCATTTTTCACTTCCCATTTACCTCTTGTTTCAAAAGTTTTTTTACCATCTAGAACAACCTCAGAAGTAAAAGGTGTGTATGCCTCTTCTGTAATCATATGCATTGTTTCTGGATCTGTGCCAGGTATGTACTTTTTACCAATACTATTTCTAACTGCAATAATATTTTCAGCAATTTTAGTTTCGTCTTCTATAGGAACTGAATACACTAAAATATTATTACTCCCTGTTTTTGCAATTCCGCTAGTTAAGTGTTGTCGTAACCATAAGAAATCTCCTGTATCATCTACGGTTTTAAAATTTCCTGGAGCAGTAAAAGAAACGCCTAAATTTTGAAGTGTTTTAAATTGAGAATCATCTAATTTCTTCCTCTTAAAAATATTCTGAGTCATTAATATATCCGAAGAGATATAAGCATCTATAATTTCTTTTTTATGCTTGTTAAATATTTTTATAATGCTTGCATCATCTGTTCCGTAAACATAAATAATAATTTGTGGTTGGGCATATACATTCTTTTTTATATAAAAATCTTCTTTTTCACCTTTACCTATAATTAGAATATTTCTAGAAACCTTCATCATAGAGTTAAGACCATTTGGCGCAATCTGAGAGACAGAAAGCACTGGTTCTGGTTGCGGAAGACCAATTACTAAATCGCCAAAAGAATTTCTAATTGCAGAACCTACATCTCCGTTCCAGTCGCTAACTTTAGTAACTACCATTACTTTATTTACTTTCCCAAGAGAATTTCTTAACACAAACTTATCTGTTCCTGTGCAAGAAGTTAGTAAAACTGCTACAATAAATATTGAAAATAAATTTTTCATAATTAGCTTTTATAAATTTTAAGTTTAGTTCCAGGCTTTAAACTTTTAACACTCCAAATATTGTTCCACTTTTTAATTTCATCAATAGAAACATTCTTAAATTTTCTAGAAATTGTCTAAAGTGAATCTCCTTTTCTTACTATGTAAGTTTTAAAACTACCTTTCTTATTTGATGTTTCTCTATTTTTTACTGATAAAGCCTTTAAATTAGCTTTTGTAATTGCTATCTTCTTTGGGTAAATACTTAAACGTTGACCAATTTTTAATCTACTGTTTTTCAACCTATTCCAACGTTTAATATCACTTACTCTTACCCCAAATTTATTTGCAATTCTCCCTAAGAAATCTCCATTTTTTACCTTGTACCGGATGCGTTTATCTAATTCAAAATACTTAGGCAATGGCTTTTCTCTTTGAGCGGCATCCTCGTCAGCTAAAGCATAAATTGCTTGCTCTTTTTCTATGAAATTGAAAGCATTTTTTCTTGGTAGCGTAATTGTATAATTTTTCCCTTCAACAAAAGGAATAATATCTAATTTATAAGAAGGATTTAAAAACTGAATTAACTCTAAACTAATACCTGTAATTTCTGAAACATGATCAAAACTTATGGTCTTTTTTACATGTAGCGTATCTGTCTCAAAATAACGAATTTGCGGAGCTTCTGCAATTAATTGATGCTCTTTTTGATATTCAAATAAATACATAGTTGCATAAAATGCGGGCACGTAACTAGCAGTTTCTCTTGGTAAAAACGGACGAATATTCCAGTAATTTCTGTAACCTCCAGAACGTTTAATCGCCTTAGCAACATTTCCTGGCCCAGAATTGTACGCCGCTAAAGCCAAATCCCAATCGCCAAAAATAGTATACAAATCTGACAAGTATTCGCAAGCGGCAATGGTTGCCCTAACAGGATCTTGACGCTCATCTACATAAGAACTTACCTTTAATTTGTACTGTACGCCGGTTGGATACATAAATTGCCATAAGCCCGTTGCACCTACTCTAGATTTTGCAGTTGGATTTAAAGTGGACTCTACAATTGCTAAATACTTCATTTCTAAAGGAATATCATATTGGTCTAGATATTTCTCGAACATTGGAAAATAATACGCTGCCTTCGCCATTAAAGCAGGGTAGTATCTTTTACGATACTTTAAATAAGATTTTATTACTTTTTCTAATGCAGGATTGTATGCAATATGAAAAGGTGTTTTGGTATTAATATTGTGAAGTCTTGCTTTTAATATTTCTGTAGATAATTTGATATCAGAAACATCATTTTCTTCTATATCATTTATTATATAAGTTGATTTTTCATACAACGGAGACTTGTATTTAGTATCCATTAATAAGCTATCAATTAAGACAATATCATAATCTGAAAACAAACCTTTTGGTATTATTTTCTTTGAAAACACTGTATTTGGTGTTTGTGCAAAAAAACAAGAAGTGCACAATAGTATTAATAAGAATTGTTTCATTACAGTTTTATATATCTAATTCAACTACAATTGGGCAATGATCAGAATGCTTTGCTTCTGATAAAATATAGGCTCTAGAAATGCTGTTTTTTAAGGGTTCTGAAACCATTGCGTAATCCAAACGCCATCCTTTATTATTAGCTCTTGAATTGGCTCTATAACTCCACCAAGAGTATTCTTGTTTCTCTTGATTTAAATATCTAAAACTATCTACGAATCCGCTTTTTATAAAATCTCCCATCCATGTTCTTTCCTCTGGTAAGAAACCAGAAACACCTTTCATTTTAGGGTTGTGAATATCAATTTCTTCATGACAGACATTGTAGTCTCCGCAAATAACTAAATTCGGAATTTCTTGTTTCAATGTATTGATGTACTCCTGAATTTCATCCATATAATTCAGCTTAAACTTTAGTCTATCTAAATTTGTTCCTGAAGGTAAATACATGCTCATTACAGAAACCGTATCAAAATCTACACGAAGATTTCTACCTTCAAAATCCATTGTTTCTATTCCTGTACCATATTCAATATGGTTTGGCTTTTCTTTACAAAGTATAGCAACAGAAGAGTATCCTTTTTTCTGAGCAGAGAACCAGTAATGATACTTATATCCCGCATTTTCAAACTCAGATAAATCTAATTGTTCTTTGTGTGCTTTCGTTTCTTGAATGCAAATCACGTCTGGCTTTGCAACCTTTAACCAATCTATAAAACCCTTTTTTAAAGCAGCTCTAATTCCGTTTACATTGTATGATATTATTTTCATAATAAGTGCCTCTTAAATTTTAAAGTAAATGAAATTATTAATCTAATCCTATTGGTTCTTTTAGAAAGAGCCAAGTAATTTGTTTTATTTTACCTTTTTCTGTTTGAATAATTTTCTTTCTTGGTGATAGTATAAAAGCTAAAAGGAGACTTCCGGATGTTTCTAATATAATGTTATCTATTTCGAATAGTTGATCAAAAATAAGCATAAACACCACAATTAAAATCGGGTAGATTAACCAATATACTGTCTTAAATAGTTTCATATTACTTCAATATTTTTTTATAAAACAGCCAAGTAATCTGCTCTTTTGTACCGGTTTGATTGTCTATTTTTTTTACTCTTGGAGATAAAATAAAGGCCAATCCTAAATTTATAGTGACTGTGTATACATTAGGTTCAAAGCCTATTATTTTATAAATAATTAGCCCAAATAAAATTATTAATATTGGGAATATCAACGGAATAAAAGGCTTTATTTTTTTCATACTAAATAGCCATTTCTGGTATTTCACCATTTACAATTAATGTTCCTTCAGTGGCATTCTGAATTGCCTCAACAGAAACCCCAGGAGCTCTTTCTAATAAATAAAACGCATTGTCTTTTACTTCTAAAACAGCTAAGTTAGTAACCACTTTTGTAACACAACCAACACCTGTTAAAGGCAAAGAACATTTTTTTAAAATCTTAGATTCTCCGTGCTTATTTGTGTGCATCATTGCCACAATAATATTTTCTGCAGATGCAACTAAATCCATTGCACCTCCCATTCCTTTTACCATCTTTCCTGGAATTTTCCAGTTGGCAATATCTCCATTTTCAGAAACTTCCATTGCTCCAAGAATTGTAAGATCTACGTGTTTCCCTCGAATCATAGCAAAGCTCATTGAAGAATCAAAAAAACTTGCTCCTGGCATCGTGGTAATTGTTTGCTTTCCTGCATTTATAATATCAGCATCTTCTTCTCCGTCAAAAGGAAAAGCACCCATGCCTAAAACTCCGTTTTCAGACTGAAACTCTACTTCTATATCTTCTCTTACATAGTTTGCAACTAATGTAGGAATTCCAATACCTAAGTTTACATAAAAACCGTCTTGAACTTCTTGAGCAATTCTTTTTGCAATGCCAATTTTGTCTAAAGCCATACCTATTGTTTTTGTCTTACCGTTCGTTGTTCAATTCTCTTTTCATAATTTTTTCCTTGAAAAATTCTTTGTACAAATATTCCTGGAATATGAACATTGTTTGGGTCTAACGCTCCAACTTCAACCATTTCTTCAACCTCTGCAACTGTAATTGTTGCAGCTCCGCACATATTAGGATTAAAGTTTCTAGACGTTCCTTTAAAAACTAAATTCCCAGCTGCATCCCCTTTCCAAGCTTTTACAAAAGCGAAATCTGCTTTAAAGGCAGGCTCTAAAACATACATTTTACCATCAAATTCTCTTGTTTCTTTTCCTTCGGCCACTTCAGTACCGAAACCTGCAGGTGTGTAAAATGCAGGAAAACCTGCTTGTGCAGCTCGGCATTTTTCTGCTAAAGTTCCTTGTGGTGTTAGTTCTACTTCCAATTCTCCAGAGAGCATTTGTCTTTCAAATTCGTCATTTTCACCAACATATGAAGAAATCATTTTTTTAATTTGCTTGTTTTGAAGTAACAAACCTAAACCAAAATCATCTACACCAGCATTGTTAGAAATACAAGTTACTTCTCTAACATCTAATCTTACTAATTCTGAAATAGCATTTTCAGGAATTCCGCACAAACCAAAACCACCTAGCATAAAAGTCATTTTACTTTTTACATCAGCCAAAGCTTCTTGTACATTCTTTACTTTTTTATTAATCATATGATTCTTTATTATGACTTATATTCAAATGTTTTTTACTCATCTCAAAAATTACATCATTGAACACCTTTACAAAGGATCAAAGAAGTTTTAAAAATCGATATCTTCTTCTATTACGATAACTTTTTTTTCATTCTTCTTTTTCTCATCTAACTCATCTAACTCACCTTTCTCATCTTCTTCCTTCTCTATCTCTCCGCAATTAATGTTTATTGATAAATTCTCTGGTTTCTCAAACTCTTCTTGACTAATATTTAAACTTTCATCCGCATAGCATTTTTTCAAAAACAAAGCAAATGAAGGCAAAGACATTGTTGCACCTTGACCTTTAGCAATCCCTTCAAAATGAGTAGCTCTATCCTCTCCACCCGTCCAAACTCCAGTTGCTAAATTGGGTACAATTCCCATAAACCATCCATCAGATTGGTTCTGAGTAGTACCTGTTTTACCAGCTATTGCATTTGTAAATTCATAAGGGTATCCTGTAACATATCCTGGTTTCTCCCAAGGCAAACGCAAACGAATACCAGAACCATATTGTGTAACACCTTCTAATAAATTTAAAACTACATAGGCAGATTCTTCGCTTAAAACCTCTGCTGTTTTAGGTCTAAATTCCTCTAAAACAGTTCCGTTTTTATCTTCTATTCTTGTAATAATCATTGGACTTACGCGCAAGCCTTTGTTTGCAAAAGTAGAATAAGCGCTTACCATTTCTAATAGTGATAATTCTACAGCTCCTAAAGCAATTGAAGGGTTTGCACGAATTCTACTTTGTATACCAGCAGCTTTTGCCAAACGCACCACGTTTTCTGGAGAAACCCTATCTATTAATCTCGCCGACATTGTGTTTACTGAACCTGCTAAACCTTCTTTTAGGGTTAACATACCTCCATATTTATCTCCAGAGTTTTTTGGTTTCCATTCTTCTGGAATTCCATATTTTCCTTTGGGAATTGTGTATGGAATGTTCGGAAAAGAATCACACGGAGATAATTTTAATTGATTAATTGCTGTTGCATATACAAAAGGTTTAAAAGTAGAACCAACTTGTCTTTTTTGTTGTGCAACCGCATCAAACTTAAAATGTTTATAATTTATGCCACCAACCCATGCTTTTATGTGACCAGTTTGTGGTTCTATTGACAATAAACCAGAGCGTAAAAAGTATTTATAATATTTTATAGAATCATTTGGAGACATAATGGTATCTATATCACCCTTATAAGAAAACACGCTCATTTTTATTTTCTTTTTAAAGACCTTTTCTATGTATTTTGATGATTTACCTGCAGACTTTAAACGCTTATATCTATCCGAGTTTTTCTGAGCTCTGTTTAGAATTGTATTAATTTGGCTTTTTTCCAGATCATAAAAAGGAGCTAATTTATTGCTTTTTTGTTCTTTAAAAAAGTAAGATTGCAAATTAGACATGTGCTCATCTATAGCTTCTTCTGCATATTGTTGCATTCTAGAATCTATGGTTACAAAGATTTTTAAACCATCTTCAAAAATATTATATTGTTCTCCGTTTGGTTTTGGATGCTCTTGCACCCATGTGCGCATTATTTTTTGTAAATGTCCTCTAAAATAAGTTGCAGAACCATCTTTATGACTCTCTTTATGAATATCTAAACCTAAATCTAATTTTTGTAAAGAGTCTTTTTCGACGGTTGTAATAAAATCACTTCGTGTCATTTGCTTTAACACCACATTTCTACGCTGTTTTACTTTTGCTTCTCTTCTTAAAGGATTAAAATAAGAGGAGTTTTTCAACATACCAACAAGCATTGCAGCTTGGTCTATCTTCAATTCTTTTGGTTCTTTTCCAAAGTAAATTCTAGATGCAGAACGTATTCCTACTGCCTGATTTAGAAAGTCGTATTTATTCAAATACATAGCAATAATCTCATTTTTAGTATATTGCTTCTCTAATTTAGTAGCTACAACCCACTCTTTTGCTTTTTGCAACAATCTTTTAAATATATTTTTTGATGCTCTACCAGTAAACAACATTTTAGCCAATTGTTGTGTAATTGTGCTTGCACCTCCACTTCCTGGTTTTAGAACTGCTCTTGCTGTTCCTTTAAAATCGATACCAGAGTGCTCATAAAAACGTTCATCTTCTGTTGCAACTAAAGCATTTACCAAATTCGTTGATAATTCTTTAAATTTTATCGGAGTTCTATTTTCTTTAGCATACTTGCCAATAGTTTTTCCATCAATAGAAATAACTTCTGTTGCTAAGTTTGTTTGCGGATTTTCTAATTCTTCAAAGGAAGGCAACGTATCAAGAGGGTCCCAGGCAGTGTACAAAAACAATACTAAAACAAGTGTAAATCCTCCTAAAATAATTCCCCAGAACCATTTTAAATATTTTTTAAAACTAGTTGTCTTCTTCTTAGCCATTATTCATTTATTTTTTCAATACTAAAACCAATGTCTTGCAATCCATATAATTTTTCAATAGCATCAATTTCTCCGTTTTTTCTCATTGCATGCCTTATGTCTAAGACATAATTTCCGGAAACAGGAAAAACCTTATATTCTTTATAAAATAATTTGTTTTCTTTTATTTCAGAAAAGCCATTGCCTAAAAACATTCCAGAAATGTCTGCCATTTCATAATGTAACGTATCAATAACCAAAGTATTATTGGGAAATTTTAGTTCTGTAATGATATATAAATTACTAAACTCATAATCGTTATTATTTCGAATATTGATATATAAATTCTTCGGTAAAATGGTGTCTTTTACTTCAAAAGCAAACTCAATTTTTTCTCCAGATTTCCAAAAACTATTTTCTAGTGTTTTGTATTGGTTAAATTCTAAAATATTATCACAAGAAAACATTAAAATTAAAACTAATAAAAAAATTGAAAATTTACTTTTCTGAATCGTTTCCATTTTTTGGACCGTTATTATTACGATTTTTATTATTACTTCTCGGTTTATTTGGCTTTTTCACATCTCCCTTAGGCTGATTCTGATTTGTATTAGCGTTCGGATTGGTGTTTTTTTCAGCACTAGGTCTTGGTCTTGGTCTAGGTTTTTGTTTGTTCTGCTGCTGCGGTTGTCCTTGAGACTGTTCCTTATTTTGAATCTGTGGTTTATTCTCTTGCTTTGCCTGCGGTTTTTTTCTAGGGTTTGGCTTGTTTTGCGTCTTGCTTACAACTGCACCAACAGGTTTTTTCTTATTATTATTTTTATTATTCCTTCTGCGCTTACTTGTTTTTGGTGCATCAAAACGTGTTAGACTGTCTTGCCCAACTGCATCCTCAAAATCTACCTTTTCTGGCAATACAACATCTGCTTCATATTCTTCTAAAGAGATCGATTTTTCGTTATTTTTATTTAGTGCTATTATTTCTAGAACCTGCTCTAATGTTAAACGAAACCATTTAAAGCGTTCTTCTTTGTATGTATACCAAAGATGATTTTTAAAAATATCCATCTTTACAAATACTGCTTCTCCTTTTTCAGTTTTTAACACCAAATCTTGCTTTGGAAACGTTTTTAAAGCATCTAAATACGTGTCTAATTCAAAATTTAAACAACATTTTAATTTACCACATTGTCCTGCCAACTTCAAAGGATTTAAAGATAATTGCTGGTAACGGGCTGCAGATGTTGTTACTTTTCTAAAATCTGTTAACCATGTAGAACAACACAATTCTCTACCACAAGATCCAACACCTCCTAAACGAGCTGCTTCTTGCCTTGCACCTACTTGTTTCATTTCTACACGAATAGAAAAAGCACCTGCTAAATCTCTAATTAATTGTCTGAAATCTACTCTACTTTCTGCTGTGTAATAAAAAGTGGCTTTATTCCCATCTCCTTGATATTCCACATCAGAAAGCTTCATTTGTAGACCTAAGCGGCCTAAAATTTCTCTTCCTTTTCTCTGAGTCTCTTCCTCTTTAGCTCTAGATTGTTGCCAAATATCGATATCTCTTTGAGAGGCTTTTCTGTAAATCTTCTTTACATCTTCATGATCTTCGGTGATTTTGCGCTTTTTCATTTGCACTTTCACCAATTCTCCTGCTAAAGAAACAGTACCAATATCGTGTCCTGGAGAACCTTCTACTGCCACAATATCACCCATAGTTACGGGTAAATTATCTGGGTTTTTATAAAAATGTTTTCTTCCGTTCTTAAAGCGAACCTCAAAAATATTAAATTTTTCTTGTCCGCTAGGCAATGTCATGTTAGACAACCAATCGAAAACAGCCAATTTATTACTACCGCTTCCGCAGGTTCCTGACCCACAATTACCATTACTTTTACAACCTTTTGGTACGCCATTTTCTGTTGTACCACAGCTTCCACATGCCATGTGATTTATATATTATTATAGTTGCTACGGTTGGCTGTTGATTTCTAGCGCGCTACTACTAAAAACTAACACCTACACTAACCTCTATTTTGGGTTCATAATTTGATTATCAAGCAGCTATAAAAAAGCAACTTAACAAAGTCTAATCAGCTAATATAAGAAATCTGACCGAGAAGTGAAAGGGATTTTTTTGACAAAAAAAATACCTCAAAACTGAGGTATTTAAATTTTATATTTTTATAATTATTTCTTAAATTTTAAAACTTTGCTTCTACCTTTTTTGAATATTTTATTACTATTACCTTTACCCTTTCTTAACTCTTTTTGCTCCTCAAAAGATAACTGAATTACTTCTTGGCAGTCTGTAGAACAAGTGTTTTCCATCTTTTCTGAACAGCTATCACATTGAATGAATAATAAATGGCAGGCTTCATTTGCACAATTTGTGTGCTCATTGCATGCTTCTCCACATTGGTGACAATTAGAGACTACATCATCTGTAATTTTTTCTGCTCTTCTGTGGTCAAACACAAAATTTTTACCAATAAATTTATTTTCTATTCCTTCGGACTTTACTTGACGTGTGTAGTCTATAATTCCGCCTTCCAGCTGAAAAACATTTTTAAATCCTTTGTGCTTATAATAAGCAGATGCTTTTTCACAACGAATTCCACCAGTACAATACATCAATAAATTTTTATCTTCTTTATTGTCTTTTAAATCTTCTTCAATAATATCTAAAGAATCTCTAAAAGTATCTACGTCTGGTGTTATAGCTCCTTCAAAATACCCAATTTCACTCTCATAATGGTTTCGCATGTCTACACAAATCGTATCAGGATTTGCTAACATTTCATTAAATTCATTTGCATTTAAATGAACACCTTTGTTAGTAACGTCAAAAGTTTCATCAACCAAACCATCTGCAACAATTTTGTTTCTAACTTTTACTTTCAGTTTTAAAAACGATTTATTATTGTGCTCAACGGCAACATTTAAACGAATATCCTTCAAGAAAATAATGGTATCTAATTGCGCTTTTAATGCATAGAAATTTTCTGACGCGACAGATAATTGTGCGTTTATGCCTTCAAAAGAAACATAAATTCTACCTAAAACTTCCAAGGCATCCCATTCTAAGAATAATTTATCTCGCAATAATTGTGGGTTTTCTATCTTAAAATATTGATAGAAAGAGATTGTGATACGGTCTTTACCCGCTTCATCTATTAAGGCAGCGCGCTCTATGGCGCTTAACTTATTGTACAGTTGCATGCTATACTAATTAGGTTAAACATTGTTTTTGATATTGATTTTAAGCTAAAAATCTAAATCTATCACAAAACTACTATATTTTTTATGAAAGTTTAATTTTAAACACCAGAATTTTATTTGCTTAATTTTTAAACTTTGGCTGATTTATAAAGGTTTAAGTAATTTATATCCTTCTTTTTTTTAGCATCTTTGCACAATAAACAAGGCGTCTTAAAAATTATTTTAAGACATACTAAAGATCTCTTTCCTAAAAAGCAGGAAACCCAAATAATAAACACGTATGAAAGTAGCTGTAGTTGGTGCAACTGGAATGGTTGGAACGGTAATGTTAAAAGTTTTAGAAGAGCGTAATTTACCCATCACAGAATTAATACCCGTAGCATCTGCAAGATCTGCTGGCAAAAAACTAACCTACAAAGGAAAAGAATACACCGTTGTAACTTTAGAAGGTGCCTTAAAAATGACCCCCGATATTGCTTTATTTTCTGCAGGTGGTGATACTTCTTTAGAATGGGCCCCAAAATTTGCTGCCGTTGGAACTACTGTAATTGATAATTCTTCTGCATGGAGAATGGATCCGACTAAAAAGCTAGTGGTCCCAGAAATAAATGGAGATGTCTTAACAAAAGATGACAAAATTATTGCAAACCCTAATTGTTCTACAATTCAATTAGTAGCTGCGCTATCTCCTTTACATTTAAAATATAAAATGAAACGTGTTGTTATTTCTACCTATCAATCTGTTTCGGGTTCAGGTGTAAAAGCTGTGCAACAATTAGATAATGAGGAAGCTGGCATTGAAGGTGAAATGGCATACCCTTATAAAATTGGTAGAAACGCAATACCTCATTGCGATGTTTTTTTAGAAAATGGATATACCAAAGAAGAAATGAAATTAGTCAAAGAACCTAAGAAAATTTTACGTGATAATTCTTTTTCTGTAACTGCTACTGCTGTTAGAATACCTACTGCTGGTGGGCATTCTGAATCTGTAAACGTCCAATTTGAAAATGATTTTGATCTAACTGAAGTTCGCCAAATTTTAGCTAAAACTCCAGGTATTATTGTGCAAGACGACTTAGCAAATAATATCTATCCGATGGCATTAAATGCACATAACAAAGATGAAGTATTTGTTGGTCGAATTAGAAGAGATGAATCTCAAGAAAATACCTTAAATTTGTGGATCGTTGCAGATAACCTTAGAAAAGGTGCCGCTACAAACACAGTTCAAATAGCTGAATATTTAGTTGAGAATAATTTAGTTTAATTACATTTATGGCAGAATTTCACAAAGTATACATACAAGAAATAAAACAAGAAACCGCAGACGCGGTTTCTGTAGTATTTAGCATACCTGAAAGATTTAAAAGCTGATTTTAATTTTACAGCAGGGCAATACGTAACGCTTCAAAAAGAAATTAATGGAGAAACAATAAGAAGAGCATACTCTATTTGCTCTACTCCAGCAAGTGGCGAAATTAGAGTAGCTATTAAAAAAGTAGAAAAAGGTGTTTTCTCTACCTATGCAACTTCTGACCTTAAAGTGGGAGATGCAATAGAAATTACAGCTCCTGAAGGTCGTTTTTTATTAAATCCTGAAGTACATAAAAACTATATTGGTTTTGCAGCTGGATCTGGAATTACTCCAATATTATCGATGTTAAAATCGGTTTTAATAAAAGAACCTACCGCAACTTTTACTTTAATTTACGGAAACAAATCTGCAGCAGATACTATTTTTTATAAAGAATTAAATCAACTAAAAGAAACATATATAGATAGATTAAAGTTACACTATATATTTAGTAGAGAAAATGTAAAAAATAATTTACGTGGCAGAATAGATGGCAACGTAACCAACTACTTTGTAAAAAACATGTACAAAGAAACTTCTTTTGATGCTGCTTATTTATGTGGACCAGAAGAAATGATCAAAGACGTTTCTAAAACTTTAGAAAAAAATAACATTGCTAAAGAAAATATTCATTTCGAATTATTTATAGTTGCTGTTGATGAAGGTAAGATCAGCTCAAGTAAAAGAAGGTGAAACTGAAATTACTGTGATTTTAGATGATGAAAAATCTACATTTACAATGTCTCAAACAGATGACATTCTAGCAGCAAACCTGCGCAACAATATAGACGCACCGTATTCTTGTCAAGGTGGTGTTTGTAGCTCTTGTTTGGCAAAAGTTACCGAAGGAAAGGCGATAATGGTTAAGAATTCTATTTTAACAGATGATGAAATCGAAGAAGGTCTTATTCTAACTTGTCAGGCGCATCCTACAACACCTAAAGTTACAATTGATTTTGATGATGTTTAAAATTCCGTATTTTTGTTAATATGGATATTTACGACTTTAAAAATGCCTTTTTAATTGGGTTCTTCATGGCTTTCATGATTGGGCCTGTTTTTTTTATGCTTATACAAACTAGCATTACAAAAGGAGCAAGAGCAGCAATAACATTTGATTTAGGAGTAGTATTAAGTGATTTGTGTTTTATTTTAATTGCTTATTATGGCAGCAGGTCTTTATTAGAAAAGATAAAAGATGATCCAAGATTATTTTTTTTAGGAGGTTTAGTCTTAATTATTTATGGATTAATTACTTATTTAGAGAAAGAAAATAAAAAAGAAGCACTAGAATCTGCCAAACTATTAAAAGTGCCTATTAAAAATAACTATTTAAAACTCTTATTTAAAGGCTTCTTTTTAAACTTTATAAATGTTGGCGTTTTAGCTTTCTGGCTAGGAACTGTTCTAGTTATTGGTCCTACTTTAAAAATGGATCAAAATGCTATTTTTTTGTATTTCGGAACCATTTTATTAGGTTATTTTATAACAGATCTTGGTAAAATATTTTTAGCAAAACAATTGAAAAATAAAATGACACCTCCAGTAATTTTTAGAATTAAGAAAATTATGGGCGTTATTTTAATTATCTGTGGTGTTTTTTTAATGCTGAAAGGGTTTATACCAAATGAGAGAATAGAAGAATTAATTCAATAAAATATAGCTAAGTAAAAATTAAAAGACCTTATTTATTAGAACAAATAAGGTCTTTTATAAAATGTTTTTAAATATTTATTCTACTTCAAAAATATTATTATCAGCATTAATATCTGCCATTAATTTACTTTTATCTATGGTAACAGATTTTACAGTTTTAGATGCAACAAATGAATAAACAGGATTTGCCCAAGCCCAATCTTCTAAAATAGTAGCTTCGGTAGGTTTATTACCTCTCATCATTCTTAAAGGTATATTGAAGTCCTCAGTCGATCCGTCAGTATAAACAATACTTAAATCTATTGGCATTGGCATTTGTCCAATTCTTTCTAAAGTAATACTTTTTCCGTCTACAGACTTAATTCCGTAATCGATGGTATGCAACGTTTGCGTCCATTCGTTCAAATACCAATCTAATTGAATTCCAGAAACTTTTTCCATAGAGCGTTTAACATCATTAGGTGTTGGATGCTTAAAACTAAAATCTGTGAAGTATTTTTTTATACCAGTTGCAGTATTCTCTGCACCAATAATATATTCTAATTGGGCTAAAAACATACTTCCTTTGCCATAACTAGCAAAACTATACGCTCTGTTTGTATTAAATCTGTCTGCGTGAGTGGTTAGTACTTCTTCCGAACCAGAATTTACCATAAAATTATAACCTCTATAGGGTCCTGCATTCGGATTCTTATCTCCTCTTTCTAAAATTTCATAAGATGCCTTGTTAGAAATATAAGAAGTAAATCCCTCATCCATCCAAGGATGCTTACTCTCATTAGAGGCTAATAAAAACTGAAACCAAGTATGTCCCATTTCATGCGCAGTAACACCAAAAAGGCTTCCAAATTTTCTTTCCCCAGTAATTAATGTAGACATTGCATACTCCATTCCACCGTCTCCTCCTTGTATTACAGAATATTGTTTATAAGGGTAATTACCAATATGTTTACTAAAATACTTCATTAGCTCAGCTGTTTTGGGTTGTAAATCTTTCCAGTTTTGTAAAAAATTTGCTTCCAAATTATTCTTATACAAAAAGTGCAAATCAACTCCATTTTCCATTTTTAAAACATCATGTGTATAAGCAGGATCTGCAGCCCACATAAAATCGTGCACATTTGGTGCTTTAAAATGCCAAGTTAATTTTTCTGTATTAGGAACATTTAAAGACATAGCAGCATCTTCATAACCGTGCCCTATTTCTTGTGGATTTTGTAAATATCCTGTTCCGCCAATCGTATATTCTTTATCAATTGAAATTTTTACATCAAAATCACCCCAAACCGCGTGAAACTCTCTTGCGATATAAGGTGATGTATGCCAACCTTCAAAATCATATTCTGCCATTTTAGGATACCACTGTGACATAGACAAAGCAACTCCTTCTTTATTATCTCTACCTGTTCTTCTAACTTGTAAAGGTATCTGTGCATCAAAAATCATATCTAAGGTTACACTTTTACCAGATTTTATAGGTGTATTTAAAGTAACTTCTAAAACTGTACCTACAGTTTCAAAAGAAACAGCGCTGCCATTTTGTTTTAATGATTTTACTTTTATATACCCAATTTCATCAGCATTTAGTTTACTAATTCTATCTCTAACTCTGCTGTCTGGATCTTTAATATTTAAAGAACGAACATCCATTTGAGAACCAGGTTGAAAAGCATTAAAGTATAAATGATAATATACCTTAGTTAAATCATCTGGCGAATTATTCGTGTAAATTACCTGCTGTGTTCCTTTATATTGATGATTTTCTGCATCTACATCAATGTTCATAGTGTACTCTATATGCTGTTGCCAATATGCAGAAGAATTTACTTCATTATTTTGTTGGAAAGTAACTTCTTTTATTTGAAAGCAAGAAGTTAAGAGTACAGTTGTAAATAATAAAAATATAATTTTTTTCATGTGATAAGTTAATTTAAATATAAAAGTAAAAAACAACAATGAAATAATCGTTATTTTCTCTGAATTATTAAAGTCCGTTTACAATTCTGTCTGCCATTTTTAACGCATTGTATGCGTTTACAACTCTTCCTGAAACACATAAGTCTGAAAATGGACTTTCTCTCCGTTAGGGTTCGCTCTACTTTGAGAACCTGGTTTAATTACTTCAAAGTTAATTTTTATTCCAGAATTCATTAGAATATGTTTTACCTGACTTGCAGATAATTTAGGATAATAAGAGCGCACCAAAGCTGCAACTCCTGCTGTTGAGGGTGCTGCCATTGAAGTTCCACTATTTGGTGTATATTTATCTTTTGGCATTGTTGCATAAATATCTACTCCTGGTGCAAATACATCTACATTCGTTTTACCGAAATTAGAAAAATTAGCTGGTAACTTTTCATCATAATGTAAACTCATCGCGCCAATAGTTAAGACATTGTCTGATATTTCATTTACTAAATCCTCAGAATCGTTAGGATATGTTTTTGTTATATCAATATCTTTACCATCGTTTCCTGCTGCATTCACAATTAAAACATCTTTTTTTGCCGCATACTTAATAGCGTCATATACCCATTTTTTGTTTGGAGAATAGCCTTTACCAAAACTTGTATTTATAATTTTCGCACCATTATCTACCGCATAACGTATTCCTAAAGCAACATCTTTATCATGTTCGTCTCCATCTGGAACTACTCTAACTGCCATTATTTTAACATTATTTGCAACACCATTAACCCCTTTTTTATTGTTTCTAGAAGCCGCTACAATGCCCGCAACATGTGTACCATGACTTTCTAAATCTTTAGAGCCAATTACGTTATTATTACCGTAAAATTTATCATTGATATCATATAAGTTGTCTCCTAAAGTCTGACGCGCGTTAAAATCTAAATCATAACTTTTACCTTTAATTTGAGAATCTAAATATTCTGTAAGTCCTTTTTTAGCATCTAATAAAGCTCCTTCTGTCATTCCTCTTTCTAGCATGCCGATAACATCTGAAATTTTCGCTGCCATTTGAGCACTAGAAGGTTTTAAACTCTTTAAAAATTCTGATGTTAAGATATCTGTTCCTGCAAATTCCTTTACCTCTTTAAAATTATTTTCAATTTGTGAGATTCTTTTTTGAGTGTTTTTTAAATTTGCAATTTCAGCTTTCTTCTCCGTATTTCTAGTTTTAAACTTTTCTTGTAAATCTAAATAAGTTTCAAATTCTTTTTTATTTTCTTCCGATATTTCTGAAGCTTTTTTATCGCCAAATTTAACCATTCCGCTTTTTACAATTCTTGTAATCTCTAACTGGTCTGCATTTACAATTTTACCTGCTTTATTCCCTAAGAAATTCCACCCATGCATATCATCTATATATCCATTATTATCGTCATCTTTATTGTTGTTCGCAATTTCTTTTGGATTTATCCAAACAACATCCCTTAAATCTTCATGGTCCACATCTATACCAGAATCTGCAATTGCAACAATAACAGCAGCTCCTTGTTTTCCCTCTAAAAACGCATATGCTTTCACTATACTCATTCCTGGAATTGAATCTGTTTGCAAATCCATATGACTCCAAACGTGCATCTCTGTCTCTGATAATACTCCTTTTTTAGCTGGCATATTAAATACAACATCTACACCACTAGGAACTGGAATTGTACTTATTGATGCTTTACAACTAGCGAATAACAATACAGCCAATGCTGCATAAATACTTGATTTTAATACGTTCATTTCTATTCTCTATTAATTAAATATATCTGTAAATTTATGTGTTTCTTTTAAGCGAACTCCCTTTTCTGTATGCTGAACTGTACAAATTTCATTGTAAGCATCGTGTTCCAAAAATAAATAGTAATTATTATCGGCAGCTTCTTTTAAAAAGATAGCTTTCTCTTTAATGGTTAATAAAGGTCTTGTGTCATAACCCATAACATAGGGTAAAGGGATGTGACCAATAGTTGGTAATAAATCTGCCATAAAAACAATTGTCTTACCTTGATAAGATAACTTTGGCAGCATTTGTTTTTCTGTATGACCGTCCATAAACAAAACATTAAAACCTATTTGCTCTAACGAATTATTAGTAATAAAATTTAACTGGCCACTTTCTCTAATTGGATTGATATTTTCTTTTAAAAAAGATGCTTTTTCTCTAGGGTTTGGCTCTGATGCCCATTTCCAATGGTTATCATTAGACCAAAATTTAGCGTTTTTAAAAGCGGGTTGTAATAACTTTTTTTGTGAATTCCACTCAATCACTCCACCACAATGATCAAAATGGAGATGCGTTAAAAAAACATCTGTAATATCATCTCTGTGAAAGCCGTGTTTTGCTAAAGAGCTTTCCAAACTAAAATTGCCAAATAAGTGGTAATACCCAAAAAACTTATCTGACTGTTTCGAACCTAAACCAGTGTCAATTAAAATAAGACGCTTACCATCTTCAATAAGCATGCAACGCATACTCATATCAATTAAATTATTTGAATCCGCAGGATTTGTTTTTTGCCAGATTATTTTAGGCACAACACCAAACATTGCACCGCCATCTAACTTAAAATTTCCTGTTTCTATAGGATAGATCTTCATTTCTAAAAAACTAAAAAAATTATTAAAGAGTTAACTACAAAGTAACTTTGTGTAGTCTACAAATATGACTAAAAAAGGTTGATTTTCTGTTAAGAAAAATCTAATTATTAATAAGTTTGTTTTGTTTAATCAGATACTAAATACTTTCATCTTTTTAATGAAGTATGAAATTTAAAGAAACACTGTTGCGTCCAACTCTAAAATTAAAAATAATTATTTATTACATATTAATTATAGGACTCTGGGGGGTCTGGAGTTGAAAAAACAAAAGAGCATACTTAATGTTCTAATGGTCATAACTATTTTCATTGGAGGGAATAATCTCTTTTGTAAAACCTGTATAATTCTAAGTTTAAAGAATATTCTTGTAAGTAATTATAGAAATAAAAAAAAAGGGAAATTTTTAGGGAAAATTAAAAATTACTCTAAAAGTTGAGTTTCCAAAACTTGTAAAAACCTTTTTATTTATAAATTTATAATATATATTCTTGACTTTTTTTGGTATGAAAAAAAATCCAATTTTAAGAATCTCAAACCGATCGAGAGTAATAAAATAGTTTATTGAACCATTCTACATAAAATATGTTTTACTTATTAGTATATATTACTTCTAATACTATTTTATCCTTAAGAAAAGTCTAAAATGACAGAAGACTTTTCTGAAATACGATGGCTTTTCAAACAATTATGTCTTTCCTATAATTACTACTAATATGACTGATTTTTAAAACTGATTCCTGTAAAAATCATCTAATTAAAAAATGGAGAGACTAGTTTAAGTATGCTACCCCTAACACAAATAAACACCCTGATAACGAATAAATAAGATTTCATTAAGGCTGCCTCTTCCATTTATAATTAATAACCCAAAACCAATTCAAACCAATTTTTAGCAATGTTTATTTTCAAAATCATCGGGATTAAAAACTAGTATTAAAAGTATTTTTTTTGTTTTATATTTTTGTTCTTTATTTAGACAGAATAAAGTAGTATATTATTATTTTGTTCTTTTTTTGTTCTTTTTTTGCTCTTTTTTAGGTTTTTAAAAAATAATCGATTATTTATGCTTTCTAATTCCATCTGGTAGTATTTAAATAAGAGGTCTTTTAAAATGAACACTCTTAAAATAGATCAGAATATAATAGCTAAATATTTGTAAAACTACTAGTTTACAAAAAAGGTGCAGTCCTTATTATAAAATCTAGAGCAGAAGGCACTCTAAAGACCTAATAAGCCAAAATAATAAACTATATTTATTCTTTTTTAAATTAATTTATTGATATGATATTAATACCCCGATATCTTACCGCAATATTTTGCTTGTTTTCTATTATTATTTCTGGACAAGTAACAACAGAATATTATGTTTCCGCTGAAAATTTAGCAGATGATAATCTCAAATTTGCTTTAAATCAAATTATAGACAATCATACAGAATTCAATTATACAAGTTCAAATACAGATGTTTGGGATATTTTAAAAGAAACTGATAGAGATCCTAATAATTCAGATAATGTAATTCTTATTTATTCAGGAGTGTCTGTAAACGGTGCTCAAGAATATAATAGCGCAAATGGTTGGACTCGAGAACATATTTGGGCAAAATCACGTGGAAATTTCGGAACTACAATTGGCAGTAGGAACAGATGTGCACGCATTAAGACCTTTAGACAATACAACAAATAGCATAAGGAATAATCGTAGTTTTAATAATTGTACAACTTGTGAAGATGTAACAGATAAATGGGGTAATATAACGGGCTCTAAAAAAGATGCAAATGATTGGTCTTTTGAACCTAGAGATGCGGTCAAAGGAGATGTAGCAAGAATGCTCTTTTATATGGCAGTTAGATATGAGGGCTTAGATGAGTTATCCTGATTTAGAGCTTAACAGAAGTAATGTTACCGCAAAACTGACAAAGAACCAATACACGGAGTTTTGTCTACTTTATTAACGTGGCATAGAAATGACCCTGTTGATGCTTGGGAGGAAAACAGAAATAATATAATCTACAATTCATATCAAAATAATAGAAATCCCTTTATTGATTATCCCAAATTAGCAGAACATATTTGGGGAACAGAAATTGGTGTAAGTTGGAATAGCGAAGTTCTAAGTACTACAAAAGCTCATGAAACATCTTTTCACATATACCCCAACCCTATAAAAAACATGATACATATTAAAGGTATTTCCAAATCTACTCAAGTGTATATCTATGATACGCTTGGAAGAAAAGTATTAGAAACGACAATTAATACAAAAGATAATGATATCGATGTTTCGGGATTAAGTGGAATGTATTTAATAAATATTATTTATGAAGGTAAAAAGATAACTAAGCTTGCAGCTATAGAGTAGGGGTATAAAACTAAGTAATTGAACTCTTCTCTTTTTTTAACTGTTTACAAATTTCTTTTAAATCAATCTCAAAAAACCTATTCTGTATTTTAGGAGGTAATTATTACGCTATGATAAATAGTGGTAATTACCTCTTAAAATACAAAACCGATTCATTAAGAGTTAAGCAAAATAAATATATACACCTAGTTACAATTACGCAGATCGCAATACCTGCATGTCTTTGTGTATTTCCAAGGAGTAATATCTACTTGTTTTGTGTACTCTTGTACAAAAGCTTCTTCTCTTGGTTTTATCTTTCCTATAATTAACATAATTACCACATTCAGAAAAAATAAAATAGCCATTACATCTAAAAAGTGAGGATATGCTTGTGCTTCTAGAGAGCTAATGCTTTACATCGGTTACTCCTAAAGATTTAGCTGCCTCTAACGCAGAAGTTACAAAGTAGGGTTGCATAAAAAACTGACTAATAATATATAACAACATCCAGAAACCAATCCTATTTTTGCCGCGATTGCAGGTACACGTTTTGTTAAATACCCAACAATAATAATAGAGAAAATAGGAATACTATAAATACCATTAATTTCTTGTAAATAGTCAAATAAACTTCCTGCATTTGCAATTAATGGAGCGATAAACATCGCTGCAATTGCTAAAATAACTCCAAATGTTTTTCCGTATTTTACTACTGTTTTTTCATCTGCATCTTTATTAATATGTTGCTTATACACATCTATACCAAACAAAGTTACAGAACTATTTAAAACACTATTAAAAGAACTTAAAATAGCACCAAACAATACTGCAGCAAAGAAACCAACCCAAGCACCTGGCAATACTTTTCTTACCAATTCTGGGTACGCACTGTCTGCACTTTCTAAATTACCTTCAAATAAATGAAATGCTATTAAACCTGGTAAAACAACAATTATTGGACCTAGTATTTTTATAAATGATGCCAATAGTAATCCTTTTTGACCTTCTTTTAAATCTTTTGCACCTAAAGCTCTTTGAATAATTTGCTGATTCGTTCCCCAATAAAATAACTGAACTAACATCATTCCTGTAAAAATAGTATAAAATGGTACCGGATCTGTTGCACCACCCATCGATTTAAATTTCTCTGGGTTTTCTGTAGTTAAAATATTTAAACCATCTAAAAGACTGCCATCACCAATCATCATTAAACCAAATATCGGAATTAGAATCCCCCCAATTAGCAATCCAATTGCATTGATAGAATCTGACACTGCAACTGCTTTTAATCCTCCAAAAACAGCATAAATAGAACCAATAATTCCAATTCCCCAAACACAAATCCAAATAGATTGTGTGTGCGTAACGCCTAGTAATTTTGGCACATCAAACATACCACTAATTGCCAAAGAACCTGAATATAAAATTACTGGTAGTAAAACCACTACGTAACCAGAAAGGAATAAAACAGATGTTAATGTTTTTGTAGTAACATCAAAACGTTTTGCTAAAAACCCAGGAACGGTGGTTAAACCACCTTTTAAATATCTTGGTAATAAAAACATTGCGGTAACCACCATCGCAATAGCTGCTAATGTTTCCCAAACCATTACAGACAAGCCACTTTGGTATGCCGCACCATTTAGCCCTACAATTTGTTCTGTAGATAAATTAGTAAGTAATAAAGAACCTGCAATTACACCTGCGGTTAAACTTCTTCCTCCAAGAAAATAACCATCTGAAGATTCTTCTTCAGTATTTCTTGTTTTTAAATAGGCAATGACTGCTACAAGTATTGTAAAGCCTAGAAATGTAATAATTTGCATGATTTATTAATTTGAGTTAGTTGGTTATTTTATAGAGGTTAATGATAGAGCTCTATCATTAACCTCTATCATTAACCTCTATAATTATTTTACAATAATAATGTTTTAAGAGGTAATATTTGTTATTTCAAAAAAAATTATGCTTGCTTTACGCAAAATAAATAAGTAAAAATAAAATTTAAGATTACAAAGAACCACCATAAGGCACTAAAGCCAAAAAACATACAGAATACGATTTGTATTTTGTATGTTTTTTGGCTTTAGTATTTTAACAAAAATTAAAATTTTATTGCATTACAAAGTCTTCCATAAACTTTGTTGTATAATTTCCTGTAACATAATCTGGATGATCCATTAATTGTCTATGAAAAGGAATTGTTGTTTTAACACCCTCAATTACAAATTCATCTAAAGCACGTTTCATTTTATTAATTGCTTCTTCTCTTGTTTGAGCCGTAGTAATTAATTTAGCAATCATAGAATCATAATTTGGCGGAATCATATATCCGGCATATACGTGTGTATCAATTCTAATTCCATGACCTCCTGGAGCATGAAAAGTTGTAATTTTTCCTGGAGCAGGTCTAAAATTACTATAAGGATCTTCTGCGTTTATTCTACACTCTATAGAATGCATTTTAGGGTAGTAGTTTTTACCTGAAATTGGTACACCTGCTGCAACTAAAATTTGCTCTCTAATTAAGTCATAATTTACAACTTCTTCAGTAATTGGGATGTTCTACTTGAATACGTGTATTCATCTCCATAAAGAAGAAATTACGATGCTTATCTACTAAAAACTCTACAGTTCCTGCACCTTCATACTTTATAAATTCGGCAGCTAAAACAGCAGCATTACCCATCTTATCTCTCAATTCATCAGTCATGAAAGGAGAAGGTGTTTCCTCTGTTAACTTTTGATGACGTCTTTGAACAGAGCAATCTCTTTCAGATAAGTGACATGCTTTACCAAAAGCATCTCCTACAATTTGAATTTCTATATGTCTTGGTTCTTCTATCAGCTTCTCCATGTACATATCATCATTGCCAAAGGCAGCTTTAGATTCTTGTCTTGCAGAATCCCAAGCATCTTTTAAATCTTCTGGTTTCCAAACAGCACGCATACCTTTACCACCACCACCAGCAGAAGCTTTTAACATTACAGGGTATCCTGTTTCTATTGCCACTTTTATACAATCTGCAAAATCTATAATGACTCCTTCACTTCCAGGAACACAAGGAACACCAGCAGCTTTCATAGTAGCTTTAGCATTTGCTTTATCTCCCATTTGGTCTATCATTTCACCAGTAGCGCCAATAAACTTAATACTATGCTCTTCACACAATTTAGAAAATTTAGCGTTTTCCGATAAAAAACCATATCCAGGATGAATTGCATCTGCATTTGTAATTTCTGCAGCAGAAATTATATTAGACATTTTTAAATAAGATTCAGAACTTTGTGGAGGACCAATACAAACAGCTTCGTCTGCAAAACGAACATGCAAACTTTCTGCATCTGCTGTAGAATATACAGCTACCGTTTTAATACCCATTTCTCTACAGGTTCTAATAACACGTAATGCTATTTCGCCCCTATTAGCAATTAATATTTTTTTAAACATCTTGTTTTATTTTTAGATATTAGACTTTTAGATTTTTTTAGATATAACAGAATACATTCTCTAATACCTAGTTTCTAACTTCTAATCTCACTATGACGGATCTACCAAAAATAATGGTTGATCAAATTCTACAGGGGAAGAATCGTCAACTAAAACTTTAATAATTTTACCTGAAATTTCAGATTCAATTTCATTAAATAATTTCATAGCCTCAATAACACATACCGTATCACCAATCTTAACTTCTGTACCAACCTCTGCAAAATTTGGCTTATCAGGAGATGGTTTTCTGTAAAAAGTACCAATTATTGGAGACTTAATAGTAATGTATTTAGAATCTTCACTAACAGCTTGTGCAGATTGCTGGGCTACTGGAGTAGCAATTGTTGGCGCTGCCACTTGTGGCATACCTTGCATAGGTGCAGCTTGAACAATAGTAGTTTCTGTTGTTCCTGAACCTGTTTTAATTGTAATTTTTACATCTTTTATTTCTAACTTCACCTCGCTAGCGCCAGATTTAGCTACAAATTTTATAAGATTTTGAATTTCCTTAATATCCATTTTTCTTATTGTTTAGTTGTTATTATTATGAATTATATCCCCACTTTAAATACGCAGCTCCCCATGTGAAACCACCACCAAATGCGGCAAAAATTAAATTATCTCCTTTTTTTAATTGACTTTCGTAATCGGCTAATAAAAGTGGTAAAGTTGCTGATGTAGTATTTCCATATTTATGAATATTTATCATCACTTTTTCTGCAGGAACTCCTACTCTTTTAGCGGTAGCTTCTATGATTCTTTTATTTGCTTGATGCGCAACTAACCATTGAATATCTGGCTCTGTTAAATTATTTCTAGTCAACATTTTTTCTGCAACGTCTGCCATATTAGAAACAGCATACTTAAAAACTGTTTTTCCTTCTTGATACACAAAATGTTTTTTATTAGCTACAGTTTCTGCTGTAGTTGGCATTTGCGATCCTCCCGCTTCAATTCTTAAAAAGTCTCTTCCTACTCCATCACTTCTTAAGTATTCATCTTGCAGACCTAAACCTTCATTATTTGGTTCAAATAGAACAGCTCCTGCTCCATCACCAAAAATGATACACGTTGCTCTGTCTGAATAATCTATAATAGAAGACATTTTATCTGCACCAATTAAAAGCACTTTTTTATACCTACCAGAAGCTATATAAGCACTAGCAGTAGACATACCATATAAGAAACTAGAACATGCAGCTTGCAAATCATAACCAAAAGCATTTGTAGCACCTATTTCTGTAGCTACATAAGCAGCAGTACTTGCAATAGGTAAATCTGGAGTTGCAGTTGCAACGATTACCAAATCTATTTCTTTTGGATCTATATTCGATTTTTTAATCAAATCTTCAGAAGCTTTAATAGCCATAAAGGAAGTTCCTAAACCCTCTCCTTTTAAAATTCTTCTCTCTTTAATTCCTGTTCTAGAGGTAATCCATTCGTCATTGGTCTCTACATAAGATTCTAACTCTTTATTTGTTAAAACGTATTCAGGAACATACTTCCCAACTGCTGATATTGCTGCAGTGATTTTTGTCATAATATTAGTTTATTATCCCAATGTTTAGGAAATTCAAAGAAATGAAATTTATTTCACTTTTAGGTGTAAAAGTTATCAAAAACGATGAAATTTAGTCTAAAAACACGAAAAAACCCTCAAAATGAGGGTTTTCTCTGTAAATAAATTCTTTTTTTTAAGCCTCTACAACTGCAGATTCTAATACTATTTGTCCTCTGTAATAAAGTTTACCTTCATGCCAGTGAGCTCTGTGATATAAGTGCGCTTCACCTGTTGTAGGATCTGTAGCGATCTGTTGATCAGATGCCTTATAATGCGTTCTCCTTTTATCTCTTCTAGTTTTGGATATTTTTCTTTTAGGATGTGCCATTTTATGTCTTTTTTTCTGTTATTAAATTCTTTAATTTATCCCACCTTGGGTCTGTTGTTTCAACAGTTTTCTCTTCTTTTATTTCTAATTGTTCTAATGCTTCAGTTTCCATCGTGCCATCTAATACTTTTGGATGCACTCTTTTATTTGGAATTCCTAACACAATCATTTCATAAATAAATTGCGCTACACTAAATTGGTATACTTCATGTGGCAAGATTAAAATCTCTTCATTCTCATCATTGTATTCTTGTCCAAATTTTACTACCAACGGCAAAGTTGCTGTAATTTCTAAATCAAAATACTCATTTGTAACATCACAAGGAACATTTACAGTTCCTGAGGCTGTAAACTCAAGCTCAAATAATGTGCTTTTTTTTACAAACTCTAAAGTAACGTTTATTGAAGACTTTTCAAACTCGTTATAATTGTATAACTCAAAGAACGTATTGTCAACTTTATATTGAAATAAATGCTTTCCTTCCTTTAATCCTACAAATGGTATGTTGAATTCTTTCAAGTCTTTCATTATCAAACATCAAATTGAGCGTGCAAAGATATAAAAAATTGTTTTTATACACTCTTTTCTTTCAAAAAAAGAATTTTATTTTTAATGCTTCACTAAAAGCGGGTTTCTAGTAAGTGTTTTGTATTCATTTCTTGTTTTAAAAATAGTAATTGCAGCAAACAGTGCTTCTTTAAAAGAAGAAGGGTTTGCTATATTTTTTCCTGCAATATCAAAGCCAGTGCCATGATCTGGCGAAGTTCTAATTTCATTTAAACCTGCTGTAAAATTAACACCGTTGCCAAATGACAATGCTTTAAAAGGTGCCAAACCTTGGTCATGGTAAGTTGCCAAAACACCATCAAACTGCTTGTATGTTTCAGAGCCAAAGAAACCATCTGCCGCATATGGCCCAAAAACTAACTTTCCAGATTCCTTAATTTCATCAATAGTAGGTTTTATTATTGCATCATCTTCTTCACCTATTACTCCCTTATCCCCGCAATGCGGGTTTAGTGCTAAAACGGCAATTTTTGGTTTTGTAATTCCAAAATCACTTTTCAAAGACGCATGCATTGTTTCTACTTTTTCTTTAATAAGCGCTGGGGTAATTGCTTCTGCAACCTTTGAAATAGGAATATGGCCGGTAATTAAACCAATTTTTAATTGATCTGTCATTAAAATCATTAAACTATCCCCTTCTAAATGAGCTTCTAAATATTCTGTATGTCCAGGAAAATTAAAACTTTCTGACTGAATTGTTTCCTTATTAATAGGCGCAGTTAATAAAACATCTATAGAGCCTTCTTTTAAAGACTTAACAGCTTCTTCTAAAGATTTGGCTGCATAGGTTCCTGAAGATTTTAGTTGCCTGACCTAATTCAATAGAGATCTCTTCTTTCCAAATATTTAGAACGTTTATTTTTGAGTGATTTAATTGACTTATTGCAGAAATCCCATGCACAGGTAGTTCGATGTCTAAAGCTTTCTTATGATATGAGATTACTTTGGTGGACCCAAATAAAACAGGTGTACAAAAATCTAGCATTCTTTTATCTTCAAAAGTTTTTAGAATAACCTCTATTCCTATTCCGTTTAAATCTCCTATTGAAATTCCAACAATTATTTTATCAGTTTTATCCCCCATAACTCTTGTAATATACTTAATTTTGGTATTCTACAAAAGTAACTAAAATTTAGGGAAATGTTTACAGGAATTATTGAGACACTTGGGGAAATTACAAACTTAGTTAAAGAACAAGAAAACCTTCACTTAACAATTAAAAGCACTATTACTAGTGAGTTAAAGATAGACCAGAGTATTGCTCATAATGGTGTTTGTTTAACGGTAGTTGGCATTAAGGATGATGAATATACTGTAACAGCGATAAAAGAAACTTTAGATAAAACAACTGTTGGGAGTTTTCAAATAAATTCTTTTGTAAACTTAGAACGTGGAATGAAACTTGGAGATAGACTTGATGGACACATTGTGCAAGGACATGTGGACGAAACTGGCACCTGCACAGCTATAGAAAATCAAAACGGAAGCACTGTTTTTACGTTTACCTATTATTCAGAACAAAACAATATTACAATAGAAAAAGGATCTATAACAGTAAATGGTGTAAGTTTAACCGTAATAAATTCTACAGACACTTCTTTTAGTGTTGCAATTATACCTTACACTTACAACAATACTTCTTTTAAGAATTTAGCATTAACGGATACCGTTAATTTAGAGTTCGATGTAATTGGAAAATATGTTAGCAGATTAACAAACAATAAGTAGAATAATAGAAACGTCTCTAAACAAAAAACTAGTATTGATTGTAAAGAAATGTATTCCTATACAATTTTACTAAAATAATATAATTTAGGTATGGATAATTCCTTACTAACCTTCTATTACATGCCTTGCGCTATCTGACACTCTAACAAAATCAACACTGCTTAAAAACACTCTTACACTTGCATTCTTTGTGTTCGTTTTAGAATATCCCTTTTTACAGAAAACACTATGGACTTCAACTTTATAAATTGAAAATCTTTAATGAGCTGTTCTTAAAACAACACAATAAATAGAAATGCTTGTTAATTTGTTAAGAATCCTAAAAAAGAATAAAAAAGAACAAAAAAAGAACAAAAAACATATCTAGAAACATATTTTGCCTAAATAAAGAACAATAAAACAGCCTTGTAAAATTACTTTTACTAAAACTTAACCATCGATTATATTAAAAATGAATACGGGTATTACAAAGAACAATCATTACTTAGAAATATCCTTTAATACGTCATCTTAAACGATGGCATTACTTTTTTAATAATATTCTAAATTTTTATTTTAATAAGATAGGTTACAAAAAAAAAGACATGAAAGTAAGAACTCAAATAGCTGTAAAAACAGCTAATTCTGGAATTAGAGTTGTAATGCTACCAGACATCTTGTATTTAAAATCTGAAGGGAGATATACAATTATTAACTTAAAAGATAATACATCTTTAGTAGCTTGTAAAAATCTTGGAATCTATGAAGAGCTTTTTAAAGATATTAATTTTATTAGGGTACACAACAGTTATATTGTAAACTTTCAGCATCTCAATCAAATTATTAGAGATTCAGGTGGGCAGCACTGCGTTTTATTCAATGACAAAATGATTCCTATCTCTAATAGAAAATTCAGCAAAGTTAAAGAGCATCTTCATTATTAATGATTATTTATATTCTGTAAATAAAATCCTATTTAATGCTATTAAAATCAATATAAGTTTAAAAAGTATACTTTTTAAACCTCTGAAAAACCTTAAAAGACTATTCATAAAAGTTTTAAATTGGTTTCTTTACTATTTAGATAAGGCAAATAAAAGCTTCTTTTCAAAGACACAGAAAAACAATCACTTATTACAAAAAAACGTCATTTATTGAGTTTCTAAGCTATGAATTAAGGATTAAAGTAAATTTGAAGACTAATAGTATTTTCAAATGACTGACAATCCTAGTCCAAAATTGGAACAAATAGCAGTTCATACAATTAACAATGGAATTCAAATTATAACTATATCTAACATTATTTATCTAAAATCAGACCATAAAGAAAACAATTATAAGTTTAAAAAATTCTGAGGAAGTATTTGCGTCCAAAAGTATTGGTGCATTTGAAATTCTATTAAAAAACAATGAATTCTTGAGAGTTCACAAAAGCTATATTGTAAACCTAGAACATCTTATTTGTATTGACAAAAACCTAAGATGGCCATTACTGTTTATTATATAATAATAAAATAATTCCAATATCAGTCAGAAAATATAGATTAGTAAAAGAACGCCTAGAATACTAATACAATTCTTTTTTTTAAAGCTTGTTTTACTACACATAATAATTCCACTTTTAAAAATATAAACCAAGCTAAAGAAAGCTATGGAGCATTCGTCTATAAATGTTAGTTTAAGCTAAAGAGGTTTAGAAATAGCTGAACTGAAGGAAGAAGATATGCCTACTATTTTGGATTAGCAATTTCACCACCAATTGACCAATTTCCTTTTTTAACCTCATCAATTACAACCCATTGTCCTTTTCTTGTTTTTTCACCACAGACGTCAATCAAAGCCTCTGTAACTTTTTTGAGCATCTCTTTTTTCTGTTCGTTGGTGAATACATTTTCAATAACTTTTATTGTAGTAAATGGCATATAAGATTATTTTAAGTTAGTTGATTCAAATATAAACATTATTATAAAACTCAATAATATCATTAGTGTGGTTCTATATTAAAAGGCTTAGAAGTAGCTGAATTGAAAGAAGAAGATATGCCTATGGTTTAGTAAGTAATTTAATAATTATTTAAATTTCTTTTTTATTAATTCTTTTATCCGCCATAAATAAGATTCTGTCAGATTTTTAAAATAAAGTGATATTGAGAGCAGGAAGATTACTTTGGCATCTCAAATCGTTCAAAAACTGTAGCTGAAATCGTTGAAGCTGCATCACGAATTTTCGCAGCTTCTATATAATCAATCTGAGAGAAGAAGTGCTTAAAATGGGAGTGGTCTCTAAATTCAAGAAGCACAACCTTATCGGCTTGCATATCAGGAGACAAAGCTTGCGGCTCTTCATCGGATGCGTGAATTATCACCTTTTCTCGCACAAATATAGGTGTAGCGAGCTCAACATAGCGTGAATACCCGACGTGGTCGTTAATAGCGAATTTAGCGAAGACGAGTGTAGGCATAATCTAATTATTTTGAAGTAAAGATAGAAGGAATTGATAAATAGTGCAAATTCCAATAAAAAAATGTAAGTTTACCCTACTTACATGGTATAGAACTCCCTGAATTAAAAGAGGAAGATATACCTATGGACAAGTACCCCAAACAGGTTTATTACTTTCAGATAGTGGAGAGGAAGTGCTAAAATAAGTTGGTTCTGAAACAATATTTGTAACACACCAATTAGATATATCTTGATTGAAAGCAGTAGCTTGATAAAACATAGCATACATATCATTAACACTACTCACGTCCCAAGCACCAATATTTTGATTGAATGTTGAAAAGTTAAACATCTGATTCATTTTAGTTACCTTACTCACATTCCAACTTCCAATATCTTGATTGAAATTAGATCTTGCGGAATACCTCCCTGCAAACATCAATGACATATTAGTTACATTACTTACATCCCAATTACCTATATCTTGATTAAAAGCCTTAGAAAAAGCAAACATTTTTTCCATATTAGTAACTTTACTCACATCCCAACTTCCAATATCTTGATTAAAATTAGATGAACCAGAAGTTTCCCCTCCACCAAACAATAAACTCATATCCGTAACCTGACTTACATCCCATTCACCTATATTTTGATTAAAATAAATAGCATTGTTAAACATTCCGCTCATATTAGTCACTTTACTTACGTCCCATTTGCTTATATCTTGATTAAAATAAACTTCATAGTAATTATCTCTGTTTAGGGTATCAGAATATCCTTTCGTACCAAACATATTAGACATATTGGTTACATTACTTACATCCCAAGAAGAAATGTCAGGATTAAATAGTACGAGCCCAGGTTGAAAAGCACGTTCTTCTATCGGAGCATTTACTAACAAATCCGACATATCTGTTATTAGTGTAGTAACCACTTTAGAAACATCCTCTTCTTTAGAAAACATTAATTCTAATTGAGCTATATCTACAGCAGTGTAAGTAACGCCACCTAATTCTCCTGCAGTTCCTGCTGTAACCCAATCCCTTGCTTTAATAGTGACCCCATTTTCATCTAAATAAAAAGGAGATTGTTCCTCAAATATTGCTGTTATTGTTTTAGAATTGTTCCAAATAATTTCTTTAGGATTATCTGTACCTGTTAAATCTCCTGCCCATTCTTTAAACTCCCATTTTACATTTGGAATTGCAGTAAGTTCAACTATTGTACCTTCAATATGTTGCCCACTAGCTGGAGTTATTGTTCCTGCAGTTGAAGGGTTAACAGATGTTGTTAGCGTATATTTAATAACTGGTGCAAGTTCTTCTGTGTCTGATGAACAAGACACAACAAACAAAACTGACAAGTAAAAGAAGTAATTTTTTCATAGCCGCAAATTAAGCTAAATATTCTAGAAATATTTAATTTTCTTGAGCCTGAAGTTGTTACTGCTTCAATTCTTACTTAAGCCATACTTTCGCCATCACTAGTTGATGTATAAGATACACCAGGAGGCAAAGGCGTTTTTCCTGATGCAGCTAATGTATCAACTGCAGGTCTAGAACAACCCTATTTTAGGGGTTACTGAATTTTATCGTACAATAATCGTACAGATTTGGAAATTAAAAAACCTCAACTCTATGATAATCATGATGATGAGGTTTTTAAAAGTGGTCCCACTTGGGCTCGAACCAAGGACCCTCTGATTATGAGTATTGAACTGAATTTTTTGAGTATCTTCTAAAACCTTCATAATCACTACCTTTTTAAAGGTAAAATTCTTATAAAAATTAATTTATATAAATATTCTAGCACATATTCACACCTTTATAAAAAGGCAATTTATCTCAAAAAATAATATGGAACTTATTAAGTAGATAAACGAATAACAAACTATTCAGATGTCCAATTACTAAGAACATTCTTTTTATAGTATTTCGAGGGAGAGATCGAATGAAACTTCGCAAAAGAGCGATAAAAGGTTTGCGGAGAGTTAAAACCAGATTTTTCAGCAATAGAATTCATCACATGATTCTCTAAAAAACCAGACTCCATTAATTTTATCGCATAATTGACTCTATATTGATTTACAAATTCATTGAAATTTAGGTTTGTATTATTTTTAATACAACTTCTAATCTCAGCTTCATTAAGACCCGTATTCTTTGAAATAAACCTAAGAGATAATAATGGGTTTAGATATTTTTTTTCGTTATCAAAAAATAATTTTATAATTGAAAAGTTGGTAACATCTTCGGTTGAAGATACAAAAACAGCTTTAATTATTACTGGGCTATAAAAAATTACAGAGGGAAATAAGGTAAAAAAAATTAGATTAATTCCGATAAAAATATTGATGATATTAAAAAGAAGCGAATCATACTCCTGATCTAAAAAACCATAAACTAGGGTAGCATTTAAAACCATGCATACAAAACCACAAATTGTTAAGCTATATACCCACAAAGAATAAATTCTTTTTTTCTTTATATTAATTGATTTTTTTATGTTCAATCGAAATACAATTAAAAGATACATACCTAAAATGAATTTTATTCCTTGATGCAAAAAAACCATTTCATTATAGACTAAAGGGTCGGGTATTTTTATATCATAAAAAACAGTTTGCCTTGTGGAATAATTAAGAATGTAATTTTCTGAATAAAACAGAAGGAAACAAAGCGTAAATACTACTGCTACAAAATAAATAAACTTTTTTTTATTGACTTTATAACCTTTAAGGGAAGTCTCAATATTAAAAATAATAAAAATAAGGGACATGGTTGTAAAGATGTGTCCTAAATGAAAATACGTATTTGTTATCTCGAAACCTAAGTGTTTAATTGGGATATAAATTAGGATTATTAAGATAAGACAGAATATATGTGCAAGAAAATAATCTAAATGAAATTTATTTTTATTACTTCTTTGTTTTAAAAGAAATAAAAAAACAGCAAGCTGAATTAATAGAATTAAAAAGTGCATTTGTTTTGGGGTATAAAAATAGCCAAAATAGACTATGCGAAAATAGGCGAAACAAAAATAGGCTATTCCAAATTATAATTTGGAATAAAGTCTAAAAAAAATGTAGGTAAGATAAAATGCAATAAATTAATTTTGCGCAAGCCTCTCTTATTTACAATAACATGCTTGGGGAAAACTGTTGAAAAAGAAAACCAAAGAGAGGCTTTTTAAATTCAATTCTAAAACGAATCGAAGAATTAACATTCAACATAGAGTTGAAATAAAATGAATTTAGAATTTTTTGGAAAATATGAGTAATTTATTCACTTAATTCATTCGCTAACAATTAACTCTGTTCTATAAACCAATGTGTTTCAATACGAGCTTCCTCATTTGTTTGCAATTTGCAAACAAATATGATAACAACAACAAATATTGGCAATATTGACAAAAATCTAATGATGCATAAACATGGAGTTGTCTTAAGAATGAAGTATAGATTTATGAATAATAAAAACTTAAAAGGAAATTAATAATTAATTAACTGTTCAATATCAGTTATTTACATTTAATCTAATTCACAAAAAAAACCACCCTAAAATAGAGTGGTTTAAGTGGTCCCACTTGGGCTCGAACCAAAGACTCTCTGATTATGAGTCAGATGCTATAACCACTTTAATCCTTTTGCTACAGTACCTTTTTAAAGATTAACAATGTTTAATCTGCCAAATATGTGCCAAATGGAAGTAAATTACCTAAAAGTAAAAAGTAGTGCTGACCATAGAGTTTTTATAGAATTTTATCAAAACAAGAAACGCTACAGGTTATTTAATGGAAGCAAAATTAATATAGAAATACACCCAAATTCTTATCCTATTAGAAGAAGAAAAGAGATAGGCAACCAATTAACTTCTGAAGTTTATAGTCTTTTAACTAAAGGTATTTCAATGGAAATGCTAAAAACCTCTACTCATATTAAGCCCAATATGAGCGATATAGATTATATCAAAGTTGCTTAAGAAAAAAAATTAGAGGAAGATTATTCTGAAAAATACAAGAGTATGTTGAGGTTTTCTTATCGTTGCCTATTAAAAGAGCATTTTATACAAAATATATTTGCATATCTTAGGTTATGTTTTATGAAAAACTTCTAACAATACTAAAAATAAATATTCAAGTTTCGGCGTCTCCACCAAATTAAAAACCCCACACCTTTTACAGAGCTGTGGGGTTTGTTCTTTTAACAGCTAAAACTGTTAATTAATTATCTTAAGTCCTATTTCTTAATAATAACTTTAGACATGATTCTGTTTTGATCTATATACTTAAAGATATAGAACCCTTTGGACAGCATTGAAAGATCAATTTTATTTTCACCTACTTCTATATTTTGTTTTAATAATATTCTTCCATTAACGTCAAAAATTTCTAACTTTAATTGTATTGGACTATCGATAAAATGAAATCTATCAAATGGGTTTGGATAACTTATAAGATTATCCAATTCGAAGTTTAATAAATTTAGAGATTCATTAGAAATAATAATATTTATGGTTGTTCCGGCAGCTTCAGCTGATAAAATACCATTACTGGCTGAAATTGGTGTAATCACAATACTTTCGTCACCATCATCAGAATTTTTACCTTGCGTTCTGCTTGACACGGAAGTACTTGAAGTATCATCCAGAGCTTCGTACCTTGCGTTCTGCTTGACACGGAAGTACTTGAAGTATCATCCAGAGCTGTAATTGTTAAATCACCTGTGGTTTCTCCTGCAGGAATTGTGATTTCTGGAAAGTACTGATATTTTTGAACGCGGTTATTATATCTATCTGTCACATATACATTCATCTTAGAGCTCACATAAACATTTCGAGCTTGACTTAAACTTCCCACACCTATTGTATTCCATTCTGTATCACCGACTTCCTTTTTTTGAACACGGCCATTGGCAGTATCTGCAATATAAATACCCCCAAAAGCATCCATAAAAAGATCTTCAGGAAAACTTAATTGATTGTCCGCCTCACCTTCTCCGTTGCCTCCAGCAATCGTAGTTCCTTGGGCAGCGCCTGGTTCCCATTTTTGAACCCGATGATTTTCTTTATCTGCCACATAAACGTTTCCGGAGTCATCTACATAAACTCCATAAGGATTATCCAATTGATTGGCAGCATCACCTTGTCCATTACCTCCAGCAACTGTAATTCCTAACGTAGCTCCTGGAGTCCATTTTTGGATCCGATGATTATACGTATCTGCAACATACACATTTCCTGATAGGTCCACATGAAGCCCTATTGGATTGTTTAATTGATCTGAACTTTCACCTTCCTCGTTACCTCCAGCTACCGTAATTCCAAATAATTCACCCGACTTCCATTTTTGGATTCGATGATTTTTTGAATCAGCTACATAAATAAATCCGTCTGCACTTACAGAAATACCTCTCGGTTCGACAAATGCTCTCGGAGTAGGACCCATTTCCTCAGTTCCAGCTACGGTGACTCCATCTACAGCACCTGATGCCCATTTTTGAACACGTTGGTTGAATTGATCTGCTACATACAGATTATCTTGTGTATCTACAAAAAGACCTGCAGGTTCATTGAAATGATTGGAACCTGCTGAACCAGTCACCAGTTCGTTTAGTCCCAGCAACAGTCAAGGGTTCACCTTTAGAACTAAAATCAACAACATAATCGTCTATAAATGTAGCTGATCCATATACATCAAGTTCTATCCTTGTTGGAACTGAGGTTGGTGCGCTTATCGTTGCCCTAACAATTGAAACCCCACCATTCTCCTCAATATTGGTGTCATCAACAATAATTGAGGTGATAATAGGGGGATCTTTACTCAATAAATTCAAAGTAGTTAAATCTGAAGCAGTGGTCGCATTAGTCAAACCAGAATTAACCGTCAATACAATGGTTTCCTTAATCTCTATCTCATCATCATCCAATCCCTTAGTGCTAACTTTAAGGTCTCTTGAGCTCACACCTGCTGGAATAGTAATTCCTGTGCTACTTAATGTATATTCTGTAGTCTGGGTAGCTGTGCCGGATACAGAAAAATTAATTACAATCTCTTTATTTGAAGTATTACTTAGTTTAGCAACAAGTGCTACATCTTTAGCAGAGTTTTCTTCGATAGTATCTTCGCCCCACTCAAAAGTTATTACCGGTAGTGCGTCATCATCTATAATAGTGATGGTATGTGTATTGGTCTGGTCTGAAAATGCGTTGACAACTGATATTGGCGAAATTACAATCGTTTCATCATCATCATCTGAAGTATCTTCAAGAGCTGTTATTGTTAGTGTTCCTGAGGTTTCGCCAGCAGGTATGGTAATGCGAGGCCCATAGTGATATTTTTGAATTCGATGATTATTCATATCTGCTATGTACAAATCCCCTATGGCATCCACAAAAATAGCTTTAGGCCCATTAAATTGATTGGTTGCAGTACCAGCACCGTTACCTCCGGCAACTGTAACAGCGTCACCATCAACAAAAGGAATGTCTTGCGTAGCTACTTTCCATTTTTGAATACGATGATTGTAATAATCAGCAATGTACATATTCTCTAATGGATCTATAAAAACACCGCTAGAAAAATTTAACTGATTTAAATCAGATCCTGTACCATTCCATCCGGTAGTTCATTTTGAATATCAACACTTCCTTCTCGCCATTTTTGGATACGACTATTCTCTGAATCCGCTACATAAATATCTCGAGCAGGCGTTACAAAAACATTGTTAGGACGCGCAAGTAAATTGTGGTTGACTCCACCTTCACCACCTCCTGCAACTCTAATTCCGGATGTAGCACCAGGTGTCCATTTTTGAATGCGGTTATTATCCGTGTCAGCTACATAAACATTCCCGTCATCAGTTACAAAAACTCCCTGAGGATTGTTTAATTTATTAAAGACGTTGATGTCGTGTGAAGCGACACCTATCCCGTTGCCTCCGGCAACAGTGGCCCCTTGAGTAGCACCTGACTCCCATTTTTGGATTCGGTGATTTTTTGAATCTGCGATGAATAAGTTTCCCGATGTGTCTACAAAAATACCATGGGGCATGTTTAATTGGTTCGCAGCATCACCTGCTCCGTTTCCTCCTGCCACTGTAATACCAAATGTAGCTCCTTTAGCCCATTTTTGTACACGATGATTATATAAATCAGCAACATATACGTTACCTAAGAGATCTACATAAAGACCACTTGCGAAATTGAATTGATCGTTAGCAACACCAGCACCGTTACCTCCGGCAACTGTACTGATGTTAAATTCACCTTTACTACTATAATCTGCAGTATAATCAACCTCATAAGCTGCATTTCCTGTGAGGTCTATTATAATATGCGTAGGTTTTGATGCTGGCGCATTTAAAGTTGCCCTAATCACTGAAATCCCACCGTTTTCAACTATACTGGTCTCAGAGTTGGTAATTAATGTTACCGTAGGATTGTCATTACTCAACAAGTTTAAAGTTACGGCTTCTAAAGCAGTCGCAGTATTGGTAAGTGTTGGTGTTAATATAATGGTTTGTAATACCTCTATTTCATCATCATCCAATCCATTGGTACTAATAGAAATTGCTCCTGATTGAGCTCCTGGTGCAATGGTTATGCTCTCACTACTCAACGTATAATCTTTAGATTGTACAGCTGTGCCTGATAAGGTAAAATCAATGGTTACTGTTTCGCTTGACAGCTCATCGAGAGTGGCGGTAAGGGTCACATCGGTAGCTGAATTTTCATCAATAGTATTAGTACTTAAAGCAAAAGCAATTGGGGCTATTGGACAAGTACCCCAAGCAGGTTTATTACTTTCAGACAATGGTGAATCAAGACTAAATTCAGATGGCTCTGAACTAATATTTGTAACGCACCAACTTGATATATCTTGGTTAAATGAGGATGCTTCATTAAACATAAAATTCATATTAGTAACATTACTCACATCCCAATTTGAAATATCATCATTGAAAGTAGTTTTATCTTTAAATAATTCTGACATATCAGTTACCTGACTTACATCCCAAGTAGAAATAGCGCCATAGGTAGTTGTTGCTGCAGACGGGTCTGAAACCCAAAGGTCTACTGCTGTTTGAATATTAGCATCTGTAATTGGGGTTAGGGTGTTTGGACAAGTACCCCAAACAGGTTTATTACTTTCAGACAATGGTGAATTAGGACTAAATTCAGATGGCTCTGAAACAATATTTGTAACGCACCAACCTGATATATCTTGGTTAAATGAGGATGCTTCAAAAAACATATAATCCATATCAATTACACTACTCACATCCCAAGCACCAATGTCTTGATTAAATGAGGTTGCATCATAAAACATACACTCATATTAGTAACACTACTCACATCCCAAGCACCAATGTCTTGATTAAATGAGGTGCATCATAAAACATTACATACATATCAGTCACACTACTCACATCCCAAGCACCAATGTCTTGATTAAATGAGGTTGCATCATAAAACATACGCATCATATTAGTAACACTACTCACATCCCAAGCACCAATGTCTTGATTAAATGATGCTGCATTAAACATACGCTCATATTAGTAACACTACTCACATCCCAAGAACCAATGTCTTGATTAAATGAGGTTGCATCATAAACATTGCTCATATCAGTAACACTACTCACGTCCCAAGCACCAATGTCTTGATTAAATGAGGTTGCATCATAAAACATACTACTCATATTAGTAACACTACTCACATCCCAAGAACCAATATCTTGATTAAATGCGGTGCATATCAAACATACCACTCATATTAGTCACACTACTCACATCCCAAGCACCAATATCTTGATTAAATGAGGTTGCATTATAAAACATTACTCCATATTAGTAACACTACTCACATCCCAAGCACCAATGTCTTGATTAAATGAGGTGCATGCAAACATATGATCATATTAGTAACACTACTCACATCCCAAGCACCAATGTCTTGATTAAATGAGGTGCATCATAAAACATACTATACATATTAGTAACACTACTCACATCCCAATTTGAAATATCATCATTGAAAGTAGTTTTATCTTAAATAATTCTGACATATCAGTTACCTGACTTACATCCCAATCGGAAATAGCTCCATAGGTAGTTGTTGCTGCAGATGGGTCTGAAACCCAAAGGTCTACTGCTGTTTGAATATTAGCATCTGTAATTGGGGTTAGGGCTTGGACAAGTACCCCAAACAGGTTTATTACTTTCAGACAATGGTGAATTAAGACTAAATTCAGATGGTTCTGAAACAATATTTGTAACGCACCAACCTGATATATCTTGGTTAAATGCGGATGCATAGAAAACATACTTTCATATTAGTAACACTACTCACATCCCAAGCACCAATGTCTTGATTAAAAGTTGATGCTCCACCAAACAAACTGCATACATATCGGAAACATTACTCGTATCCCAAGCACCTATATCTTGATTAAAGCTGATGCTTCATAAAACACCTATCATATTAGTAACATTACTCACATCCCAAGAACTCAATGATTGATTAAAACAGCTGCATTATTAAACATTGCTGCATAGTAGTAACACTACTTACATCCCAAGTATCAAGGTTGATTAAAAGCAGATGCATCTGAAACATATTCTCATATTAGTCACCTACTCACATTCCAAGACCAATAGCTTGATTAAATTTGCACCCTAAACATCTACTCATATTAGTAACACTACTCACATCCCAATTTGAAATATCATCATTGAAAGTAGTTTTATCTTTAAATAATTCTGACATATCAGTTACCTGACTTACATCCCAATCGGAAATAGCGCCATAGGTAGTTGTTGCTGCAGATGGGTCTGAAACCCAAAGGTCTACTGCTGTTTGAATATTAGCATCTGTAATTGGGGTTAGAGGTGTTTGGACAAGTACCCCAAACAGGTTTATTACTTTCAGACAATGGTGAATTCAGACTAAATTCAGATGGCTCTGAAACAATATTTGTAACGCACCAACCTGATATATCTTGATTAAATGCGGATGCTTAAAAAACATATAATCCATATAATTACACTACTCACATTCCAAGAACCAATGTCTTGATTAAATGAGGTTGCATCATAAAACATACCGCTCATATTAGTAACACTACTCACATCCCAAGAACCAATGTCTTGATTAAATGAGGTTGCATGATCAAACATACCCTCATATCAGTAACACTACTCACATCCCAAGCACCAATATCTTGATTAAATGAGGTTGCATCATAAAACATACGTCTCATATTAGTAACACTACTCACATCCCAAGAACCAATGTCTTGATTAAATGCGTTGCATTTAAACATACGCTCATATCAGTTACACTACTCACATCCCAAGCACCAATATCTTGATTAAATGCAGATGCCATTAAACATAACTCTCATATTAGTAACACTACTCACATCCCAAGCACCAATGTCTTGATTAAATGAGGTTGCATTGCATAACATAGCATACATATTAGTAACATTACTCACATCCCAATTTGAAATATCATCATTGAAAGTTGTTTTATCTATAAATAATTCTGACATATCAGTTACCTGACTTACATCCCAATCGGAAATAGCGCCATAGGTAGTTGTTGCTGCAGATGGGTCTGAAACCCAAAGGTCTACTGCTGTTTGAATATTAGCATCAGTAATTGCTGTTTGAGAATATCCAAATATTGAAATGAATACGAGTAAAAAAGTAATTTTCTTCATAGAAGCAAATTTAAAAATTTGTGCAGAATGAGAGTGAAATTAAGGCTAAAAATTTGTTCCATTTTATTATTTGGAACAATAATCACTTAACTTATATTACTTCTAAAATATAGAAAGTTAATGCACTTTTGAGTAAAAAAAAGAATGCGTAAGGTGTTCATTTTGGCCCCTTATTTCATTAAAAACCTCTACTTGTTAAAAAGAATATTTATTGTCTTAATCTACTACATACTCAAACAATATTTTACTCTCCTTTGAATACGCTAACATAAGTATCTGTAACTTCTCCTTTACCATCTAAAACTGCTATCTCAAAAACTTTATCCTCAACAGGTTCTCTTATATCAATAGATTTCTGAATAGGATTTACTTTTTATTATTTTAGTATAGTGATTGGTGAACCCTTTTGTTCGTCCTCCATACTTATTTCCTGTTGTATTCATATCTATTTTAAACTACTTTTCTTAAACAACCTACTTTTGGTGGTAGTGTTTATATATAACGTATCTATTGAACATATTTATCCTGTATTCAAGTACTTGTTATGTGCTTTATAAATTTTATTTGCTGTTTGTTTAGATATGCGCCTTTGGGGCGCCCTGATTATAAAATTATATGAAGCCTTTTATATAAATCTTTTAAAGATAAAGTTACAAGTCTGAGATATATGAGTCAAGAGAAAGTTATTGTGGGTTTTGTTGATAAAAGTTGAATATGAAATTTATAGGATTATAGTGGGTATTAGAGTTTTAAAACAGAACATTAAAAGTCAGATGTGTGCCAAGATGTGTGCCAAATACATTCAATATTTACTATATTTGGTAACATCTTTGAAAAGTATTGTAAAAGGACAAATGATTCAAATTGAATTGATAAATAGTGGTTTAGAGCCTATCATTAAAGAGAAGAGGGGGATAAAAAAAGCCCTACATTCTGTAAGGCTTTGTTTTTAAAGTGGTCCCACTTGGGCTCGAACCAAGGACCCTCTGATTATGAGTCAGATGCTCTAACCAGCTGAGCTATGGGACCAAAATTATTGGGTGCAAATGTACTATTTATTTTAAAATGATACAATAAAAAATAAGAATCTTAAACAGATCTATTCATTAACCACAAGCCAAAGTTCTTAAGGTTCTGTTTATCTGTATCTTTAATGTCCATTTGGGCTAAAGTATTAAAAGCTTTTTCTGTGTAATTCTCTATTTCTTGCTTTATTAATAAAGGAATATCGTTTAATTCAAAGATTCTTTTAACGTCGGAAATCTTATCTGTGCTATCTGCTAATTTTTTTCTGTATAGATATGCTAACTTTCCTTTATCATCTTCCGTTGCAACCTCTAGCGCCTTTAAATATAAATACGTTTTTTTATTTTCTATAATATCTCCACCAACCTGTTTTCCAAATGTTTCTGGATCTCCGAAAGGTCTAAGTAATCGTCTTGTAATTGAAATGCAAGCCCGAGATTTAAACCAAAATCATAAATTAAATTGGCATTTTCATTATTTGCCTCTGCTACAATTGCACCCATTTTTAGAGCTGCAGCAACCAAAACAGAAGTTTTTAAACGAATCATATTAATATACTCAGGAATCGTAACATCATTTCTAGTTTCAAAATCTACATCCAATTGCTGTCCATCACAAACTTCTAAAGCTGTTTTACTAAAGAGTTTTGCTAATTTCTGAAAAACAATCGGTTCATAATTCTCAAAATATTGGTACGCTAGAATTAACATGGCATCTCCAGAAAGAATTCCTGTATTGGTATCCCATTTCTCATGCACAGTAGCCTTGACCTCTTCTTAAAGGTGCAGCATCCATAATATCATCATGAATTAGAGTGAAATTATGAAAAACCTCCACCGCTAAAGCTGCAGGCAATGCTTTTTTAAAATCGCTAGAAAAAATATCTGCGGCCATTAAAGTTAATACTGGGCGAATCCTTTTTCCTCCTAATTTTAAAATATAATCTATTGGTTCATATAAGTTTTTAGGTTCATGAATCCATTGTTTTGATTCTAAGTAAGATAGAAATTCCTTTTGATAATGTAAAATGTCCAAATCTATAATTTTTTGTAAAAATAATATAAAGAAATACTACTTCAATAATGAAACGTTAAAAAATACTTAAAACTTTGGAAACTTTTTTTGTTTCTAAAGTTTCCGGTTGTATCTTTGCACTCAAATTATGAAACATAAAATTTTAGAAACATCAAAAGAATTGTTCTTAAACTTAGGTTTTAAGAGTGTAACTATGGACGAAATAGCCAGTAAATTAGGCGTTTCAAAAAAAACAATTTACAAGTATTTTGAGAATAAAACAGAATTAGTAGCTGCAGTAACTGATTATATGTTTGATACTGTTAGTTTTGGAATTGATACTATTTGTGAATTAAAAATGAATCCTATTGAAGAAATATTTTCAATCAAAAGATTTGTTATGAAGCATTTAAAAGACGAAAAATCTTCACCACAATACCAACTTCAAAAATATTACCCTAAAATCTATGCCTCTTTAACACAAAAACAATTTGACGTAATGCAAGGTTTGCGTGCTAAACAATCTCAAAAAAGGAATTGAAATTGGGTTGTATAGAGATGATATAGATTTAGAATTTACCTCTAGAATTTATTTTAACGGAATGGTAGGTATTAAAAATATAGAGTTATTCCCTTTAACAGATTACTCTATGAATACATTAATGAATCATTACTTAGAATATCATATTAAGAGGAATTGTACAGAAAAAGGAGTACAAGAATTAGAAAAACAATTAATACAGAAATAAATAACAAATGAAAAAAATAGTACTGGTAATTTTTACCGTCTTTTTTATCACATGTTGCAAATGCACAAGAAAAGACCCTACAACTTTCTTTAAAAGAAGCAATTGATTATGCTTTAAAGAATAGTTACAATACAAAACTAGCTAAAAATGATATTAAAAAAGCAAAAGAAATCGTTTGGGAGACCACCGCTAGTGGTTTACCACAAGTAAATGCAAGATTAGATTATCAGAATTTTTTAAAACAGCCTGTTTCTTTATTACCGGCTGCAGCTTTTGATAATAGAGAATCTGTTGTAGAAACTGTGGAAGAGTTTTTTGATATCAATAGAGAAAGTAGTCCTGCAGAAGCAGAAGGGTTTATTCCTGTAGTTTTTGGCACCAAACAAAACCTAAATGCTTCTGTAACTTTAACACAGCTTCTATTTGACGGCTCTTATATAGTAGGCTTACAAGCTTCTAAAACCTTCCTAAAAATATCTGAACAAGCAGAAGAAAAAACAGTATTGTTAACTAGAGAAGCAGTTATTAATGCTTACGGAAATGTGCTGGTTACAGAAAAAAGCATTGAAATTTTAGAGGCAAATATTAAAATTCTTAACACAAAACTTAGAGATGCTCAAAAAATTTATGAAAATGGTTTTAATGAGGAAGAAGATGTAGAACAGCTAGAAATTACATTAGGAAATCTAAAAAATCAACGAAATAGTGTCATTAGAATGAAGGAAATTGCATATCAAATGCTAAATATTTCTCTAGGAAACTCTATTAACACAGAACTACTATTAACAGATTCCTTAGACGGTTTAGCAGAAAACAATATAAATTTAGAATTAATTGGTAAAACATTTGATTTTTCTAATCATATTGATTTTAAGATTTCTGAGAACGACAGAGAAACAAAACGTTTAATGATGAAATTAGAGCAAAGTAAGGCTTTACCTAGTCTTAACAGCCTTTGTAAATTATGGTAAGCAAGCTTTTTCAGATTCTTTTACATTTCTAAATAATAATCAGCAGTGGTTTGATTCTTCTTTGTTAGGAGTAAGCTTAAATGTACCTATTTTTAGCAGCTTTAGTAGAAAAGCAAAAACAGCTCAGGCAAAAATAGCCTTAAACATCGCAGATATAAGGTTAGAAGAAACAAAGCAGACGCTTTCTTTACAGGCTCAAAAAGCAAAAAATGAGTATCAATTAAGTATCGAAAACTACCAGACTTTGAAGAGAAATGTAAATTTAGCACAGCGCATAGAAAAAAAACAGCGTGTTAAATTTTTTGAAGGTATTTCTTCTAGCTTCGATTTATTACAAGCACAAAATCAATTGTATGCGCAACAACAAAATTACATTCAATCTATGTTAACCATAATTGCAAAAAAAGCAACCTTAGAAAACGCATTAAACCTACAAACTAAATAACTAAACTATTATGAAAAACATATATTTCACACTTCTTAACTGTGCTTATTTTAACTTCTTGTGAAGGTAAAAAAGCAACTTCTGTAGCGGTATTTTAGCAACTAATGATCTTGCTCAAATAAAATCTAAGAAAGCAGAATTAGACACAAAACAACAAGTAATATCTGTTGAATTAAAACAATAAACGAACATTTAGATGCTATAAATGCAGATAAAAATATACCACTAATAACCACTTTTACCGCAAAAGAAACTTTTTACACATTTCATAGAGTTGCAAGGAAATGTACAAACAAAACAAAATATTTTAATTTACCCTGAAATGCCAGGGATTTTAAAAACTGTTTTTGTAAAAGAAGGGCAACAAGTTGTAAAAGGACAAATTTTAGCAACTATAGATGATGGCGGAATGTCTGAACAACTTGCCCAACTTAAGCAAACGCACAGTTGGCAAAAACTACCTATGAACGTCAAAAAAGATTATGGTCTCAAAAAATTGGATCTGAAATGCAATTTCTTCAAGCAAAAACTTCTTTTGAAGCACAAACTAGTGCGGTAAATCAGTTAAAAAATCAATTAGAAAAAGCCAATGTTAGAGCTCCTTTTCAGGAATTATAGATGATGTTTTTAAAGAAAGAGGAGTTGTAGTTGCCCCAGGAAGGGGTTCAGAAATTTTTAGAATTATAAACCTTTCTAACATGTATATAGAAACAGAAGTTCCAGAAACCTATATTTCTAGTATTACTAAAAACAAAGCTGTAAGTGTAAACTTCCGGTGTTAGGAGAAACTGTAGCCTCTAAAGTAAGACAGGTTGGGAACTTTATATAATCCAAGTAATCGTTCTTTTAAAATAGAAATAGGAGTTCCTAGTTTAAACGGAAAAGTAAAACCAAACTTAACTGCAAGATTAAAATTAAACGACTATACAAATGCAAATGCCATTTTAATACCGCAAAGTATTATTTCTGAAAATGCAAAAGGAGCGCAGTTTATTTATATTATAAGAGATAAAAAAGACAATAATGAGGGAGTTGCAGAAAGATTAGTTATAGAAACAGGCAAAACACAAGGAGATTTTATTGAAGTTACTAATAACCTTGCAGCAGGAGCAGAAATAGTTTTGGAAGGTGCAAGAAGTATAAATAACGGACAAGTTGTAAAAGTGCTTAATAAATAGTAGAAAAATGAAAAATGAAAATAAACAAGTAGAGAAAGAATTTAAGCTTTCTTCTTGGGCCATAAATAATAAGACTACTATTTACGTATCGATGTTTTTAATTCTTTATTTAGGAGTTACTGCATACTTTACAATGCCAAGAGAAAACTTTCCAGAGATTAATGAAACCAAAATTTATATTAGCTCTGTATACCCTGGTAACACAGCAGAGGACATAGAAAAACTGATTACAAACCCTTTAGAAGACAAACTAAAATCGGTAAGTAATGTGGTAGAAATCACTTCTACATCGCAAGAAGATTATTCTATTATTACTGTTGAGTTTGATGAGAGTATTCCCGTTGATAAAGCAAAGCAGAAAGTAAAAGATGAAATAGATCAAGAGACGGCAGGTGAAGACTGGCCTACATTTAATGGTGCAAAAGTAACACCTAATGTTTTTGAATTGAGCATGTCTGAGGAAGTACCAATTCTAAATATTAATATTTCTGGTAATTACCCGGTTTCTAAATTGAAGGAATTTGGAGAGTACTTACAAGATGAAATCGAAGATTTAACAGAAATAAAGAAAGTAGCCATTCGTGGCGCACAAGACAAAGAAGTAGAGGTTGCTGTAGATATTTACAAAATGATGGCTGCAAAGGTTAGTTTTGATGATATTTCAAATGCTATAAACCGTGGAAATATAACCATGTCTGCTGGTAACTTTATTACAAGTCAGCAAAGAAGAACCATTCGTATTATTGGTGAAATTGACCAACCTTCTGATTTAGGAGATTTTGTAATTAAAGCAGAAAATGGAAATCCTATTTATTTAAAAGATGTTGCAGAAATCTCTTTTAAAGACAAAGATAAAACCACCTATGCAAGAGAAAGTGGCGCGCCAGTAGTAATGCTCGATGTGAAGAAAAGATCTGGAGAAAATATGGTTGCTGCTGCAGATAAAATTGGTGTTATTGTGCAAAATGCGAAAGCTCATATTTTTCCAAAAGATTTAAAAGTAACCATTGCAAATGATCAATCTCCAAAAACAATTGGCCAAGTAGATGATTTGGTAAACAATATTATTTTTGGGGTAATTTTAGTAGTTATTGTTTTAATGTTTTTCCTAGGGTTTAAAAATGCACTTTTCGTTGGTTTTGCAATACCAATGTCTATGTTTATGTCTTTAATGATTTTAGGTGCTTTAGGATATACGCTAAATACAATGGTACTTTTTGGACTTATTATGGGGCTAGGAATGCTGGTAGATAACGGAATTGTAGTTGTTGAAAACGTGTATCGTTTAATGGACGAGGAAGGAATGTCTAGAACAGAAGCTGCTAAAAAAGGAATTGGAGAAATTGCATTTCCTATTATTATTTCTACAGCAACCACTGTTGCAGCATTTATTCCTTTAGGTCTTTGGCCAGGAATTATGGGGCAATTCATGGTTATTTTACCTATTACCTTATCTATTGTTTTAGGTTCTTCATTGTTTGTAGCTATTTTCTTTAACTCGGTATTGGTTTCTCAATTTATGAAAACCGAAGACAAAGACATGCCTATAAAAAGTATTATAAGGTTAACCAGTATTATGATGATAATTGGTTTGCTAATTTTCTTCTTTGGCGGCACATACAATGCTTTAGGGACCTTAATTATATTTACAGCAGTTATGTTGTGGGTGTATAGATTTGTTCTAAGAAAAGCGGCAAATTACTTTCAAAAAAATACGTTGGTTTCTTTAGAAAATTGGTATGAAAGACAATTGAAAAAAGCACTTTCTGGATGGAGACCTTATGTTTTAGTTATTCGGAACTTTTGTATCTATTTATTGCTTTTGCTGGTTTTGGTTGGTCTTTAGGAGAACAAAGAACAAAAGTTGAATTTTTCCCAGATAATAAACCAAATCAGATTGTTGTGTATATCGAGTATCCTGAAGGAACCGATATTGAAAAAACAAACCAGATTACAGAAGAGGTTGAGCAGAAAGTTTACAGTGTTTTAAATCAAGACATGTATACAACCAATGCTTATAATTACATGGTAGAAAGTGTAGTTTCTCAAGTGGGCGAAGGTGCTGGGAATCCGCAAACAGATGGTGGTTCTTCTGCAGAAATGCCACACAAAGGAAAAATTACCGCTTCTATGCGAGAGTATAAATATAGAAAAGGTGAAGACAGTGAAATTTTAAGACAAAAAGTACAAGCTGCTTTGGTAGGTATTTATCCGGGAGTTTTAATTTCAGTTGAAAAAGATGCAAATGGCCCACCAACAGGTGCACCTATTAATATAGAACTAAATGGCGAAAATTACGAAGAATTAATTCTTACTGCAGAAAGAATGCGAGATTATTTAAATACGCAAAGTATTTCTGGTATTGATGAATTAAAGATTGATGTAAACAAATCTAAGCCAGGAATGCAAGTTTTGGTAGATCGCAAAAAAGCAGGAGAATTAGGCGTTTCTGCAGGCCAAGTTGGGCAACAATTAAGAGGTGCTGTTTTTGGAAACAAAGCTGGTATTTATAAAAAAGATGGAGAAGACTATGATATATATGTCCGTTTTAACAAAGAAGACCGCTATAACAAAAGTGCTGTTTTTAATCAAAAAATTACATTTAGAGACCCTGCAACAGGTAAAATTAAAGAAATACCAGTTTCTGCAGTCGCTAGGCAAACCAATAGTTCTGGTTTTAGTGCTATAAAACATAAAGACGTAAAAAGGGTAGTAACTGTATATTCTGCGCTATCTCCAGGAGAGACAGATGCGGGAGCTGTAGTAGAAAGAATTCAAAATTCTATGAAGAGTTTTAGTAATTTACCCGAAGGAATTAAAATAGATTATACCGGTCAAATTGAAGAGCAAAACAAACAAATGACCTTTTTAGTTGGTGCTTTTTTTACAGGATTAATGCTGATTTTCTTCATTTTAATCTTCCAATTTAATTCGGTCTCTAAACCAGGAATTATCATGTTGGCCATCTTTTTAAGTTTTATTGGTGTGTTTGGTGGTTTGGTGATTTCGGGTGCACCATTCGTAATTATGATGACAATGGTGGGTATTATCTCTTTAGCGGGAATTGTTGTAAACAATGGTGTGGTACTCTTAGATTATACAGAGTTATTAATACAAAGGAGGAAAATACAAGATGGTGTTTCTGAAGCAGCATATTTACCTTTAACTAGTTTGTATGAGACCGTTGTAAAAGCTGGTAAGGCGCGTTTAAGACCCGTTTTATTAACTGCAATTACTACTATTTTAGGATTAATACCGTTGGCAATTGGTTTAAATATTAACTTCTTTACCTTGTTTAGCGAGTTTGATGCAAATATTTATATGGGCGGTGATAACGTTGTTTTTTGGGGACCCTTAGCAAAAACCGTTATTTATGGTTTGCTCATTGCAACCTTCTTAACCTTAGTGGTTGTGCCAATTTTATTCTTTTTAATTACAAAGTTTAAAATGAGAATAAAAGGCTTACTAAAGGAAGAGCTACAAAATATTTAATTAGAAAATTAAAACGAATATAATTTATATTTAAAAGAGGGTGAAATCATTTCGAATTCATCCTCTTTTTGTATTTTCGAGGCAATGTTTGAAAAAAAGAAAAAATCTTTTACTGTTGATGAAATTAAGCGAAAACTAGAAAATTATTGCGTCTACCAGGACAGATGCCATAAAGAAGTAGAACAAAAAATGCGCGAATATCAAGTAATACCTGAGGCTAGAGAATTGATTCTTTTAAGTCTAATGAAAGATAATTTTTTAAATGAAGAACGCTTTGCTAAAAGTTATGCAAGGGGTAAATTCAGAATTAAAAGTTGGGGGAAACAACGTATTGTTAGAGAGTTAAAGTTTAGAGATATTTCTGCTTACAATTTAAAAACAGCTTTAAAAGAGATTGATGAAACTGAATATATTGCAACCATTTACAGAATTACAGAAAACAGAAACGAAGTAATTTCTGAACCGAATATTTATAAAAGAAAGAAAAAACTAATTGACTTTCTTAATGCGAAAAGGCTTTGAAAGCAATTTAATTTACAAGGTTGTAAATGAAGTAGTTTCTTAATACCTCTTTAAGAAAATAGCATCGTTCTTCTTTTTAATATCAATTACTGCTTGAATATCGTCATTTGGGATCGCTACAGAAAGTACATATTGCTTAATTTTCCAAGAATCTTCTTTCTTTTCTAATACACCAGAACCTCTACAAGTGCCCATCCAAGTATCTATAAGCTCATCAAACCAAACTATATTTGCTGACTCACTCATGTATATATTACGTTCTAGAGTTGTAAAAGACCATGCTTTTCCTTTATCAAAATAAGGCTTACTAAAATTGGCAAACTGTTCTTTCGTCCAAATTTCTTCTGCTGCAGTTCCTATATAAACAGTAGTGCTATCCAGTACTCTAAAATACTCCTTAAAATTTGCATCTGAAGCCGCTTTATGCCAATTAAATAAAAGTGTATTCACTTCTTTTTTGATTGCACTTTTATCTGTTTTAACCGTATTAGAAGTTACACAAGCACAGAATAAAAAGATACTTACACCTAAAATTATTGCTTTTTTCATACTTATTGTTTGTTTTTTTCTAAACCTTTAAATAGTCTATTCTTCTTTATTCCTATTTTCTCGGGTTTTCGCTTTATAGATGTTTTAGGCTTTATAGATTTTAAAAGGTTTACTTTTTTTATCTGCTTTATTGGTTTGTTAAAAAACGTATCCATTTTTGTAGTGTCTAAACCAATAAATGTAACATCTATATCAATTTCATTTTCAAATCTAATTTTTGCCAAAATAGAATTTATCTTTGTGTTTATGTTTGAAAAAGCAGCCATGGTTTTATCTAACTGAGTATTTACTTCTGGCGCCTTTATAGCTCCTATTCTTGTTAAATCGGCTAACCTTAATGCTTCATTGTATAAAATATTAATTCTTGCTGTTAAAGAAGGTATTTTAAATTTTTCTGGTTTTACACTATCTTTTAATCGCTTAATTAAATCTTTTAACTCTATAGCATTGCTTAGCGCCTCATTAGGTGTAATTTTTCGATACTTTACAAAAAAAGAATCGATGTCTTGTAGCTCATTCCAATCTTTTACCTCTTTTAAATAAGTAGATAAAACATTTTCTGTTGCAGTATGCATTTCTGCAATACTCATTAATGGTTTGGGTTTTTTTACTGTATCCTTCCCTTCATTATTCTGGCAAGAAAATGTAAAAACAAGTATTACTAAAAGATATATATATTTCACAACTGCGTTTAAAACTCAAAAATACACAAATTAATAGCAAACTATTCTCTTTTAAGAAAACCATAACAAAAAATATAAAATTCTAATTAAAACTTACATTCAATTAAATTACTTCTGCATAAGCACTAATTAATATACTAAAATACCCCGTGTAAGTTATAGGTAATTATACGTCTAACTTATCAAATTAAGTATCTTATATTTATGAAAAAAATTATAGAAAATAGTTTAAAAACAGCAATATCATACTCAGACTATAGAAGTTTAGTTAGTAATTTATTAATTAAAGGAAAATCTACCGGTACAGAGCAATCTGAAGATTTAACCAATTATAGCATGTTAAATGATAGAAGAATGAAACGATTAGATAAAACCATTAAAATTTCTGAAGAAACCATTCAGGAATTTCAAAAAGTAAAACAACCACAAACTTGGTTAGTGCTTACAGAAGGTTGGTGCGGAGATGCCGCGCAAAACTTACCTATTCTTAACAAAATAGCATCCGATACAGCAAACATTGATTTGAAAATAGTTTTAAGAGATGAGAATTTAGACCTAATGGATTTATTTTTAACCAATGGAGGCAGAAGCATTCCGAAGTTAATTGTATTAGATAAAGATAATAATGTATTAGATTTTTGGGGTCCAAGACCAACTATAGCTACAAAAATGGTGACAGATTATAAAGAAAAAAACGGCATATTAGACCCCCAGTTTAAACAAGATTTACAGGTTTGGTACAACAAAGACAAAGGTAAAAGTGTACAAAAAGATTTTGTAAATTTATTTGCAAAGTTTTCTGTACAAGAAAACTAGTCTTTTTAAAATTCATAAAAAACCGCAAACTGATATTCTGTTTGCGGTTTTTCTTTTAGTTACCTTTGTACTTTAAATATAAAACGATGTTTGTAGATTTTGAAGAAATACCTGAAGATGCCAAAGTATGGGTCTACCCTTCTAGTAGAAAGTTTTATCCTAATGAAATTGAAGTAATAGAAGAAAAAATAAAAAAATTTATAGAAAGCTGGAAATCGGATGATACCTCTTTTAAAGCCTCTTATAAATTTCTAAACAATAGATTTATTATCTTAACTGCAGATGACATTGCTACAGAATTATCTAATGCAGATATTGATGCCTCTGTTTCTTTTATTTTAAGTTTACAAGAAACGTATGAGGTAGCCCTTTTAGATCGAATGAATGTTTGTTTTAAACAAGGAGAGCATGTGCAGTATAAAGATTTAAAAGACTTTAAAAAGTTACTTAAAAACAAGGCTTTAACAGGTAAATCTGTTATTTTTGATAATCTGGTGAATACAAAACAAGATTTTGATAGTTTTTGGGAAATAACGATTGAAGAAAGTTGGTATAATCGGTTTTTAAAATAACGGTAAGCGGAAACAGATGAAATACGATTTTATTATTGCGGGTGCAGGTTGTGCAGGTTTAAGTTTACTGTACAGAATATTACAAGAACCTGCATTGCAAAATAAATCTGTGTTAATTATTGATAAAGATACTAAGAATAGTAACGATAGAACTTGGTGCTTTTGGGAAAAAAATCCAGGATTATTCGAGTCTATTGTGCACGCAAAATGGAATACATTAGCATTTCTTTCTACAGATTTTGAAGAAAAACTAGATTTAGGTTCTTATACCTACAAAATGATTCAAGGAATAGATTTCTATAACTTTGTACTTAATTTTTCCAAGAAATTTAACAATGTAACCTTTTTACAAGAGCGCATTGTTGCCATTACTTCCAAAGAAAATTCTGCTGTTGTAAAAACTGCAGAGAACTCTTATTTAGGTAATTTTGTTTTTAACTCTACGGGGCTATTCAACCCAAAAATAACTGAAGAAAATTCGCTTTTACAACATTTTAAAGGCTGGGTAATTAAAACAGAAACTCCTTTTTTTAATCCTGAAGTAGGCCGTTTAATGGATTTTAGAGTATCCCAAGATAATGGAGCTACTTTTATGTACGTATTACCAACCTCTGCAACAGAAGCATTAATAGAATATACTCTTTTTACAACGACTGTCTTAGAAAAAGAAACGTACAACACCGCCTTAAAAAAGTACATTAAAGAAGAATTAAAAATTGAGAATTACAGCATTTCTCACGAAGAATTTGGAGTAATACCGATGTCTTTAGCTAAGTTTGAGAAGAATCCAGGTAAGAATATTATAAACATTGGCACCGCTGGTGGCTTTACAAAAGCAAGCAGTGGTTATACATTTCAGTTTATTCAAAAAGATGTTTCTGAAATTGTAGCAAATTTAAAATTAGGAAATAATTTAAATAGAGATACCTCTTTTGAAAACAAATTATACAATTGGTATGACCGAACTCTAATTGATGTTTTGTTATCAAATAAACTAACCGGAGAGGCTATTTTTACAAAAATTTTTCAGAAAAATTCACCAGAAAAAATCTTAGCTTTCTTAGGAAATGAAAGCACTCTTTTAGAAGATCTTACTATTATGACAAGTTTGCCTTTAAAACCCTTCTTATCTTCGGGAATAAAACAACTTTTAAAGAAAAATTAAATTTATTGAAACACTTTCAACATTTTAAAACAGCTATTTCTGGAATAACACTTCCAGAAAAATTTACATTCCCGTTTTATTATGAACCCCATCTTCTAGCAAAAATTGCAACTACAGAAGTACAGTCCTATTTAGAAAATCAGACAGATTTTGAACATAATTTTGGCTTAGATATTAATAATAACGCGCTTGCCATTGGCAAAATGTTTGGTGTTTTAGTGGTGAAAAATAAACAAGATAAAATTGGGTATTTAACTGCTTTCTCTGGTAAATTGGCAGATAAAAGTTTGCCGGAAAAATTTGTTCCACCTGTTTTTAACATGAGAACATCTGGTAGTTTTTACATCAAAGGAGAGTTAGAGATTGATGAGATGAACGCGCAATTAGGTGTTTTAAAAAAAGATAAAAAATATTTAGAGTTAAAAAAAATAATTGCAGAAAATACGGCAATCATTCAAACAGATTTGTCTTTTCAACGCAACAGAATGAAGCGCGCTAAAAGTGACAGAAAATCACAGAAAAAGAAAGCAATTACTCTTTTAAATGACTTGGAGTTTGAAGAACTGACTAAAAAATTAACCCAAGAAAGTTATAATAATCAGTTTTTCATAAAAGAACTGCAAGAATATTACCAAGCTAAAATTGAAAAAATTAATTTAGAATTTAAAGTTTTTGAAGACAAAATTATAGCGCTTAAGAGAGAACGTAAAGAAAAATCAAATTATTTACAGCAGACTTTATTTAGTAAATATGCCTTCTTAAATCAGCAAAAAGAGTTGAAAAGTTTACTGACTATTTTTAATAATCCTGCCATAAAACCACCTGCAGGTTCTGGCGAATGTGCTGCACCTAAACTTTTACAATATGCTTTTGCCAATAACTTAACACCTATTACAATGGCAGAATTCTGGTGGGGAAGTGCACCAAATGCAGCTGTTAGACACCATAAAAACTATTATCCTGCTTGCCAAGGAAGATGTAAACCCATTTTAACACACATGTTAGCTCACACAGAAATGGACGCTAATTTGTTGTTAGAAAATTTATCTGAAAAACAAGATTTAGAAATTATTTATGAGGACGATGCTTTAATCGTTGTTCACAAACCTGCGGAGTTTTTATCGGTTCCTGGTAAAGATATTAAAGACTCTGTTTATAGTAGAATTAAAGAGAGGTATCCAAGTGCCACTGGACCTTTAATTGTGCACAGACTAGACATGTCTACTTCTGGTGTTTTGTTACTTACCAAGACAAAAGAAGCAAATAAAGCTTTACAGAGCCAGTTTATAAATAGAACTATTAAAAAACGTTATATAGCTCTGTTAGACGGAAACTTATCTAAGAACAGCGGAAAAATAACCTTACCATTGCGTGTAGATTTAAATGACAGACCTAAGCAATTAGTTGACTTCACCTATGGAAAACCTGCAGAAACAGATTGGAAAATCATCAATAAAGAAAACGGAAAAACACGTGTACACTTTTATCCAATTACAGGAAGAACACACCAATTAAGAATGCATGCTGCTCATAAAAACGGATTGAATACTCCTATTGTTGGTGATGATTTGTATGGTAAAAAAGAAAAGAGATTGCATTTACATGCAGAGTTTATTGAGTTTCTGCACCCTACAACTCTTAAAAAAATGAGTTTTACGGTAGCTCCTAAGTTTTAAGAAATAGTTTGTTTACTAACATTCATGCTTAAAACATAGAACAAACCGGATGCAACAACGTTGTCAATAATTTAAAATAGACTGGATAAAAATCAAATCTAGAAACTGTTGATTATGAAAATATAGATTTAAATTGGTGAATATTTTCTGGTGCATTACATCTTTCTATAGTACCTGGAAGTGCAAGTAAAAATAGTATAACTTTATATGGTTAAAATAAATAATTGAATTAAAAAATAATTTAGTTAACGCCTCGTAAATTTAATTGCTAATTATTTAAACTACTAATTAGGAATTTTCTATTTGCAATTATATTTGCTAACTTTCATGCTTAAACATACAGCTAACTTTAAACGAAAACTTGCAAACAACTAAACTAAGTACCAACAGTATATTACCACTTACCTGCTCTAGATCTGGAACCTGTTGTTTTGGCAAAGCTGTAATGCTAAACCCTTGGGAGCTACTAAATTTCAGTAAAGAAAAAAAAATTGCTCCTAAGGAATTTAAAGAGTTATATACTGAACTTGGCGGTATTCGCTTGCTCTTTAACGGAAACCCAGATAAAAAAGGGCAGAAAGCGTGTAGTCAATATATAGATAATGCTGGTTGTAGTGTCCATAAAGGCCGACCATTGGCATGTCGTTTGTATCCGTTAGGTAGACAAATACAATTTGATAAAGCACATTATATTTACGAAGGTGCTACCTTTCCTTGTTTAACAGATTGTGCTGAAGTTTTAGACCTACCTAAACTTAGTGTAGGAGAATATTTGAAAGGACAAGAAGCAGGTCCATTCGAAAAGGCACAAGATGCCTATCTAATAGTAATGCAAAATATTGCAGACATTGCTTTTGAGTTACTTTTAGAATCTGAATTAACTAAATCTGAAGACACAAAAACACTAAATGCATGGAGGGTTTTAGGAACCGATCTTCCGGAAGTGTTAGTAGAAAAAATAGGCAACGAATGGTTAGATAGCTTAATGATACCTGACATCAAAGAAGATACTGAAAACCCAGTTACTTTTGCTGAAAAACACAATAATTTACTACTCTTAAAAGCACAAGAACAATTTGGAAGCTTACAAACACTTCAAGAACTTCACGAAGCTGCCGTTTTAATGATTGGTGTTGCTTTGCACTTAGCTAAAGGCTTAGGAGCAGATACCAAAGGGATTTCTGAACATTGGATAGAAATAGCTAAAAATCATGGAGCTAAAGAGTAGTTTTTAGCTGCAAAAAATCTTCTGTAGTTTATACTCTTTTTGCTATGAATTTGTCTTTAAATTGTTAATAAATTCTTCAACAGAAAATGCGTCATCCACAGAAAAATTGCCAATTTTTGTTCTTCTTAAAGCAGATAAATATCCTCCAGAATTTAATGCTTTTCCGTAATCAAATGCAATAGACCGAATGTAGGTTCCTTTGCTACAAATAATTCTAAACTCTACTTCTGGTAACTTTATTTTTGTAATTTCAAACGAAGAAACCGTTACTGTTCTTTCTTTAATTTCTGTAGTTTCTCCTTTTCTTGCCAATTCATACAAACGTTTTCCATCTTTTTTAATAGCAGAAAAAATAGGTGGTTTTTGCTGAATTTCGCCCACAAACTGTTTGGTAGTTTCGTGTAATAATTCTTCAGTAATATGTGCAGTTGGAAAGGTGTTATCAATTTCAGTTTCTAAATCATAACTTGGTGTAGTTCCTCCTAGTGTAAAGGTGCCCGTATATTCTTTAACTTGCCCTTGATACGTATCTATTTGCTTTGTTTGCTTCCCTGTACAAATAATCAGTAAACCTGTGGCTAGCGGATCTAAAGTACCTGCATGACCCACTTTGATTTTTTTAATATTGAAACGCTGTCTAATTTCCCAACGTAACTTGTTTACTACTTGAAAAGATGTCCACGTAAGTGGTTTATCAATCAATAAAACTTGACCATTTTTATAAGCTTCTTCCGTCATGTGTTCTTAATTTAAAAGGGCATATCCAATTGCAATACTTCCTACAATTGCGCAGTATATTGAAAAGTAAGAAAGTTTGCTTTTCTTTACTAAAGAAATCATCCATTTACAAGCTACCAAACCAGCTAAGAAAGCAGCTATAAAGCCAGCTGTAATAGGTATTATTTCTGAGGATTGAAAACTTATATCTCCACTTAAAAGATCTTTTCCAATCTTCCCGAAAATTAATGGCACTACCATTAAAAATGAAAATTTAGCGGCTCTAGTTCTATCAACTCCCAATAAAACCGATGTAGAAATGGTTGCGCCAGATCTAGAAATTCCAGGCAACATTGCTATTGCTTGAGAAATACCAATGAGTACAGCATTCCAAAATGAAACTTCTTTTTTTGTGTTTTTTGCTTTGTCTGCTAATAGTAATAACAGTGCTGTTAGTAATAACATACACCCCACTAAAAGTATTTTACCTCCAAAAAAAGACTCTAATTCTTCCTCGAAAAGTAAACCTACAACTACTGCGGGCAGCATTGAAATAATAATTTTTAATGAAAACTTAAATTCATCGTTCCATTTAAACTGCAACAATCCTTTAAAAATTTCTAAAATTTCTTTTCTAAAAATTACAATGGTACTTAATGCGGTTGCAAAATGGAGAACTACTGTAAAGGTTAAACTCTCTTCGGGTAAAGAAGTATCGCCTAGAATTACTTTTGCTAACTCTAAATGACCGCTAGAGGATACCGGTAAAAATTCTGTTAAACCTTGAATTACTCCAAGAATTATAGCTTCTAAAATATTCATTCTTATTTATTAGGATTTACTAAAATTGCATAAATCTCAATTCCTAAGCCTATAATTACCAAAGTTGGCGCTAAACGAATACGCTGCCAGTTGTAAATATCTTCATTAAAAATAGCTGGGTTGTCGCTTCCGCCACCAGACATAAAAATAAAGCCCAATGCTATAAAAATAATTCCTACCACCATAAAGGTGTAATTTTTCTTTCCAAAAATAAATGCAGGTTTCTGATTTTTTTCTTCTTTCATATGTTAATAATAAAGTTCTTCTGTTTGTAAGTTTAAAAAACGTTGCGTCGCAAAGAAAGTGCTTAACCAAGTAATTATAAAAGCAGCAGCTAAAACACCACCACCTAAATAACTTAGAGAAATATAATCTTTTAAGAACCCTAAACTTGGTGCAAATTTATCTAAATAATAAATGACCACACCCAAACCTATCAAAGCTAAAAATGCACCAACAAGGCCTAACTTTATACCTTGCCAAATAAAAGGTCTTCTAATAAAACCTTTTGTAGCACCTACCATTTGCATGGTTTTAATGTTAAATCTTTTAGAATATATTGTTAATCTAATAGCGCCATTAATTAAAATTATGGCTACCAAACCAAAAAATCCGCTTAAAACTAAAAGCCAGAAACTAATTCTTTGAATATTATTTGTGAGTAGGTTTATTAAAAGTTTATCGTAAGAAACGTCTGCGACAAATGCATTTTTAAGAAAACGAGTTTCTATTTCTTGCATTTTTTCTGGAGTTATAAAATCTGGTTTCAAGAAAATATCTATTTCATTTTTTAAAGGATTATCTCCCAAAAAAGTTAAAAAATCTTCACCTATTTCTTTGCTAAATTTTTTAGCTGCTTGTTTTTTAGAGGTATAAATAATTCTTTTTGTGAATTCTTCTTTAGTAATAGAAGCTTTAAAACTATTTATTTGTTTGGTACTTATTTTATCTTTTAAGTACAAGCTAATAACTACTTTTTCTTTTACTCTATTCGCAACTGCAGTAGATTTTAAAAGTACCAAACCTAAAACACCCACCATAAAAAGCACCAAAGCAATACTAATTACAACAGATATGTAAGAAGATGCTAAGCGTCTTTTTTGATAAGATTCATATTTTGGAGGCATTTATAATAGCTTTAAAACGTTGGCAAGATAATAATTAGTATGCATTTGGCAGTGCCTGTTAGGAGTATTTTAACTTATTCTATTTCTTGGCACAATTCAATTAAAACACCGTTTGTAGTTTTTGGATGTAAAAAAGCTACTAATTTGTTATCTGCGCCTTTTTTAGGTGTTTCATTTAAAACAATAAAACCTGCTGTTTTAAGTCTTTTTATTTCTGCTTTTATATCTGAAACCGCAAAGGCAATGTGGTGCACTCCTTCACCTTTCTTTTCTATAAATTTTGCAATTGGACTCTCTGCATTTGTAGCTTGCAATAATTCTATCTTATTGGGTCCGTTTTTAAAAAAAGAAGTTTTTACACCCTCAGATGCGACTTCTTCTTCTTTGTAATGTTCTTTACCAAAAAGTGATGCAAACAACTTATTTGACACCTCAAGATCTTTTACAGCGATACCTATATGTTCTATTTTTTCCATTCTTTTGATTATTACTTTGCAATAATAGTGATATTATCTAGTTCATAGGTTCCATCAAAATCTTCATTTCCATTTCCTATATATTTAAAGGCAATATAAGCAGTTCCTGAATAGGAAGATAAATTTATAAATGTTGAAAATTAAAACTATTAAAATCGTCATTATTAGCCGCTATTCTTGCTGGCAAAGCAACCCAATTTGCATGGTAATATTTGCTACTGTACCATTCCAGTTTTCAGAAATTAACACCTCTAAAGTACTTCCGTCTGCAAAAGAGGTAGACGTTTCAAAAGACAAGAATTCCTCTCCAGTAGTGTTCTAAATTGACTCCCTTTGTAATTAACCAAGAAATTGTACTTTCATCACCAGATCTAAAAGAACCCATTCTTGCTGGCCTTACTTGAAAGAGTTCACATCATCATAAGACCTCCAAGATTTTAGTACCTGCTTCACTATAATTAGTCCAATCGTAATATATTTATCTCGCCAGAAGTTGCTTCAAAATCTTCATTCTAAAAGAATTGTTGAAAAATCTGCAATCGCTAAAGGAGTGCATCTTGTCATTCTTCATGTCTAACATCATCTAAAGTATTTAAAACTAAAACCGTAAAATCTCCTCTAAAATCTCTAGAAACAACTGCATTAATACTTCCACCACCCTCTGGTAGAGCTTTATTTGCAAAACTTGCAAAAGAGCTTGTTTCTAAAAAAGTAGTTACAACACTAGGTCCTTCACAGGTTTCAACTTGACGTTGTGTATCAAAATCTTCTGAAGGGTCTACGATATGCTTTTCCAGCTAAATTTGATGAGAAATAAGCGTTTTCTATGCGCACAAAAGTTCCGATATTAGCAGCATTTCCAAGCCACCAAGAGTTACTGTTTTAGGAACAATTACTTCTGTAGTTGGCGCCCTAAACATATAATTTTCAATCTGATTTTGAGTGATACTTTCTATTTCTGTAACATGTCTGTTAATTTTATTTTACCACCAATAGAAATTACACCGTCTCCCGAATTTATTTCTCCAATATAGAGATTTTTAAGTCGAATATATACTTCACGTCCGAAATTGAATTTATTATAACTATTGGTTAAGTTAAGTACTACTTTAATTCCTGCTGTTGGATTTTCGGGGGCATCTTGTATGTAAAATTCTCTAAAATAATTTCCTTTGGCATCCGAAGAAATCACATACCCTTTTACAACAATATTTGAAACTATTTTTACCGGATCTGTACCAGAATTATACAAATTTTTTAAATCTTTTATCGATTTTAATTCTAACTGATTGTTTTGAATACTGTCTAATATTGCTTCTAATTTTAGATTTTCTTCTACCCCTAAATTTTGTGGCACTGTATAATCATTATCCTTTACACAAGCTATGAAAAAGAGACTAGTTGCAAGGGCTATTAAGAAGCCGCTATTTGTTTTTATATTCATTCAATTTATTTTTAAAAACTAAAGTTTAGGTTCAAAAAGTATGTAGTACCTCTACCGTACCAATATTTATTGCCAAATACAGGTTTATTTAGAGCTTTGTCTGCACTTAATTCGTTATAATTTGCATTTCTGCCCTGTTCAAATCCGCCAGATTTATACGCTGTATTTAATAAATTATTTACCGTTGCAAATGCACTAATATAATAACCATCTATCTTCCAAGATTTACCTCCAACAAGGTTTACAACTTTATAAGCGTCAAATTTTTCTTGTTGCAATAATTGACTAGCAGACTCTAGATCATAATCTGGAAAGGTTAAGCCATCTGCATCTGAATAAAAATTACGAGACCTTGTTAATGGTGCAATATCTACATACGTATTATTAAAAAAGTTTACCGTTGCCCCAATCCACCAATAATTAGGATCTCTGTATTCAAAACCAGCGGAATAGGCTTGGTGAGGCCCTGCTGCAATTTTATAGTTCTTTAAGTTAGATATATAATTTCCTGAGCGCCCTTTTTCATCAAAAATACCCTCATTTGTAACATCTGAAGTAAGGTACAGGTTAGGGTTATTGGCATATACAAAACTACCAATAGCCGCTGCACCTTTTAATTTTATTGTGGCCGTAACTTGTGCTTCTAAACCGAGTTCTAAACCCAATTGTTTCTTTTTAATTCCTGACACTATTTCTTGCACAAATGCCGTGTTATCTCCTCCAACGCCATCTGCAAAATAAAAAGAAATTTCTGTTGCATCTTTTATTGAAGTGTAATATGCGTTACTCTTGAGGTAATAATCGGACTTCTTCTAATGTAACTTGCATCTGCAGAAAATACTTTTTCACTTTGTAAGTCTTCTACGATATTATTATTTTCTCTTGAATTAGAAAAAGAGTTTCTAATGGTTGGCGCTTGGGTTAAATAGGCAACATTTGCATCTATTAAATTGCGTCCATTTATTTTATAAGTTGCACCTGTTTTTACACCATAATTTGTGAAATTTATTTTTTCTGAGGCCCCTAAAGAATTGTTTTCAAAGCGTCCGTTTTTATACAAGCCTTCTCTTTGATTTGTTATTTGAGAAACCATTACAGCAGCAAAAAAATCTACTTTATTATATTTAAACTGCCCTTGTGCAAAAGCATTTATAAAATCTGACTTTAGATTGAAATTATATCTAAATGCATCACCAACGCCTACAACTCTATTCGGGTTTAAAACATCATTTTGCATTTGTGCTTCTGAATCTGCAAAATTATTAATATCTAAATAGCCACTTCCGCCTAATAAATCAAGAACCTCGGCAAAATTTTGAGACCGCAAACGTTTGTATTCTAATTTTCCGTTAACAGAAATATGGTTGTTTATCTCTAGATTGTAAATAGTATTTACTGTAATTTGTTTGTCATCATTTCTATCTTCATACAACACATAGGCATTGTTTAGACCAGCATTTGTATTGGTAGTATTTGCATCAAAAATACGGTACCAATCTAATTGTCCGTTATTAACAAAGTTTTCTTGTGAAATATATGCTCCAGATAAGTCATTCCTTCTTAAAAAATAACTTGGTAATGTTTGGTAATAGGTGGGACTAGGGTTGGCACCACCATTAAAATCTAAACGACTATTTCCTATTTTTCCAAATTGATAGGATGCATTTGTTTGAAGTGTTGCATTTTCTGAAATATCCCAATAATGATTTAGCATTAAGATAGGCTCTGCTACTTCTTTTATTCGAGAGTTTAATTTTCTTCCGTTTAAATTCCCCCAATACTCATTAAATTCAATTCCTTTTAAATCAAAAACCTCTTGGGTGTTTGGTGAAGATTTCCCCCTTCTATTTGGTGTAAAAATACCTGTAAAATTAATACTATGGTGGTCGTTAATTTTCTTTTCTATAGATGTAAATACAGAGTATGCATTGTAAGAAGTACCGTCATTAAAACCTTCAGTTCCCGCTCTTCTACTTGCTGAAAAAGTCATTGCCCAACCATTTTTAGAAATACCTGTAGTATGGGTTGCCATTGCCCTGTGCACATAACTTCTATTAGAAGAAGAATAAGAAAATCTTGTTCCTGGCCTTTGCAAAGATGCTCTTGTATTCATATTTGTAGTCCCTAAAATACCCCCAAAAGTAACATTAGAAGCTGCTAAACCATTACTAAATTCTTGATTTCTTAAAACATCATTTAGGCCACCCCAATTGCTCCATTGCGCTCTACCGTCATAGACCTTGTTCATCTGAATACCGTTAATTAAAACTTTACCATTTCCAGAATCTAACCCCTTTACCTTAAAAAAAGATGAACTAAACTCAAAAGCAGCAGTTCTTAAAAAAATATCTTTTGAAGCTTGTAAAAGGCCAGAAATATTATCGGCAGCACTTGCATCATTATTTAATTCATCATCTGAGATTGTAATAATACTCAAGTCTAGTTGATCTGTGAAATCTCTAAATAATAAAACAACACCCAAATCTAAAGTATTGTTAGAAAGTTCTAATGGAAGATTCTGAGTTTCAAATCCATTAAACTTAATTTCTAAAATATAATTTCCTTTCGAAAAGGGCCTTTATATGGAAGGCTCCATTTAAATCTGTTTTGGTAGTAAAAATTGTATTTTTAATGCTTATCAAGACCTCCGATAAAGGCTTCTCAGAATTATTATCTATAATAATTCCTCTTATAACATTTTGGGAATACATTGATGTATGGCAAAGCAGAAACAGAACTATTAATACAATAGTTTTATTCATAATAATTTCTTTTTCATTTAAATAGCAAAGTAAAACTACTAATTATTATTTATAAAAAAGTTCACAAAACTTGTCTATTATTTTAAATAATACATTTTGTTCTGTAAATTTGTCTTCAAAAAAAAGCAAATGAATAATAAAAATACCTATTTATTTATAATCCTATTATTTCAGATTTGCATCTCTTTTTCTCAGAAAAATGAAAAGAAATACACCATTAGAACCATTGCCTTTTACAACTTAGAAAATCTATTTGATACAATAAACGATCTTTCTATAAATGACGAAGCAAGCCCGATGATGGAATTGAAATTTAACCGATCTAAGGTGTATTGGGATAAGATTGACAAACTAGCAAGTACTATTGCACAAATAGGATTAGAAGAGGCAAAAACAAGCCCAGCAATTATAGGGGTATCTGAAGTTGAAAATCGAAGTGTTTTAGAAGATTTAATAAAATCGAAACATTTAATACAAAAAAAATACGGTATTGTGCATTACGATTCTCCTGATAAACGAGGAATTGACGTAGCCTTATTGTACCAAAAAAAATATTTTAAACCCTTACATCACGAAGTGTTTAATCCTAATATTTATAAAAATAATAGAAAGGTGTTTACAAGAGACCAATTATTGGTTTCTGGCTATTTAGATGATGAATTAATTCATATAATTGTAAACCATTGGCCTTCTAGAAGCGGTGGTGAGGCAAAAAGTAGACCTTTAAGAGAAAAAGCCGCATATCAAAATATAAAAATCATAGAAAAAATTAGAGCTAAAGAAGAAAATGCTAAAATCTTAACGATGGGAGATTTTAATGATGACCCGAATAATACCAGCTTTAAGAAAATTTTAAAAACAAAAAGAAAAAAGAAAAATGTTGGGATAAATGATATATACAATCCGTATGAAAATTTACACAGAAAAGGATTTAACACATTAGCCTATAGAGACAATTTAAATCTCTTTGACATGATTCTAATTTCATTACCGTTGTTAGATACGGGAGAAAAAGATTTTTCTACTTATAAAATGTTCAAAGCTATGATTTTTAACAAACATTTTTTAAGTGATAAAAAAGGAAAATATAAGGGATATCCTTTTAGAAGTTTTTCTAATGGGGGGTATACAGGGGGGTATTCAGATCATTATCCTGTTTATATGTATCTAATTAAGAAGATATAATAAATATCTTTAACATAATGCTTTAAAACAAGACTTCAATCACTCTATAAAGTGCAGTAATAGAGACTTCCCCTAATATTTTACTACTTTAGGAAAATTTCAAGGGGCTAATAAACTCTTTTAACTCCTAAAAAAGAGCATAATATGACCTTTTAGAGATCTTTTAATTATTGCTTATACTCTATATTTGACTAAATCTTGAGATAAGCGATCCCTATGAGCACAATCACATTACCCGATGAGTTGAATTTAAATTCTTCTCACTCCATTGAAATTTATGATTACGTAAATATTCAAGAAATATCCAAACAAAAAATTGTACTTAGTAAAAACACGTTTAGTTTTCTTCAAAATGGAACAAAAGAAGTCTTTTTTGATAACTCCACTCGTTTAATTAATAACTCTCAATTTTCATTAGTGAAGGCTGGAAATAGCCTAACGATCGAGAAGTCTTATAATGATGAGATGAAATATAGAAGCATTTTACTCTTCTTCTCTAATGAATCAGTCTTCAATTTTATTAGAAAATTTCAACTGAAGCCACAAGATAATGCCAGCTATGCTTCGGTGTATTCATTCGATTATGATCTATATATAAAAGGATTTACAAAGAGTATTTTAAATATATCTAAACTATCAAAATCAATTCAACAGAATATTTTAGATGCTAAGTTTGAAGAAATAATGTTATATCTTATTGCAACTAAAGGTGTGAATTTTATTTATTCCTTAATTAGTAATAGTGATAATAGTACACAAAAGTTTATTCAGATAGTTGAGAATAATAAAGAAAAGAAACTATCAATAAAAGAACTTTCATTTTTAACTAATATGAGTGCATCCTCATTTAAAAGAACATTTAAAAAACACTTTCAAAGCTCTCCAGGTAAATGGTTTCAAGAAAAAAGACTTGAGCATGCTGCCTTCCTTTTAAGAAATAAATCAAAAAGACCATCAGATATTTATCAAGAAATTGGGTATGAAAACCTATCAAACTTTACTCAAGCGTTTAAAATAAAATTCGGAGTAACGCCGAAGAAGTATCAAAAAAATTGATCTTTTATCAATACTTATTGAACTAAATTAAACACAATAAACACTTCATTCGTAAATATCTTTGTTCTTAAATTAATACAGATTGCAATGGCAATCAAGCTTTCATCTGCAGCACAATATAATAATGGGGAAATTTGTAAATTGAAAAAGAAATTCTTACTGCAGATAAAGTGTATTAACTTAACCTTTTTTATTATTAAGATTTAAAATATTTCTACCTCAGCAACATTTGTAAACTTAATTAATATTAGATTTAAAACTATAAGATTGTAAAACAATGAAACACATAAAGTACCTAATGAAAATAAAAGGATTCCCATTTTATTTTCTACTTGCAACTTTTATAATAACCTTTATATTATATTTATTTATATCCAAGTATTTATATCCGCCTACAAAATTTAGTTATTAAATATAATAACTCATAACATTAACAATTAAACTACATATGAATTATTGCTTTTATAATTATAAAAATTACGTCAATAAAAATTTAAATCTATAATGTAAGTATTTGTAGGTAAACTAATTTACTCTTGTGTTTTAAACACTATTTTCAACCGAATTTAATTTTAACTAAAAAAAGCTAATTAAAATCTCTTTTAAATAGCCTTTTTCTCTTCTTCTTAATCAAATATCTTTATTATAAATTCTTATCATCTACATTATGGTTCCATGAAACTATAAATTCAAATTTTAAAGTATCCACTCTAAAAGAATATTTTTATTCCACCTTTTTTTAAAAAAACAATAGTGTTGAAAATTTATATAGCATCATTATTCATAATTTTTTACAAATATACGACCTTATTCTTATTTAATCTAAATAAGTTATATATTTGTAAAAAATATTAATCATAATAAATAATTGCACAATGAAAAAAATATTCCTCCAAGTTTTAACTATTATTATAGCTATTTCTGCAAATGCTCAAAGTAAAAAAACAAAAGATAAAAATTCAATAAAGGAAATGTGTGGTTGTTTTGAAATAACCTTCAATTTTACAGAAACCTTCAATTATAGCAAAGATGCTGCTTACTTACCTTCTAAAACCAAAGTTAGTAAGGGTTTAGAATGGGCCGAGTTGGTTGAAGATAAAAACAATAAAATATCTATTCAACATATTTTACAAGTTGGTAACCCTAACAAACCTATGATTGTTAAACATTGGAGACAAGATTGGCTATATCAAAATACAGCCTTCTATATGTTTAACGGAAATAATAATTGGATTTTCGAAAAAAAAGAGAAGAAAAGTGTTAAAAAACAATGGACTCAGAAAGTGTATCAGGTAGATGACAGTCCGCGTTATGAGGGATCTGGAACATGGGTTCACTTAGATGGAAAAAGCTACTGGGAAAACACCACAACCGCTCCTTTACCAAGAAGGGAATACACGCAAAGAAGTGATTACAACATTACTTTAAGAGGTAACCGCCATGAAATTACAAATTATGGTTGGGTTCATGATCAAGACAATAGTAAGATTCTTCGTCAAAATGGAAAAGAAGATTTCATTCTTGCGAATGAAAAAGGTTACAATACTTATAAAAAAGTACCAGACAGTAGATGTAAGGTTGCAAAGTCTTGGTGGATTTCGAACAGTCCTAAATGGGAAATGGTTAGAAATAAATGGAATGAAGTGTATGCACGAAACACTAATTTAAGTTTAGAAACGAAAGTTGATAATAAACCATTATACAAGTATCTATTTTCTGAAGAAGTAACAGCAAAAGGAGAAATGGATAATATCATAGAATCTTTTGTTAAAAAATAAATTATGAAAAAATTAAAAATAATATGCATTGTATCCCTTCTTTTAAGTGGTGCAACCTTTGCTCAAAAACCAAATATTTTTCATGAAAGAAATTTTTGGAAAGCAAATCCATCTATAAAATTGATTGATGAAAAAAATTCTAAAGGAAATAATATCTCTGAATTAAATAGCAATGCTTTTGATGCCGTTGTCTATGCTATTTTAGAAAATACAGATAATAATACAATCAAATATTTACTTTCAAAAGAAGGGAATGGTGTGAATAAAAAAACACATGATGGCCGAACGTATATTTTTTGGGCTGCTTATAAAAACAATATAGAACTCATGAAATATTTAGTTTCTAAAAATGCTAGAACCAATATAGTTGATGATCATGGATATACTATTTTAAATTTTGCAGCTTCAACAGGTCAAACAAATACTAAAATATATGATTATTTAATTAAAATGTCAGCAAATATTAAAACCGATAAAAACCGCAAAGGAGCAAACGTATTATTATTAGTTGCACCATATTTAGAAAACTATAGTTTAGTAAGCTATCTTTTATCTAAAGGTGCTTCTTTAGAAGATAAAGACAATAATGGTAATGGTATTTTTGAATATGCTGCGAAAGGTGGAAACATTTCTTTTTTGAAGACTTTAATTGATAAAGGAGTGACCAAAGGAGAAAATACAATGATTTTTGCAAGCCAGGGTATAAGAAGGAAACAGAACACCTTACAAACATATAAATTTCTAGAAAGCGTTGGGGTTAAAACGAACTGTATTGATAAAGATGGAAAAAACCCTTTGCATGCTATTGCATATAACAATAAAGATTTAGCAACATACCGCTATTTTATTTCTAAAGGCGTTAATGCGAATTTGCAGGACAATAAAGGCCGTTCTCCATTTATGAATGCTGCAAATAATAATACGCTAGAAATTGTAAAATTCTTATCAAAAAAAATTACAAATATTAATTCAAAGGACAAAAAGGGACGCTCAGCTTTAATAATGTCAGTGCAGAGAAATACCAAAGACGTTGTAAAATTTTTACTCGAAATAGGTGCAAACATCAATACTGAAGATGCAGATGGAAACACACTTTCTTATTATTTAATTAATATTTTTAAAACCACAGAGTTTGAAGATAAACTGAGCATTTTAGAAAAAAACGGATTGGTTATAAACAAACTCCAGCATTCTAAAAATACACTTTCGCATATAGCAGTAACAAAAGATAATTTAGAGCTTTTAAAACGATTAGATTCCTTTAATATCGATGTAAATGCGAAGAATAGCGATGATTTATCTGCTTTACAAATAGCAGCAATGAAAACCAGAAGTGTAGAAATTTTAAAATATTTATTAACTATTGGTGCACATAAAAACATAAAGACAGCTTTTAATGAAACCATTTTTGACTTAGCGTCTGAAAATGAACTCTTAAAAAATAATAATATTAATTTTTTAAAATAAAACATTCGAATGAAAATAAGAAAAGTAATTTATACATCACCCCTATTTTTTATGCTATTTATAGCGCTATTAAGCTTTAAAAAACATACTGAAAGTAGTGCATACAAATGCATGATTCAAATGACAAATTATAGCGGAGAGGGCGCTTATATTGTAATTTCATTATTAAACTCTGAACAAGAATATGAAGAAACTTTATATGTTCAAGGACCAGATGATGAATGGTATTTCGATATTACAGAATGGTGGCGTTTTCAGGGAAAAAAACGTGCAGCCATCGACGCAATAACTGGCGCGACTATTAGCGGTGGGGAACGTAACATTAGCGTAATTCGAATTCCTAATAACAAAATAGATAGAGGCTATAGAATTCGTTTTGAAACCGCCGTAGAAGATAAAGGATATCACAAAAGTGATGTTGAATTTGAATTGACCTCAGAAAATATAAAAGCGAAAATTGAAGGAACTGGCTTTATTCGCTATGTAAGAATACTACCAAAATAATAGAATAATGACAATTTCTATATGGAGACTTAGCCATTTAACGTTGGCAATTTCCACTTCTTTATTTATTGTAATTGCAGCTGTAACCGGTCTTATTCTAACTTTTGAACCTATTACTAATAAGCTAAAACCATACTCAATTGGGAGTTATGAGCAAATTTCAATTGCTGAAACTATCGAAGCTTTAGAAAAAAGATATGATGAAATAATTACCATAGAAATTGATGAAAATAATTTTGTTGCAGCATCTATAATTAACAAAAAAGGAGAATACAAAAGTTTTTATATCAATCCAAAAACTGGAGAAAAAATTGGAAATTTAATTAAGAAATCTCGTTTTTATGATTTTATAACGAATTTACATCGTTCATTATTTTTAAAATCTACAGGAAGACTTTTAATTGGATTTGTTTCTTTTTTACTTTTTATAATTGCCATTACTGGTATAATTTTAATCTTTAAAAGACAAGGCGGTATTCGCAAGAGTTTTCTCCAAAGTTGTAAAAGAAAACTTTCAACAATACTATCATATATTTTTTGGTAAAATTTTTTTCATCCCCATTGCAATTATTACGTTAACCGGTATTTATTTATCATTAGAAAGAATTTCTTTGTTCCCTGAAACTGCAAACAATCTAAAAAATTAGAAATTAAGAAATTAATAAAACATTAAAATTTACAGATTTTGAATTCTTCAAAACAACAAAATTAGAAGAAGTAAAAAAAATAGAGTTCCCTTTTTCTTCGAGTAAAGAAGATTACTTTAATATTAAAACCATTGATAATGAATTTGAAATAAATCAATTTAATGGGCAAATAATTAGTCAGAAAAAGCAGTCTCTAGTCTCTTTTAGGAACTCATTACAGTTTACTGTTACATACTGGTGCAGGCTCTATTCTATGGTCTGTAATTCTGCTACTATCTTGCTTGGCTATCTTGTTTTTCATATTTTCAGGCTTTTATATGACCATAAAAAGAAAGAGAAAGACAACTTCAATAATTAACAATACTTTAAAAGATAAAGCCGAATTTATTATTTTAGTAGGTTCTGAGACAGGAACTACCATTCGTTTTGCAACAGCCTTTAAAAACGAACTTATAAAAGCAAATAAAGCTGTTTTTATAACAGAATTAAACAGATATTCTAGTTACAAAAACGCCAAAAATATTATTATTTTTACGGCTACTTACGGCGATGGTAATGCGCCAGCAAATGCTCAAAACTTCATTAAACTAATACATTTAATTGAACCAAAAAGAAATCTAAACTATTCTGTTATTGGTTTTGGGTCGAAACAATATCCAGCCTTTTGCCAGTTTGCAATTTTAGTGCATGCTTCTTTGCAGATTCATCCAAAATTTACCCCCGAAATGCCTTTGTTTAAAATTGATGAACAAAACTTAAGTTCTTTCGAAAACTGGAAAAATGAATGGGGAAATTTAAATAATATTAATTTAGACATAAATTTAACGGATCTATTAGAAAAAGAAGAAGAAACTATTTTTAAAATTATAAATAACAGTAAATTAAATATTGATAACACCTTTTTAATTCGTTTAAAACCAACAAATAAAGTAAAGTTTACTTCTGGAGATTTATTAGCGATAACAACAAAAGGTGAGGAAAAAAAACGGCTGTATTCGGTTGCTAAAATTGACAATACATTGGTATTGAGTGTTAAAAAACATGATTTAGGAATTTGCTCTAATTACCTACATAAACTCAGTAAAACTGATGTTATAAAAGGAACAATTCAAGAAAATAAAAAATTTCATTTCCCAAAAAAAATAAAAGATGTAATTCTAATTGCCAATGGAACAGGAATCGCACCTTTTTTAGGAATGATTCAAAAAAATAAAAAAGCTAGAATTCATTTATTTTGGGGAGGAAAAACTAAAAAATCTTTAGAACTTTATGATAAACACATTATTTCTGCATTAGAAAATAAAACACTTACTTCTTTTCATATTGCTTATTCACAAGATCAGCAAACATATATTCAAAAAACTTTAGAAAGTCAAACAGTATTAGTTTCCAATACTCTAAGAAGAAATGGAGCTATTTTAATTTGCGGTTCTCTTAGTATGCAATTTGGTGTTGAAAAGGTTATTGCTAAAATTGCTTCACAAGAACTAAACCTAACTATTGAAGAGTTAAAAAATAATAAACAAATAAGAACAGATTGCTATTAAAAAAAATAAACATGTGTCAGAAAATAAAAATAATATCGAGAGTAAAGCACGGAGAGCTTTCTCTATGTGAAGGTTGTAAAAATTACAATCTTACATTTAATAATCTATTTTTCCAATTTACAAAAAATCAACTACTTCAATTTAGAGAATATGTTTCTAAAATAGATGTAGATTACTGGTTAGAGTATAGTTTTTATACAACACAGCGGAAAAAAATACCTGTACAAACCTTTCATGAAAATTTAATTTTAGTTTTTGATTTATTTGAAATTAATGAATTAAAAAAACTACTGGGCATTCATAAAGAAAGTAAGAATGATTTATTAGCGCCGGAAGATATAGATTATGCTGTGGTATTAAATTAAAATTTTTATTGATTATAAAGTTATAAATACAGTGTCATAAAAGAGTTTACAAATAGTATTCTTATAAAATAAAAAACCCGAAACTTTAAAAGTTTCGGGTTTTTCTTGATAAAAAATTATTGCCTTTTACAGTTATAAAAATTAATCTCTTGGAGATTTAAATCTATAATGTAAGTATGTATAAGCATCTCTAGGTATAATAGTAATCCACTTTTTATGTTTTAAATACCATTTAAAACGTATAGAATTTACACCTTTTTAATAGATAAGCAGCAATAAAAGGATGCACGTGTAATTGTATCTTTTTATTCTTTGGATTAGAAATAAATTTTTCTAAATCTGCCTCTATCTTGTCTAATAAGACAATTGGTGCTTCTACATCTCCATTTTTGTTTGGGTTGGCTTCGGTAGTTTTTATACTTAACTCTGGTCTTACCCTTTGTCTTGTAATTTGTACCAATCCAAATTTACTTGGAGGTAATATTTTGTGCTTTGTTCTATCAAAAGCCATTTGCTCTTTCAAATGCTGATACAGTTTATTTCTGTTTTCAGGCTTGTGCATATCAATAAAATCTACAACAATTATTCCGCCCATATCACGCAATTGTAATTGTCGTGCTACTTCTGTTGCTGATATTAGATTTACTTCTAATGCGGTATCTTCTTGAGATCCTGCTTTGTTAGAACGGTTTCCACTATTCACGTCTATAACGTGTAAAGCCTCTGTGTGCTCTATTACTAGATACGCACCTTTGCTCATAGAAACTGTTTTACCAAAAGACGTTTTTATTTGTCTTTCTATTCCATATTTTTCAAAAATTGGAATTTCAGATGAATGCAATTTTACTATTTTCTCCTTTTCAGGATAAATTTCTTGCAAGTACTCTTTAATTTCTAATTGAAGCGTCTCATCATTGGTAACAATACTTGTAAAACTTTCATTCATAACATCTCTTAAAATAGAAGATGCTCTGTTTAATTCGCTCAAAATTTTTGTTGGTGTATTTGTGTTAGCTATACTCTTACACATTTTTTTCCAACGCTCTAATGAGTTTTGCAAATCTTTATCTAGCTCTGCTACCTTTTTTCCTTCGGCAACAGTTCTTAGAATAACGCCAAAACCTTTTGGTCTTATGCTCTTTGCTAATCTTTTTAAACGTTCTTTTTCTTTTGGGTCTTCAATTTTTTGAGAAACTGAAACTCTATTAGAAAAAGGAACTAATACCAAAAATCTACCTGCTATAGAAAGCTCAGAACTTAATCTTGGCCCTTTTGTAGAAATTGGCTCTTTAACAATTTGTACTAACAGGTTTTGACCTGTTTTTATTGCTTTGTTTATACTACCGTCTTTGTTAATTTCTTCCTCAAATCGGAAGTTTTTTAAAGTGAATTCTTTATACTTACCTGTGCTTACTTTCTTAATGAATGTATTTAATGAGTTTACCTGCGCACCTAAGTCATGATAATGTAAAAACCCATCTTTTGGATATCCTACATTTACAAAGGCTGCATTTAAACCTGTTAACACCTTTCCTATTTTGGCTAAAAAAATATCGCCAACAGAAAATTTATTACCAGTTGTTTCATTATTTAATTCAATAAGTTTTCCATCTCTTAATAAGGCAAAATCAATATCAGATGAATTTGAACGAATTATTAATTCTGTTTTCATACTGAACTTGGTTTTAACACTGCACTTTATTGTGCAGATGGTTTAATATTGTCAGGTATTTGTAATACCGTGAGAAGATTTACTGCTTTACACAGCATGCAAACCTCCGAATGTCAATGAACTATTTTTGTTTACTTAATTTTTTTCGCAAAACAATATACGAAAAAGTAAGCTAAAGCTTACTTTTTCTTTTTATGTCTATTCGCTCTTGCTCTTTTCTTTCTTTTGTGTGTAGAGATCTTCGCTCTTTTTCTTTTCTTACCGCTTGGCATAATGTTTCGATTTTTTTAAACCTATTTTAAGGTTTAGATTAGTATTGTGTTATTTAACAGCAACCTTACTTTTTACTCCTTCAGTAAAAGTTTTTGCTGGTTTAAATGCTGGAATATTATGAGAAGGAATTTTGATAGTTGTATTCTTAGAAATATTTCTACCTGTTTTCTCTGCTCTTGTTTTGATAATGAAACTACCAAAACCTCTTAAATATACGTTATCTCCATTTTCTAATGCACCTTTAACTTCTGTCATAAATGCTTCAACAGTTGCCAAAACATCTGTTTTTTCGATTCCTGATTTATCTGAAATTTTAGATACGATATCTGCTTTCGTCATGTGTCTATTTTTACTATATTTTTATTAATTTACCTCTAAAAATGCGGATGCAAATATATGATAATTAATCAACTGCAAAAAGATAATGACTTAAATTTATGTGAATTTTAAAATGTAATATTGTAATTCTATTATTTATCCATGAAATTTTCTAACACACTAATATACTGGTATTTACAAAACAACAGAGATCTACCTTGGCGTAAAAGCAAAAATCCGTACTTTATTTGGCTAAGTGAAATCATGTTGCAACAGACAAGAGTTGCGCAAGGCTTGGCCTATTACCTAAAATTTACAACCACTTTCCCAACGGTTTTCGACCTTGCGAAAGCAGACGAAAGTACTGTATTAAAAATGTGGCAAGGTTTGGGGTATTACTCACGTGCAAGAAATCTACACTTTTCAGCAAAACAGATTTCAAATGAGTTAAATGGAATATTCCCATCTACTTACGAAGAAATTATAAAATTAAAAGGAATTGGAGATTACACGGCCTCTGCAATTTCATCTATTTGTTTTAATGAACCAACGGCGGTTGTAGATGGAAACGTTTATAGGGTTCTTTCTAGGTACTTTGGCTTAAACACACCCACGAACTCGACTTCAGGAATTAAAGAGTTTAAAACACTTGCACAAACACTCATAGATATATCACAACCAGGAACTTACAATCAGGCACTTATGGATTTTGGTGCTCTTCACTGCAAACCACAGAATCCTTTATGTGAAACTTGTCCTTTTTCTGACAGCTGCGTAGCCTTTGAAAAGAAATTGACAAAGGAATTGCCTGTAAAAGAGAAAAAAATAAAAGTTAGAAAACGGTATTTTAATTTTTTAGTAATAAAAACAGAGATCATAAAACAATTCTAGCAGAGAGAAAAGGAAAAGGAATTTGGCAAGGCTTGTATCAATTCCCATTAATTGAAAATACTGAAACCATCAGTGAAAAAGAGATTATTGCCTCAAAGAATTTAACGATTTATTTCCAGCGGAAACCACTATTTCACTTTTTAATAAAAAAGAGATTGTACATAAATTATCACATCAACATTTATACACTCAATTCTGGATTGTAGAAACCAAAACACTTAAAAACGCGAATATTTCTTGGGAAAACATTCAAGATTTTCCAGTTCCTGTATTAATTGCTAATTTCTTAACCCTCTTTGAATCCAAAAAGTAATTGAAATTTTTAGTACATTTGAATAGAAATAAAATGAAGTTATGGCAGGATCAATAAACAAAGTAATACTAATTGGAAACTTAGGAGATGATGTGAAAATGCATTATTTTGATGATAAAAATAGTGTTGGTCGTTTTCCTATTGCAACTTCAGAAAGTTACACAAGCAAACAAACTGGAGAAAAAGTAACCAATACAGATTGGCATAATATTGTTGTTCGTAATAAATTAGGCAGAAATATGCGAAAAATATTTATCTAAAGGAGATAAAGTATATGTTGAGGGGAAACTGAAAAATAAACAATGGGAACAAGATGGCGTAAAGCGCTATGCCACAGAAGTTATTGTTACAGAAATGACCATGTTAAGCACTAAAAAAAATACTGACAGTAGCGCTCCTGCCCCGCAACAAAACAATCCAATTGCTGCTGAGAGCCAAAAACGATTGCACCAGAAGAAAATGACGATTTACCTTTTTAATAATTATAAAACTATAAACCTTGGACCCAGATCCCGAACATTTGTCTTTACTATTTGCTTCTTTTGACATTATCCTCGCTTTAAACGGAATTATATTAATTCTACTATTAATTAGTTCTGCCTTAATTTCTGGCTCTGAAATAGCTTTTTTCTCATTAAATCAAACAGATATAAATGAACTTTCTAATAACGGAAAAGAGAAAAATGTGGTTGTTACTTTGCTGGAAAGGCCAAGAAAATTATTAGCTACTATTTTAATTACCAATAACTTTATAAATATTTTAATTGTTTTGCTATTTGCTTCTTTGGCAGAAACCTTATTTGGTGATTTTAATATTTCATTAAACCTATATTTCTTTAGCAGTCCCTATTCGTTTTCTCTTAGAAGTAATATTAGTAACCTTTTTAATTCTCTTGTTTGGGGAAGTACTACCTAAAGTCTATGCTTCTAGAAATGCGCTTCTTTTTGCTAAAAAAATATCAAAATTTATACATACTATAAATATTTTATTAACGCCGTTTAGTATGCCGTTAATTGCAATTACAAAATGGGTTGAGCAAAAGTTTGGCAGTAAAGCAAGTAAATTTTCTGTAGAAACATTATCGCAGGCCTTAGAATTAACATCTCAAGATGCTACTAGTAAAGACGAGCAAAAAATTTTAAATGGAATTGTAAATTTTGGTAACACAGAAACCGTGCAAATAATGAAACCAAGAATAGATGTTTTTGCACTTTCTGATACTGAAACTTATGAAGAAGTTTTAAGTAAAATTTTAAAGAACGGATACTCAAGAAATCCTGTTTATAGTGAAAATATAGACAATATTATTGGTGTTCTGTATGCAAAAGATTTATTAGCACATTTAAATAAGAAAACTTTTGACTGGCAAACTTTATTGCGTGAACCCTTTTTTGTACCAGAAAACAAAAAACTAGATGATTTATTAGCAGATTTTAGAGCTAAAAAAAATCATTTAGCTATCGTTGTAGATGAATATGGCGGAACAAGCGGAGTAGTAACATTAGAAGATGTTATTGAGGAAATTGTGGGAGATATAAATGATGAATTTGATGATGAAGATGTGTCATATTCTAAGATAGATGCAAACAATTATATTTTTGAAGGGAAGACATCCATTAAAGATTTCTGTAAAATTTTAGATGATGAAGATGAAGAAATTTTTGAGGAAGAAAAAGGAGAAAGCGAAACACTTGCAGGTTTCATTTTAGAGATTTCTGGAAAATTCCCTAAAAAAGGTGCAGAAATAAACTTCAAAAATTATACGTTTACAATAGAAGCGCTTGACAAAAAAAGAATAAAACAGGTAAAAGCAACGAGAAATGCGTAGAGTTTTTATATTATTATTTTTAATAATTTTCTTTGGCTGTAAGAAGGATATTTTACCAAAGCCAAAGGCATACTTAAGCTTAACATACCCAGAAAAGACTTATGAAGATTAACACTAAGTAGACCCTATAGTTTTAAAGTGTCAAAAATGGCTACAATTATTAATGAGAAAAATAATTGGCTCTCCATTAAATACCCAAAACTAAAAGCTTCTATAGATATTACATACAGACCTCTAAAAAACAATATTAGAGAATTGCTTACTGAAGCTGAAAAACTAGTTTTTAAACACACTGCAAAAGCAGATCGAATTATACCACAAGATTTTATAAATAAAGAGAAAAGAGTTTTTGGAAGTATCTATGAAATTACAGGAAATGCAGCTTCACAAATTCATTTCATGTTACAGATAGTACAAATAATTTTATAAAAGGCTCTTTATATTTTTATGCAAAACCAAATTACGATTCTATTTTACCTGCTGTAAATTACATAAAAGAAGATATTTTACATTTGATAGAAACTTTAAAGTGGCAGTATTAATAACTACAATTACATCCTAAACAATCTCCATTTTTTCTAATAAAAAGGAAGCGTTCATATTTTTACAAACTCCGTTTTTTAAAATATAATCAAAATACAATTCGTTGTTTACAATTTCTGCATCAAAATAGTAGTTTTTAATGTCTATAAACTCATTTTCCAATGCACACAAACTAACATCATGTGTTGCAATAATTCCTGTGGACTTTGAGTTTGAAAGTTTTTCTACAAACTTTTTAGAACCAATAGCTTTGTCTTTACTATTCGTTCCTTTTAAAATTTCATCTAAAATTATAAAATAATCAGTTTCTTTAATTTCATCAATAATAAACTTTAATCGTTTTAATTCTGAATAAAAATAGGACTCATCTTCCGTTAAAGAATCTGCAGTTCGCATACTTGTAATTAACTTTATTGGTGCGTATTTAAACGATGTAGCACAAACTGGTAAACCACAATTTGCCATAACAATAGACAAAGAAACAGTTCTTAAAAACGTACTTTTACCAGCCATATTTGCTCCAGTAACAATAAAAAACTCCTCTTTATTTATTATGAAATTATTGTCTATTCTATTCTCATTTCTCAATAAAGGGTGTCCTAAATCAGTAGCATTATTACTTTTTTTTCTGAAGTAATTTCTGGGAAAATAAATTTTGGGTGATTAAAATGAAAGTTAGCTAATGAGTTTTCAGCATCAAAAAAAGCAACCACATGAAACCATTTTTCAACTATATGTTGATACCTAGAAATCCATTTTTCTACCTTAGACGCATTGTAAATTTCAGAAAGAAAAAGACCATTCCCTATAACTGAAATCACAATATTATTTCGTTGATCAAACGCATCTAAAATTCTAGCAAATTCTTTAAAAATAACTCCTGCTTTTTTGTCTTCAGAGGTGATAATTTGTTGTTTTTCTTTTAGATTTTTGAAGTAAATACCGTGTTCTCGATTTCATTTAATAGCGGATAATATTGTTGGAAAATTTCTCTCACATTATCTGCTTCAGTGTATAAATTTTGGGTCTTTTTTAAAAATCTTCCTGTCATAAAGAGACCGATAAAAAACCAAATTATAACATACGTAAATGAAATAAACCCAAAAGAAAAAAGCGCAATTAAAACCAAAGAAATAATGGAGAAAATAATCTGAATCTTCCTTACATATTTAGGCAATACAGCAGCATAACTAGAAATCCAATTTACGATAGCATTCGAAGTGTTTTTTACCGAAATTAAACTTGCTAAAGCAGTAAAATGTTGTCTCCAAATTACCTTATTAGAAAGTTCTTTTAATGCCTTTTGTTTTTCTAAAATACTTGTTGTTTTATTTTCTGTTAAGGTGTTTGCTAAAAAAGCTTTCCCATCATTTGTTTTAGTTCTATTCAGATATTGAAAGAAGGACCCTTGCCAAATAAATCAATATCATTGCTGTAAAAATGTGCAGGGTTTATAAATAGTGCTCCTGTTTCTAAATGATGAAAATCACGATTTAAAACACGAATTTCTGTTGTATTTATTTTAATTTTCTCAGCAACAATACTTCTTTCTTCTTTTAAGAGTGTTCTGTTTCGATATCAAAAACGCAAAAAATGAAGCGCCTAAGAAAGCAATAATAAAAACAAGTGGATAGACTCCTAAAAAACTATAGATTAAAAAACTAATTCCTAAAAAAACAGCGAATCTAAAAGTGCTTAAACGAGCAGATTTTATTTTTAAAACTGTAGCTTCTTTTTCTAATTCAGCTCTTGTGTTTGTGTAAAATTCTAAGGGGTTTGTCATCAATATAAATTATTTGTAATTAGAAATTCCACCAGTTAAACTGAACGCCTCTAAATCTGGATATTTGTTTCTTAATTTTACGGTTGCTTTGTAACTATTTAGCCCTTTTTGACACACCATTATGTATGTTTTACTTTTATCTATACTTATTTTATCTGCGTCAAAATCGTCTATATGAATGGTTTGTTGCACATTAAAAGGAAGTTTTAAATCATTTAAAACAGCAATGATTTCTAGGTTGCCATCTTTAATTTTCTCTTTTAACGCTGTTGCAGAAATTTGAAAATCCAGATTTTGCACCATACAAGCTCACATCCGTATATGTTTGTACTTTGAAAATTTTAGTAATTTTTTCTTTTAAAAATATCGATTTTAACTTTATTTTTAATTGTGTGTTTTGCAGTGAATTGTATATTAATAATTGATTTATTAACAGCGTTCCAGTACCTGTAATCAACTTTAAAACTTCATTTACTTGCTGCGTAGCAATCATGCCTACAATCGAATTTAACGTTCCTGCTTCCTCGCAATTAGGAATATCAGTAGCTATTTCTGGAAAAGCGTCTCTTAAATTCGCTGAATAACTTCCATCTTTTTGTAATGCATTAAAAGTGGCAATATAGCCATCAAACTTGTACAAAGAACCATAAACCAATGGTTTGTTTGCAATAACACAAGCGTCGTTTAATAAATATTTTGTTGGTAAAGAATCGGTCCCATCCACAACAACATCAACACTTTCAATCAAGTCAATAACATTTTTTTTTGTAATTGCTTTATTGGTAAAACGTACTTCGGTAAAGGGTGCTCTCTTTTTTATAAATGTTGTTAAAACTTCCGCTTTCGGTTTATCAACATCTTCTAAGGTATAAAAAACTTGCCGATGTAAATTAGAAATAGCTACGGTATCGAAATCTACTAAATGTATTTTTCCAATGCCACTAGCAGCTAAATAAACCGCAATCGGACTTCCCAAACCACCACATCCCACCACCAGAACAGAAGCGTCTTGTAGTTTTTGTTGCCCAACTTCACCTATTTCTTTTAAGGTGAGTTGACGTTTAAAAAGTTCGTTTTTTGTTGGTTTCATTTTAATTCTTGAATCTCTTTTTTAGCAACCTCAAACTCTTCTGGAGTATTTATATTTCGTATAAAATCATCTGCTATTTCTACAATTTCAACATTAGAATTAATGAGCATTTTACGCGGACAAGAATATCCTTGTGCTAAATATTGCAATAAAATAGGATATGCTTTTGGTTCGTAAATAGTAATTAAAGGTTCTACAAATTCCTTGCCTACCCCTTTAACGGCAGTGGCAACTTTACTCGGGTTTCTATGTTTTAATAGCAATTGAATAATTTCATCATTCACAAAAGGAACATCTGCAGCCAATACAAACCAAGCGGCATTGGGGTCTTTTTGAAACGCCGAACAAATTCCGCCAAAAGGACCTAAATTTAAAAACTTATCTGAAATTTCTTGGCTATTTTCTGAGGCATTTTTAACAGAATAATAGGTTTCTAAATTGCTGTTTTCTAACAATTCTCTCGCAACTTCTTTTTGAGGTTTTCCAAAATAATTCAATTCAGATTTATCTCGCCCCATTCTAGTACTTTTGCCACCAACTAAAACCAAACCTTTTACAGATGCAATTTTTTCTTGTATCAAATTATGAATATGATTTGTAATTTTATCCACTTCATCAATGGTGTAAGCAAATTATATTTTTTATTGTGGATATTTCTCCTCTAAAAAAGAAAAACACTCTGTATCTTCTGTGAGTTTAATTATAAACTGAATGTTATCTAACTGTTCTAATCTTTTTAAAACCGAAGCTTCTTTTGCTGCATCTAAAATTAGAATTTGTTTTGTTCCTTGATAATGATTTCCGTTGATAAATACATAATCATATTGCGCAAAGTCTAACCGTTGCTGAAACTTATTTACGTTTCCAGCGGTTGTTATTTGAACATTTCCTTCATGATGAAACACAAATTCTGACAAGCCTATTTTCTTCCACCTCTTTTGCGTGTGACGCATCAAAATAAGCGATTTTATACTTCGGTAACTTCTGAGAAATTTTAGAAACTAAATTAGAAATAGTGTTGCAATTTGTACCCAAAATTGAAATTTCATTGGGAGCAAAATTATCATTATTTCGTCTTTCTAAGTTTGTGTGTTTTGTATGTTTAGACATTTTTAATATCAGATTTTCCTCCTGTTTTTTCTAACAACTTTACTTCTTTAATTACCATTTCTTGACTGATGCTTTTACACATATCATAAATAGTTAAGCACGCAATGTTTGCGCCTGTTAGTGCTTCCATTTCTACGCCGGTTTTTCCTTCAATAGTTACTTCACAAAGCACCTCTATATGTTCAGAATCTATAATTTTAATGTCAATATCCACGCCATTAATCAATAATGGGTGACACATAGGTATTAATTCTGAAGTCTTTTTTACACCTTGAATTCCCGCAATAATTGCTGTTTGAAAAACAGGTCCTTTTTTGGTTATTAACTCATCATTTGTAAAATGAGAAATTATTGCTGCACCTAAAAACATGTTGCCTTTGCAATGGCAGTTCTTTTGGTAATTTTCTTGTCAGAAACATTGACCATTTTAGGGTTTTTTTCTTATTTAAATGGCTGAAATCACTCATTATCTATATTTTAGTATCGGAAAAAATTCTCCTTTTTTAAACTCAATTTTATCACTTGGTAACTGAATAAACGCGTCTGTTTTTACCAAACTAGCCAAATCTCCAGAACCATTTCCTTTAATTGGATAGGCCATTAATTGACCTTTTTCACTTACTAGTTTCACTTGTAAAAAATACGCTAAATTTGGCTTAAAATTAATGTCATCTGCTAAAATAGCAGTTTCTTCTTTAACTTCTAACCCTACAGCTTTGTAATACCAAGGATAAAAATACGCCAAACAATTTACAAATGTAGAAATAGGGTTTCCTGGAAAACCAAAGACAATTGTCTTTTTACTCTATTTATATTCCCGCCATGATTGCTCATGTTGAGGCTGCTGAGTATCCAAACCAAAAAGGTTTTCCGGGTCTTTGTGCTACTTTATGAAACCGTTTTTCTAACCCTAATTCTTCAAAAACTTCTGGTAGAAAATCATATTTCCCTTTGCTTACTGCACCACTAAAAAGCAACACATCATATTCTTTTAAATAGGTTGCTATTTTCGACTTTAAAATTGGTTTATCATCTGTAATATGAGCTGTTTCAGACGGAATATGTAACCTTTCTAACAAAGAAACTAGGGTAAATACATTGCTTCTTCTAATTTGGTGTGCTAACGGAGTTTCAGCGACGCCAACCAACTCATCGCCTGTAGAAACAATCATTACTTTTGGCTGTTTTGCAACCTTTACAACCGATTTACCTACAGTGGCTAAAACACCTATTTCTGCTGCTGATATTATTGTGTTTTTTTGAATTAACAGCGCTCCAGACTTACCATCTTTTCCTTTTGTATGGATATTCTGACCTTTATTTATAGTATCTATAGTGATGGTTGCAATTCCGTTTTCAATCGTTACATCTTCATATCTAATGACGGTATTTGCATTGTTTGGTAAAACAGCACCTGTCATCACTTCAATACAATTTTTAGTATCTAGAAGTGTTATTTGCTCGCTTCCTGCAGCTTGAATTCCTTCTATTTTGAAAGCTCTTTGTCCGTTTTTAAATGAGGTATAATCGATGACAATACCATCCATAGAAACTCTATTGAACGGCGGAAAATCTCTATCTGCAAAAATTTCTTCTTTTAAAATGCTACCAACAGATTTTAAAAACGGAATTTCTTCAATCCCAAAATCTTGGGCTGAATTTAAAACGGTTTTTAAGGCTTCTTGTGCGGATATCATTTTTTTAGAATATATAATTAATTAACTGGGCTTAGATATTAAACTTCTTTACCCTCCAATTGTGCTCATACTCTCGGAAGCAGCTCCGTTTTTACGATTTGCTTCTGCAATAAAACCGTTTTCTGGTTTCTCTTTTACTAAAGATAAGAAAAGTGCTTTTAAATCTTCATTAGATGCACCTTTTCGCATAAAATCTCTTAAATTAAAAACACCGTCATCAAACAAACAATTCTTAAAAGTACCAGTAGATGTAATTCTAATTCGATTACAATTGTTACAAATAGTTCTTGTAAATGCAGGAATAATTCCAACAGAACCTATATGATTCTCTATGGAATAATTTCTGGAAGTAGATGATTTTTCTGACACTAGATCTTTCACATCGAAACTCAGTTTTAATCTCATTTAAAATTTTCTTAAAGGTCCAACTTTCCTCCATTTCACGTTGTCCTTTTCCGTTAAAAGGCATTTCTTCAATAAAACGAACCGCCACATTTTTGTCTTTTGTCAATCTTACAAAATCGACAATTTCATCTGTGTTAAAACCAGATTGTACCACACATTCAGTTTTAAATTTAAACTACTTTTTTCAAGCAATTCAAATGTTTTATATACTTCTGGAAAAACATCTCTTCGTGTAATTTTAGCAAACTTGTCTTGGTGTAAACTATCAATACTTAAATTAATATTTTTTACTTTTTCTAGCTTTTCAATACGATCAATATGCTGAGAAATTAACGCGCCATTTGTAGTAATATTAATGGCCTCTAACAAATCGTTATGAGACAACATTTCTAAAAAACCAACAAAATCTTTGCGCACGAAAGGTTCGCCACCAGTTAAGCGTACTTTATTAACACCTAACTCTGTTAATACGCGAATTAAGCGGTACATTTCTTTAAAGGTTAATAACTCCTGTCTTGGCACAATATCTATCCCCTGAGCAGGCATACAGTATTGGCAACGCAGAGTTGCATCTGTCTGTAACGGCCAAACGTACATACTCCATTTGCCTCCCAAAATTATCTACTAATTTATTCATTTAATTTGGTAATTTTTTACTTAGTAATCCGTACATAAATGCACCTATAAGTGCGCCAAGTAATAGTATTAAAGCAGGAACTAATTGAAACCCTAAAATTACAAAAATTGGTGCCGCACACGCTCCTGAAATACCCCAACCTAATCCAAAAAAAGTACCTCCTAAAATGGTACTAATAAAGCCTTTTTTCTTTGGTTTTGGTATAATTTTATTTCCGTTAATATCTTTTATTTTCCCATACTTAAATAACTGCATAAATATGGCAGAAATTACAACTGCGCCCCCAATAATACCAAACATATGAAAAGACTGAAAGGTAAACATTTCATAAAAACGATACCAAGAAATAGCTTGTGTTTTACTTAATACAATTGCGAAAAAAATTCCTAATATTAAAAATCTACTATTTTTCATAATTAAAATATTAGAGGAATTAGATACCAAGTTGCAATAATACCACCAATAAAAAATCCAATTACAGCCAATAAAGAAGGCAACTGCAAACTACTTAAGCCAGTAATTGCATGTCCAGAAGTACAACCACCCGCATAGCGGGTTCCAAAACCAATTAAAAATCCTGAAACTATTAAAATTAAAAATCCTTTAACAGATGAATAGGCACTTTTACCAAAAATTTCATCAGGAAAATAATGATTTCCAACATTCAAAAACCCTAACTCTGTTAATTCTTGCGCTGTTCTCGGGTTTAAATCGACTGTCTGATTCGGAATTAAATAAATAGCAGAAATAAAACCACCAATAATTAACCCTATTACAAATAGTAACGCAAAATCGCGTTCTTTCCAATCTTTCTTAAAATAATCTGAAACTCTTCCTGCTCCAGCCATAGTGCACAACGTTTCAAAATTTGTTGAAGCTCCAAAATTTTTACCAAAATAAAAGTACAACAATAAAGAAATTGCTATTAATGGACCGCCAACATACCAAGGCCAAGGTTCTAATATAAAATCCATTTTCTATAACTGAGTATTTATATAATTCATAACTAATTCTGTTGCACCACGATGCTGTTTTATATATTTTTTATTGATAACTCCAGTTAATTTTCTAAAGCTTTCATCTTCTTTTAAATTGATCAAATTCTCTGTAAATTCTTGTTGATTTTTCACTGAAATACAACCGCCTATTTTTACCAGGTCTTCAGCCTCCTTAAATTTGTCATACTGATTACCTATCAAAACAGGAATACCGAAAGTAGCTGGTTCTAAAATATTGTGTAGGCCTGTTTTTAAACCTCCACCAACATATGCAATGTCTGCAGCTGCATAAATCTTGGTTAAAATCCCAATAGTATCAATAATAAATACCTGATAATCCTTCAAGTTCCCCTCAAACTGAGCTGTTTAAATTCAGAATATAAAAGCGTTTTTTTATTGATAGATTTTTTCATTTCTAAAATTGTAGCAGGCTTAATATTATGAGGTGCAATTATAAGTTTCTCTCCTACTAGCGCTTCATTATTTATGTAATCTACTAACAATACCTCATCTTCTGCCCAGGTACTTCCGGCAACAATTGTGTATGTATTGTCTTTAAATTCGTTTATAAAATCCAACGAATTATCTTGTTCTAAAATTTCTAAAACCCTATCAAACCTAGTATCTCCTGCAACTGTTACATTTGTAAAATTAATACTATTTAAAAGTTGTTTGGAGTTATTGTCTTGTACAAAAAAGTGATGAAAAGCTTTCAAAGACTTTTTCATAAAGCCACCATAACTCTTAAAAAATAATTGATTTTTTCTTAAAATCCCAGAAACTAAAATAGTTTTAATTTCTTTTTTTTGCAGTTCGTTTAAAAGATTTGGCCAAAACTCATACTTTATAAAAATTGCTAAAGTTGGGTTTACTGCTGCCACAAATTTTCTAGCATTTAATGCTGAATCTAGTGGTAAATAACAAACAACATCTGCTAAGTTATAATTTTTTCTAACTTCATAACCAGAAGGAGAAAAAAAAGTAACAAGAATTTTATAGTGTCTGTGTTTCTTTTTTAACGCCTCAATTATCGGTCTTGCTTGCTCAAACTCACCTAAAGAGGCACATGAAACCAAATGGTTTTTTCATTTTTTAAAGAGGCAATTTTAGAGAAGGTATCTTTTCTGCCACTAACAAACAGTTTTATTTTTTTACTAAAAACAGCAATTAAAGGCAAAAGTATTGCTGCCAAAAAAATTGCAAAATGATACACTAATTTCATAAAAGTAAAAATACAAAATGGAATGTTCTAAAACGTAAAAAAGCACTAACAAATAAATGTTAGTGCTTTTTTATCTTTTTAAAACTTACTTGACTAAGCTTCAAATGGTGTTATAGAAACATAAGATCTATTGTCTTTTTTCTTTCTAAATTCCACTACTCCATCAACCTTTGCATGTAAAGTATGATCTTTACCCATGTAAACGTTTTCTCCTGGATTAGTGTGTTGTACCTCTCTGACGAACAATAATATTACCTGCTATTGCAGCTTGTCCTCCAAATATTTTTACTCCTAGTCGTTTCGATTCTGATTCTCTACCATTCTTCGAACTTCCTACTCCTTTTTTATGTGCCATGATGTTATGGTTTTAAAATTTGTAAATTCTTATTTAGTTAAAGCTTCGATTAATTCTGCTTTCTTTAAAGAAGTATATCCTGAGATACCTTGTTCTTTAGCTAAAGCTTTTAATTCTGCAACAGTCATAGAACTTATGTCCTTAGATACTGCTTCTGCTTTTGGAGCTTCTGCCTTTGGAGCTTCTGCTTTTGTTTCTGCTTTTTTAGGAGCAGCTTTTTTAGCACCAGATGCAGCAATAGATTCAATTTGAATCTCAGTTAAAGCTTGTCTGTGTCCATTTTTCTTAATGTAACCTTTTCTTCTTTTCTTCTTGAAAACGATTACTTTATCACCTTTTAAGTGACCTAAAATCTTTGCCGTTACTGCGGCTCCTTTTATAGCTGGGGCGCCAATAGATATCAGTTCCATTGTCATCAAGTAAAAAGACATTATCAAAAGTTACTTTTGATCCTTCTTCTCCTTTTAAACGGTGAACGTATACTTTTTGGTCTTGTGCTACTTTAAACTGCTGCCCTGCTATCTCTACGATTGCGTACATACTATTTGTTTTGCGTATTACTACTAGTTAACTCACTTTCTCTACTGAAAATGAGGATGCAAATATACATCTTTTTTAGAAAGCTACAACATTGCTTTAAAAAAATAAAAGTGTTAAAATAAAGTGAATGTATAGCTTTTCATTTCCTATCTAATTAGATTCTTCCTATTTTTGAGATATAAAGTAATTCTTGTTAATTTTGTAACAAAAATTTATAGTAACGTCTTAACTATAATTCAAGTATTAATTAAAAAAAAATAAATGAAAAAAAGTATTTTAACACTGGCCTCCATTATGTTGCTTGTAACTTCTGCAAATGCACAAAAAGTAGAATTTGAGGAGTACGATTTAAATAATGGAATGCATGTAATATTGCATCAAGATAAATCTGCTCCTGTTGTCATTACTTCTGTAATGTATGGACGTTGGTGGCAAAGATGCGAAGAAGAGAAGAACTGGATTTGCACATTTCTTTGAACACTTACTCTTTGAAGGAACAGCAAATATAAAAAGAGGAGAATGGTTTAAAATTGTATCTTCCAATGGAGGCAGGAACAACGCAAATACTTCTCAAGACAGAACCTATTATTATGAAATATTCCTTCTAACAAATTAGAGCTAGGTTTATGGATGGAATCTGAACGTTTATTGCACCCAATTATTAAACAAGAAGGTGTAGATACTCAGAATGAGGTTGTAAAAGAAGAAAAAAGACAACGTGGACAAGCACCTTATTCTGAAATTATTTATGAATATGTAACAAACATTTTTTAAAGTACATCCATTACAAAGACCTAATGATTGGGTATATGAAAGATTTAGATGCTGCAACTTTAGATGAGTTTCTTAGCATTTAATAAAAAATACTATGTGCCAAACAATGCTACTTTAGTGGTTGCTGGTGATATTGATTTTGCAACTACAAAAAAAATGATTCAAGATTATTTTGGACCGATACCAAGAGGTGCAAACGTAGTTAGAAGTTTTCCAACAGAAACACCAATTACGAAGAAGAGAGCAAAAGCTTATGATGCAAATATTCAAATACCTGCAGTAATTGGCTGCCTATAGAACACCTTCTTTTAAAACAAGAGATTCTAAAATTTTAGATATGATTTCTTCTTATTTAAGTGATGGAAAAAGTTCTGTGCTTTACAAGAAAGTGGTAGATACTAAGAAAATAGCTTTAGCAAGCAGTTAATATTAGCTCAGCAAGACTTATGGATATCTATGCTCTATTTCTCGCTGCCATTAGGAGATGACTTTAGATCAATTAATTGAGAAATGGATGAAGAAATTGTAAAAATGCAAACCGAATTAATTTCTGAAGAAGCTTTACAAAAATTACAAAATCAATTTGAAAATCAATTATGTAAATTCTAATTCTAGTGTTAGATGGTATTGCAGGTTCTTTAGCAAGTTACCACGTAATGTATGGAGATACTAATTTAATTAATTCTGAAATAGATATATACAGATCTGTTACTCGAGAAGAAATTAGAAATGTTGCAAATAAATATTTGAATAGATAATCAGAGACTAATTTTAGAATATTTACCTAAGAAAAAATAATAAAAAAGATGAAGACAAAAATTTTATCAATTATAGCAATTATAGCAATGTCTTTTGCCGCAAATGCGCAAATAGACAGAAGTACAATGCCCACTCCAGGACCAGATCCTGTAGTAAAATTAGGAACTGCAGAGAAGTTTTCTTTAGAGAACGGCCTTACCGTAATTATGGTAGAAAACCATAAATTACCAAGAGTTGCTGCTACTTTAAGAATAGATAATCAGCCTTATTTTGAAGGAGAAATTGCTGGCGTTTCTGGCATGATGGGAAGTTTACTAGGTAGAGGGACTTCTAATATTACCAAAGATGAATTTAATGAAAAGGTAGATTTTTTAGGCGCAAGTATCGGTTTTTTCAGTACGGTGCTTCTGCAAGATCATTAAAAAAATACTTCCCAGAAGTATTGGGCTTAATGGCAGATGGGGTAAAAAATTCGAATTTACACAAGAAGAATTTGACAAAGAAAAAGAAGTATACTTTAGAAGGTTTAAAAGTTGATGAAAAAAACGTTCCTGCGATTGCGAGACAGAGTAGAAAGTCTTTAACGTATCGGAAAAAAGCATCCTTATGGAGAGTTTACTAGTCAAAAAACTGTAAATAATATTACGTTAGAAGCTGTTAAAAGTAACTTTAACACGTATTATAAACCCAACAATGCATACTTAAGTTATTGTATGGAGACTATCAACGCTAAAAAAACTAAAAAATTAGTAAAATCTTTATTTGCTGATTGGAAAAAAGGAGAAATTCCTGTTCATAATTTGCCAAAGCCAGAAAATGTACCACTACAGAAATTAATTTTGTAAACATGTCTAATGCAGATCAATCTGAAATTTCTATTGTAAATACAATCGATTTAATTTTAGGAGATCACAGATTATTATGCAGCATTATTAGCAAATAAAATTCTTGGTGGCGGTGGTTCTGCAAGACTTTGTTCAAAACCTAAGAGAAGACAAAGGATATACCTATGGGTCTTATTCTAGAGTTAGCCAAAGCAGACAAACAGGTATTTTTAAAGCATCTGCAGGTGTTAGAAACATGGTTACGGATAGTGCTATTGTAGAAATGCAAAAAGAAATCAATAACATTCGTTACCAAAAGGTATCTGCAAAAGAATTACAAGACGCTAAAGAAGAATATATTGGTGGTTTTGTAATGGATGTTCAAAAACCTGCGACTGCGGCAAACTATGCGTTAAATATTGCACGCTATAATTTACCGGAAGACTTTTATGCAAACTACATTAAAAACATAAATTCTGTTACGGTAGAAGATGTCCAAAACGCAGCTATTAAATATTTTAGAGGAGATAAAGCTAGAATAGTTATTACTGGTAAAGGAATTGATGTCCTAACAAATCTTGAAAAAGGTGATTATATAATCAAATATTTTGATAAAGAAGGAAACCCAACAGAGAAGCCGGCAATGACCTTGCCAATTCCTGAAGGAATGACTGCAGAAACTGTAATTAACAAATACATAACTGCAATTGGAGGTGAAGAAAAAGTAATGTCGGTTAAAACTACGGTTACCATTGCAAACGCAACTATCCAAGGAACGCCTTTGGTAATGACAATGAAAGCTGCCGCACCTAATAAATCTTCACAGGAAATTTCTGTAATGGGAAACACCATGCAAAAAACTGTTTTTAACGGAACTACAGGGTACTCTTCTTCAAGAGGTCAAAAGAAAGAGATGACTGCAGAAGAAATTTCTAAAGCAAAAGCTGAAGGTGGTATTTTTAAAGACTTAGCATATGCTTCTGGAGAATTGTTAAGAATTGAGCCTTTAGAAGGTAAAAATGCTATTGTTTTAAAATATAAGGATAGCGAAGTTTATTATGATATGACTTCTGGTTTAAAAGTAAAAGAAGTAAAAACTGCAAAAACACCAGATGGCAAAGAAGTGAAAACACCAACGGTATATTCTGATTATAAAGAAGTAAACGGAGTTAAATTTCCGCATGCAATTGGAATTAAATCTGGCCCAATGAATTTAGATTTCGTAGTGCAGGAAATTAAAGTAAACGAAGGCGTTTCTGATGCAGATTTTAAATAAATAATACATTACAACAAGAAAATAGATCAAGAGTCAAAACAGTGCGTTTTGACTCTTTTTTATTTAAAATAAATTTTATTGAGCAAATGACAATACGTATTGATACAGCGTTTGATACTAACCTGAAAGAAACTACTTTCTTCTTATTCACCAAGTAAACACCTAAAAGAATAATAACTCCCCCAAATATTTGAAGTGTACTTAATTTTTCGCCATCTAAAACTCCCCAAAAAATAGCAACTAAAGGAATTATATAGGTTACAGAGGACGAAAAAACAGGATCTGAAACCTGAACTAATTTATTATAAATAGTTTTTGCAATACCAGTTCCTACAATTGATAAAATTGCTAAATACCCCAAAGACCTCATTAACATCTCATTTTTTAAATCAAACGTTCTAAAGAAATCTGTAAAGGCTAAAACAATAATTGCAGGAATGAGCAATAGTAAAAAATTACCAGTTACAATAGAAAGTGCGTTTAAATCGTTTAAATATTTCTTAATCATATTTGCATTGAGTGCATATCCAAAGGACGCTATAATTATTAACAAAGCATACCAGTAATTCTGATCTGGATTTAAGTCTGCACCTTTTAATATTAGAATTAGCGTACCTACCAACCCAATTAGAATTCCGTAAAATTGAGTTCTATTAAAAGCAAAACCAAACGCCATTGCACCCAAAATTAAAGTATAAAAAGGAGTTAAGGAGTTTAAAATAGCAACTACAGCGCTGTCTATGTTTGTAATTGCAAATGCAAATAAAAACCCAGGAATAAAAGTACCTGCAATAGCGGTGTAAAATATATATTTATAATGTTTCTTTTCTATTTTTTTTAAAGATGGAGTAGCAACAGAAAGTAAAAAAACTGCAGTAAAAACCATTCTTAAAGCGCCTAATTGAATAGGAGTAACACCCAACAATGCTTTCTTCATTAATATAAATGAACTCCCCCAAACCAAAGAAAGTAAACTAAAATACAGCCACTTTTGTTGTTGATTATTCATGGTTTAGTTAATTTTTTGTCAAAAATCCGACAAAAAATTAGATATCAAGCCCATTATATATAAATTTGTAGAAATTAAAAACAGATGAACACTAAAAGTATATTTTTTGCAATAGTATTAGCTTGTTTTATTATAACAGGGTGTAAAGAAAATAAAGAAGTAAAAAAAGAGCGTATTGCGTTCACAATTTCTGGAATGACTTGCGAGATTGGTTGTGCAAAAATAATTCAATCTAAACTCTCTAAAAAAGAAGGTGTATTAGCTGCAAAAGTTGTTTTTATAGATAGTATTGCAACAATAGAGTTTGATGGAAATAAGACCTCTAAGAAAGACTTAATTACCTTTGTAGATGGCATTGCTGGTGGAGGTTTATACAAAGCATCAGAAAGCATCATAAAACCTACTGGTTCTAAATAAGCGCTAGAGTGTTCTGATACATGTAAAGAAAAATACGAGCACAATACTATTTAAATGGTTTGCAAAGTAGATTGTAAAATAGCCTGCTGTGCAAACAAAACGAAGTAAAACTTAATTTATAAACAAAAAAAACAGGCTTAAAAGCCTGTTCTTTCCTTTTCCCATTCATAATAAGGTCTGTTATAAACCTGCACTTTTCCAAGTCCATCCGCTTACATCTACTTTAGTTCCTGTTTTGTAATCTGCCGTAGTTGAAGCATCAGCTCCATCAATCTGAACATTAGATAATGCACCACCATCCTTCATATCGATATTATCATCATATCCTTCTAACCAAATGTTTGTAATCGTAGCTCCTGAAGTCTTTTTAAACTGTAACCCTGTTCCACCAACAGTTGAAATTGCTGTTAAGTTTACAAATTGAGGGTTACCATTATCTTTATCTCCTTCAAAAGCAGTAGAAAAACCTGCAACAGTATGAGAAATGTAAGTATTCGTTACAGTACCATTCCATCCTTCTGTCCAGTCTACAGCATCATCTTCGTTATTCTCTAAATATATGTTAGATATAGAAACTGTGCCACCAAAGAATTCAACACCATCATCCGAACCGTTAATTACAGATACATTTTCTATAATAGTTCCAGAGCCAACCGCATATAAAGAAATTCCATTGTATTGAGAGTCTGCATTAATTTGTGCTCCTGTACCTTTTATTACCAGGTACTTGATTGATCCTGAGTTATCAGTATCATTTGCACCTCCATAGATAAAACCACCAACTTCAGCTTCAGCATCTACCCCTGCAGAAGTTGTAGCATCTCCACAAATAGTTAATCCTCCCCAATCTCCACCTAAAGCTGAAGAAGAAGAAATCACAACAGGATTATCTACAGTTCCTTGAACGTCTATCTTACCTCCTTTTAATACAGCAATATACACATCTGTTCCACCAGATTCAGCTTGAATTTTTGTTCCTGCAGGAATTACTAATTCTCCACCAGCCTGAACAATATAAGAAGAACTTAATACGTATAATATAGAAGGATCTAAAGTAACTTTCCCAGCAATAGTTCCTTGTAAAGGCAAGGTTGTTATAGAAACGCTAGAGTTTACCCAAGTAAAGTCTGCTGCGGTAACAATAGCTGTGTTTGTATAAGATAATGAAGGGTCTGCAACAGCTCCATCAATCAAAACATTTGTTAATGCTCCATCATCTTTCATATCTATAGATACATCATATCCTGTTAAAGATAACCCTGTAATTGTAGCTCCTGATTCTTTTTTAAATTGTAAACCTGTTCCACCCACAGTAGAGATTGCTGTAATGTTATTAAATTTTGGATTCCCATTATCTTTGTCTCCTTCAAAAACAGTAGAAAAACCTGCAATTGTGTGAGAAATATAAGCGTTGTTTACGGTTCCATTCCATCCTTCTGTCCAGTCTATAGAATCATCTTCATTATTTTCTAAAAATAAATTAGTTGCAGAAACGGTTCCTCCAAAAAACTCTATTCCATCATCAGACCCATCTATAACAGCTACATTACTAATCGATGTCCCAGAACCAACCGCATATAAAGAAACTCCATTGTATTGAGAATCTGCATTAATTTGAGCTCCTGTTCCTTTAATTATTAAGTAGTTAATTGATCCTGAATCATCAGCATCATTTGTTCCACCATAAATAAAGCCTCCAACTTCTGCTTCAGCATCTATACCAGCAGTTGTAGTTGCATCTCCACAAATTGTTAATCCTCCCCAATCTCCAGAGTTTCCTGAAGCAGAAGACATATATACTGGACTAGATTCAGTTCCTTGAATATCTATTTTACCACCTTTTAGAACTGCAATATAAACACTTGTCCCACCATTTACGGCTTGTATATTTGTACCTGCAGGAATTGTTAACGTTACCCCTGATTCAATTATAAAAGAAGAAGTTAAGCTATAAATAGTACTCGAATTTAAAGTATAACTTTCATCTAAATTACCTTCCATCATACCTGAGTTTAATCTAGTTATAACATCAGACATTGGATCTACTATGATAATAGGGTCTTCACTACCACAATTTGTTAGCGTTAAAGTAACTAAAGAAAAAGCTACTACGTTTAAAATTTTTAAAATTGATTTTTTCATTTTTAGTTTAATATGGTTATTAATTTTATACAAAGAAATTGCCTTATTCTTAATTTTCTTTATCTAAAGATTAATAATATGTTAGGTTTGTGTGATAATTTAACTGTTTTGTTAAGGAATTATTAATTGGTTAAAAGCTATATTTAAAACTTACTGTTAACTGGCTACCTTTTTTGTATGACAATACAGTTTCATTTGTTTCTATATTTGTAATAAAACTTTTTACTAATTGGGTTTGTTTAATTTCTGGATTTAATAAATTTCTTCCTACTAATTTTACAGCTAAGTTTTTTGTTAAATCTTTACTCATTACAAAGTCTAATGAAACAAATCCTTTTTCAATAATTTCATCATTATATAAAGAGGCACTATTTGTTTTATCTTCAGGAGAACCTAAAGAAAATATTTTATCAGATGAATAGTTCCCAGTTAGCGTTGCAATAAATGCATGCTCTTTTTTATCATTATAACTTAACGAACTATTTACAATAAAGTCTGAAGCACCTTGTAAACTAGATTCTGTAATATTATTATATTGATAATCTTCTAATAAATCTTGCTTTAACCACATTTTGGTAATATTACCAGTTATGTTTAATATACCTTGATCATCATCATTCTTAATTAAATCTGTTCTTGCCTCAAGCTCTAAACCAAAAACAGTTGCCTTTTCACCCGTATTAAAGTAAATAAAGTTTCCAGAGGACCCTCTTGATTGCGCAAGGTTGATTGGGTTATTAATTTGTTTATAGAAAGCAGCTGCAGAAAAAAGCTGCCCTCTTTGCGGAAACATCTCGTATTTTAAATCAAAATTATAAATTTCAGATTTTTCTAAATTAGGATTCCCTTTTATAACACGCCCTGTTGGTGATACATATTCAAATGGAGATAATTCTTTAAACTCTGGAAGTGTTTGTGTAATACTAGAAGCAAAACGTAAATAGTTGTTTTCTGCTAATTCATATTTTAAATTTATACTTGGATATAGACTTTGATAGCTTCTATTTAAAGTCCCTATTCTTCCTACATAATTTGCAACATCCCAAATAACAGCAATTTCATCTTTTTCAAAACGCACCCCTAAATTACCAGATAATTTAGTTTCTAAAGAAAAATCAAAATTTACATACCCAGCAACAACATCTAAGTCTGCTTCATATCTATCTGCTTGATTCACTCTTAAGATTAATCCATTATTAAAACCCGTATTAGTAAATGTTGAAGACAATTCATCGACAGATGGCGCTGTGAAAAATTTTGCTTTCACACCAACAAAAAGAGATTTAAAACTTCTTTCTTTATGTCTAAAGTTTACTCCATAATTTAAAGAGTACGGTTTCGTATCATCTTCATCATTAATACCTAAAACCCATTTATTTTGTACCAGCGCATTTATCTCTGTATCCTCAATTTTTTGGCTAGATTTTCTTTGCTGATAGTCTCCAACATGTGCATATTGAATTGAAGGTGAGGTTGTAATGTCTAAAATATTTACTTCATTTCTAATTCTATTAGGCTCTTCTGATAAAACAAAGTTATAACCAGCCGCCCAGTTTAATGTGTTATTTTCATTCCACTTATGCTTCCCAAGTAACTGATTGATAAAGAGAGTAGTTTGTTTAAAATTTTGATCTCTTACAAAAGCTCCTTCTTCCTGCGGGTCTTGATCAAAAACATAACCTAAACCATCTCTACCTTGTTCGTAAAGATTATCTGATCCTTTGTTTACAAATAAAGTATTGAATCTAATTTTATTATTATCATTTAATTTTAAACCAACATTTAGATATCCGGTAGTATTGGAATTCATATTGTATTGTTCTGCATCATTAAAGCTTGCATCTAAGACATTAGATCTAAAAGCTTTAAAGACTCCTTTAAAATGATTAAAAGATTTAGAATGAGAAGCATTTACAAAAATTGACAAATCTTTACCAAAAATTTCAAATTTTCTTGCAGCAGAAAAAGAACCACTAAAGTTTATTGGAGTAGAAAGTGTTTCCGTATCCCAGCCTTGAAAAGTAATTAAATTCTGAAGTGCATATTCTTTTTTATGAAAACCAAGCGATACATCATTATTTATAATTGTAGTTCTAAAATCATCCGAAAGATTTAAAACATTGGTATTTGTACCACTTGATAAAGAAATTGAATATCCTTTTTTAGAATATTCTTTAGAATTTACATCTACATTACCAGAACCTTGATCTGCATAACTACTTGTTGTATACGTTTTACTGATACCTATATTTTTAATGATATTTGTAGAAAATAAGTTTAAATTAATATTTTTATTAGCCACATCATCAGAAGGAATTGGCAATCCGTTCATTGTAGTAGATAAATACCGATCTCCTAGACCTCTAATATAAATATCTCCAGAACCTTCACTTTTAGTGACTCCGGAGATTTTAGTTGTTGCATTTGCAGCATTCGAAACACCTACTTTAGCTAATGTTTGAGCTCCAATACTTTCAATAATTACCGTTGCTTTCTTTTGCTCTAACAAAAGGGCACTTGCAGACTCCTTTCCTATAGACGACTTTATTACAATTTCATCTAAAGCAACGCCCTCTTCAGCAGACATTATTTGATTAAGCACTAGTGTTTCTGATGCTGCAATTGTAATTGTTTTTTCTACTGTTTTATACCCTAAAAAACTAAAAGAGACAACATGCGTCCCAGCAGGCACCTTAAAAGAATAGTTCCCATCAAAATCTGTCGTTGTTCCAATATTAGTTCCTATTATAAAAACATTGGCAAAAGGTAAAGATTCGTTATTTGCTTCTTTATCTGTCAATAAACCCTTTAAAGTTCCTTTATCTTGTGCACTTAGTAATTGACTGAATGCTATAATAGCAATACATATTATTTTTTTCATCATAGTTGTAATTTACTTGCACAAAAGTCTACCTCTATTGTTAAGTCTATGTTAGCTGTAAATTATGGTTGCATTATAGAAATAACAATTAAAGGTTAATTAGAAAGATCTCTTAACTATTTTTTAATTTAAGTAAAACATTAAATTAAACTTCAAGTTGCATATTTGTAGGAATCTTTAGAGATAAAAAGTCATTATAATTTATTAGTTTTTGTCGACTATTTTATATGACAAACTGCCTTTAGCTAAGGCAGTTTTTTTATGTTTTAGTAACTTCTAGGTAACATTACCTTAACATTATTATTAGTTCTTTGCAGCGACAAAAACTAATAGTAATGAAATTATATCAACTGCGAAATGTAGTAATCTTAGGATGTATTTGTGTGTTTTTAAATGCCAATGCTCAAGAATCAAACGCTCCCAAATTTGGAAAAGGACTCTTTAATTTAATAGGACAAGACAGCACTTGGACTATGAAGGTTGGCCTTCGTTTTCAAACTCTTGCAACTAGCAAATGGGATGTAAATAATGGTTTATCCAATCCAGAATCTTCCATGTTAATTAGACGTTCTCGTTTAAAATTTGATGGTTTTGCATTTTCACCAAAATTAAAATACAAAGTAGAATTAGGTTTGTCTAACAGAGATCAATCTGGTGCTTCAGAATACACAAGTAATGCGCCAAGATATATTTTAGATGCCGTTTTAAAATGGAATTTCTCTGGAAACTTTGTCTTATGGTTTGGGCAAACAAAACTACCAGGAAACAGAGAGCGTGTGATATCCTCTGCTAACCTGCAACAGGTAGATCGTTCTTTGCTAAACAGCAGGTTTACAATTGATAGAGATATGGGCGTGCAGTTAAGACATCATTTTAATTTAACTGACACTTTTTTAGTAAAAGAAATATTTTCTATTGCCCAAGGTGAAGGAAGAAATATTACAACAGGTAATCTTGGCGGTCATCAATACACCACAAGAGTAGAATTATTTCCTTTTGGTGATTTTAAAAGTAAAGGAGATTATAAAGGAAGTGATTTAAAATTTGAGCCAAGCCCTAAATTATCTTTAGGTGTTGCATATGATTTTAACAATAATGCTTCTAAAACACGAAGTAACCAAGGGTCTTATATGACGAATGATACTGGTTTTTATTCAACAAATATTTCTACATTATTTTTAGACGCAATGTATAAGCACCAAGGATTTTCTTTAATGGCAGAATATGCAAATAGAACTGCAGACGACGCTTTTGCAAAGAATTCCGACGGAAGTTTAACAGGTGATGAGGTACAAGTAGGAAATGGTTTAAATATACAAACCGGATATTTAGTATCTAAAACCGTAGAACTTTCTGGACGTTACACAAATATATCTTTAGACAAAGAAATTACTGGAAAAGGTAGTGAAAATCAATATACTTTGGGCTTATCTAAGTACATTGCAGGGCACAGTTTAAAGGTTCAAACAGATTTAAGCTATACAGACATTGGTTTTAAAACGAATCAATTACTGTATAGAGTGCAAGTAGATATTCATTTTTAATATACGTAACATAACATAAAGGTAACATTCATAACTTTCTGTGTTTGTAAATTTGCTTAACTTAATTTAATAAAACAAAATGGGAGATCCATATATTTTGATGTTAGTTGCTTTAGCTGTATTAGCTATTGTAGATTTAGTAGTAGGAGTTAGTAACGATGCTGTAAATTTTTTAAATTCAGCAATTGGCTCAAAAGCAATATCTGTAAGAAATATTATGATTATTGCCAGTTTAGGTGTATTCATGGGAGCAATAACATCTAGTGGTATGATGGAAGTTGCGCGTAAAGGGATTTTTAATCCTAGCATGTTTATGTTCCAAGACATCATGATTATTTTTATGGCAGTAATGATTACAGACATTCTTTTATTAGATATCTTTAATTCATTAGGTATGCCAACATCTACAACAGTTTCTATTGTATTTGAATTGCTAGGTGCTGCCGTTTGTATTTCTCTAATAAAGATTTCTACAAATGATACACAAACTTTTTCAGATCTTTGGAACTATATAAATCATGAAACAGCAACTAAAATTATTCTCGGAATTCTACTCTCTGTAGTTGTTGCTTTTTCAGTTGGTGCTATTGTACAATTTGTTTCAAGAGTAATTTATTCATTTAATTTTGACAAGAGACCCACTTATATTAGTGCATTATTTGGTGGTTTTGCAATTACTGCTATTACCTACTTTATTATTATAAAAGGAATGAAAGGAACGCCTTTTTATAAAGATGTTAAGTTTTTAATTGAAGGAAATACAATATTAATAATTGCTGGTAGTTTTGTAGTTTGGGCAATTATATCTCAAATTCTAATACAAGCATTTAAAATTAATATCTTAAAATTAATTATTGGAATAGGAACTTTTTCTTTAGCAATGGCTTTCTCTGGAAACGATTTGGTAAACTTTGTTGGGGTGCCAATTGCTGCTTGGAATTCTTATGAAGCTTGGAGTGTTTCAGGTGTTTCTGCAGATGCATTCTCTATGGGTGTTTTAGCTAAAAAAGTACCTTCTAATGTTTGGCTATTGTTATTAGCTGGTGCAATTATGGTAGTTACTTTATGGACTTCTAGCAAAGCTAAAAATGTAATTAAAACAGGTATCGATTTATCTAGACAAGGAGAAGGGCATGAAAAATTTAAGCCAAATCCTTTATCTAGAGTTACCGTAAGATTAGCTATGACAATAAATGCTGGAATTAGATTTGTAATACCAAAACCAACTTTGGCTTTTATAGATTCAAAATTTACGAAACCAGTTATAGCATTACCAAAAGACAAAACCTATGAATTACCTGCTTTTGATATGGTAAGAGCAGCTGTAAATTTAATTGTTGCAGGTATCTTAATATCTATTGCAACATCAATGAAATTACCATTATCTACAACGTATGTAACTTTTATGGTAGCAATGGGTACTTCTTTAGCAGACAGAGCTTGGGGTAGAGAAAGTGCAGTATATAGAGTAGCAGGTGTTTTAAACGTAATTGGTGGTTGGTTTTTAACCGCTATTACTGCGTTTTTAGCTGCAGCTTTAGTTGCATATCTAATTAGTTATGATATGGTCATGATTCCTATTTTATTAGCAGTAGTTACTTTTCTAATTGGAAGAAACACTTTAATTCATAGAAGAAGAAAGAAGGAAGAAAAACAACAAGTTTATATTGAAAGAGCAGAATTAATTACTATAAATGGTGTAATTGAAGAAAGTGCAGATCATATTTCTAGCGTTGCAAATAGAGTAAATAAATTATACACCAATGTGGTAGATGATTTAGCAAAACATGATTTAAATAAGTTACGTAAAACAGACAAACATGTTGGTAAGTTAAATGATGAAATTGATTCATTAAAAGATGGTGTTTTCTATTTTATCAAATCATTAGATGAAACTTCTGTGCAAGCAAGTAGGTTTTATATTATGGTCTTAGGTTATTTACAAGACGTTGCACAATCTATTAGTTATATTTCTAGAGCTAGTTACAAGCACGTAAACAACAATCATAAAAACTTAAAGAAAGGACAATTAAATGATCTGAAGCAAATAGATGAAGAATTATCTGCTTTATTATTAAAGGTGGCAGATGTTTTTGAAAAAAGAACTTTTGATAATTTAGGTGAAATTTTAATTGAAAAGCAAGAGTTGTTTACAAACGTTACAACATCTATAGAAAAGCAAGTTGCTAGAATTAGAACAGATGAAACAAGTCCTAAAAACACAACACTTTACTTTAGTTTACTGCTAGAAACTAAAGATTTAATTTCTGGCTTAATGAACCTTCTAAATACCTATGAAGAATTCTATTTAAGTACAAAACAAAATGACTAAGAAATAAGAGTAACTATTTAAAAACCATGATTAATTTCATGGTTTTTTTTTGCTTTAAAATTAAAAAAAGTCTGCTTATTTTTTGTGATAAAAGGTGTAAACTTTTACCGCTCTAGCATGCCCAATTTCTGATTTTAATTCTTCTAATGAAGCTTCTTTCACGCGTTTTGCCGATTTAAACTTACGTAATAAAGTTGTAATTGTTTGCACACCCACATCAGGAATTTGCTCTAACTCAGATTTTATAGCGCTTTTACTTCGTTTGTTTCTATGAAAGGTAATTCCAAATCTATGCGCTTCGTTTCTTAAATATTGTGTAATCTTTAAGGTTTCAGATTTTTTATCTAAGTATAACGGAATAGGGTCATCTGGATAATAAATTTCCTCTAATCTTTTAGCAATCCCAATAATGGCTATTTTACCACGCAAACCCAAATCTTCTAAAGCTTTTAACCCAGATGATAACTGGCCCTTTCCACCATCTACAATAATTAATTGTGGTAAAGTCTGTTCTTCTTCCAATAAGCGCTTGTAACGTCTAAAAACCACCTCTTCCATAGAAGCCAAAGTCATCTGGCCCTACAACCGTTTTTATGTTGTAATGTCTGTACTCTTTTTTACTTGGTTTCCCATCTCTAAAAACTACACAAGCTGCAACAGGATGCGTTCCTTGAATATTAGAATTATCAAAACATTCTATATGACGTGGTTCTACATGCAAACGCAAATCTTTTTTCATCTGCGCCATAATCCTTTTTACATGCCGCTCTGGATCTACAATTTGTGTCTGTTTAAATTGCTCTTGCCGGTAATATTTTGCATTTCTTTCAGAAAGTTCTACAATGCGTTTTTTATCTCCCAATTTAGGAATCGTTACTTTTACTATTCCACCCAAATTCACATTAAAAGGCACATAAATTTCCGGAGAAATAGAATTAAAACGCTGTCTTATTTCAACAATAAAATGCGTTAATAATTCTGTATCTGTTTCGGCTAATTTTTTCTTAATTTCTGTAGTATGAGATTGAATAATAGCACCATTAGAAATTTTTAAAAAGTTTGCGTAACCATGCGTTTCGTCAGAAATAATAGAAAAAACATCTACATTATTTATAGCAGGATTTATAATGGTACTCTTCGATTGATAATTGCCTAATAAGCTTAGTTTCTCTTTAATTTTTTGAGCTTCTTCAAACTCCATTTTTTCTGCACATACCAGCATCATTTCTTGAAACTTCTCTAAACCTTCTTTAAAGTTTCCTTTAATAATATTTCTAATGGCTTTTATAGAGTTGTTATAATGACTTTCTGTTTCTAAATTTTCACAAGCTCCTTTGCAATTTTTTAAATGGTATTCTAAACAGACCTTATATTTGCCTTCATTTATATTTTGATGGCTTAAGTCATACGTGCAAGTTCTTAAAGGATACAGCTCTTTTATTAAATCTAATAAAATTCGAACGGTTTTTATAGAAGTATAAGGTCCAAAGTATTCCGAACCGTCTTTTATAACCCTACGTGTCATAAAAATTCTAGGGAATCGTTCTTTTTTTATACAAATCCAAGGGTATGTTTTATCGTCTTTTAATAAAATATTATACCGTGGCTTGTGTTTTTTTATAAGATTGTTTTCTAGTAATAAAGCATCCGTTTCAGTTTCTACAACAATATGTTTTATACTTACAATTTTAGTTACTAAAACCTTGGTCTTGCCGTTTTCATGCGTTTTTGAAAAATAAGAAGAAACTCTTTTCTTTAAGTTTTTAGCTTTCCCAATATAAATAATTACCTCATTTTTATCAAAATATTGATAAACACCAGGTTCATTTGGTAAGGTTTTTACTTGAAGTTCTAAGGGATGTGGCCATGCTACGAAATTACGCAAATTTATAATTGATAAACTGAATTCATAGAGAGTCTTTGAAATTTAGAGGAAAATAGACACCCTTTAGATAACCATTCTAAAAAAACCTCTTTTTAAGAACGCATAAAATTCGCATCTCCTAATTTTCTCTAAAAAATAACTAGTACCCTTATTTTGGAAACGCTTGTTTGCTAAAAATAAATAACAAAGCAACACCAACAGAAATAAAAGCATCTGCAGGATTAAATATGTACTGAAAGAAAGTAAAGAATTCTCCACCCATAAAAGGAATCCATTCTGGTAAAGTTCCTTGCCAAAGCGGAAAATAAAACATGTCTACTACTTTCCCATAGAATAATTCTCCTGTAGTATTTTCTGGAAACATTTTCGCTAGGCTGCGAGTAGGGTGGTCAAAAATAACTCCGTAAAAAATAGAATCTATAATATTACCTACTGCCCCAGAAAAAATTAAAGAAATAGCCACAATTACAGCATTGTGTGTTTTGGCTTTTATAGCACCCATTAACCAATAAATAATTGCAGACACAGCAACCACTCTAAATAAAGTTAAAAAAAGTTTTCCTGCTTTACCACCAAATTCAAAACCCATTGCCATGCCGTTGTTCTCGGTAAAATGGATTCTAAACCAGTCAAAAAACACTACTTCTTCGCCCAAAATAAAGTGCGTTTTTACATAGATTTTTATAATCTGATCTAATAAAATTGCAATAATTATAGTAAAGATTGCCAGCTTCTTTTTTGACATTTTTTTTAAATTTATGATAACAAAAATAACACTATTATTAGATTTATCGGTGTGTTAAGAAAATATTACCTTTTAATGTAGTAATTGCTATTTCTTTGCTTCGTATCCGTTCTGTTTTCTTTATACTTTTTTTTATAAAAAACAGCATCTATTTTTATTTTACCAATCTTAGAAGCTATTGTTAAATTTGATTTTTTAAGCACTCCAAACAGGTTTCCTTCATACATTTTTAAGACCAGGTTTTGCTGGATGGTGTCTAACTTAACAATGCCTTTTTCTATCAAAACATTTAAGTTCCCATTGTAGCTTTTAGAAGAAATATTTATATGTTCTCCAAAAATAGAAACCTCCTTATTTTTTGGAATTTTAATAGTTACCGATGCTCTTTTTAATCTTTTTGTAATGTACTTCCTAAAGACAGCGTCTTCACTTTTAAAAACGGGAATCTTAAATTTTATGTCAGTTTTGGTGCTTTTTTCTTCAATTACAATGTGCTGCTTATTTGGGTCTTCTGCATATAACAAAATTTCTATGAATTCAGAAGTTGAATTTTCTAAAACCAAATCATCCAAACCCTTAGTAAAAATAGCTATTTCTTTAGTGTTGGTTGTAAGCTTTTTTATGATTTTTTTTTGAGAGAAAGCACCACTAGACATCAGAAAAAAGAAAGGCAGTATTTTAAGTAAAATATTCTTACCAATATCCATTAACTACATTTTATTTTAGTTGAGCAATCCAATAAACTAACTACTGTTTATAATACTAAAAAAGCTTCCATTTGGAAGCTTTTTAAATGTTATTGTTTGCGTTTTGCTTCAATACTTAAAGTAGCATGAGGCACTAGTTTTAAACGTTCTTTTTGAATTAATTTACGTGTAACTCTACAAATACCGTAGGTCTTATTATCTATTCGCAATAAGGCATTTTTAAGATCTCTAATGAACTTCTCTTGTCTTATGGCAAGTTGCACATTAGCTTCTTTGCTCATTACTTCAGAACCTTCGTCAAAAGATTTAAATGACGGTGATGTATCATCTGTGCCGTTTCCTGCATTATTTTTATAAGCACTCTCTAATGAGGCTAAATCTGCCTCTGCTCTTGTTATTTTTTGATCAATAATTACTCTGAACTCCTGTAAATCTTCGTCTGAATATCTTAATTTAACGTCCAACATACTATTACATTTTTTCGATTAATATTCTACTTTTAATGGTATCAAATTCAATTTCTGTACCATTGCTTAATTCATCTACAAAAACCAATTCCTTAGTTAATGTTTCACTCATAATATATTCTTTATTATCAGAAATAGATTTTTGTAAGTTTTCAAAATTTAAAATTGTCAACTTAATTTTATCTGTTACTTCTAAACCTGTATCTTTTCTTGCGTTTTGAATTCTGTTTACCAATTCTCTGGCAACTCCTTCTTTACGCAACTCTTCAGAGATAGTAACATCTAAAGCAACTGTTAACAAACCTTCATTTGCAACCAACCAACCTTCTATATCTTTAGATGATATTTCTACATCCGAGACATCCAAAATAATATTTTTCTCGTTAACCTCAATAGAAATGTGTTTATCTTTTTCTATTTTGTTAATATCTTCTTGGTTGAATTTTTGAATTTCAGCGGCAACAAAACGCATATCTTTTCCAAATTTAGGACCTAACGTTTTAAAATTAGGTTTAATTTGTTTGATTAAGATCTCTGATGCATCGTCTAAAATCTGAATTTCTTTAATATTTACCTCATTCTTAATTAGGTCTGCAACAGCTAAAATAGCCTCTTTTTGCGCTACACTGTCAACAGGAATCATTATTTTTTGAAGTGGTTGTCTTACTTTTATCTTCTCTTTTGCTCTTAAAGAAAGTACTAAAGAAGAGATGGTTTGTGCACTTTCCATTTTGTGCTCTAAGCCTTTATCTACAAAGCTTTCATTATACACAGGAAAATCTGCTAAATGAATACTTTCTGAGGTTTCTTTCTTCGTTACAGCGTTTAAATCTTGATACAATCGATCCATAAAAAACGGTGCAATTGGTGCGCCTAATTTTGCGATTGTATTCATACAGTATACAAAGTTTGATACGCAGAAATTTTATCTGTCTGGTAATCTCCTTTCCAAAAACGTCTTCTGCTCAAACGAACATACCAGTTACTTACATAATCTTGTGTAAAATCTGATATTGCTCTTGCAGCTCTTGTAGGTTCGTATGCTTCATAAAATTTATCTACTTTATGAATTAAAGTGTGTAATTCTGATAAAATCCAACGGTCTAATTCTGGTCTTTTTTCTAAAGGAATGTCTGCTTCTTCGTATGAAAAACCATCAATATTTGTGTATAAAGTAAAAAATGAATACGTATTATATAATGTTCCGAAAAACTTACGTTTCACCTCTTCAATTCCGTCTAAATCAAATTTTAAATTATCCCAAGGATTTGCATTTGCAATCATATACCATCGGGTTGCATCTGCACCGTATGTTGATAATGTTGTAAAAGGATCTGTTGCATTTCCTAAACGTTTAGACATTTTATGTCCATTTTTATCTAAAACCAAACCGTTAGAAACTACGTTTTTATACGCTACAGAATCAAAAACCATCGTTGAAATTGCATGTAAGGTATAGAACCAACCTCTTGTTTGGTCTACTCCTTCTGCAATAAAATCTGCTGGAAAAGATTCATTTTCATCAATTTTCTGTTTATTTTCAAACGGATAATGCCATTGCGCATAAGGCATAGAACCAGAATCGAACCAAACATCAATTAAATCGCTTTCACGTTTCATTGGCTGTCCCGAAGCAGAAACTAATACTATTTCATCTACAATATTCTTATGTAAATCTATTTTTGCGTAGTTTTCTTCAGAATTATTTCCAACTTCAAAATCTTCAAAAATATCTTTTGCTAAAACGCCAGCTGCAACAGCTTTTGCCATCTCATTTTTTAATTCTTCAACAGAACCTACACAAATTTCTTCTTTACCATCTTCTGTTCTCCAGATTGGTAACGGAATTCCCCAATATCTAGATCGCGATAAATTCCAATCATTTGCATTTGCCAACCAGTTTCCAAAACGCCCAGTTCCTGTAGACTCTGGTTTCCAGTTAATGGTTTTGTTTAAACTGTGCATTCTGTCTTTTACATCGGTTACTTTAATAAACCAAGAATCTAAAGGATAATATAAAATTGGTTTATCGGTACGCCAACAATTAGGATAACTGTGCTTGTATTTTTCTACCTTAAAGGCTTTATTTTCTATTTTTAATTTAATAGCTAGCTCAACATCAATAGATCTTTCTGGCGCTTCGCCATCTTTATAATATTCGTTCTTTACATATTTACCAGCAAATTCACCCATTTCTGGTCTAAATTTTCCTTGTAAATTCACCAATGGAACTAAGTTATCATTAGCATCTTTTATTAACATTGGTGGAATTTCTGGTGATGCTTGTTTTGCAACGATCGCGTCATCTGCCCCAAAAGTTGGTGCTGTATGTACAATTCCTGTTCCATCTTCTGTGGTAACAAAATCTCCCAAAATTACTCTAAAAGCATCTTGTGGATTGTCATTTGGAAGGCAATACTCTAAAATTTGTTCGTATCTAATGTCAACTAAATCTTTACCTATAAACTCTTTTACAACATAAAAAGGAATCTTTTTATCGCCAGTATTATAAGCACTTAATGCTTCCGAAGTTTCAACTTCAAAATTATTTTTTCCTGCAAATTGTTTACCAACTAAGTTTTTAGCTAAAATTACTTTTATTGGCTCAAATGTATATTGATTAAAGGTAGACACTAAAACATATTCTATTTTAGGACCAACAGTTAATGCGGTGTTACTTGGCAACGTCCAAGGAGTTGTTGTCCAAGCTATAAAATAAACGGTTCCTTCGTTTTGTAAAAAGTCTGGCAATGTGCTTTCTATCGCTTTAAACTGTGCAACAACCGTTGTATCTGTAACGTCTTGGTAGGTTCCTGGTTGGTTTAGTTCATGAGAACTTAAACCCGTTCCTGCTTTTGGCGAATATGGCTGAATTGTATATCCTTTGTAAATTAATTTTTTATTATAAATCTCTTTTAGCAACCACCAAACAGATTCCATATATTTTGGCTCATAGGTAATATATGGATCTTCCATATCTACCCAATAGCCCATTTTCTCTGTTAAATCATTCCAAATACCTGTATAACGCATTACTGCTGTTCTACAAGCGGCATTATAATCTTCTACAGAAATTTTTTGTCCAATGTCTTCTTTGGTAATACCCAATTCTTTTTCTACGCCTAATTCTATAGGTAAACCATGCGTATCCCAACCAGCTTTTCGCTTTACTTGGTATCCTTTCATTGTTTTATAACGTGGAAAAATATCTTTAATAGCGCGCGCTAACACATGGTGAACTCCCGGTAATCCATTTGCAGAAGGAGGTCCTTCAAAGAAAACATAAGGCTTTGCGCCTTCTCGAGTAGTTACACTTTTTTCAAATATCTTATGCTCTTGCCAGTAATCTAGAATTTCTTCTGCTACTTTTGGTAAGTCAAGTCCTTTATATTCAGGGAATTTCGCGCTCATTGTGTATTGTTTCTTATAAGAATGCGAAATTAATCAATTTTTTGAGTTTGATGGAGAAATTAGATAGCAAAGTTGCAGCGTTGTAAAGAAATTACAACATAAGAAATAAATTAGAAGCACTACTTCTTGTCCTAAAAGGAATAAGAAAGCAAGCTTTTTGAAATCAATTTACATTCCTTTTTCTTTTTTTATTCTATCATATGCTTCTTGAATACTTTGAAATTTTTCATTAGCACCTTTTAAATGTTCTTTACCTAAACCTACTAATTTATCTGGGTGGTATTTCTTAACCATTTTTCGATATGCCTTCTTTACTTCATTGGTAGAAGCCTCTTTTGTAATTTCTAAAATTTTATATGCATTATCAGATTCATCATAAAACATTGCTTTTATAGAGGTGTAATCTCTGTCATTTATATACAGATACCCTGCAATTTTTCTTATTTCTTCCACTTCACTCTCGGTAACAAAACCGTCTGCTTTTGCAATACCAAATAAGAAATGAAGCAATTGTAAACGAGAAGCATGTGGCATATGACTTCTTATTTGCATACAAACTTGCCTTGCAGAAATCTCTTTTTTAACAATACCTTTAAAAAGTTTAAAAGCACTGTTTGCCCTTTCTTTACCATACATTCCTGTAAATTGTGCTCTCACAAAATCCAATTCTTTCTGGTCTATTCTGCCATCTGCCTTAATAACAATAGAGGCTAACACCAAGTAAACTCATTTCAAAATCTCCAGATTGTGTATCAGCACCACCTCTGCTGCTGCCAGCTCTTTGCTGGTACGCTCTTTGTTCTTGGGTTAAATCTGCTTCAGAAAAACCACCTACAAAACTACCAATAGCAAACCCCAACGCAGCCCCAATTGGGCCACCGAAAGTAAATCCTAAACCTGCTCCTAACCATTTTGTAAAATTTCCCATAATTCTTTTTTATATTTTTCAAAGATATGAAAAGTAGTATTTTTAGGACTATTTTAAAAGCATCAATTTTATTGATATTTACATTATAACAACAATGCCTTTAAATTTGAATTTTGTTGAACTTATTCTTATCTTTGCCTTTTAAAATTATAACATTTATGTATCCAGAAGAATTAGTAAAACCAATGCGCGAAGAATTAACTAACGCAGGTTTTGAAGCATTATATACAAGTAAAGACGTTGATAACGCAATGTCTAAAAAAGGAACCACTTTAGTAATGGTAAACTCAGTTTGTGGTTGTGCAGCTGGTACTGCAAGACCAGGAGCAATTGCTTCTTTAGCTGCAGAAAAGACACCTACTAACTTAACTACTGTTTTTGCAGGTGTAGAAAAAGAATCTACACAAAAAGCAAGAGAGTTTATGATTCCTTTTCCAGCATCTTCACCAGCAATTGCATTGTTTAAAGATGGTAATTTGGTGCACATGTTAGAACGCCACCATATAGAAGGTAGATCTGCACAAATGATTGCTCAGAATTTAGCGCAAGCTTATGATGAATTTTGCTAGTATCATTTTAAATAAAGACTTTTAAAAAAAATCCACTCTAATTAGAGTGGATTTTTTATTTTTACTAAATCATGTGCGTATTATTATTCTAATAATCCACTGTGCGTATCGCAATCAAAAAATAATGGACAAAGAAAAAATTATTGCTGCTACCATTGCCTTTGTAAAAAAGGAATTAAAAAATGCCGAAGGCGGCCACGATTGGTTTCATATAGAGCGCGTTTTTAAAAATTCAATTTTAATTTCTAAAGATGAAAAAGTAGATGTCTTTGTAGTTTCTTTAGCAGCCCTTTTGCATGATATTGCAGATCCTAAATTTTATAATGGGGATGAAACTGTTGGACCGAGAGTAGCTTCTGAATTTCTTACAAACCAAAATGTGAGCAAAGAAATTATTAAGCATGTTGTAAACATAATACAGCATATTTCTTATAAAAATTCTTTTAGATACAGCGTCTAAAAAATTTACTTCTATAGAATTAGAAGTTGTGCAAGATGCAGACCGATTAGATGCAATTGGTGCCATTGGTATTGCACGGTGTTTTAATTACGGTGGCTTTAAAAACAGGGGGTTGTATGATCCTGAAATTATTCCGAATTTAAATATGACAAAAGAGCAATATAAAAAGTCGGATGCCCCAACGATTAATCATTTTTATGAAAAACTGTTGCTCTTAAAGGATAAAATGAACACCGCTTCTGGAAAGAAAATTGCTGCACAAAGACACACTTTTATGGAAACATATCTGCAGCAGTTTTATGACGAATGGGATGGTTTAAAATAGTTTTTCAGAACAATTACCTCGCAAGTAAAGGTTTATTATCTAGATAATTCTGCAAAAAAGAACCTATACTATATCTTAAAAGTTTAATACCTATTGCGGGTTGCATTGCCTTTATTTATAAAAAAATGATTAATTTTTTTAAAAAAATTTCAAATCATAACAGGTATAAACACCTTTTTTACACTAAAAGAATCATCTTTAATCCAAAAAAAAATCGTTTAAAAATTTCTTTTTAAACGATTTTTCTTTTCTTGCCTGTCTTGGTTTCTAAAAACCCTCTCCTGGGTTGTCTAGTGGGCTAGAGGCTTGCGCCTTTTTAGGGTTTAATAGTATGTAAGTACCTATAGCGGTTAAAGCTGCATACTTTCCATAATTACCTATTTTGCCTAAGGCTTCCTTTCGAGTAATATCTTTCTTGTCTTGTTTTGTGTTCTTCATCATTTTAGGCATTATTCAATAATAATTTTTTTGTTTAAAACTCCTTTATTAGTATCTAACTCTAAAATATAAATACCTGTCTTTAGATAAGGTAGTGCTAAATTATTGGCACCTGTTCCTATAAAATTAGTCTTAAGCACTTCTGCTCCTAAGATACTATAGAGCTTTAATTTTGCCTGCTGTTCTACTCCTAAAACACGAAGCGTTCTGTTATCTAAACTAAAGATCTTAACACCACTAAGTGTTATATTATCATTACCAAGAGAACTAGAGATGGTGTGCATATAGAATCTTCCTACTCCGTCTAGAGTACTTGAAAGGCTTACATTGTGTGTATTATTATCATTGCCCTAGATTCCATTGAGCGGTCGATGTCTTCTAAGTATACATAAGTGCCTTCTGGTAGGTTTTGTGAGCTTGCAGAGAATGCTAAAGTACTCTCTGGTGCTGCTTTTACTCCTACAGGGATTACCATGCTTTCATAAGCCTCTTGTGGTAAAGACTGAATTGCTAAATTTCTACCATTTTCATTAGCCACAGCTCTTGTGTATAAAGAAAACTCAGAAGACAAGCCTTCAAAGATAGAGCTGTCATATCCATTGTCAAAACCAGTGGTTGTTCCATCAATGTAAAAGATATCTGTATGTCTAGTATCTGTTCCATTGGTCATTGTTATGTTAATCTCAGGTCTATTTGTGGTTCTTTGGAAAGTGTCTGCTGCATGACTTTGTATTTGTAGTGTTTAATGCAGCTACCCAAAATCCTTGACCAGGGGCTATAGAAATCTGCTACAAGGTTCTTTGTAACATAAGCTTCTACTGATTGATCCCATAGCCAAACTGTTTGTTCTGATAATAAGCTTGCATTGTTTGTTTCTTCTAACATCTCTAATACAGAAACAGATGCTAAATATGGGTTTCCTATTAAGTTAAAATTATTAGTACCTGTCGTTAATACTGCAATACTTGCATCTGCAGCATTAAAACTTCCTGAGAAAACTACTTCACCTTGAGAATTCAATTTTACTGCATGACCTTCTCCTGACACAAAATATCCTGTTCCAGAAACTCCATCTTGGTAATAAGACCAATTGGCTGAAGAATTATCATAATCAGCAAAACCTAGATTGTTTCCAGAACCTGGAGCTAAGTTTGAAGCTGCTACACTAGCTATTTCTGCATTAGCCACAACTCGAGCTGAAATTAAATACCAGTTTGTAGTGGGTACATTTCTTGAATATGTTACAGTACCTTGAACTGAACCTTGAGTAGCTATTAATGAGCCACCATCGATAATAGTTACGTTTCCTGTAATGATTCCTAAACCTTCTAAAGTAAGTTGTGCTCCGGAGGAAATATCAATACTTCCTTCTATACCAGCATCACCTTGAAGAACTAAGGAACCTGCCTCTGTAATCACTACATCACTGCCTATAATAGATTCTGACCGTGTTTCAGGTCCGTCTATTGTAATAATGCTGCTAGCGATGATTGTTACAGTTCTTGTAACTTCTACTGCTTTATTACCTGCAGCATCCATAACATTATAAGTAACCGTGTAACTTCCTGTAATGCCTAAATTCAGATTAGTTGTAACTATAGCTATAGAAAGGTTACCGTCTTCATTGTCTGAGGCTATTGCTCCTGATTCAACGTAAGGACTTCCTAGCACTATGATCTGTGGGTTGTCTCCTTCTAATGTAATTACAGGTGGTACTTCATCTAAGTCTATGATTTGCAATGTTACTTCAGTAGGTAGACTTATCCCTGAATCATCTGAAGCGGTAACTGTGAAACTATAAGATGACTTTGTCTCGTAATCTGGATCTGCTGTTAATGTAACAACTCCTGTTGAAGCGTTTACCGATAGTAAACCTGCATCTGTTCCTGCAATGGCATAACTACGAATAGTACCACCATCATTGGCAGTAGCAGTAATTGTATAAATCGTTTGACCAGCACCACTATTCTCTGCTAAATTCGCTCCTGCAGCCCCTGATGTAATTGTAGGTACAACTTCATCTACATTGGTAACCGTAACTGTAATTGATTGTGTATCTGTAAGACCTCCATAATCTTGTGCTGTAACAATAACATTATAAACATTTGAGGTGGTAGAAGAAGTAGGGTTTTCATAGTCAGGCGCAGTAATAAAAGTTAAAACACCACCTTCTGTAATGTTAAATAAACTAGAGTCAGTTCCAGTAAGAGTGGTTGAAAATCTATTATCAGGGTCAGTCTCATCCACATCAGTTGAAGTAATCGTTGCTACGGCTATTTGGTTTTCAGTTACAGATAAGTCTGCAGTGTCACCACCTGTAATTTCTGGTGGGCAATTCTGTGTATCACCAATAATAACCCATGAGTATGGACTACCTGTTAAAATATTTTTTGCAGCTGTAATAGTAGCATTACAATACACAAAAACGCCGTTTTCGAGGTTAAAGTTAACGTCAGACTGTAAGCCAGCTTCATCTGAATCTATAGTAGACCAACCAACCAGTAATGATTCATAATTTGCTAAACTAAAACTAGAGAAGTGAAACATATTGTCAGCTTCAGTAACTATAGACACATCCCAATCTCCAATGTCTTGGTTAAAAGAAGTAGCGTCATAAAACATATATCATAGTAGTTACACTAGAAGTAACCCAATTTCCAATATCTTGGTTAAAAGCAGTAGCGCCACTAAACATTACCGCTCATATTAGTTACACTAGAAGTAACCCAATTTCCAATAGGTTGGTTAAAAGCAGTAGCACCTTGAAACATTGTGTCATAGTACTTACACTAGAAGTATCCCAACCACTAATATCACTGTTAAAAGAAGTAGCACCACCAAACATATCTCCCATAGTAGTTACACTAGAAGTAACCCAAGCTCCAATAGGTTGGTTAAAAGCAGTAGCGCCTTGAAACATCTGTGTCATAGTACTTACACTAGAAGTATCCCAAGCTCCAATACGAAACCCCTGAAGCATCAACTGCTTTAGTATTTATATTTTGGTTAAAAGAAGTAGCACCTCTAAACATACCTCCCATATTAGTTACACTAGAAGTATCCCAACCATTAATATCACTGTTAAAAGAAGTAGCACCATAAAACATACTTAACATATTAGTTACACTAGATGTATCCCAAGCTCCAATAGGTTGGTTAAAAGAAGCAGCACCATCAAACATGACTCATATCAGTAACATTAGACACATCCCAATCTCCAATAGGTTGGTTAAAAGAAGTAGCATTTTGAAACATATATCTAATAGTAGTTACCTTAGAAGTATCCCAAGCTCCAATAAGTTGGTTAAAAGCAGTAGCGCCTTGAAACAATCCTAACATATTAGTTACACTAGATGTATCCCAAGCTCCAATAGGTTGGTTAAAAGCAGTAGCGCCTTGAAACATCTGTGTCATAGTACTTACACTAGAAGTATCCCAAGCGCCAAACGGAACCCCTGAAGCATCAACTGCTTTAGTATTTATATTTTGGTTAAAAGAAGTAGCACCATTAAACATACTTGCCATATTACTTACACTAGAAGTATCCCAAACACCAATAGGTTGGTTAAAAGAAGTAGCACCATTAAACATACTGTCCATATTAGTTACATTAGAAGTATCCCAACCACTAATATCACTGTTAAAAGAAGTAGCACCATAAAATAAATTAGACATATCTGTAATAGCGGAAACATTCCACACTTTAATATCTCCATAGGTGTTAGTTGCAGTGGTCTCATCTGCAATCCATGCAGCAACAGCTGTCTGTAAATCTTCTTTGTTTGTAAATACATCAACATTGGTAATAGCAAATGTAACTGTAGTAGCAGCACTTGTTCCTGCTGCATCTGTAGCGGTAACTGTGAAACTATAAGATGACTTTGTCTCGTAATCTGGATCTGCTGTTAATGTAACAACTCCTGTTGAAACGTCTACCGATAGTAAACTTGCATCTGTTCCTGCAATGACATAACTATCAATAGTTCCTCCATCATTGGCAGTAGCAGTAATTGTATAAATCGTTTGACCAGCTCCACTATTCTCTACTAAATTCGTTCCTGTATCCCCTGATGTAATTGTAGGTACAACTTCATCAACATTGGTAATAGCAAATGTAACTGTAGTAGCAGCACTTGTTCCTGCTGCATCTGTAGCGGTAACTGTGAAACTATAAGATGACTTTGTCTCGTAATCTGGATCTGCTGTTAATGTAACAACACCTGTTGAAACGTCTACCGATAGTAAACCTGCATCTGTTCCTGCAATGGCATAACTACCAATAGTTCCTCCATCATTGGCAGTAGCAGTAATTGTATAAATCGTTTGACCAGCTCCACTATTCTCTACTAAATTCGCTCCTGTATCCCCTGATGTAATTGTAGGTACAACTTCATCAACATTGGTAATAGCAAATGTAACTGTAGTAGCAGCACTTGTTCCTGCTGCATCTGTAGCGGTAACTGTGAAACTATAAGATGACTTTGTCTCGTAATCTGGATCTGCTGTTAATGTAACAACACCTGTTGAAACGTCTACCGATAGTAAACTTGCATCTGTTCCTGCAATGACATAACTATCAATAGTTCCTCCATCATTGGCAGTAGCAGTAATTGTATAAATCGTTTGACCAGCTCCACTATTCTCTGCTTTATTTGTTCCTGCAGCACTTGATGTAATTGTAGGTACAACTTCATCAACATTGGTAATAGCAAATGTAACTGTAGTAGCAGCACTTGTTCCTAATTCATCTGCAGCGGTAACTGTGAAACTATAAGATGACTTTGTCTCGTAATCTGGATCTGCTGTTAATGTAACAACTCCTGTTGAAGCGTTTACCGATAGTAAACCTGCATCTGTTCCTGCAATGGCATAACTACCAATAGTTCCTCCATCATTGGCATCAGCTGTAATTGTATAAATCGTTTGACCTGCACCACTATTCTCTTCTAAATTCGCTCCTGCAGCACTTGATGTAATTGTAGGTACAACTTCATCAACATTGGTAATAGCAAATGTAACTGTAGTAGCAGCACTTGTTCCTGCTGCATCTGCAGCGGTAACTGTGAAACTATAAGATGACTTTGTCTCGTAATCTGGATCTGCTGTTAATGTAACAACACCTGTTGAAACGTCTACCGATAGTAAACTGCATCTGTTCCTGCAATGGCATAACTACCAATAGTTCCTCCATCATTGGCAGTAGCAGTAATTGTATAAATCGTTTGATTGATTCCACTATTCTCTGCTTTATTTGTTCCTGCAGCACTTGATGTAATTGTAGGTTCATGACCATCTAGATCGGTAATATCAAATGTAACTGTAGTCGCAGCACTTGTCCCTAATTCATCTGCAGCGGTAACTGTGAAACTATAAGATGACTTTGTCTCGTAATCTGGATCTGCTGTTAATGTAACAACTCCTGTTGAAGCGTTTACCGATAGTAAACCTGCATCTGTTCCTGCAATGACATAACTACGAATAGTACCACCATCATTGGCAGTAGCAGTAATTGTATAAATCGTTTGACCTGCACCACTATTCTCTTCTAAATTCGCTCCTGTATCCCCTGATGTAATTGTAGGTACAACTTCATCTACATTGGTAACCGTAACTGTAATTGATTGTGTATCTGTAAGACCTCCATAATCTTGTGCTGTAACAATAACATTATAAACATTTGAGGTGGTAGAAGATAGGGACTTCATAGTCAGGCGCAACAACAAAAGTTAAAACACCACCTTCTGTAATGTTAAATAAACTAGAGTCAGTTCCAGTAAGAATGATTGAAAATCTATTACCAGGGTCAGTCTCATCCACATCTGTTGAAGTAATCGTTGCTACGGCTATTTGGTTTTCAGTTACAGATAAGTCTGCAGTGTCACCACCTGTAATTTCTGGTGGGCAATTCTGTGTATCACCAATAATAACCCATGAGTATGGACTACCTGTTAAAATATTTTTTGCAGCTGTAATAGTAGCATTACAATACACAAAAACGCCGTTTTCGAGGTTAAAGTTAACGTCAGACTGTAAGCCAGCTTCATCTGAATCTATAGTAGACCAACCAACCAGTAATGATTCATAATTTGCTAAACTAAAACTAGAGAGGTGAAACATATTGTCAGCTTCAGTAACTACAGACACATCCCAATCTCCAATGTCTTGGTTAAAAGAAGTAGCGTCATAAAACATATATCTAATACTAGTAACTCTAGAAGTATCCCAATTTCCAATAGGTTGGTTAAAAGAAATAGCACTTTTAAACATCTGTGTCATAGTAGTTACACTAGAAGTAACCCAATTTCCAATAGGTTGGTTAAAAGAAGTAGCACCATAAAACATAGTTCCCATATTACTTACACTAGAAGTATTCCAACCACTAATATCACTGTTAAAAGAAGTAGCACCATTAAACATACTTAACATATTAGTTACATTAGAAGTATCCCAATCTCCAATAGTTTGGTTAAAAGAAGTAGCACCATTAAACATCTGTGTCATAGTAGTTACACTAGAAGTAACCCAATTTCCAATAGGTTGGTTAAAAGAAGTAGCACCATTAAACATACTTGCCATAATAGTTACACTAGAAGTATCCCAACCATTAATATCACTGTTAAAAGAAGTAGCGCCACCAAACATACTTGCCATATTAGTTACCTTAGAAGTATCCCAAGCTCCAATAGTTTGGTTAAAAGCAGTAGCGCCACTAAACATACTTAACATATTAGTTACACTAGATGTATTCCAATCTCCAATAGATTGGTTAAAAGAAGTAGCGTCATAAAACATATATCTAATATTAATAACACTAGAAGTATCCCAAGCTCCAATAAGTTGGTTAAAAGAAGTAGCATTTCGAAACATCTGTTCCATAGTACTTACACTAGATGTATTCCAATCTCCAATAGATTGGTTAAAAGAAGTAGCGTCATGAAACATCTGTGCCATAGTACTTACACTAGAAGTATCCCAACCACTAATATCACTGTTAAAAGAAGTAGCACCATAAAACATAGTTGCCATAGCAATTACACTAGAAGTATCCCAAACACCAATAGGTTGGTTAAAAGAAGTAGCACCATAAAATAAATTAGACATAATAGTTACATTAGAAGTATCCCAACCACTAATATCACTGTTAAAAGAAGTAGCACCATAAAATAAATTAGACATATCTGTAATAGCGGAAACATTCCACTCTTTAATATCTCCATAGGTGGTAGTTGCAGTGGTCTCATCTGCAATCCATGCAGCAACAGCTGTCTGTAAATCTTCTTTGTTTGTAAATACAGTTGTTGGAGCAATACTGAATGTAACTTTAGTAGCAGCACTTTTTGCGAAAATTGGTGTGGCAAAAACCAATGCTATAATTACTAAATATAAATTTTTCATATTAATTCTCTTCTATTTTTCTGTAAATAACTAATTTTGGAGCAAAAATATTTATAATTGTGATAGGTTTAGAAAAAGAGAAATAGGTGTATTATAATTGAAATAAGTGTATGTATAAATGGTATAAGTGTTGTAATTTGTTCATAGTTTTGTTCGGTAACCTAAACAAGGACTGTGAAAAGAATTATCTATAAGAGGTTTTATAAACAAAAAATGCCCCTAACTATATAAATTATATATAGGGGTATTTGTGGTTTGGTAGAAATCTATGCTGTTGTTATTTTCGGTGGGTGTATTGAGATTGCTTCGTTCATTCTCACTCGAAATGACAGCAGTGGGTACTAGCAAATAATCAAACGCGTTACTGCCAAGGAACAGAGAACAACAGTCTGTGATTTCCATAACGGCTGTTACCACTGCCTTTTAAACTGACTGCCTGTGCTTAGGGTCTTAATCGAATATAATAAGTGTAAAAGTTCAGCAACTATAGACGCGTTTGGCAAAACAGCTTCCTGGAAATTGTGCAGGAGTATTTTTAAAAACCGGTGCGCCAGTATCGCATGAGATAGAAAGAATTTTAAACGCTTTTATAAAACGTAGCTCTACTTCTTTTGTTCTAGACGATATAAATACCGCTTCTGGAAAGAAAATAGCCACACAAAGACACACTTTTATGGAAACATATCTGCAGCAGTTTTATAATGAATGGGATGGTTTAAAGTAGTTTAATTTTCCTTTGCTGCCTCTAAAGCTGTAATTTTATACTCTAACACCGATAGTTCCTCTGCCTTTTCTATAATTTCTTCTACCGTTAAATTCGAATTAGAATTTATAAAATTTAAAGTTTCTAAACTTTTAAAAGTATAATAACTTAATGTTTCTTCAATTTTATCTTTGGAGGTTTTCATTTTAATAGCGTTTTATTTTACTGTACAAGTTTTAACATTTGACTTCTATATTTTGATGCAGATTTACCTGTAAACTCTTTAAATAGTTTATTAAAATGAGAAAAATTATTAAAACCACACTCAAAACAAATATCTGTAATACTCATATTACTTTCGGATAGCAATTTTGTAGCATGCACAACTCTGTACTCATTTACTAATTTCGTAAATGTCTTTGAAGTTGTTTTTTTAAAAAACCGGCAAAAGGCAGGCACCGTCATACTAACCAACCCTGCAATTTCATCTAAACTTATATGCTGGTTAAAATTCTCATTTATATGTTTAAATATGATATCTATTTTACTACTATCTTGGGGCTGCGTTTCGAAAGCAAAACCATCTGCATTTAAAATTGTATAATCATCTGTTTGCGCTAATTCTCTTAAAATATCTAAGAAAGAAATAATTCTATGTGGGCCTTCTAAATTTACTAACGCTTCAATTTTAGCTCCAATTCTCTTCTTTATTTCAATATTAAATCGAATTCCTTTTTTTGCACGCTCAAAAAGCTGAGCGATAGCAACCATCTCTGGAATTTTAAAAAAATCTACTCCTAAAAACTCTGGTTTAAACTGTATTAATGTTTCAGAACCATTGGTTGTTAAACGATCCAAGAAACCTAAATGTGGCAAATTAGACCCAATTAACACCAATTGGCTATTGTTAAAATAACTTATATGGTTTCCGATGTGTCTTTTTCCTTTTCCTTTGTTTACATATACAATTTCTATTTCTGGATGAAAGTGCCAAAAAGCTTTATTCGTTTTTAAAAACTGAACGTGCTTTTTTACTAATAAAGAACTACCAAAACTTGGTGTAATTTTTTCTAATGTAGGTTTTGTCTTCAATGAGTACTAATTTAAAACAAAATTACAATACTAAAAGATAACAAAAGACATAAAATTAACTTCATTGTATGCTATATTAACTTAATGTTAATTTAACATTAGATATTGTGATAATTTAGCACATATACTCGTCAATTTAGATGTTTTCTAAGTTCTAAATCTGCCCTAATTTTGTAGTGTTCATAATACATAAATAAAAAAATATGAAAACAACAATTAAAAAGTACTTAGTAGCGGTTACATTCTTATTATCATTAGTAAGCTACGCAACAGAAAAAAACATTTCTTCTACCATAGAAGGGAGAAAAGTTAAAGTTGAATTTACAGCAGTAAAAAAAGGACAGGTTTTATCTATAAAAAACGCAAATAGTATTGTAATGTATAGCGATATTATTGAAATGGCCGGAAATTACGCTAGAACATTTGATTTAACTGGTTTAGAAAACGGAAAATACACAACAGAATTAGAAAAGGATTTTGAAACAATTATAAAGCCATTTTTAGTAGAAAACAGACTTATTACTTTTTTACCTGAAGAAAATAAAACAATTTTTAAGCCAGTTATTAGAACCCAAGATAATTTACTACTTATTTCTAAAATATCTTTAGAAAACCAGCCTGTAAAAATAACATTATATTATAAAGGTGAGGTTATTTATACTGAAACGGCTAAAGATGCTAAAATTTTAAATAGAGCCTTAAGGTTGTTAAAAAACAAAAAAGGTAATTATACAGTAGCTATAAGTGCTGATAACAAAAATTATCAGTAAAAATTTTAAAATATAAATAATTTAGTTAATTGTTCTCATTAAGCTTACACTAAAGTTTAATGGTAAAGCGAGTCTTAATTGACTCGCTTTTTTTTATTTTAATCCCCAGAGAAATTAGGTTTTCTTTTTTCAAGAAAAGCGGTTAGTTCCTTCTCTAAAGTCTTCCGTTCCAAAACAGTCTCCAAAAGCATTAATTTCTGTATCAAATCCATTTACACCGTCTTCGAAATTAGCATTTACTGCTACAATTGCAGCACTAATTGCTACCGGTGAGTTTCTTAATATTTTACTTGCAATTTTTTCTGCTAATAGCATTAATTCTTCTTGCGTTGTTACATGATTAACCAAACCACAGTTCTTGGCATCTTCTGCAGAAATCATTCCGGCAGTCATAATCATTTCCATTGCTTTTCCCTTACCAACCAACTGCGGTAAACGCTGTGTACCACCGTAACCCGGAATTACTCCAAGCGAAACTTCTGGTAAGCCCATTTTTGCGTTCTCTGATGCAATTCTAAAATGGCAAGCCATTGCTAGCTCTAAACCACCACCTAATGCAAAACCATTAATTGCAGCAATTACGGGTGTTGCTAAATTTTCAATAAAATTAAATAATATTTCTTGACCTTCTCTAGCTAAAGTAGCACCCTCTTCTGCAGTAAAATGTGCAAATTCAGAAATGTCTGCTCCAGCAACAAATGCTTTTTCTCCGCTACCTGTAAGTATAATTGCTTTTATATTTAAATCACTTTCTAGCACATCAAAAGCCTTGTGTAGCTCATATATAGTTGCCTTATTTAAGGCATTTAATTTTTTTGGTCTATTGATTGTTATTTGTGCTAAAGCAGCTGTCTTTTGAACTAAGATGTTTTCGAAAATCATTTTGTTATGTATTTAAAATGGGTATTAAAACTATAAATTCTACTTTAAATTTATTTTTTGGGTAAAATTACAGTAAAAACTGTTCCAGTACCTTTATTTGACGTGAATGAAATAGCACCATCATAGGCTTCAATAATGTTTTTTATCATTGGCAATCCTAGGCCCATTCCACTTGTTTTTGTAGTAAATTTAGGTTCAAATATTAAATCTTTTACCTCTTCAGAAATTCCTTTTCCATTGTCTGAAACTACTATTTTTATTTTAGACCCTTTAGATATTATTTCAACATTTATGAAAGGGTTTTCTTCGTTTTCTGTTGCCTGAAGAGCATTTTTAACCAAATTAGTTACAATTCTAATCAGCTGTGTTTTATCTAAAAAAGCGTATAATTCCTTTTCGTTTGTTAGGTATTTAATAGATTTTTCGTTAAAAATATCTAAAGCTAATTTTACAATACTTATAATTTCAATTTTTTCTTTTTTCTGAGTTGGCATTTTTGCAAAATCTGAAAAAGCAGAGGCTATTGAACTCATAACATCTATTTGTTGAATTAAAGTTTGACTGTATTCTTTTAGTTTTTCTTTAATGTTTTCATCCTCTGGATTAAATTTTCGCTCAAAACTTTGCACAGACAAACGCATTGGTGTTAACGGATTTTTAATCTCATGTGCCACTTGTTTTGCCATTTCTCTCCAAGCCTGTTCTCTTTCACTTTTAGCTAATCTTGCTGCACTTTCTTCTAACTGATCTATCATATTATTGTAAGCATCTACTAAAATCTCAATTTCTGAGCTTGCTTTATTTAATATAATTTTCTCATTTCTTTCGTTCAAACGCGTATGTTGCATTTTATCTGAAATCGTTTTTATAGAATGTGTAATATAACTAGATAAAAAATAAGCAAAAGAAATTGCTAACAAAAACATTAGCAAATACACCAAACTTAATCTGTAAATAAACTCTTTAAGCTCTGCTTCTATTTCAGAGTTATCTTGCGTAAATTGTAATTCTAAAATACCTATTCGTTTAAATTTTGGGCCGTTTATATAAGAATATGAGGTCTGATAACTTGTACCGTCAATTTCTTTATTTTTTAAAATTCTATGATTTGAGTTTTGTGCCAATTCAGAAACTATATAATCTGTTAAAGGCGTGGTATCTATTTTTTCAAACGCATTACCAAATGAAGTTTTTAGTAAGTTTCCTTTTAAACTATAAATTGTAATATTCAGTTTGTTTATGGAGGATATCTCATAAATTCTATCCTGAAAAATCTTCGATAAATTATCTGTATTTACCGGATGTGTGGTTTTATTTGTAAGCTCTAATTCAATCGTTTTTTTTGCAATAACTTCTTTACGCTCAAAACGCTGAATATTATAGTCTTTTGTCTGCTCATCATACTGGTATACCGTTACTACCAAAATTAAAATAGATGTTAACAACACCAATAAAATCATGGATAAAAAAATACGAATTCTTAAAGAGATACTGGATAAACGAATCAAATTTTATGGTTTTTTATTGGGCTTCAAAAACGATTCCTAAAGACATTAATAGTATAATTTAGGTTAAAGATAATCAAATAAAAAGTCATTACAACCCAGAAATTGCGAAGTAATGACTTTTATAGTTTTTATCCCATCACCCCTTATTTATGCTTTAATTTCATAATTATTAGAAATAAAGATAAAATTGCAGTGATAAAGTTCGCTAAAATCATTGGCAAACTGTTTAGATGAATTCCGTAAATTAACCATAAAACAATTCCAATAAAAAAAGCAATATACATGGTTAAAGATAGCCCTGAAGTATCTTTTGTTTTATACGTTTTAAAAACCTGTGGCAAAAATGATGCTGTCGTAATAAACGCTGCTAACAAACCAATAATTTCGTAAAAATTAAGCACTTCTTTTTTATTTTTTAATTGCGTTCATTTATTATTTCCAAAAGACTAGAATCAAAAATGCATACCAAACGCAACTATGCATGCTAACCTACTATGTTTACTATTTTTCCTGGAACAATAATTACTTTTTTAGGAGTTCTACCCTCTAATTGTGCAATTGTTTTTTCGTGTTCTAAAACTGTTTTCTCTATTTCTTCTTTTGATAAATCTAACGAAAGTTCTAACGTAAAACGCATTTTACCATTAAATGAAATCGGATAATTTTTAGCACTTTCTACCAAATTTTTTGCATCAAAAACCGGAAAATCTGCCGTAGAAATAGATTCTTTATTTCCTAGTTTACTCCATAGTTCTTCTGAAATATGAGGTGCATACGGAGATAATAAAACTAATAACGGTTCTAATATAGCCCGCTTATTACATTTTAATGTGGTTAAATCATTTACCGCAATCATAAAGGTAGAAACAGAAGTGTTAAAAGAAAAACTCTCGATATCTTCTTGAACCTTCTTAATTGTTTTGTGTAAAACCTTTAACTCCTCTTTTGTTGCTTTCTCTTTTGAAACTTCAAAAATTTCTTCGTTAAAATAAAGTTTCCATAATTTCTTTAAAAAGGATGAAACTCCAGAAATACCGGAAGTTTTCCAAGGTTTTGCTTGTTCTAAAGGACCTAAAAACATTTCGAACAAACGCAATGCATCTGCACCGTATTGGGCAACAATATCATCTGGGTTTACAACATTGTATTTAGACTTAGACATTTTTTCTACTTCACGCTTTACTTTGTAAACCCCATCTTCTAAAATAAATTCGGCGTTTTTATAATCTGCATTTAAAGCATGATTTTTAAAAGCATCAACATCCAACTCATCAGAGGCATTTACCAAAGAAACATCTGCATGAATAGCAGTCTTCACAATCATTACCATGTCTGCATAATTCGGATTCAAAAATCCTTTATCCATTAGATAGTTTTTAACGACTGTTTCAAATTCGTCATCAGAACTAAATAAATTCTTAGAAACAAGTACTGCAGGTATTTTATTTAGAACATCAGCATTCGATTTTTCATCAGCACAACCACAACCTTCTTTCACAAAAGCAGTTGCTTTGAATACAAAAGCAGAAGTTCCTAAGATCATCCCTTGATTGATCAATTTTTTTGCAAACTCATCTACAGGCACAATTCCTTTATCGAACAAGAATTTTTGCCAAAAACGCGCATACAATAAATGCCCTGTTGCATGTTCTGAGCCTCCAATATATAAATCTACTTCTTTCCAATAATCTAAAGATTCTTTGCTTGCAAATTCTTCTGTATTGGTAGCATCCATATATCTATTAAAATACCAAGAACTTCCTGCCCAACCTGGCATTGTATTTAGTTCTAAAGGATAGACCGTCTTATTTTTTAACTTCTCATTAGAGACTACTTTCTTTGCACGAGAATCCCAAGCCCATGCTGTTGCATTTCCTAAAGGTGGTTTCCCATCTTCTGTTGGTAAGTATTTTTCTACTTCTGGCAACACAATTGGCAGGTGTTTTGCATCAATCATTTGAGGCATCCCGTCTTTATAATATACCGGAAATGGTTCTCCCCAATACCGTTGTCTACTAAAAACAGCATCACGCAAACGATAATTTATTTTGCCGTAACCAAAGCCACGTTTCTCCATTTCAAAAATGGATAATTTTAATGCTTTCTTATATTTTAATCCTGATAAAAAATCTGAATTTGCAATTTTTGTTGCGTCTTTACCTGTGTGTGCTTCTTCAGAAATATCGACTCCCTCAAAAATATTAGGAATCGGAATTTCGAACTTTTTAGCAAAATCATAATCTCTTTGATCTCCACAAGGTACTGCCATTACAGCTCCTGTTCCGTAGTTTGCTAGTACGTAATCTCCAATCCAAATTTGAACCTTTTCACCAGAAAAAGGATGTATTGCATACGCTCCTGTAAATACACCAGAAATAGTTTTAACATCTGCCATTCGATCACGTTCAGAACGTTTTGCAGTGGCAGTAATATACTTTTTAACTGCACTTTTTTGAGCAGCTGTTGTAATCTTAGAAACCAACTCGTGCTCTGGAGCAAGCGTCATAAAAGAAACCCCAAAAATAGTATCTGGTCTTGTGGTAAAAACATCAATTTTATAAGACTTCTGGCCTGCGCTAGAAGAGACGTCTTTTTTACTTTCAGTTTTTTCAATCTTTTTTGGAAATTGAATTGCAGTATTAATTTTAGAAACTGCTAAAAGAACGTTTTCAATTACTTCTTCATTCGAAAAATGAACTATATTAAAGCCTTCATTTGTAAAATAAGTTGTTCTTGCTGCTTCATCTTCTTTGCCCGAAAACTCTATAATTATATTTTTTGCCAAGCATACATAATCTACCAAAAATGCACCAATCGTGTATTTTTTTCTAAATTTTGCCGCTCCTTTTTTATTTTTTAATTCATCCCAAAGAACCGTCTCTGCTTTCGATAAGTTTTGTCTTAGTTCTTTTAATGCTTCTAGTTCTTTATAAGATAATTTTACTTCACTAGATACTGTTTCAGAACCATTAGCAACCTCAAAAGAAACCATTGCTCCCTGAGAACGCCCAATCCAATTCGTTTGAGAATCTTTTAAAGGTTGTGGCCAATCTATCGTTTCTAAACCATCTAATAGACGCTGTGCATAAGCAGAAATTCGCATAGACCATTGTGTCATCTTTTTTCTAACAACAGGATGACTTCCTCGTTCTGAGACTCCGTTTACAATTTCATCATTTGCTAAAACGGTTCCCAAACCAGGGCACCAATTTACTTCTGTATCCGATAAAAAAGTTAAGCGGTATTGTAATAAAATTTCTTCTTGTTCTTTGGTAGAAAAAGCGTTCCATTCTTCCGCAGAAAAAGAGGTAATATCTTCATCTGATACAGCATTTACTTTCGCGTTTCCAGATTTTTTGAAGATTGAAATTAAAGTAGAAATGTCTTCTGCTTTGTCTGTGTCTTTATGATACCAAGAATTAAACAACTGAATAAAAATCCACTGTGTCCATTTATAATATTCAGGATTTGAAGTTCGTACTTCTGTACTCCAATCAAAAGAAAAACCAATTTTATCTAATTGTTTTCTATAGGTTGCAATATTTGCTTCTGTAGTTTTTGCAGGGTGTTGGCCAGTTTGAATTGCATATTGTTCTGCTGGTAAACCAAAAGAATCATACCCTTGCGGGTGCAAAACATTAAAGCCTTTGTGACGCTTATAACGTGCATAAATATCACTTGCAATATACCCTAAAGGATGCCCAACATGCAAACCTGCACCACTTGGATACGGGAACATATCTAACACATAATATTTTGGCTTTTCAGAGGTATTTGAGGCTTTAAAAGTTTGATTTTCTGCCCAAAATTTTTGCCAATTTTCTTCTATTTCTTGATGATTGTATTGCATTTCTATTTACTTAATTAAGCGACAAATTTACGTTTAATCTTTCTAAGTGAAAAGCTACTTTACTTTAAATTAAAAGAGGCTTCCAATTTGTATTGGAAGCCTCTTTTAAAATTGTAATAATTGCTATTGTAGACAATCTAAATAACTAGCGGTTTTTTTAAAATGTCCATAAAAATTAATCTTCTGACCCCGCTAATGTTATAGACACAGAAACCACCGTGTTTTCCCAGCCCATTTTTAATGTCATGTTTTTATCAAATAGCATAGAAAAAGCTTCTATACTTTTTTCTGATGTAGAAATTTTTCCTGAAACGCGAACTACATCTTCGTCTTGTTTGTAAAAATAAGAACCCCAAACATTTCTTGCTGTGCTCAAAATTACGGTCCAATCTGCTTCTGAAGCTGGTATTGTAAATAAAGAATAGGTTCCTGCTTTTACTGCTTTTCCTCCAAAAATTACATCTTTATAAAATGTAATTTCTGCTGCTTCGTTTGCTCCTGTTCTCCAAACTTTATCATTAGGCGCTAGTTTTGCTAAATCTCTTCCTTTTAATTGTGGCCTCCCATAAACAACCTTTACAACCTTGTCTGAATTTCTAGTAACTACTTGGGTATGATGCTGCATCTAAGGGACTTAAATCTAATTTAGGGAATTTTTGTGCAGAAATTTCTGTTGAACTAATTAAGGTGATTGCAAAAATTGCAATTGCTAATATTGATTTTTTCATTTTTATAAAATTAATTATTATTGATTTTCAAATTTGTCACAAAAAATAGAAAACCTTACATTGAGTTTCTATTAATTTTTTGTTAACTTTTAATGGCAATCGCAACCTGTATTACAATTTCCTTTTTTCTTAGATGGAAAAACGTATTTCTTTACCAAGAAAAATAAAGCTAAAATCAACAATACATAAACGGCTATTTCTTGCATTATTTAAGAATTTGAAAAACAATTAGTGAACATACATAGGCCAAACCTGTCATCCCAAAAAGTTGAATTAAAGGCCATTTCCATGTTTTAGTTTCGCGCTTTACAATAGCTAAAGTTGCCATACACTGCATTGCAAACGCGTAAAAAACTAATAAAGACATGCCCGCTGGGAAATTAAATATTTTTTTACCCGTTGCCGGATTAATTTCTGAGCGCATTTTCTCTTTAATAGTAGTAGTGTTTTCATCATCTGAACCTACACTATAAATAGTAGCTAAAGTACCTACAAACACCTCTCTAGCTGCAAAAGATGTAATTAGGGCAATTCCAATTTTCCAATCGTACCCCAAAGGTCTTATAGCTGGCTCTATAGACTTACCCATAATACCAATATAAGAATTTTCTAATTTTACCGCTGCAATTTTTTGCTGCAATTCATCGGTTCCTAAGTTTTTATTTGCTACTTTTTCTATGGTATTTTGTTCAGCATTCTTGTAAGATTCTGGTCCGTTAGAAGCTAAAAACCACAAAACTACAGACAAGGCTAAAATAATTTTCCCTGCACCTAAAACAAAAGCTTTTGTTTTTTCTAAAACATCAAACAATACATTTTTTACAGAGGGTAATTTATAGTTAGGCATCTCTACCACAAAGAAAGAATTGCTTTTAATTTTTAAGGTTTTCTGTAAAATATAAGCTGCTAAAATTGCAGTCCCGAAACCCAAAGCATACAACATTAGTAATGTAAAAGCTTGTAAATTATAAAATCCAAATATTTTTGTGTCTGGTATAATTAACGAAATTAAAATTGCATAAACAGGCAGTCTTGCAGAACACGTTGTAAAAGGAACTACCAAAATAGTAATTAAACGTTCTTTCCAACTAGAAATGGTTCTTGTTGCCATAATTGCAGGAATTGCGCAGGCAGTCCCAGAAATTAATGGAATTATAGATTTTCCATTCATCCCAAAACGGCGCATAATTTTATCCATTAGAAAAACAACACGACTCATATAACCCGTTTCTTCTAAAACGGCTATAAACAAAAATAAAATAGCAATTTGTGGTATAAAAATAATAACACCACCAATACCCGGAATAATTCCTTCCACGATTAAATCTGATAAAACACCTGTTGGTAAATTACTTCTTGCAAAATCTGATAGTTCTGCAAAAGTAGTATCAATTAAATCCATTGGTAAAGAAGACCAATCGAAAATAGATTGAAAAATTAACAGTAAAACCAATAAGAAAATAAAATATCCAAAGATTCTATGTGTAAAAACCTTATCTAACTTAGCCCTTAAATCTTTGGCTTTGCTCTTGTCTACTAAATAGGTGTTTTTTAAAATTTTATTAATCTCTTGGTAGCGATAAATAGTTTCTTTATGCTGGTATTTCTTTAATTTAGAAACATCTTTATTAAAAGACAGTAGTTTTTCTTTTTCTTGTTTAGAAATTTCTTCTGGAAAATTCTTTTGTGTAACCATTAACCACAACTCATACAATGTGTAATTTGGGTTAATTGCTTTTAACTCCTCAAAATACGCAGGGTCTATCTTCTTATTATCGCACATTGGTGTTGCTTTTGCAGCAACATGACATTTAATAATAGCAGCTTTTACGGCTTCAATTCCTTGATTTTTTCTAGCACTTATTAAAACAACTTCTGTATTTAGTTCTTCTTTTAGTGCTGTTAAGTCTATAGAAATTCCTTTTCTAGTCATTTGGTCTACCATATTTATGGCCAAAACCGTAGGGATTTCTAAGTCTTTAATTTGAGAAAATAATAATAAATTTCGCTTTAAGTTTTCTACATCTGCAACTACTAAAATTACATCTGGTGATTCTTTTATATCTTTTTTAAGTAAAGTTTTTAAAACAATACTTTCGTCTACAGAAGTAGGGTTTATACTATAAGTTCCCGGTAAATCTGTAATTACTGCATTCTGTGTTGCAGACAGTTTACAGGATCCTTGTTTTTTATCTACCGTTACGCCTGGGTAATTTCCTACTTTCTGTGTTAAACCCGTAAGTTGATTAAAAAGTGAGGTTTTCCCTGTATTCGGATTTCCTATTAAAGCAACTTTTATATCTTTCTTAGACATGAATTATTCGCTTTTTAGAATTCTTATTTTTGAAGCTGTTTCTTTTCTAATTGCCAAATGACTTCCGTTTACGCAGATATATAGAGGATCTTTTAAGGGTGCTATTTGTACCAACTGCACCTCAGCGCCTGGCAAGCAACCCATTTCTAATAATTTTAACGGAATAGAGTCTAAAGATTCTTCAGAAATATACCCCATTTCTCCAATATGTAAAGATGCTATTGTATTCAACGTTTTTTATTTGGACAGCAAATATAGCCATTTAGAATGATTCTAAACAGTTTATTGAGAGGCATATTCTTCCTTTAACAAAACAATATCTTTCTTTAACTTCTCCATATCTTCTTTTTCTGTGCCGTCATAATAGCCTCTAATACGTTTTTCTTTGTCTACTAATACAAATTGTTCTGTATGTATAAAATCGTTTTCATCTCCGCTACCTTCGTCTAAAACGGCAAAATAACTTTTTCTAGCCAGCTCATAAATATGAGTTTTAGCTCCTGTAGTTATATTCCACTTACCGTCTATAACCCCTTTTCTATCTGCATATTCTTTTAAAACAGTAACACTGTCTATTACCGGCGTAACAGAATGAGAAAGAAACATAATATCTATATCCTTTTTATATAAATTTTGCAATTCACCCATATTATACGCCATGTTTATACAAATAGTTTGGCAGCGCGTAAAAAAGAAATCTGCTACGTAAATTTTATCTTTATAGTTTTTATTCGTGATTTTCTGACCATTCTGATTGGTCAATTCAAAATCTGCAATTGTATGATCTTTGGTAATGTGTTTCATAGAAAAATCTACCAAACGTGGATTTACATCTGCAGGATTGTAAATTTTCAACTTTTCATCTACCTTTAATAATTGATAAAAAACAGGAATAACAACAACAGAAAAAATTGCTAAAAAAATAAATGTTGGAATCGATTTTTTAAAGAATTTAAGCTCCATGGTTTTATTTTATTTTACAAAAATACGACTTAAAAACACTCTAGAAAAGCAAACAAAAACAAATGCTATCTAAAATATTTGTTAAATTAAAAAAGCAACCTTTAATAGTTCTTTTACACCTGTAATGAAAACCTTACATTTGTATCTTTTTTAATCTGATTTAACGCTGAATGGAAATATTAATAAAAGCATCTCAATTTATACTAAGTTTATCCTTACTAATTGTTTTGCACGAATTAGGGCATTTTATACCCGCAAAATTATTTAAAATTAAAGTAGAAAAATTCTACTTATTTTTTGATTATAAATTCTCAATTTTAAAGAAAAAGGTTGGTGATACTGTATACGGTATTGGTTGGATTCCGTTAGGAGGTTATGTAAAAATCTCTGGGATGATAGACGAAAGTATGGACACCGAGCAACTAGCGCAACCAATGCAGCCTTGGGAATTTAGATCTAAACCAGCTTGGCAGCGCCTAATTGTTATGTTAGGTGGTGTTTTTGTAAACTTTATTTTAGGAATTTTTATCTACATTATGTTAATGTGGTCTTATGGTGAGCGGTATTTACCAAATGAAAATGTGAAAGACGGAGTTTGGGCAGACAATGCATTAGCTAAAAACTTAGGTTTAAAAACAGGTGATAAAATTTTAAGTGTTGATGGTGAAAAAGTGAAAAAATTTCGCAGTTTACCTCTAGAATTTATCAACGGAAATACCTATCAAATTGAAAGAAATGGTGTTGTTTTAGATCAAGAAATTCCAGAAGATTTTATTTCTCAATTAATGGATAGAGGTAAAAGTGCTGGTAACTTTTTAAATGTAAGATATCCATTTGTAATTGCAAATGTTCAAAAAGATTCTTTGAATGGTGCCGCAGATATTCAACCTAAAGATATTGTTACAGCAATTAATGGAAATGCTATTTCTTATTATGACGAGGCTAAACAAGTATTAGCGGAGTTTAAAGGTCAAGATATTTCTATTACGGTAAAAAGAGGTGCAACCTCGAAAGAAATACCTGTAAAGGTTTCTAATTACGGAAATATAGGCGTTGTATTTAGTGGAACTAGTCTTAAAGATTTAGAAAAATTAGGCTATTATGATTTAGCAGATTTTAAATATTCTTTCTTAGAAGCAATTCCTGCAGGTTGGAACAAGTCTATAAAAACCTTAACAGATTACATGAAGCAGTTAAAGAAAATCTTTAATCCAAACACGGGTGCTTATAAAGGTTTGGGTGGGTTTATTTCTATTGGAAGTATTTTTCCTAGTGAATGGAGCGCACAATCTTTCTGGGAGATTACAGCCTTCTTGTCTATCATGTTAGGTTTTATGAACTTATTACCAATACCTGCTTTAGACGGTGGACATGTAGTTTTTACACTTTGGGAAATGATTACCGGAAGAAAACCTGGAGATAAGTTCTTAGAATATGCACAAGTTGTTGGCTTTATTTTACTAATTGCCTTATTACTTTTTGCAAATGGGAATGACGTATATAGACACTTAAAAGATTATTTTTAGAGAAAAACAACTTCCTTGAAAATTAAAAAGCCTCACAAATTAAATTTGTGAGGCTTTTTTTTAGCTTTAAAAATCCTTAATCATAAAAGAATAAATTTCTTTATTTTAGATTATATCTTTTATAGATTATAACGCAAACCAAATAAAAGACTACTTGGTGGCATTGGTACAAAACCAGACTCTATATATTCTGCATTAAATATATTATTTGCAGTAACCGTAAAATTAAATGTATTAACAGCTACAATTACAGAAGCATCCCAAACATTATAACTTGTTCCAATTGTGCGCTCTGCATGTTTATAGATTATATTTTGTCTTACATTCTTAAATAGTTTACTCTCAAAACGAGTTATAAATTGGTGCTTTAAGGTATTTAAAGAATACCTTGATAAGTCTTTATTTTGATCTAAAATATCATCATTTAAATAATTATATCCAAAAGACAACGTTTGATTAAACTCATTTAATTTAAAACGATAATCTGTATTTAACTCAAAACCTTTGGTATTTACTTTTGCAATATTTGTTGCTTCATACTTTGATGTTACATCTGGTCTAATAAAATCAATTAAATTATCAGCGTCTCTATTAAAAATAGCCACAGAAGATGTAAATCTTCCAGAATTAAACTTCAATCCAATTTCTTGAGCAAACGCTTCTTCTGGTTTTAAATTAGAATTTCCAATTGTACTTCTATCATTATAATACAAATCTGTATACGTAGGTATTCTGTAAGTAACACCTAAGTTTCCATAGGCTTTTAAATTATCAGACAATTTAAAACCAATATCCAACCCTGGAAAAGCATGAAATTTAAAATCAGAAAAATAAGTAACAGCAACTCCTGGAGTAATGTCTATTTTACCATCTGCAAATTTAAAACGGTGTTCTAAGAAAAGGTTTGCCATGGTTCTATTTCTCTTTCCTAAATTATTACTGCTTATAAAAACTCTAGAAATATCTACACCAAAACCAGTAATACCTATATCTGAGGTGTAAGAAGCATTTGTTTCTACACCTACTTTATTCGTAATATGTAAGTTTCTATAAACACTTGGGTTGTCTCTTATATACACATATTCATCTTGACCTCTTTTCCAATAAACTCTTGGAGTAATTTTAAATTTCTCCGTTCTAAAAGTAGTAGAAGCACCTAACAAACTACTCTGTGTTTCTTCATATTGTTCTGTTGCAGTTGCACTTGCATAGAATCCGTTTGCTCCGAATTTTTTATCGAAAAAAGTAGCGATTACTTCGATAGGTTGTTCTTTCTTATTAAAAACTCCTTTTAATAAGTAGTTTTTATTTTCATAATCAGAATTATGTCTATATCCATCTGAAGTTAAGATACCAACATGTGCAATTATTGATGAATTTTCAAATTCTTTTCCAACAGTTACAGAACCATTTAATTGTCCGAAAGAACCTGCTTCTATATTTACAGAAGCAGTGTTTGCTAATGTACTTTTTGTTACAATATTTATAGCGCCAGTAAATGCATTTTGTCCGAAAACTCTTGCAGCCGGACCTTTAATAATTTCTATTCTCTCTATAACTTCAATTGGCAAAGCAGCATTCATTGTATGATGTCCTGTTTGTGCATCATCCATTTTAATACCGTCTATTAACAATAATGTTTGATCAAAACCACCACCTCTAATGTATAAATCTGCTTGGCTACCGGCAGTTCCTCTTCTCCTAATATCTACACCAGCAACTTGCTGTAACAAATCTGCAACGTTTGTAGCAGCACTGTTTTTAATAAATTCCGCAGAAATAACTTGTATGGTTCTAGCATTCTCTTTAAAAGGTAAATCTATTCTAGTAGATTTTATTAAAACAGTATCTAGCGCCTGTATTTCCTTTTTTTCTTGAGAAAAAAGATTCAAATGCGAAATTAAAAGTGCAATAATTAGTAATTTACTTTGGTTCATTTTAAGTGTTATTTTAGTTTAAATACAGTACAAAAGTCGTAACTTTCCGGACGACTAAACTAGTCCAGTTTTAAAATGATTGATAGTCCGGTAAATACAGTGCTAAAACAACTCATTGATTTTGATAAATCAATGGTTCAACCTGTGTATATTCAAGTTTCACAACAAATTGCAAATGCCATACAGCGAAAGTATTTAACCAAAGGCACTAAACTACCCGGAACCCGTGTGTTAGGGCACTTATTAAAAGTACATAGAAATACTGCAGTTGCTATTTACGAAGAGTTGGCATCCCAAGGTTGGGTTGAAGTCATACCAAATAAAGGCACATTTATTTTAGAGCCCGGTCGGAAAACAAAAAAAATTAAGGTATTATCACAAAAAATAGAGGAAGCATACTCCTACGCTAAAACAACAGGGTTTCCTTTTCAAAAATCCTTTCATTTAGCATCTACAGTGCAACTAACAAATGCTAAATATAGTATTAATGATGGAAAACCAGATGTACGTTTGCATCCGGTACATCAATTTACACGTTGGTACAGCGCTGCTATGAAGCGTAAAACATTGATAAAGAAATGGAACGAACCAAAGGAACATTCCTATTCTCTATTTCAAACACAGCTCTGTAACTATTTAAATGCAACGAGAGGTTTTCATATAAGTCCAAATAATCTGTTAAGCACCCGGAGTTCAGAAATGAGCTTATACATTGTCTCTCAATTATTGATAAAGCAAAATGATGTAGTACTAGTAGGAAATTTGAGTAATTATGCTTCTAATATGATTTTTCAACAAGCGGGTGGAAATATCAAAACCATTCCTGTAGACGCGGAGGGTTTAGATATTGAGTATATTAAAAAACATTTTGTAAAAAACAGTATTAGATGCGTTTACATCTGCGCTCAAAGAGATTACCCCACAACGGTAACCTTAAGTGCAGATCGTCGGTTAGCGCTGCTGCAACTTGCTAAAGAATTTGGTTTTGCTATTATAGAAGATGATTACGATTATGATTTTCAGTTTGAAGGCTCTGCAATGTTACCCATGGCAAGCGCAGGTACAAATGGTATGGTTATTTATTTAGGAAAACTAGGACAATCTTTATTTCCTAGTTTTCAAACAGGGTTTGTGGTAGCGCCAGCAAACCTAATTTCTGAAGGCACAAATTATTTGCAATTGCTAGATAAGCAAGGAGATTTTATACAAGAACAAATGTTATCTGAATTAATTATTGAAGGTGAAATTTACCGACTGATGAAAAAAAATGTAGTCATCTATAAACAAAGGCTTGATTGTTTATGCGAACTATTATCAGAACACTTTAAAGATATTGCATATTGGAAAATACCTTCTGGAGGATTGACAATTTGGTTACAATTTAATCCTAAAATATCATTAGTAAAACTAGCTAAAGAAACAGAAAAAAATAATTTATTTCTTCCCAAAACCATCCTTTATCAAGATAAAAACACCTGTGCTATTCGTTTTGGGTTTGGGCATTTAAATACAGAGGAAATGACAGCTGTAATTCAAAAATTAAAAAATGCTTATTATAAAGTGTCTATAAAAAATATTAAACATGAATCATAGTTATAAAATTACAGCTTTTTTTAAATATTCTACAGAAGATCACATTACAAAATCGAAATTAGAAGCTATGAAAAAGAAAGTAGCGGAAATAATTTCTCTTGTCCTAACCGCAATTTTAATTGCACCAATACAAAAAAAAATGTTTTCTATGTACTGTCCCTTTTTTTTAAAAACCGGAAAGATCTGCAATAAATGTAGCGTAATATTTTAAAATAAAATAGACACAGTTTTAAAGAAAAGTTATAATTTGCATTCAAATGGAAACTACTAAAACACTTACTTTTTATACTCCCAAACCACCCTCTGGAAACGGAGCAATATTTGTTGACACAGGTATATCCGCAGGATTTCCCTCTCCTGTAAATGATTTTAGTGAAAGTAGAATCTCTCTAGACGATGAATTAATTAAAAATAAAGACAGCACATTTTACGCAAAAGTAAAAGGGCAGTCTATGATTGGTGCGGGTTTAGATGACAATGATTTATTAGTTATTGACAGAAGTCTACCACCTGAAAATAACAAAATTGCCGTTTGCTTTTTAGATGGAGAATTTACCGTAAAACGTTTGCGTGTAGATAAAAATGAAGTTTGGCTGCAACCAGAAAACCCTAATTACCCGATTATAAACATTACAGATGAAAACGATTTTATGGTTTGGGGTATTGTAACAAATGTAATTAAGAAGGTTTAAATTTCTACTTTTTAATAGATAATATTCGTGTATAAACTACCATGTCAGTACTTTTTGGTGCTGATTTTTTTTATTTAAAATTAAAAAAATTATTTATAAGTAATATTTTATTATTGTTTTACAATAATTTTATATATTTGTAGGGCTATAAAAATAAAAATTATGAAAAAAATAAATATATTGAAAGCGATAGTAGATTTACTTTGGATATTTTCTGTGCCCGTAGTATTGATAATTATTGGAATTTCTTTCACAACATTTTTTATCGATTTAAGTGATTTAAGTATCACAATAAATACTTTAGATATTAATACAAATAGTAGTTTTTCAAAAATATTATTTGCTATTTCATCTTTAAATTATTTATTACTTATTGTGGCTTTGTATTTTTTTAGAAAAGTATTAACCAATTTTGTACGGATAAGAGTTTTTGAAGAAGTAGTAATTAGTTCTTTTAAGAAAATAGGAAATCTATTAACGTTTTCGGGTTTTATTTCGCTGATAATTTCAATAATTGGTACAATATATTTTGAACAAAAAGTTTCCTTAGAATTTGGTTTAAATCAACATTTAGTAATTATTTGTTTGGGCTTATTCTTTTTAGTTTTAAGTGAAATATTTAAAATAGCTGAAAACGCAAAACAAGAAAACGACTTAACAATATAGCTATGGCCATCATTGTAAACTTAGACGTAATGCTTGCCAAACGTAAAATGCGAAGTAAAGAACTGGCAGAAATTATTGGCATTACCACAGCAAATTTATCCATCTTAAAATCTGGTAAAGCAAAAGCTGTTCGTTTTTCTACCTTAGCAGCAATTTGTAAAGCATTAGAATGCCAGCCTGCGGACATTTTAGCATTTGTAGCCGATTAATGTAAGTTTTAGCTTTAATTTAAATTCCGTTTTTCAGCAAAAAAACGAGTTAAAAGCTGGGCACACTCTTTTTCTAAAACTCCACCAACTACCACTGTTTTAGGATGTAATGTTGTTTTTAAGTTAACAAACCCTCTTTCGGGTTCTGAGGCTCCATAGACTATTTTACCAATTTGAGTCCAGTAACTGGCACCAGCGCACATCTGGCAAGGTTCTAAAGTAACATACAGCGTGCAATCCTTTAAATATTTTCCGCCTAAAAAATCTGCTGCAGAAGTAAATGCCTGCATTTCTGCGTGCGCTGTTACATCATTTAACATTTCTGTTAAGTTATGTGCTCTTGCAATTATTTGGTCTTTAAAAACAACTATAGCACCTACAGGAATTTCTCCTTTTCCAAAAGCGGTTTCTGCTTCCTGAAAAGCTTTTTTCATAAAATAAACATCATCAAAAGGCTGTATCATGAAGTATTGATTAAGAAAGACAAAATTAAGTAAAATATTTGCGATAGCTTTGTATTTATAAAGCAACTGTTTTATCAATATAAAATTGGAAGTTGTATTTTTGTAACCGAATGAAGAATTTGTTAGACAACATATCAAATCCGAAAGATTTAAGAAAATTAAATCCTACTCAATTGCCACAGTTGGCCAAAGAGTTACGTGAATTTATTATTAATGTTATTGCCACAAAAGAAGGGCATTTAGGCGCAAGTTTAGGAGTTATAGAACTTACCATTGCAATTCATTATTTGTTTGATACTCCAAATGATTTACTCGTTTGGGATGTTGGACACCAAGCATACGGCCATAAAATTTTAACGGAAAGAAAGGCTATTTTTCACACCAACAGACAATTTGGTGGCATTGCAGGATTCCCATCCAGAAAAGAAAGCGCATTTGATGCTTTTGGCGTGGGGCATTCTTCTACTTCTATTTCTGCAGCTTTAGGAATGGCAATCGCATCTAACCTAAAAGGTCAGACCGAAAAACAACACATTGCTGTTATTGGAGATGCTTCTATTGCCAGCGGAATGGCTTTTGAAGCACTGAACCATGCGGGGGTTTCTAAAGCAAATTTACTCATCATTTTAAACGACAACGCTATCGGAATAGATCCTTCTGTTGGGGCTCTAAAAGAATATTTAACTAGGGTAAAGACAGATAGAAAGCTAGCCGCCCAAAACAATATTATAAAAGCCTTAAATTTTGATTATTCTGGTCCAATTGATGGCCATAATTTACCGAAGGTATTGGCTGAATTAGAACGCTTAAAATCTGTTAAAGGTCCTAAGTTTTTACATGTAATTACCACCAAAGGTAAAGGATTACAGAAAGCAGAAGAAGACCAAGTAACCTATCATGCTCCTGGAAAGTTTGATAAAATTTCTGGTGTGCGCATCAAGAAAGCAGCAAGTCCTTTTACCAAATATCAAGATGTTTTTGGAAAAACAATTGTAGAATTAGCAACACAAAACAATAAAATCATAGGAATTACGCCTGCAATGTTAACAGGAAGTTCGCTAAAATTTATGTTTGAAAAATTCCCAAAAAGAACTTTTGATGTAGGTATTGCAGAACAACATGCAGTAACATTAGCCGCAGGAATGGCAACACAAGGCTTAATTCCATATTGTAATATTTATTCCACTTTTTTACAACGTGCTTACGACCAAGTAATACATGATGTCGCTTTACAAAATTTACCGGTTATTTTTTGTTTAGACAGAGCTGGCCTTGTAGGTGAAGACGGAGCTACACATCATGGTGTTTTTGATTTAGCCTACTTGCGTAGCATTCCTAATTTAATTGTTTTTGCACCCAGTAACGAAGTTGAATTGCGAAATATTTTATATACAGCCCAATTAGGTTTAAAACATCCGATTGCCATTCGATATCCAAGAGGAACTGGAAACATCATTGATTGGCAACAACCTTTTGCAGCAATAGAAATCGGAAGAGGGGTTTGTTTAAAAGAAGGCAAAAATATTGCGGTTTTATCTGTTGGAACAATTGCTAAAAATGTTTCTGATGCTATAGATCTGTTAGATAATAAAAGTGAAATTGCACATTATGATATGCGTTTTGTAAAACCTTTGGATGAGCGTTTGTTGCATACTATTTTTAAAACGTATTCAACGCTTATTACTATTGAAGATGGTGCAATCAGTGGCGGATTTGGAAGCGCTATTTTAGAATTTGCAGCTACTCAAAACTACAAAAATGATGTGATTTTAAAAGGCATTCCCGATACATTTATTGAGCATGGATCGGTCAATAAACTCCATGAAACACTGAAGCTTGACAGCCAACATCTGAAGCAATTCATATCCGATTTAATCCAAAAAAAAGGGAGGCCTTAAAGACCTCCCTTTATTATTACACCCACTACGTTTTACATCGGAACCTCTAAGGTTTCCTTTTTACTTAGTTCTAATTTAACGTATTTCAAAACATCTTTCAACTTGTAAACGATTACCGCTTCTTGCCCTACCAATTTGAAAGGAATGTCCTCGGTTACTTCTTCTTTAGCAGTTTGGTATCTAAAATCTCCCTCCATTTCAAGGGTGTTGTTCCTGGCTTTATTTTTAATAAAACCCTGGTATAAACCCGGTTTCTGAAATTTTAGGGTACTGTATTTATGTTTAAAATAGATTCCTTGCATTTCAATTTGTTTGGTGTTTAAATCGAATTTTGGATCTAAAACTACATAGATTGAATAGCCAGAACCTCCGCCTCTAATGGGAGAACTCCATGATGTATAATACGATTCAGTTTTGTTTATGAATGTATTTGATACTAGGTTGAGCTTACTCGCACAACCCAATATTATGATAAAAAAAACAACTCTCAAAGCAACCATCTTCATAAAGAAGGATTTAGTTTTTAATAAATTTTAGCGTTTGATTTATATTCCCAACTTTCAAGTTCACAAAATAAACGCCTGAAGTCAATGCGCGCACATCTACTTTTTGGTTGTTTAAGGTGCCCTTTAAAATTCTTTTTCCTGTCAGGTTATAAATTTCATAGTCAACAGTCGCGCTAAAGTCTAGCGTTGTACTTCTAAATTTTAACATATCCTGTGTCGGGTTTGGGTATAAAAAAACATCCGTAGTTTTACTAAAGTCATTTGTTGCTAAAGTTCCCCCAACAGTGGTTTCAAACATTCCATTTCCATGAGTCCCAATTAATAATCTATTGTCTGAAGGTCTATAAGCGAGGCTACTTACCACTGCCAATCCGATGGTATTAGCACCTTCGATATCCCAATTGTCATTTACAGGATCTGAATTACTGTAGAGTCCTCTTGCGGTTCCTACGAAATATTTAATTTCACTCCCTACGGTGGTCACTGCGGCAGACCGAATGGAGTGTGCGGATAAGTTTTTTTCTACCAGAGTCCAATCTGGATTAGCAGAAGTAGCATTGGTGGTTAAAAAAATACTATTAATATCATAGTTTGCATACACCGCCAATACAATGTCTTTATTGGTGGGGTGAATCGCTAAACCGCTAACAATAGTCCCTCCTTCTGCGCTGGCATCAGCCGGAGTAATATTTACAGCCTCACTTAAGTTTTCCGTATTAATTGGATCATTAAACCTAAAAATTCCTCCGCTTTCTCCACCGAGTAACATATAGCTGCTTGCGGCATCATAAGTACCTCTTGTGGTTGCAAAAGTTCTTAAGTCTTCATTGGAGCTTAAAGTACCAGCATTGTCCCAAGTGTCTGCATCAACCGTCGTTGCAGTCGCTGTTTTATAAAGAGTTGGTTTTCCTGCATAGTACAAATAGTCATTATTGTCCGGATCTAAATAAAAATACGTAACAAATAGCGCGTCATTTCCACTTGGTGAGCCAGTTGGTTTAATATTATACCTATACCCTCCATTATATGCATGCATGTTTCCTTGCTGAGTTCCAAAATAAAATTGTAAATCTGAATTTAAATTCCCTATGCCTACAGCAACTCCGTCACCACCCGCTGGTAAAGATTGCATTGATGTATTATCTGAAAGACCAGAATCAATCCCCCCGAGTTTGTTTCCGTTATCTTGCGCACCTCCAATTACCATATCACTTCCTGTTGTTGGGTCTAATGCTACATGGTAAAACTGGTAGGTTACGTAATCATTATTTAAACTTGCCCATTCAATGCTCGCAGCCGTAATGTCAACAGTTTTATGAACGCCACCATCTGTACCACTAAAAAGGATATTATCATTAAAAGGGTCAAATTCTAACGCGTGAATATCTGAGTGGTGTTTAACACCTCCAACGCTGTAAGTCGCATAACCTGTATTGTTAGCATAGCCTCCAATTCTTGCAAAGGTTGCATCATTTACTATGTCTTCAATTTTATAAACATTTGTCCCTCCAATGACTACGAAGTCTTCATTGTCAGGTTTTACCGATACGACTAAATCATAACCCCCTTGAACTGCAAAAGGATCATTTCCTGATAATTCTGCGCCATCTTCATCTGGTAGTTTGGACGAATAATCCGTCCATGTATTAGTACTTAAATCATATTTCCATAAATCGGCTTCAATGCCTTCTTCTCCATTGACATAAAGCGCATAAATAACATTGGTGTTTGAAGGGGCTTCTCCTAATACTATTCTACCCGTTGATTCCCAATTGGCTGGCGTACCGTTTTCTGCAATCTGTACCCAAGACCCATTGCCTGTTGGAGAAGTCCATATGCCATCGCCTTGAAAACTAGCAAAAACGCTACCGTTGGATGCAATAACAACATCAGTCCAGCCACTAGGACCAGATTTTTCAGGAGTTAGATTTGTGCCATCAAAACTGTACAATTTTTGATAAGTAGCAATAAACAATTCTCCGCTTACGGGATTTACTTCTAAAGCATTAATCATATCAGCATATGAATCAAAAGCTGTAAATTCACTATCGTTAATATTAGTTATTTTTGTCCATGTCACACCACTATCAGTTGATTGCCAAACACCATTACCGTTGTAGAAGGCTCCTAAAGAAGCAGTGTTTCCAGACAATTCCCCCGTTCCATAATACCACTTATTTTGATGCCCATCTCTTGGATCTTGCGCCAAGGCTGTCACATTATGAATTTCATCATTTGCAGATACTTTAGTCCAGCTGTCTCCACCATTAGTGGTTCTAAACAAACCACTACTAACACCACCAGAAAGCATGGTTTGACTCGTATTATCCGACAAATCAACCGCAAATGCTCTTGTTCTCCCGCCTAAATTTGAGGGCCCTCTAGAAGTATATGTGCTAGAAGACATTCTTCTACTCAATTGTGCTTGTTGCTTTATTGAAAGTGTATTTTCCAGCTCTTGCTGTTTTTCCTCCATTGGAATAAGCCCTGTAATTGGATTTTTCTGCATGTTAAGTTCATACAATTCTCTTTCTATGGAATAAACTCTTCTTTCTTCTTGTGTCTTCTTCTTCTTCTTTATTTTTCCTGTTTTTAAAATTGAATCTTTCCTGTTTTGCTGACAAGATTGAAAAACGAAAACAATGGCTAACACAAAGACAAATAATTAAAGGGTAATTTTTTTTCATAATCTTATTTTTTTCTGGTAAATCAAATATAAGACAATAGATTAATCTTAAATAATATTTCCACTTAACTTTTTGTACATTCTTATTGCATAACTGTCAGACATACCAGAAACATAACTACAAATTAGCATAATTCTATTGTATAAATTATTGGTTTCAATTTTGTATTCTTCCGGTATCAAATTTAACACGAGTTTGTCATAATTAGATTGATTTCCATCAAACTTATTGTTTAAAGCTGTTACAAAAACATCTAACAAATCTGCTATAATTTTATAACCTGCAACCTCTTTTTCTACTACTTCTTTACTGTTATATATTTTATCAACACTTATTTTAATAATATCATTAATTTGAGCTTCGTACTTGCATTTCTCTAATAAAGATTTTTCAAAAGTACCCGCTAAAATTGCAGCTTCATTTGCTAAAAAAATAGCTACAGCTTCATTAATTAATACGCCAATTGCCAGAGCGCGCAAATAACTTACCCTGTCTTTTTTGTGCTGTAATGAATGGTATTTTTTGATATCAATCGTATCTTTGACCAACTTAATCATAAACTCTAAAGCGAATTCCTCGTCTATTAAACCAAGATTAATTCCGTCTTCAAAATCTATAATTGTATAACAAATATCATCTGCCGCTTCCACCAGATAAGCTAAAGGATGTCTATAAAAAGAAATATCTTCAATTTTAGATTTTTGTAGTAAACCTAAATCTTTGCCACATCTGAAAATTCTAATTTTTCTGACTGAAAAAATCCATACTTTTTATCTACAATATGGTTTGTTGGATTTTTCGGAAGACTCTCTTTTGGGTATTTCATAAACGCTCCCAGAGTAGCATAAGATAATCTTAATCCTCCAAAAACTCCTTCTCTAGATTCTGTTAAAATCTTGAATCCATTTGCATTTCCCTCGAAATCAATTATATCTTGATATTCTTTATCTGTAATCTGACTTTTATATTTTGCTCCTTTTCCTGTTTTAAAATACTCGCCAATAGCTTTTTCTCCTGAATGCCCAAAAGGCGGATTTCCAATATCATGGGTTACTGAAGCAGCTGCAACTATAGCACCAAAATCGTTAAAAGTGTATCCTAAAGCCACTAAGTTTGGGTGTCTTTCTAACAATACTTTACCAACCCTTCTACCTAAAGTTCTACCAACAACAGACACTTCTAAACTATGTGTTAAACGCGTATGTACAAAGTCTGTTTCAGATAACGGAATTACCTGTGTTTTATCTTGTAAACTCCTAAATGCTGATGAAAATATAATTCTATCAAAATCTACATCAAAACCCAAACGGGTTTCATCTTGTGCATCTCTTGGTCGTTTTTGTGTGTCGCCAGAGCGTTTTAAAGAAAGTAGTTGTTCCCAGTTCATCATAATTATAAAATATTGTCTAAATTAAACAAAAAAAAGAAGCCTTTCGACTTCTCTTTTTATCAGTTTTGTAATAAAAAACAATCTACTCGATTATCCTTCGCAACTTGCACAATCTTTCTTTTGTTTAAATTTTTGTGCTGCATTCATACTGTGTTGGTAATACATAGATTTTACACCTAGTTTCCAAGCCGTAATATACACATCGTTTACTTCTTTAATTGGCATATCTGGGTGTACCATAATATTTATAGATTGCCCTTGATCTATATGCGTTTGTCTGTTTGCTGCTTGATAAACAATTACTTTTTGATCTATTTCTGAATAGGTTTTAAAAACGTCTTTTTCTGCATCTGTTAAAATACTTAAATGTTGCACAGAACCATCATTATCTCTAATACTTTTCCAGACATCTGAAGTACTTTGTCCTTTTGCTTCTAATAATTTTTCTAAAACAGGATTTCTAATCGTTGTTTTTATCTTCGCAATATCTTTTACATAAATATTAGACCATATTGGCTCTATACCTTGTGATACTTGCCCTAAAATAAAGGCAGATGATGTTGTAGGTGCTACTGCATTTAAAGTAGTGTTACGTCTACCGTACCCTTTTAATACTGCTGGCTCTCCATACATTTTTGCCATTTCCTCTGACGCTTTGTACGATTTTTCTTTAATAAACTTAAATATTTCTGTATTTAAGTTATACGCTTCTTGACTATCAAATGCCAACATTTTAGATTGTAATAAAGAATGCCAACCTAAAGCTCCTAAACCTAAAGCTCTGTTTTCTTTTGCAAAATTATAGGCTTTTTCCATAAAACGAAATGTAAACTGATCATCTCTATCTGGAGAATCTTTAAACACTTCTAATTTAGTAATAAACTCTTGCATTACTGCATCTAAAAAGAAAGCTAAAGTTTCTACTGCATCCGTATCTTTCCACTCCTCATAATGCACCAAGTTAATTGATGATAAACAACAAACAAAAGACCAATCTTCATTAGAAGGTAACATTATTTCTGTACAAAGATTACTTGCATAAATCTCATGCTTATTGTCTTTATAAACATCTACGGTTCCGTTATTTGCATTGTCTCTAAACAAAATATAAGGATACCCTATCTCACCTCTTCTTTGTAAAATTTTTGCCCAAATACCTCTCTTTTCTGTATCTCCAGCAATCATTTCTTCCATCCATTGGTCACTTACCGTAACACCATGGGTTAATTCTTGTATTGGGTTTCCTTCGGTTCCTATTTCTAAAAACTCTTTAATATCTTTATGATCAACAGGTAAATAAGGAGAAAAACGTCCACGTCTTACAGAACCTTGACTTACAACATCAACCATTTTTTCAAATAATTGCATAATATGCACAGAACCAGATGATGACCCATTATTTTTTACATCTGCACCTCTTTCACGTAACTTACCAAAGTACCCAGAAGTACCTCCACCTAATTTAGACATCATACCTACTTCAGACTGTGAGTATAAAATATCTCCCATATCATCTGCTACATGCGAACCAAAACAGCTAATAGGCAACCCTCTTTTCTTTCCAAAATTAGACCAAACTGGTGACGATAAAGAAAAATAACCTGCAGCCATATATTTGTAAAACTTATCTGAAAACCCTTTAATTTTCAAGATGCGTTCTGCATTGTCTGCTATCTCACGTATTCTTTCTTCTGGTGTTGTATCTCCTGTTAAATAACCAGACTCTAAAAATTTGCGACTATTTTCTGTTAACCAACTAATTTCTGGTTCTTTTTGTTTTTCGAGAATTTCTTTTCTTGCAGTGTTAGCTGCTTGAATTAATTGTTCGTGCTCTGTAAGATGAGTGGTCTTAGTTTCGGTTTGGTTCATAGATTTAAAATAAGTCGTCGCTTGTTATACTTTTAGTTCTTTTGCTGTAATTAATAGATCTTTTTACAAAGAAATCTCCGTGTTTGGTTCCAATAATTTCATCATCAAACCAATCTGTTTCAGATAATAAAACGGCATCAATTTCAAATATTTTGGTTATACCTATGCTTGCTAATGAGTTATTAAATCTATTTTTTACAAATTCTTTTATTACTTTTTTAGGTAAGAAGTCTAATTCTCCTTTTTCAAAAATCCAATCAATTATTTTACTTTCAGAGAGAAAAGCTTCTCTACAAGTTTCTTGAACCATTAAACTATGATCCTCATCAAACCAATCTGGATTTTCTTCTTTTATAATTTTAATAATATCGATACCAAAATCTCCGTGAATTTGCTCTTCTTTAGAAGTCGCTTCTACTACATTAGAAATTCCTTTTAATACATTTTTATGCTTGTTAAAAGCCATTATTATCAGAAACTGAGAAAATAAAGACACATGCTCTATAAATAAAGAAAACAAAATAATAGATTCAGAAAATTCTTTATTGTCTTCACTTTTAACATTCTTTAGAGCTCCCTCTAAATAATTTACTCGCCTCATCATTACTGGGTTCTTCTTTAAGTTTTGAAACTCGTTGTTTAACCCTAAAATCTCTAGTAAGTGCGAATATGCATCATGATGACGTACTTCACTTTCTGCAAACGTAGACCCAACCGCACCAATTTCTGGCTTCGGCATTTTCTTGTAAATATCTCCCCAAAATGTTTTAACCGCTACTTCTATTTGAGAAATTGCCAACATTGTATTTTTTATAGCACCTTGTTCTACTTCTGTCAATGTAGCTTTAAAATCTTGTATGTCACTTGTGTAATTAAACTCTGTATGAATCCAATAAGAGTGTCTAATAGCATCTACATAATCCGTTAAAGCAGGATAATCATAAGGCTTTAAGTTTAGTCTCTTTTCAAAAACATTTCTTTTTCTGCTTCTGGTTTGCTCATTTCTATATAGGATGTATGCTTTCGCAACATCCTGAAAAGGACTGTTCATTAATTTAAGCTCTACAATATCTTGAACCTGCTCAACTGTGGGTGTGTATTGTGGTTCATTTGACTTTGTTTCTAATAAAGTTTGGTTTACACTATAAGATATTGCAATAGCGTCACTTTTAGAACCATTGTTCACTGAAAGCATCGCTTTTTCAATCGCTTTTGTAATTTTTTCTAACTCAAAAATACTGATTTCAGAGTCTCTTTTTATGATATGAGTAATTTCCACGATAAAATATTGTTATTTAATAATTAAATTGGGTCTTACAAAGATTGGGCTTTTTCGTTTTAAATGAAAGCCATACTTATTCACAAAACCATTGAAGTTTTTAACAATCTGACTTTTTTTGAAAAAAACAACAAATTTAAATAATTATACAAATACCTTATTATCAAGTGTTTGTAATGATAAAAAAAGCTAAGTTCTTGCTACTGCTGACATTCCTAAAAAGCACTTTAGAAAAATAAAATTTTAAGATAAAAAATTATAAAAAATAAAATTATTGAGAATACGTTTTTTAAAGGTGTTATTTAGAATTTTTATACATAGAGAGAAGTGTTTTAATTTTATTTTTGCTCATTCATTTTTGAAGTATCTTTGTAAAAAGTTTTTTCAATGAAAAATAGGTTTCCGAAAATAGTGAAAATCGCTATTATTTCTGTTTATTTAATCTTTTTGGCAGGTGCTATTGTTAGAATGACGGGTTCTGGAATGGGTTGTCCAGATTGGCCTAAATGTTTTGGTTATTACATTCCGCCAACTTCTGAAGAACAAATTACTTGGAAACCCAATACAACCTATAAAGAAGGTTTTATAATTATTAAAGACGAAGTTTTATTTGTTGCCGAAAGCGATTTAAAAACGGAAAAAAAATTTAATATAAAAAATTGGTCAGCATACACAAAACACGGTTATAACAAATTTAATAAATTTCATACTTGGACAGAATACATCAATAGACTCGTTTCTGTTTTAGCTGGTTTTGTGTTTCTATTTCTTATTCACGGAGCATTTAAGTTAAGAAAAACTGATAAAAGAATTCCACGATTAGCGTTCGGCGCCTTCTTTTTAATGTTATTTGAGGCTTGGTTAGGAAAAACAGTTGTAGATACTAATTTAACCCCCGCAATTATTACCGTTCACATGGTAATTGGTTTAATAATTATTGGACTCTTATTGTGGTTAAGATTTATTGTTACTAATGAAAAGGTAATCTACAAATACAACGCACTTTTTAATAAACTATTAATTATTTCTATAATTTTCTCATTGATACAAATTGCTATGGGAACACAAGTAAGGCAATTTATAGACGAACAGGTGAAATTATATGGTTTTGAAAACAAGAACCACAGTTTAATGAATCCTAGTTTTAAATTTTACTTTCATAGATCTTTTACAATTGCTATTGTTTTGGTAAACTTAGGAATGTTCTATTTAAATCAATTAAAAAACTTGGGATATACATTGGTAAATTGGATTGTTTTCTTAATTTTCTTAGAAGCAATTACAGGTATTTTAATGTATTATGCAGAAATTCCTATTGGCACGCAGGCAATCCATTTGTTAGCAGGTGCACTTTTATTCGGATTACAATTTTACTTGTGGCTACAAAACCGCTATGCTAAATAAAATAGTATTCAGTAGCAGTTGGCAATAGATGCTTCTCACTGTAATGCAAACAAGTACTAACAAAACCAAAGTAAGAAACTGATTACTGTAAACTGGCACCGCCAATGCCACTGAAAACTGAGACTAAAACCTACGGATGTGCATTCACCCAAACCGCGCCATCAGAAAAGTATTCTTTTTTCCAGATTGGAACCGTTTCCTTTAGGGTATCAATTGCAAATTCACAAGCTGCAAAAGCTGCTTTTCTATGCTTAGAAGAAACAGCAATTATAACAGGAATGTCTCCTATTTTCAGAACTCCTTCTGCATGATGCACAGCAATTTTATGAATATTAAACTTTTCTAAAGTTAGTTCTGCAATTTTTCGCATTTCTTTAATTGCCATAGGTTTATAAGTAGAAAAATCTAATTGTGTTACTTCTTTTCCTTGTGTATCATTTCTAACGGTTCCTATAAATGCAGAAATTCCGCCACAAGAATCATCCTCTACAAAACGGTAGCATTCTTGTAAATTTAATTTGTCTGAAGTTATTTTTATGGAAGTTCTCTGCATTGTGCAACAAAAATAGGAAAACAAATTTGTATTTTTGTATTATACTATAAAATCAAAAGTTCTCGATACAATTTCAATTAAAAATTGAAATCATTCGAACGGGAATTATTAAAATATCTATGAAAAATATATTCAGAATTATTAGCTTTTTAGAAGGAATCTCTTATTTATTATTGCTATTTATTGCGGTACCAATTAAATACTTTCAAGGAGATGTTTCCTACGTGAAAATGCTAGGAATGCCGCATGGAATTTTATTTATGAGCTATGTTGTTTTAGCAATTGTTATTCAAAAGCAAATGAAATGGAATCTAAAAAATTTAGGAATTGTTATACTTGCCTCTGTTATTCCTTTTGGAACTTTTTATGTGGATAAAAAATATTTACAGAAATAAACAAGTACTATTGCATCCAGAAAAACAAGAAGGCTCATAGGGAGTATTAAGAACTAAGGTTGTGTAAAATTGTTTTTTACTTTCTAAAGATCAAGAAAGCTTTTAACCTCCACTAACTGGCGGAATAATAGCGACAACATCATTGCTTTTTAACAGTAGCGCATCTTCGGCATACGCTTCATTGACTGCAATAGCATAAGAGTCTATATTTTTTAGCTGTGGGTATTTCTCTTTTAAAACAGCTTTAAATGCACCAATAGAAATGGAACTTGATACTACTAGATCAAGTTCACTTTCGCCAATTAAATCAGCAGTAATACCAAAAAAGAGGGTTTTAATATTCATACTTCAAAACTAATTAAAACAAACTTAATCTAAACAAGAAACCATCGTTTTTAATTCCTGCATAATTGGATTTCACATAGTCTATTCGTAAAAAACGCCATTTACCAAAACCTATATTACCTAATCCAACGGAATACTCTGTATATGGATTTTTATCTGTCATAAATAAAGTCTTTACTCCTCCAACCAAATGAAAATTCAATTTATTAAGCAATGGAATTTTACTTAAAACAGCTCCTTTGAAATTATGCTCAACATGTGCTTCTGCATATTTATCATTCGTGTAAAACTTGTAATAATCTAGAAGTCCAAAACTATTTAATTGGTTAACCGTAACAAAGTTTAACTGATTACCATTGGCTTGTAAATTATCCATAAAAGCAATGTCTTTCTTTTTTAGAAATAATCCTCCTTTAACATTATAAGTTAAATCTCCATAATTACCTGCACTAATATCTTGTTTTAAATTAGCTGTAAATAAATCTGAATTTAAATTAGCATTTGACGCTGCAAAATTCTTCCTATAATTTACAGTTAAAGAAGGGTACTTCTCATTACCCATATTAAACTTTCTATCTGGGTATGATAAATACTTCTGATTAAAAATAAATGTTGCGCCAATATTTAAAGTTGCTATTTTGTGAGCTGTAAATGCAGCGTTCTCGTAATCTGTTTTATCTAAAGGATTGTTAGATGTATAAGGAGCATTCTTACTTTGTCTTGCAAAAGAGTAATTATTGGTATTAAAAAGTGGCTTTCTATTTGCGTACTCTAAAGATGTTGAAAAGAAAATTCCATTTTTAATTTCTTCTGAATAGGTAATTTTTGCAAACTCTTTTTCGTAAATTTTGAAATAATTATCTCTTAAATATAACGATCTAATTGTATTGTCTAAAGCAGAAATTGGTTCTCTACCGTTAAATTGTGCAGTTGTAACTCCTCCTGAAATATTTAACCTTGGTCTTGAGAAATTATTCCACTTTTTGGTAAAAAAGAAGGTTGGTCTTATTATTTTTTCAGAAAAACTATAGTTCGCTTTTGCACCCGAATTCCACCATTTTCCCTTATCATTCAATCTTTTAAAATAGTTAAAACCTAAAGTGGTGTTTAAACCTTGTACGGTATTAAAACTAGAATTACCTAGTAATCCGTTAAAAGATAAAGACCATTTTTCAAAAGAATTTCTAAATGTATAACCTGTAATTGGCGAAAGCAGATTTAATTTATTTTGCTTTTTATTTATAGAATCTAAATATTTTTTAGACTTTCGAACAATCTTAATACTGTCTTTAATTGAATAATCTTTGACTTCTTCTAATGTTAGTGGAACTGGACGAATTTCCCTCCAGTAAACGGCGTCTTTTTTAGTGGCTTCTTTTGCAAAAGCTAAAACTTCATTTGAAAATGTGCCTATATTAATCTTTGGCGTGAAATTATAGTTTGAATAAGCGGATGAAAATTTACCATCAAACTTCCACATAAGAAAATTAATTTGAAATTCAATAGTTTGGCTGATTAACACCCAAGAATCATTTTCTTCTGAATAATTATAACCTTGTTTTAAAGACAAAAGATCTATTGCTGGAAAGTTTGCTTGCGCACCAGTAACAGTAACATCTGCGCCATAGATAGCCCAATCGTCTTCAACAATGTAAATACTACCATTAAAAACAGGGTCATTTTTCCGTTTTGGAAGTAGTTTTATTTTATTGATTAGTTTTCCGTTTTTGGCATAAAAAGTTCCGATGAGTTTAAAACGATAATAGCTAAATGCGTTTGAAGAAAGTGGAGAAATTAAATCATTTCCAAGCTCAACACTATTTTCATAGAAGTTGATATTTGCATCTTCTGCTCTGTTAAAACTTGGGCCGTTATCTTTTCCTGATACTTTAGAAGCGGTAATTTTTTCTTTAAATTTTGTAGGGCTTTTTTGATATGTAATTTCAGAAATAGTTTCAGAAAGATAAATAATACCACTTCTAGTAGAGTCCAATCCACCACCAAAATCACCCAGAGATCGACCTAACCATTTTTCTGGAGCATCTTTTATTTTATACAACCCACGAGAATAAAAATTTGCAGTATACTTTGAAAACTTATCTGTAATTTTATCTTTATTGGCAATTACATTTCTAATAATAGCATTTGCAGGGTTGTCTTTTGTTGAAATAGACAATAGCAGTTAACTGCACGCTTTCTTCCTTCATGATTACATTTAATTGAAGTGGAAAAGATGCATATTACAACATTCTTTTTTTAATGTTTTGTAGCCTAATGATTTGGAAGACAATAAGTGTAATTTCCTGTTTTTTTAATGTTTAAAACATAGTCTCCATTGTCGTTTGAAGTGGTTCCTGTTATTGTTTTTTCTAGGTAAACACTTACAGAAGAAAGGGGCATTCCTTCTTTATCTGTAATATTTCCTTTTATCTGTGCATTGGCAGTAAATGCGAAGCACAATAATATAATAATAAGACTCTTTTTCATAGATAATTTTATTAATAGACGTAAAAACACAGCTTATGTTACAATAAAGTTAGTAAAATTTGTTGCAAACAATATAAATATATATTTATCTCTAAGCATAAAAGTATATCAAAAATAAAACCAAATAAAAAACATTCTATATAGAAAAGATAAAGTTTCTTCGTTTTCTCCTCAGTTGAAAACCATATATTTGCTAGTTACAATAAACTACTAACTTATGAGTGATTCTAGAAAAAGACACGAAGCCTTATTATACCATGCGAAGCCAAAACCAGGAAAAATTGCGGTTGTTCCTACAAAAAAATATGCAACACAGCATGATTTAGCATTGGCATATTCTCCCGGAGTAGCAGAACCTTGTTTAGAAATTGCAAAAGACAAAAACAACGTTTATAAGTATACTGCTAAAGGTAACTTAGTAGCTGTAATTTCTAATGGAACTGCAGTTTTAGGGTTAGGAAATATTGGACCTGAAGCCTCTAAACCGGTAATGGAAGGAAAAGGATTACTTTTTAAAATATTTGCAGATATTGATGTTTTTGACATTGAAGTAGATGCAACCGATGTAGAACTTTTTATACAAACAGTAAAAGCTATTGCTCCTACATTTGGTGGAATTAACTTAGAAGACATTAAAGCTCCTGAAGCTTTTGAAATAGAAAGACGTTTAAAGGAGGAATTAGATATTCCTGTAATGCATGACGATCAACACGGAACTGCAATTATCTCTGCAGCTGCACTTAAGAATGCCATTGATATTACGGAAAAAGATATTAGTAAAGTAAAAATTGTAGTTAATGGTGCCGGTGCCGCAGCAATTTCTTGTACACGTTTATATTTAAAGTTAGGTGTAAAAAGAGAAAATGTTGTAATGTGCGACAGCAAAGGAGTAATTAGAAAAGATAGAGAAAATCTTACCTCACAAAAAGCAGAATTTGCAACAGATAGAGATTTAGAAACTTTAGATGAAGCAATGCAGAATGCAGATATTTTTATAGGTTTATCTACAGGAAATATAGTAACACCAGCGATGCTTTTAACAATGGCTAATGACCCTATTGTTTTTGCAATGGCAAATCCAGAACCAGAAATAGAATATGATATTGCAGTAGCTACTAGAGATGATATTATTATGGCTACCGGAAGATCTGATCATCCTAATCAAGTAAATAATGTACTTGGTTTTCCGTTTATTTTTAGAGGAGCTTTAGATGTTAGAGCTACCAAAATTAACGAAGAGATGAAAATGGCAGCTGTGCATGCTTTGGCAGATTTAGCTAAAAAATCGGTTCCAGAACAAGTAAATATTGTGTATGATGAAGTGAGCTTAGCGTACGGGAGAGAATATATTATTCCTAAACCATTTGATCCAAGATTAATTTATGAAATACCACCAGCAATTGCAAAAGCAGCAATGGATTCTGGAGTTGCCTTAGAACCAATTGCAGACTGGGATAAATATAGAGAAGAATTAATGGAGCGCTCTGGTTCTGGTAATAAAGAAATTAGACTTTTACATAACAGAGCAAAAAATAATCCAAAACGTGTTGTTTTTGCAGAAGCAGATCATCTAGATGTTTTAAAGGCAGCACAAAGAGTGCATGAAGAAAAACTAGGGAAAGTAATTTTACTAGGAAGAAAAGATGTAATTATTGAGCTGAAAGAAGAAATTGGCTTTTTAGATGAAGTTACTATTATAGACCCAAAAACAGACGAAGAAAAAGAAAGAATAAACCGTTTTGGGGAAGCATATTGGAAAACACGCCAGAGAAAAGGAAGAACACTTTCTGAGGCAAAAAAATTAATGCGAGAGCGTAATTATTTTGCTGCAATGATGGTAAATGAAGGCGAAGCAGATGCTTTAATCACTGGATATTCTAGGCCTTACCCAACGGTTGTAAAACCAATGTTAGAGTTAATAGATAAAGATAAAGATGTTACGAGAATAGCGGCTTGTAATCTAATGTTAACAAAACAAGGCCCTTTGTTTTTAGCTGATACAACTATTAACGAGAATCCTACAGCAAAAGAATTGGCTAAAATTGCACAAATGACTGGTAGATTTGCAAATATGTTTGGTATGAAGCCAAATATAGCTATGCTTTCTTACTCTAATTTTGGCTCTTCAAGTTCTGCAACTTCTAAAAAAATTAGAGAAGCTGTTTCTTATATACATCGTTATTTTCCTGATACTGTAATAGATGGAGAGATACAAGCAGATTTTGCTTTAAACAGAGAAATGCTAGCTAAAGAATTTCCTTTTTCTAAGTTAAACGGAAAAAAAGTGAATGTTTTAATTTTCCCTAATCTAGAATCTGCAAATATTACCTACAAGTTGTTAAAACAAGTAGAAGGTGCAGAATCTATTGGACCTGTAATTTTAGGTTTTAACAAACCAGTGCATATTTTACAGTTAGGTGCCAGCGTAGATGAAATGGTAAATATGGCTGCTTTAGCAGTTGTAGATGCGCAACAAAAAGAAAAAAGAAACAACAAATAAAAAGCAGTACTTTAGAAGTCTGAAAATATTTTTATGATAACACAGGTTAGAGGAAGGTTAGTTGAGAAAAATCCAACAGAGGTTGTTATTGACTGCAATGGTGTTGGCTATTTATTGCACATTTCTTTAAATACATATAGTGCATCTGCCTTCAAACGAAAACGTAGTTTTATATACGCATCTTTCTATACGAGAAGATGCGCACACACTTTTTGGATTTATCAACAAAACAGAAAGAGCAATTTTTAAGTTCTTAATTTCTGTTTCTGGCGTCGGTCCAAGTATTGCAAGAACCATGTTATCTTCTATGACTTCAGAAGAAATTCAGCAAGCAATTGCGTCAGAAAATGTTGCCGTTATTCAATCTGTAAAAGGTATTGGTGCAAAAACAGCACAAAGAGTTATTGTAGACTTAAAAGATAAAATATTAAAGACTTTTGATATTGATGAAGTTTCTGTCGGTGTAAACAATACAAATAAAGATGAAGCGTTATCTGCATTAGAGGTCTTAGGTTTTCAAAGAAAACAATCAGAAAAATTAGTTTCTGCTATTGTAAAAGAAAATACAGATGCTACTGTTGAACAAATCATAAAATTAGCTTTAAAAAATCTATAACCAATTGAGTCCCTTTTTTAAAAGAATTTTTTTAGTACTCCTTGTTACTCTTGCGGTAATCTCAGCATCTTACGGCCAAAATAACAGCCAAAAAGATAGTACCAACTTACGCTACAATTTTAAAAACACCCAAAAAGGAGGCTTGTACTTAGATGATTTAGCTAAAAAAGAAATTATTTTTGATAAGCTACTAAACAAATATGTTATTGTTGAAAAAATTGGAAATTATGCTACAAGAACTCCTATTTATTTAACACCAAAAGAATACCAACAATATAGATTAAAAAGAGATATGTTGCAATACTTTAAAGACAAGGTAAGTGCAACAAATAGCAAGAAAAAAGGAGCCAAAACAGCTCAAAAAGATTTATTACCAACATATTATATAAATAATAAATTTTTTGAAACTATTTTTGGCGGTACAGAAGTGAAGGTAACACCAACTGGTAATTTAAACTTAAAGCTTGGTTTTATTTATCAGAATACAGACAATCCGCAAATTTCAGAAGAAAACAGAAGCAACCTAACGTTTGATTTTGATCAACAAATAAACGCAAGTATTCGTGCAAAAGTCGGGGAACGATTAGAGGTGTCTGCAAATTATGATACACAGGCTTCTTTTGATTTTCAGAATTTAGTAAAAATTCAATTTATACCACCAGCACTGTCTGATGTAGAATATAATGAAGACGGAATAATACAGGGCCTGGAAGCTGGTAATATTTCTATGCCTATTAAAAATTCTTTGATTAACGGAGCGCAAAGTTTATTTGGTGTAAAAACAAAATTACAGTTTGGTAATACAAATATTACCGCCGTTTTTTCTCAACAAAATTCTGAAAGTAAAACTGTGGTTGCAGAAGGTGGTGCCTCTATTCAAGAATTTGAGCTAAGAACTACAGATTATGACAATGATAGACACTTTTTTCTGTCTCAGTACTTTATAGATAACTATGCTAATTCACTAAAAAATTACCCTTTAATAAGTAGTCCTATAAATATTACGAGAGTAGAAGTTTGGATTACCAATAGAAATGCAAGTACAGAAGATTTTAGAAGTATTGTGGCTTTTGCAGATATCGGTGAATCTGAACCTAATGTTCTAGTTGATGAAAATGGTGTAGTTTTAAGTAACTCCATTACACAAGCGCAAGTATCTGGAAAAAACCTTCCGTTTAATGGTGCTAACAGAATTGGTACAGAAATTATAGCTAATGGCAACATTAGAGATATTTCTACAGTAGACAGCTCTTTATTACCTTATAACATGCAAAATGGAACAAATTATTCCGTTTTAGAAAATGCTAGAAAATTAAATCAAAATGAATATCGTTTAAATCCGCAATTAGGTTTTATATCATTAAATAGAAGGTTAAATGATGGAGAAGTTTTAGCAGTTGCCTACGAATATACGGTTGCTGGTAACGTGAACGGAAGCACAAAAAATTCCTTTAAAGTTGGTGAGTTTTCAAATGACGGAATTCAAGCACCAAATAATTTGGCTGTAAAATTATTACGCTCAGAAATTTTACAAACTAAACGTCCAAATAGTACTACCGGTTTAGATGAGTCTTTTCCTACTTGGCGTTTAATGATGAAAAACGTGTATGCTTTAGGCGCTTTCCCGCTAACACAAGACGGCTTTCGATTTGAAATTCAATATAGAGATGACCAAACAGGAATCCCTTCTAATGTTTTACAAAATGCCCAAACTACGGGTATCTCTAACCTACCTTTATTACAGGTTTTAAATTTAGATCAGTTAGATCAAAGTCAGTTTAGAACATCCGATGGTTATTTCGATTATGTAGAAGGAGTTACGGTAAACTCAGAAAATGGATTTATATTTTTTCCTGAACCAGAACCTTTTGGAAATGATTTAGAAGATGCCTTAACAAATCCTTTAGACGCAACGTACTTGTTTAAAGAATTATATTTAAACACAAAAATTAATATAAAAAACAACTTTCAGAGTAAAGACAAATACTTCTTAAAAGGATATTTTAAATCAGAAAATTCTGGTGGAATTCCTATTGGTGCATTTAATGTACCAAGAGGTTCTGTGAGAGTTTCTGCCGGCGGAAGACAGTTAGTAGAAGGTGTAGATTATGTAGTAGATTATCAATTAGGAAGAGTTCAAATAATAGACCCTGGTTTGAGCGCATCTGGTGTGCCAATTAGTGTTTCTACAGAAAATAATGCAGTTTTTAATCAACAAAGAAAGACATTTTTTGGTATTGATGTGGAGCATAAATTTTCTGACGAGTTAATTGTAGGGGCAACCTATTTAAATATAGAAGAAAGACCTTTAACACCTAAAGTTAATTTTGGTGCAGAACCTATAAACAATACTATGCTGGGTTTTAACTTTGATTATTCTTCGGAAGTTCCATTTTTTACAAAACTGGCAAATAAACTACCTTTTGTAGATACAGATGCAGTCTCTAATTTATCTTTAAGAGGAGATATCGCTTATTTAATACCAGGTTCACCAAATGGAATAGACGTTACCGGATCTGCAACTTCTTACATAGATGATTTTGAAGCTTCTCAAATACCTATTAGCTTGCTATCTGCATTAGATTGGTATGAGGCAAGTACACCAAAATATTTTCCAAATTTAAATGGCGAAAGTGATAACTTATCTTATAATTATAAAAGAGGAAAACTAGCCTGGTATCGTGTAGATCAAATATTTTATGGCGCAGGAAATACACCTTCAAGTGTAGATGCAAATGAACTTTCTAGGGCAGAAACAAGACAAATTAATTATAGAGAATTATTTCCTAATGTTCAACTAGATATTACACAAAACTCTTTAGTTAGAACTTTAGATTTAGCGTACTTCCCTCAAGAAAGAGGTTCTTATAATTTTAATCAAGATCCTAATGAAGTAGCTATAGATGCATCTAGCAATACAGTAACGCTCTTAAAGCCTCAAGAAAATTGGGGTGGAATTATGCGTCCGCTAACTACTAATAATTTTGACCAAGCAAATGTAGAATACATGCAATTTTGGATTATGGATCCATATCAAAATTACTCTTTAACCGCAGAAGAAGGTTTGCCAGAAGGAATAGACCCTAATGATATTACAAATCAAATTGGAGATTTATACATTAACTTAGGTAATATTTCTGAAGATATTTTAAAAGACAACCGTAAAATGTACGAAAACGGTTTGCCAGAAGACGGTTTAAAAGTAGATGGAAACAATGTAAACTCGACGATTTGGGGAGATGTTCCTAGAAATCCTTCGATTATTTATGCCTTTAATGAGCAAGATGCTGCGCGTGCAAATCAAGATCTTGGTTTTGATGGTTTAAAGGATGTTGAAGAAAAACAACTTGACAATATTGGGCAGTATTCAAGCTTAATTGACCCTGCAGCAGATAATTTTCAGTTTTTTAGAGGCGCTAATTTAGATGCAATAAATGCATCTTTAATAACTAGATATAAAGATTATAATAATACGCAAGGAAACTCACAAACGTTAAATCAAAGCACAGAATCCTATCCAACTTCATCTACATCCTATCCAGATACAGAAGACATTAACAGAGACCAAACAATGAATACTGTAGAAAGTTATTTTGAGTACAAGGTTTCTATGAATCAAGCAGATTTAAAGAAAGGAGTTGGGTATGTTGTTGACGAAAAAACAACTACCGTTACTTTAGATAACGGAAGTACTCAAGAAACAAAATGGTATCAATTTAGGGTTCCTGTAAGAAGCGGAACTCCAATAAATGGAATTTCAGATTTTAATAGTATTCGTTTTATCAGAATGTTTTTAACGAACTTTAAAATGCCTATTGTAATTCGTTTTGGTGAATTAGATTTAGTTCGTGGAGACTGGAGACGCTATGTAAGAACCTTGGACCCAAATACAAATACAGACAGAGAATTAACACAGGAAGAATTAAATGCTTTTGAAGTTGGTGTTGTAAGCATAGAGCAAAATGAGGGAAGTTACATACAGCCCCCAGGAATTGAAAGAGAACGTTTACAAGGAAGTACTACGGTACAATTACAAAACGAACAATCTGTAACTTTAAAAGTAAACCAATTAAAACCCGACGAAATAAGAGCAATTTATAAAAATATTAGTGTAGATTTAAGACGTTTTAAACAATTAAAAATGTTTATGCACTTACAACAAGATACTAAAAATTCTATTTTAAATGACGGCGATATCTCTGCAATTATTAGATTAGGTACAGATTTAAATGAAAACTTTTATCAAATTGAAATTCCACTTACAGTATCATTAAATGGAACCTCTGCATTAGATATTTGGCCAGAAGCTAATAATTTAGATGCCTTTTTAGAGACCTTTGGCAAAGTAAAGTTAGAAAGAAATAGTGCTAATTTCCCTGTCTCTGAAGTTTTCCAATCTCAAGAACAAAATACAGATTTTCCATATACCATTAGCGTAAAAGGAAACCCAACTTTAGCACAATTAAGAACTATTATGCTAGGAATTAAAAACACTACTTTAAATAATAGAAGTGCAGAAGTTTGGTTTAATGAATTGCGTTCCGCTGGCTTTGACAATAAAGGGGGTTGGGCTGCCGTTTTAAATGCCGATGCAAATTTTGCAGATGTTGCGAATGTATCTCTAGCCGGAAGTATGTCTACCGTAGGCTTTGGTAATGTAGAAGACAGGATAAACCAACGCAGCTTGGACGAGACCAAGCAATATGACATTGCAACTACTATTAACCTAGGTAAAGTACTAACACCTAAGAAATGGGGCATACAATTGCCTATGAGTTATAGTATTGGTGAAACTTTTATAGATCCAAAATTTGATCCTCAATATCAAGATGTTACCTTAGAAGATGCGATAGACCAAAATCCAAATAGTGAATTTTCTAGAGATTATACTAAAAGGAGTAGTATTAGTTTTATAAATGTAAAGAAAAATAGAAACCCTAATTCAACGAAAAAACCTAAATTTTATAATGTAGAAAACCTATCTGTTTCTTATGCACACAACAAAGAGTTTCACAGAGATTATAATATAAAAAAATACAGTAATGAAAGTGCAACTGCCGGAGCAAACTACAATTATAACTTTCAAGGAAAATCTATAGAACCTTTTAAAAACATTGGATTTTTAAAGAGTAAATATTTAAAGCTAATAAAAGACTTTAACTTTAATCCTATTCCGTCTAATGTTGCTGTAAACTCTAGAATCAATAGAAACTTTACAGAACAACAGTCTAGAAATTTAGTTGAGGGTTTATCTGATCAACCAGAATTAAAACAACGTAGATTTTTATTTGATTGGGATTATACCGTAGGTTTCGATTTAACAAAATCGCTTCAATTTAATTTTAATGCCACCAATAGTTATATTTATGATACGTTTGGTTCTAACGATGAAGTTCAAATTTTTGATGAATTTTTTAATACAGGAAGAGCAAATCATTACCATCAGAAACTAAATGGTACGTATCAATTACCACTGGCAAAAATTCCTTTTTTAAGCTGGATAAAAGCAGATTATGGGTATACTGCAGATTTTGATTGGCAAGCGGCAGCGCAAAGCACAATTGATATTGACGGAACTGATGTTGCGTATGTCGATTTAGTAGGTAATGTTATTCAGAATGCAAATACACATAATTTAAATACTACGTTTTCATTTGAAAAATTTTACAAGAGTTTAGGATTTGAAAAATGGGCAAAAACGAAAAGAGAGCGTTTAACGGATACATTAAAAATGGTAAAACAAATCAAAAGATTTAACAAACCATTTTATCTAAAGAAAAAAGAAAGAAAAATAGCAAAGGTTTTAAAAGGTTTTAAAGAAACTTTACAAGCTCAAAAAGAAAAAATTAAAAGCATAGAAAAAGTAATTGCAACCTTAGATAAAGAACTCGATAAAAAATTATCTCCAGAAGAAAAAACAAGTATACTGCAAAAAAGAGAGCAACTTTCAACTGAAATTTTAACAGCTACTAAAAAAATAAAAACCTTAGAAATTAAAAGAAAGGATAACTTAGATGCATTGCAAAACAATTACAAAAGAGAACATCGTAGAATTGGATACCTTGGAAATAAAATACCCCTTGCAAAGAAAATTTTAAAAGGTTTGTACACGGTTGCCACTTCTGTAAAACAGGGTAAAGTAAGTTATTCCGAAAATAACGGACAATATCTACCGGGTTACACACAAGATATTGGCTTTCTAGGGGGTGCACCAACTTCATTTGCTTTTGGTAGTCAAGTAGATATTAGAAACACCGCTTTACAAAATGGTTGGCTCGTAGGTCCTAGAGACCCTAATAATAGCGAGTACTACAACAAAACATATAGCAGAACACATTATAATAAATTAGATTATACATTCACATTAAAACCTATTAAAGATTTAAATATTGATGTTCGAGGGAATCAAATTAAAACTAGAGATTTATCGCAACAACTAGATATTGTAGAGAATGGATCATCTACGGGTGCTTTAGATTTTAGCGCACCAGCTTTTGAGACAGGAAATTTTAGTACCAGTCATGCAATGATTGCAACAGCATTTACTGATGGAGATGCCTTGTTTCAAACAATGAAAGAATATAGAAGCATCATCGCAAACAGACTGGCTAAAGAAACCGGTGCACCCATTGATGGCTTTGGAAGAAATAGTCAGCAAGTATTGTTACCAGCATTTATGGCGGCATATTCTGGTTCTAATCCCAATAAAATAAATACAGGTTTATTTAGAAATATACCGATACCAAATTGGACTTTGCGTTATTCTGGATTCATGAAATTAGGTTTCTTTAAAAGAAACTTTAGCAGCTTTGTTATTTCTCATGGTTATAAATCTTCATATACGGTCTCTAGTTTTACCAATAATTTACAATATGATAGTGCAAATGCATTTTCAAATAGTAACTCTGCAGGGAACTATGAACCTCAATTATTAGTTTCTGCAGCTACATTGGTAGATGAATTTTCTCCTTTAATTAAACTTGACATGAAAATGCGTAATTCATTTTCTCTAAGAGGTGAAGTAAAAAGTGACAGGACACTTACTATGAATTTTAATAATAGCACTTTAACAGATATAAAAGGAACAGAATATATTCTTGGAATGGGGTATGTTTTTAAGGATGTAAAAGTAAATACGCGGTTTACAGGTAAAAAACAAACCTTAAAAGGAGATGTTAATTTAAGAGCAGATGTTTCTTTAAGAGATAATTTAACACAAATTAGGTCTGTAGATGAAGATAATAACCAAATTAGTGGTGGACAAAGATTATTTTCTATTAAATTTACAGCCGATTATAGATTGAGTAGTAGTTTAACAGCATCTTTTTATTACAATCATCAAACATCTAAATATGCAATCTCTACAACTTTCCCTAGACAAGCCATAAATGGAGGATTTAATATTATCTATAATTTAGGAGGTAATTAAATAATTAACAAAATAAATTTATTAAAATGAATATTCCATCAGAATTAAAGTATACCAAAGATCACGAGTGGATTCAGATAGAAGGTACTATTGCAACCATAGGAATTACAGATTTTGCACAAGGAGAATTAGGAGATATTGTTTATGTAGATGTAGACACCCTAGATGACACTGTAGCTGAAGGTGAAGTATTTGGCTCCGTGGAGGCTGTAAAAACAGTATCTGACTTATTTATGCCCTTAACAGGAGAAGTTATTGAATTTAACGATACGTTAGAAGATGATCCAGAATTGGTAAACACAGATCCTTATAATAAAGGTTGGATGATAAAAATTAAATTCACTGACAACTCACAACTAGAAGATTTATTAGATGCTGCAGCTTATGAAAGATTGGTTAAAGGGTAAAATGATTTTAATAGCGGTGGCTATAACCCTTAGTCTTGTAATTTTAAGCCTAATTAAAGTACCTGCATATAACTTGGGCGTTACGCATCTAGATAAATGGCAACATTGCTTTGCATATTTCGTATTAAGTATCTCTTGGTTGATTGTATTTTACAAAAAGAAGAAAAAACTGCTAGTTGTAGTTTGCTGCATTTTATTGGGTGTAATTATTGAAATTTTACAAAATACATTAACATCTTACAGAACGGGAGATTACCATGATGTTATTGCGAATTCTCTTGGTGTTTTATTAGGTTTATTTGTGGTCAATAAGATTGGCACAAAAATTGAAGTTAAAAAATGAAAAGATTTGTAATTAACACAATAATTTAGCTAAATTAGCAAACTATTAAAAACTCTTATTCCATGGAAATAAAGAAGAATCCTAAATCGAATTTAGAAAATTACAGTAAAATATTTATGCAAATTGGTCTTGTATTAGCCTTATTTGTAACCTACGCTGCAATTGAAAAGAAAACTTATGACAAAACCACAAGTAGTTTAGGTATTGCAAATATGAATGCAATGATGGAGGAGGATATTCCTATCACTGAAAGAGTGGAACCAGTAAAACCGAAAACACCACCACCACCAGCACCTGAAAAGATAGAAGTGGTAGAAGATGAAAAGGAAGTAGAAGAAACTGTAATAGAATCTACCGAAACAGATGAAAATGAAGCTGTAGAAGTTGAGGAAATTGTAGAAATTGAAATAGGAGAAGAGATTATTGAAGATGTAAACTTTATGATCATTGAAGATGCACCCGTATTTCCAGGATGTAAAGGTTCTAAAAAAGAATTAAAAGACTGTTTTAGTAAAATGGTACAAAAACACTTTTCTAGAAAGTTTGATGCAGATTTACCTAATGAACTAGGCTTATCTCCAGGTAAGAAAAGAGTATTTATTGGTTTTAAAATTGATAGACAAGGTAACATTGTTAATATTCAAGCAAGAGCGCCGCACCCAAGAATTAAATCAGAAGTTATTAAAGTAATGAAAATGTTGCCTAAAATGAAACCAGGTAAACAAAGAGGGAAACCAGTAGGTGTTAGTTATAATATTCCGTTTTCTTTATTAGTAGAATAATAATTTAATAAGATATATATAAAACGCTTAGAATAACTTCTAAGCGTTTTTTTATTTAAAAGAACTCTAATTAAAACACCTAATTGTTGGTTATTATTTGATGTATTCCAAATATATTATAGGAGGATCACAAATCTAAAGAAACAGCTTTTAATAGACATCTACAACACATAAATAAAATTCTTCTTACATGGAATTGTAAAATTTAATACTTTACGCGGATATCCTCAAGTTACAACGTCTGAGTAATCGATATGTAAACTTAATTTTAGTAAAGAAGAAAATACTTAAGAATTGAAAAAAGTAAAAAAAGATTAAAAGTAAGTTGGTACAACAAGCTTCTAGATCAATAAAAAAATAACGTTGTTGCGTATTCAGTTTAAAATCAAGTATACTTAGTTAAATTAGATTACGATTTATATATATAATACCTTAATTTACAACCATGAAAAAAATATTCTTAATTACCTTTTTATTTATTATTCCCATTGGTGATGCTATTGCTCAAACAGATCCAAATTTTGAATTTAAAAACAAAGTTAGAAATGAAATTGGTACTGTCAAAAAAATCATAAAGTTTGATAAGGAAGATATTAAAAAAACTGCTTTTTTAAGGTTTACACATCAAGATTATAAAAAAGCATATATAAGCGAATCTAAAGAAATCTATTTTTTAAGATACAATATGTTTACTGATGAAATGGAGTATATGAATTATGAAAAAACATTCATCTTAAATAAAAATAATAATAAAATTATAGATTTTTTTGAAATAAAAGCTAAATACGGAGTTTTTAAATTGAAAGATGAATTGAACTATTTTGTTATAAAAAACTCTGGAAAGAATTCCGTTTTAGTAAAGCAATATGTGGAGTTTGATGAAGGGAAAAAAGCAATAACGCAGTTTGATGTAAAAGTAGCTCCTAAATTCTTTAGAAAAAAAGATAAAAATTTTATTGCTTTTGAAAATACAACGGTTAAAATTGTTCCAAAGAAAAAAAAATCATTTTATGCTTTATTTGCGGACAAAGGGGGGGAAATAAAAAAATATATGAGTTTACAAAAATTGTCTCATAAAAAAATAGATGATTTAGTGAAGATTGTAACCTATTATAATTCGTTAGAGTAATTAAAAACGAATACTTTCTGTATTGCTTGGTATTAAAGATAATAAAAAATCCAAAGTAAAATTTACTTTGGATTTTTTTATTAACGCTATTTAATCTTTATCTATTAAAAGCCAATTTGGATTCCGATGTCCAAACATTAACACTTTTAACTGAGTTGTTCACATACGTAACTTCTTGTAAAGAGCCTTCATTCCAAAAAAACCATTTTCCAGTTTTTTTACCGTCTTTATAAAAAGCCAATTGAACTTTATTCCCTTGTTTGTCAAAACGAGTCCACTTGCCTGTTAATTTCTTATTTTTAAAATACCCTTCTTTACTAATAGTGCCGTCTTCATGATAATAAGTAGCCTTCACAAGCTCACCTTCCGCTTCATAAGTTGGAGTTATATCTTGAGAGTATCCTATCGCTGCGATGCAAAACATTGCAATTGTAAGTATTTTTTTCATAATTTGCTTTTTTTGATTGTGTTCCTTTATCAAATATATGCTTTTTGTAACAATTTCCAAACATTAACATAACATTAAATTAACATTGAGTTTTTACATAGTAACCAGTAGACACGCTAACTGCTTAAATAAAAAGTATCATTGATAATAAAAAAATTACATAACGAAGTCTCTGTTATAGAACAAATCAAGAGTTTTTTAGGAATTCGTTACCCTTCTTTAATATAAGAAAAAGAGCCAACGGTACGCCTAATAATTAAACCCTACGAATACTAATGATCTAATATCTTTATCAAGTAAACTTTAAAATGTAGGCTTCTTCTTTTTTTCAGGAATTACTATAAAGTCTTTTAAATAAAAAGGTTCGAAGTAAGCAAGATTTTCAATATCTTCTTTTTTATATTTATCATAAGATAATATTGCCATTTCCTTTGAGGAAGGAAACTTATCATCTATAAAAATAGCGTTTTTATGGGTAATTATTTCTTTGCATTTATGAGCACCATCTCCTAAAAAATAAACTTTACCTCTATCTAATTCATCAGAAAAAGAAGTTTCAACTATAATTTCCGCTTTAATTTCTCTTATTTTTTTGTGTTGTTTGTCAAAAACAGCAGCATAAACTTCCATTCTTCGTGCATCTAGCATCGGCACAATTACCCCACAATCAATAGAAGCAGCAAAAGAAAGAGATGTAAGCGTATCAATTGATATTAATGGTACATTTAAAGCAAAAGAGAGTCCTTTTGCCGCTGAAACACCAATTCTTAGTCCTGTATAAGAACCCGGACCTTTACTTACGGCTATGGCGTTTATTTCGGATTTAGAGACATTGCCTTCTTTTAGGATATTTTCTATAAAAGGATGCAAAACCTCAGCGTGCGAATAATTACCATTATTCAATTCTTTAAAAGCTATAATTTTACCACTATCTGCAATACTTACTGAGCAGTTTTTAGTTGAAGTTTCTATGTTAAGGATTATTGCCAATTGTTGTATTTTTTACAAAGATAGTATTTCAAAAAAAGAAATACCTCACAGTGTTTAATTCTGTGAGGTATTGTGTTTATCAGTTTTAATTACTTATTCTAGAATTAATTCACCAGAATAAAACTGTAGTACTTACAACACCGTCCAACAACTTCTGTACAAAAGAAGTGAAAACACTTATTATCAACTTGGAAATCAATTTAACTGAAATAGTACTATTCCAAAGAGTATTTTATATCAACAAACTATCGTCAAATTTAATGCGGCAAAATTTAAACGTATTTATATTACCTATAAAGTCTGCAAACACTGTATAAACCAATTCAACTTTAATAGCTGTTTTTGTAACCTTTACTCATAGCACCGTGCTCATATTGCTCAAAAGCCAAAAGTATAATTAGATATTATTGGATGAACCAGTTTAGCAGTAAAGAAATTAAAATTAAAGATCCTCTCCAAAGAGATGTAAAAAAACCAAATTATTTTTATACTTTTATAATTCAAAAAAAAAGCAACTCTTTTATGAAAAATATTTTTTTACTACTAAGTGCACTACTTCTGTTATTTCCAACAAATATAAACTCTCAAGTAGGAGGAATTGGAGGTAGTGATTATGAAATGGTTTTTGTGCCAGGGGCAAAAGAAGATAAGTCTGATTTTTTTAAAAAAATTGCTCCAAAAATGTATGCATCAGTTGATTATTTAGCTGCAATGGTAGACGATATTAATGAATCCTTCTTTTTAAGATATAATATATATAGAGATGAAATGGAGTTCTTAAAAAATGGTAAAACGTTATATTTAAAAAAGAACGAAAAAAGAAAAATTATTTTTTCAAAGTCTCAAGAAAATTTTCGACTCTTTAAGCTTAATAATAAATTAAGATATTTTACTGTCCATAATATTGGAGACAACTTGTTGCTCTCAAGGAAAATTGTAGAATATCAAGAGGCAAAATTAGCAGCATCTAGTTATCAAAAAGATAAACCTGCAGATTTTAAAATGAAAGAGAACAAAAAATATATTCGCTTTAACCAAACATTAGTAGAAGTTCCCAAACGTAAAAATAAATTTAATACTATTTTCGGACCACAATCCTCGGCAATAAAAAAATATGTTAAAAACAATAAACTAAATATTAAAAACATTGAAGAAGAGACAATTGTACAATACTATAATAAACTTTAAAATACAGGCTTCTTCTTTTTTTCAGGAATTACTATAAAGTCTTTTAAATAAAAAGGTTCGAAGTAAGCAAGATTTTCAATATCTTCTTTTTTATATTTATCATAAGATAATATTGCCATTTCCTTTGAGGAAGGAAACTTATCATCTATAAAAATAGCGTTTTTATGGGTAATTATTTCTTTGCATTTATGGGCTCCGTCTCCTAAAAAATAAACTTTACCTCTATCTAACACGTCAGAAAAAGAAGTTTCATCTATAATTTCTGCTTTAATTTCTCTTATTTTTTTGTGGTGCTTGTCAAAAACAGCGGCATAAACTTCCATTCTTCTTGCATCTAGCATCGGCACAATTACCCCACAATCAATAGAAGCAGCAAAAGAAAGAGATGTAAGCGTATCAATTGATATTAATGGTATATTTAAAGCAAAAGAGAGTCCTTTTGCCGCAGAAACACCAATTCTTAACCCAGTATAAGAACCCGGACCTTTACTTACGGCTATGGCGTTTATTTCGGATTTAGAGATATTGCCTTCTTTTAGAATATTTTCTATAAAAGGATGCAAAACCTCAGCGTGCGAATAATTACCATTATTCAATTCTTTAAAAGCTATAATTTTACCACTATCTGCAATACTTACTGAGCAGTTTTTAGTTGAAGTTTCTATGTTAAGGATTATTGCCAATTGTTGTATTTTTTACAAAGATAGTATTTCAAAAAAAGAAATACCTCACAGTGTTTAATTCTGTGAGGTATTGTGTTTATCAGTTTTAATTACTTATTCTAGAATTAATTCACCAGAATAAAACTGCAGCACTTTTGTTTTAAAAACATAATCATACTTAGAACGAATCATAGCGCTTTCTGCACTTACCAAACGTGTTCTTACCAGATCGAAATCAAACAATGTCATAGTGCCGTAATTGTATCTTTCTTGTGCATTTTTAAATGCTTCTTTTTGTGCTGTTAAAGAAATTGTTGCGGCTTGAAATGTCTTTAAACCAGATTTTACATCTAAAAATGCTTGTTCTATTGTTTGCTTTAATATCAATTTCTGACTTTCTAAACTCATTACAGAAACTTCTTTATTAATTAGAGACTGTGCAACTCTGTTCTTAGTTTGAAATCTGTTAAAAATTGGAATGTTTAATGAAATTCCAGCTCCATATTGAAAACGATCAAAAAATTGTGTTCCAAAACTATTATTAGTCTGTCCTGGGAAAAGGTTGTTAAATTGATGAAAATAAGAGGTCCCTGCGCCCAAATTATAACTTAATGTGGGCAAAAAGGCACTCTTTGCAATTTCTATATTGAAATCTGCATTTTCAATCGCTAGCTTTGCGTTTGCAATTTCTGGCATATAGTCTAAAGATTTCTGAAAAACAGCCGTGGAGTTATCATATAATAAATTAACCGAAGGAGTCTCCACCTCTATGGGTGCAACATCAAAACCTTTTACAGGCTCTTGCAGTAACTGTGCAATATTTAACAATGCCAAATCCAATGCATTTTCTTGTAAAATTACACTTTGTAGGTCATTTGCAGCGGTAGATTGAAAATTTAATAGTTCTCCTTTTGCAATTGCACCTGCTTCAAATCGAGCCTTTGCAGCCTCAATTTGTTTTTTACTTATGGCTGCTTGTACACTTGCAACCTCTAAATTTTCTTTAGCAAACAATACATTTAAATACGTATTTACAACTCTTAAAGAAATATCATTTTCTATCTTTTTTAAGTCATATAAACTACTTTCTACACCTAATTGAGCCTGCTTATAAGTATTTGTATTTCTAAAACCATTAAAAATTATACCACTACTACTTAAATTAAGAGATCCGTTAAAGTTATTTGTATTTGTTAGAATACCTGTTTGGTCTGGTGATAAACCTACATTGTAATTACCACTTGAACTTCCATTTAAATTTGGCAAAAAATTACCTTTCGCAATGGCAACATTTTTTTCTGCAAGCTTTACGCTCAATTTATTTTGTTGGATAGAAATATTTTTGATTAATGCCTGATCAACAGCCTCTTTTAATGTCCACGTTTTTTGTGAAAAAGCAGCAATTGAAGAACATAATGCTACAAATAGAATGAATTTATTTTTCAAAATTTACAAATTTTATATAATGTTAACTAAAGATAAGACGAACAAAAATAAAATATGTTACAGGGTTTTACTCTTATTTAAATGTTAATTATTTACCTTCTTATTGTAGCGATAAATAGTGAAAAATAAAAGACCAATTAAAAGATAAGGAAAAACCATAAGGTACGTAATACCACTATTTACACCTTCAGCCATGGAAATATCTCCATTTTCTACAACCGCTTTACACATTGCACATTGAGAAAACGTAGTTTTTGAAGTAAAAAAAAACAACAATAAAATAAGAAGCGTTTTGTTTTTAAACATAATAAGGAGATATCATTAAATATACTATAACGCCAGTAACGGCTACATATAACCAAATAGGAAAGGTTTTCTTTGCTATTTTTTTATGCTCGGTGAAAAGCCCAAGTTTTGCCTTCATGTAGGTAATCAACACCAAAGGAATTACAATTACAGACAAAACAATGTGCGTAATTAAAATAAAATAATAGACATACTTTACAAATCCTTCACCACCAAAAGAGGTCGAATCTGAAGTCATATGGTATGCTATATACATTAGTAAAAACAGTAAAGAACAAGCTATTGCTGCAGTATTTAATTGCTCGTGTAATTTTTTATTTCCTTTTTTTATAGCGATAACTGCTGCTATTAATAACACTGCAGTTAGCCCATTTATAGACGCATAGATTGGCGGAAGAAATTTTAACGGAGCTACATCAAACCCCAAACTTCTTAGATTAACACCAAATAAAGCCGCTACAGCTATTGGAATTATTACAGACAATGCCGTAATAATTTTTTTATACTTTTTTTCTTGTGCTAGATTATTCATTCAGTAATATTTTAATGTCTTCTTTTATTTCTTTTATTTGATCTGGAAAGCCATTATCTTCTAGAGCGTTATAATAAATAATTGTGTTTCCGTTTTCATCTTTTCTAGAACGAATAAATCCGTTTTTATCCACCAAAGCAAAATAACCAGAGTGTTCAAAACCACCATGTTCATCCTCGCCTTTCCCTGCATACAATTGAAACCCTTGTTTTGCTAATGCATATACCATATCATCAGATTTACCTGTAAGTAAATGCCAATTTCTGTGTGTTATTCTATTTATCTGTGCATACTCCTTTAAAATTTCTGGAGTATCTATTTCTGGTGTAATAGAGATTGAAGCAATTCCGAAATTTGGATTGCCAAAAAAGGCATCCTGAATGGTTACCATTTTTTGATTCATTATTGGGCAAATACTAGGACATGTTGAAAAGAAAAACTCTACTACATATACCTTACCCTCATAACTTTTATTTGTAATTGTTTTCCCTTCTTGATTTATGAATTCAAACTCAGGTACCTTTCTTTTCTGAGGATTTGCTTCATTCGTTTTTAAATATTCTAACGTAGTATCTGCTTTAAACCTATCTACTACTTTTGGCACCGTATAAATACCAAATAATAAAATAATAAATGCAATACCTATATATGAATACTTCTTTTTCATAAGCCTACCTCTTTTCTATCTGCTTTATTTTTATTTTTAAATGCAGCATAATATTCGTAATAGAGTACGTTTATATCATCTTTCATTATTTTCTTTAATTCTGCAACAGAATTCATGTCATACCCAACTAGTTTCCTTTCTTTCTTTTCTTCATCGTCTGTACGCTCTCTTAAATATCCATTTTTATCCACTATAAAGGCATCAGAAGTATAAAAATTATCTAAAGAAGTATTCGTTTTAAAGCTGTCAAAAAAAGTGTTTATATTTTCTCTAGAACCGGCTGTAAACTTCCACTTTGCCATATCTGTGAAAGCACCAAGTTCTTTTTTAAAGCTTAAGACTTCCTTGTCGGTGCCTTTGGGATAAATCGCTATAATTTGAAAATCATTATGTTCAATGAATTTCTTATAAATATTTTGATTCAAATTAAATACACCTCCCTTATTATTAGCAATATCATCTCCTAAAAAACAAATTAAAGAAACTTTATTTTTTAGTGTTTTTGTTGAATCGACTATTGAGATATCTAAAGTATTCTCGCCATAGATTGGCAGTTTAGCAGCGTTGTTTATTCCTGTTGACAGTAATAAAAAACACATCAGTGGAAAAATAAATAGTAAAAATAAAACGATTCTTTTTTTAGTGAAAAATTTCATAATTCTCTTTTAGTATGTACCTTTTATGTATAAAAAAAGGTGGTTAAAACCACCTTTTAAAATTTTATATTACCATTTTACAAGTGGTGATAATGTATCGAATATGTAGCCTCCTTCAAATAAAAACAGTGTGACGAGATATGAGATTAAAAAGACGGCAGACCACACAATAGAGCGTCTAAGCCATTTCTTCTCTCCTTCTAAGTGCATGAAAACCCATGCAATTCCGTATGCTTTTGCTAGTGTTAAAATGATGAAAATCCAATTTAACCAACTTGTACCCATACCTTGTAAATGCAAGGCTGCAGGTTTAATAATACCTAAGTATACTTCTACTATTGTTATAAAAGAAAGAATACCAAAAACTATCCATATTCTCTTTGTGTTCGATTCGTGTGCGTGTGCCATTTCTTCTATTTATTTTTTTGTTATACTAAGTAGAAAAAGGTAAATACAAATACCCAAACTAAATCTACAAAGTGCCAGTATAAACCAACTTTTTCTACCATTTCATAATGTCCTCTTTTCTCATAAGTTCCTAAGATTACATTAAAGAAAATAATAATATTAATTGCAATTCCAGACACTACGTGAAAACCATGAAAACCAGTAATAAAGAAAAAGGCATCTGCAAAAATTGTGTTACCATATTCGTTTTCGTCTAAATTAGCGCCTTCTACAACTCTATCTGTTCTTGCTAGCATTACAGAACCTGCTTCTCTAGAAAGAATTGTTTTTTGTTTCTTGTCTAAATCTATTAATTCTGTTCTTACTTGAATTTCAGGATTTGCATTATATGCTTGAATTACTTGTGCTACAGAATAATTAGCAATTGTGCCCTCCTCTTCAAACCACAATCCGTTTTTCTTAGTATGCTGAACTCTACCGTCTGTTCTATTACCGATTACAAAATCTGCCAAAGCAATTTGTTTGCCATCTTTCACAAACTGCAGCAACTTACCTTCCGTTGTTTTTACAGCCCCATAAGACCCTTTTATAAAAGTATTCCATTCCCAAGCTTGTGAGCCTACAAAAATAATACCTCCAATAATCGTAGCAAACATATACCAAGCTACTTTATTCTTTTTCATTTGATGACCAGCGTCTACCGCTAACACCATTGTTACAGAAGAAAAAATCAAGATAAACGTCATAATTGCAACGTAAATCATTGGAAAATCTCCGTGCACAAAAGGTACGTGCGTAAAAACCTCATCTGCAATTGGCCAAGTGTCTATAAACTTAAAACGTGTTAACCCATAAGCAGCTAAAAAACCAGAAAAAGTTAATGCATCTGATAGGATAAAATACCACATCATCATTTTACCATAACTAGCGCCAAATGGTTTCCCACCTCCGCCATTCCAGATATCTTTTTTGTCAGTTGGTACAGCAATATTTGCTTCCATAAATGTATTCTATTGATTGAATGTTAAAAATAGTTTTGCAAAATTAATCATTTTTCATCACCTAATAAAATAGAAAAAGAAAAATAGATAAATCCATAGTATATCTACAAAATGCCAGAAGATTGCACCGAGTTCAAACCCCAGCAAATCATTTGGTTTGTACTTATATTTAAAATGATTATAAATAACAACAAAAAGCACAATTACACCAGCCAATAGGTGTAAAACATGCATTAATGTGATGCCAATTATAAACGATGTAGATACTGTACTTCCTGGTCCAGTAAAATACAGACCTAAGCCTTTAAGTTCGTTAAAGCCTTCGTATTGTTGCCAGATAAAACCAATTCCTAGAAATAAAGTTACCACTAGTAATATAAGTGACATCTGTCTTTTTTCTTGCTTCAAAAATCTTTGAGACAAGATTATTGTAATGCTGCTCGCAACAATTAAAAAAGTACTAATATAGAAAGCATCAGGCAAATCAAAAGTTACCCAATCATCTCTTTCCATACTAATTACGTATGCACTTGTTAAACCTGCAAAAAACATCACCATACTTATCATAGAAACCCACAACATTGGTTTTCCAGATTTTCTTCTGTTAGCAGTTTTTTCTTGTTCTAATGTTTGTTCTACCATCTTCCTTTTTTAATGTAAAAATTTATCTACTACGTAAATTATTTGTACTAATGTAATGTACAAGACACTCGATAACATTAATTTTCTCGCATCTATATTTTCCTGACTTTTATACAGTTTAACACCATAATATAGCATTACAATACCCAATAGCGCAATAATTACTGCGGTTATTGGATAAATATAAAACGCCCCAGATACTTTTAAAACTGGCGCTATAGAGACTAAAATCATTATTCCTGTATAAAAAATAATTTGCTTTATTGCCCCTCTATCTTTAGTTCCCATAGGCAACATATTAAAGCCCGCTTTTTTATACTCCTCAAACTGCAACCAACCAATTGCCCAAAAGTGCGGAAATTGCCAGAAAAACTGAATCATAAATAAGAACCCTGCCTCAATACCAAAGTTATTAGTTGCGGCAACCCAACCAAGCATAAAAGGAATTGCTCCTGGAATTGCTCCTATAAATACGGTTAATGGTGTTACTGCTTTTAAAGGGGTGTAAACACAAGTATATAGAAATATTGAAATTGCCCCAAATAATGCCGACTTAGGATTGATGCTATATAAGATTGAAATTCCTAAAACGGTAAATACTATTGCGATTGTTAATGCAACGTTTACAGACATTCTACCTGTTGGTAAAGGTCTGTTCTGCGTACGTTTCATAATAGCATCAGTATCCTTTTCTATAATTTGATTAAATGCATTAGACGCACCAACCATAAAAAAACCACCAATAGCTAAAAGAGATAATATAAAATAATCTACAGTTTCTACCGCTAACAAATAACCAGCCACAGAAGAAAACACAACACTTAAAGACAAGCCAACTTTAGTAAGTTGCTTAAAGTCTGAAATAATAGTTTTCATAGATATTTTATTGTCTGAAATAACGGCTGTATTCATATCACCAGAATTAGCTTGCAAAGATATTTGATAAATATGAATTTACCATAGTTTTTAAAGCTTTTGATGTTAAATAAATAAAAAAACCCACTCAATAAATTGAGTGGGAAAATTGCTATGAAAAAGAAAAAGTGTAATTCTTCAAAAGAACTACGTGTCAAATATAATACATATATTTTAAAAAAAAAATTATAATCGCGTTACAATATTATTTTTTAGCAAATATTCTTGGTTACTTTCTATACAAGTTGCAAAACCTTTTTCATCAAATTCTAATCGATGACCATATTCACTAACCCAACCTATTTGATTCGAAGGGTTTCCAACAACCAAAGCAAAAGGTAAAATCTCTTTAGTAACTACTGCACCAGCGCCAATAAAAGCATATTCACCAATATTGTTACCACAAATAATAGTAGCATTAGCACCAATAGTAGCTCCTTTTTTTACAATAGTTTTTTGGTATTCATTTTGTCTTTTAATGGCACTTCTGGGGTTTATCACATTTGTAAAAACCATAGAGGGACCCAAAAAAACATCATCTTCACAAATAACCCCACTGTAAATAGAAACATTATTTTGAACTTTTACATTTTGTCCAAGAATAACTTTTGGAGAAATCACTACGTTTTGACCAATATTACAACCTTCGCCGATAACACAATGAGACATAATATGACTAAAATGCCAAATTTTAGTATCTTTCCCAATAGTACAATCAGTATCTATAACAGCTGTTTCGTGTGCAAAAAAATCTTTCAAAATTAGTAACTTTGGTTTGAGTGTTGTTCTTTATTTATTATTTCTTTTGATGAGGATGTTCCAATTCTATCTACTCCTAAAGAAATCATTTTCAAAGCTGTTTCGTAATCTCTTACACCACCTGCAGCTTTAATCTTTAATGGTTTTGCATTTTTAGAAATTAACATTATATTTTCAAAAGTAGCACCATTTGGAATCCCCTTTTCTGTTTTAAAAAATCCTGTAGACGATTTTACAAATACATTTTTTGCATTTTCTTCTCCAAAATTTTCTAAAACAATTTGTTTCACAAGTTGTGAAATTACAATTATTTCTTCATTTGATAAAGCTGCAGCTTCTATAATAAATTTTGCAATTTTTTGATGACTAAGACAAAGTGCTATGCAACGAGTTACTTCTTCTGCTACTAAGTCTAACTTTCCTTTTTTAAAAGCATTATAATTAACAACGAAATCCAACTCATCTGCGCCTAATTTAATTGCATTTTCAGCTTCTTGTATTTTTTGTTTTAGGGATGCATCCCCGCAAGGGAAATCAATTACAGTTCCAATTAAAACCTTAGATCCTAAAATGTTTACTATTTTTTTTACAGTTGTTATGTAATTGGAACGGATCATAACTAACTTATAATCATAGCTAATTGCCTCCTTTGTAAGTGCTACTACCTTCTCTAAGTTTTCTTTTTCAGTAATACCAGCTTGTATTGCTGTTTTTAAATATGTTGCGTCTAAGTAATGACTTATTTTCATGTTACAAAAATAACAAAATCTAAATAGCAGCTATTGGCAATGTATATCTGAATCTTACAAATCTATTTTGCTGCTGTCCTGGGGTAAACTTTGGCAGTTTCTCAATAAGTCTTTCGGTTTCTTTTTTTTCTGTTTTTTCAATAGGTTCATCAAAAATAAAAGGAGATACTTTAAGTATTTCTGTTTTTGGAATAACCTTCAACTCTCTTTTAAAGATAATTTGTATACTAGACTTCAGAAATATTCTGTCGGGTTCAGAAATAAAAGTGCGCTCAGCTAAGGTTCTCTCTTCTGTTTTATGTTCTAAAGAAATAAAAAAATTAATCTAAATGTTTCGCTGCTACTTTCTCTAATTCATCATACCAGTTTTGGCCAAATTTACGCACCAAAGCTTGTTTTACAAACTTATATACGGGCACTTGTAGTTCTTTACCTAAAGTACAAGCATCATCACAAATCTCCCACTTGTGGTAATTTACAGCAGAAAACTCACTGTAATCTTTTACTCTTATTGGGTATAAATGGCAAGAAACTGGCTTTTTCCAATCTATTTCCCCAGAATTATATGCTTCTTCAATACCACACAAGGTTTTATTATTTTCATCGAAAATTACATAAGCACAATCTGCATTATTAATTAAAGGAGTTTCAATTTCTCCCAATTCATTTTTAATCCAAACACCTTCTTTCTCGATAACAGCAATTCCTTCTTTTCTTAAGAAAGGCTTTATCTTCGGATAAATATCTTCTAAAATTTTAGCCTCTTCTTCCTCTAATGGTGCACCAGCATCGCCGTCTACACAGCAAGCACCGCCGCAAGCAGAAAGATTACACACAAAATCTTTTTCTATAATATCTTCTGAAACTATTGTTTTTCCTAATTGAAACATCTCACAAAAATAAGACAATTATTTACTTTAAATTTACACTTTGCTTAACTTCGTTAAATAATTTCGTAAAATAAAAAGAATCATGAAATTCAACTTTAAAGAAATACTGACAGCTTTTATGGTTCTATTTGCTGTTATAGATATCATAGGAAACATTCCTATTATTATAGATCTACGTAAAAAAGTAGGTCATATTCAGTCTGAAAAAGCATCTTTAATTGCAGGTGCTATTATGATTGTGTTTCTATTTTTAGGGCAAAGTTTATTAAGCTTAATAGGTATCGATGTAAATTCTTTTGCAGTTGCTGGGGCGTTCATCTTATTCTTTATTGCTTTAGAAATGATTTTAGGAATTACACTGTATAAAGAGGATGAAAATGCGGCTACAATTACAGCTACTGTCTTTCCATTAGCTTTTCCTTTAATTGCGGGTCCAGGTAGTTTAACAACCTTACTTTCATTACGTTCAGAGTTTCATCTAGAAAATATAATTGTGGCCGTTTTATTAAACGTGGCTTTAATTTATGTTGTTTTAAAAACATCTTGTAAAATTGAAAAAATTATTGGTCCGAATGGAATTTTAATCATTAGAAAAATCTTTGGTGTTATATTATTAGCTATCTCTGTTAAATTATTTGCAACCAATATAAAAGAACTGTTTTAAGATGAATTTTCATGTATTAATTATTGGTGGTGGTGTTGCGGGTCTTCAATGTGCTTTAATTTTAGGTTCTGCAGAAAAAAAACCTTTTGCCATTGGTAAAAAAATTGGTATTATAATGCACCAGAAAGCATCTCATTTACAAAATGCATTGTTTAATAATGCCCTAGGATTACCTCCTAAAACATTAGGAAAAGATATTTTAGTTGAAGGAAAACAACAGTTATCAAACTTATACCCTGCTGTTTCCCAAATAGAAAACGAAAAAGTAATTTCTGTTACTGATTTTAATGATGGTTATAAAATTATTACAAATAAAGGCACCTACACGTCTAAGGCTGTAATTATTGCCTTAAACTACGCTAAACCTTTTACAATAAAAGGTTTAGATGATTATATTGAACCGCACAAAAAAGCCAATCCAGAAAAAGATAGAATTCAACTTAGAAATAGTGATGGATTTATAAGAAAAGGACTTTATTGTTGCGGCACTATTGCAGGCTGTAGAAGTCAATTTGCAATTGCCGCAGGAAGCGGAGCTGCTGTTGCAACAGACATATTAACCCTTTGGAATGGTGGTAATCATATTAAAATTCATGACAAATTATAACTAAAAAATCCAGCTATACAGCTGGATTTTTTAATTTTAAAAGGAAAAATAATTACTCCACTGTAACAGATTTCGCTAGATTTCTTGGTTGATCTACATTCTTATTTAGCATTACTGCAATATGATAAGAAAGTAACTGAAAAGGTATTGTAGTTAGCAAAGGTGCTAAGGCCTCCTCCGTTTCTGGAATTTCAATTACATGATCAGCAATTTCTTTTACCTGAGTATCTCCCTCGGTAACAATTGCAATAATTTTACCAGATCTAGATTTAATTTCTTGAATATTACTTACTACTTTTTCGTAGTGTCCTTTATTTGTTGCAATCACAAAAATTGGCATATTTTCATCAATCAAGGCAATTGGTCCGTGTTTCATTTCTGCTGCAGGATAGCCTTCTGCATGAATGTATGAAATCTCTTTTAACTTTAAAGCACCTTCTAAAGCTACAGGAAAGTTAAAACCTCTACCTAAATACAAGCAATTTTTAGCATCTTTGTAAACTGCTGCAATCTCTTTTACCTTGTCATCTATCTTTAATAAAGTTTCAATTTTCTTAGGTATTAATTTCATTTCTTGCATGAACGCTCTCAGTTCAGATTTCGAAATTTCTCCTTTTTTAGAAGCTAGTTTTAACGCAATTAAAGTTAATACTGTAATTTGTGTTGTAAACGCTTTCGTAGAAGCAACTCCAATTTCTGGCCCTGCGTGCGTATAAGCACCTGCATGTGTCTCTCTAGCGATAGAAGAACCAACTACATTACAAATACCAAAAACAAATGCTCCTTTAGATTTTGCTAATTTTATTGCCGCTAATGTATCTGCCGTTTCACCAGATTGTGAAATTGCAATGACTACATCTCTTGAGGTAATTACAGGATTTCTATATCTGAATTCTGAGGCGTACTCTACTTCAACCGGTATACGTGCTTTATCTTCAATAAGGTATTCTCCTACTAAACCAGCATGCCAAGAAGTACCACAAGCAATAATAATAATTCTATCTGCATTTAAAAACTTATTAATATGATCATCTATACCGGACATTCTTATAATACCTTGATCGGCAAGCATTCTTCCACGGTAGGTATCTATAATTGCTTTAGGTTGCTCATGTATTTCTTTAAGCATAAAATTATCATAACCTCCTTTTTCTATCTGATCTAGACTTAATTTAAGTTTTTGAATGTTCGCATCAACACGAATATCGTCTTTAATTTTACGAACCTTTATATCTCTTCCTACCTTAATAATTGCTAACTCCTCATCTTCTAAGTAAATAGCATTTTTTGTGTATTCTATAAAAGGGGATGCATCAGAAGCTATAAAAAACTCAGAATTTTCTTTACCAATTCCTATTGCAATTGGGCTTCCTAAACGTGCAACAATTATCTCATCTGGCTTTGTTTGATCAAAAACAGCAATCGCATAGGCACCAATAACGTTATTTAGAGCCAATTGCACAGCTTTACCTAACATGCATTGTTCATTTTTCTTAACCTCTTCAATTAAGTTAATTAAAACTTCAGTATCTGTATCACTTTTAAAAACATATCCTCTAGATATTAGCTCTTTCCTAAGCGTGTCGTAGTTTTCTATAATTCCGTTATGAACTACTACTAAATTACCTGATTGAGAAGTATGTGGGTGAGAATTAATATCATTGGGAACTCCATGAGTTGCCCAACGCGTATGACCAATTCCTATTTGGCCAACTTTTCTTTCTTTTTCGTTTTCTGTAATAGCCTCAAGATCGGAAACTTTTCCTTTTGTTTTTGATAGTAAAATATTTTTACCGTCAAACATCATAATACCAGAGCTATCATACCCTCTGTATTCTAATCTTTTTAAGCCGTTCATTACTATAGGATACGCATCTCTGTATCCTATATAACCTGTTATTCCACACATAGCAATTGTTTCTTATTGGTTATTAATTATTCTTTTCTGTATACGATATCTTTAACTGTGCTCTTCTTACACCGTTTAAATTTTCATCTCCATTTAAAATTGAAATAGATTTAGGATTCCAATTATAGTTTTTGAAAATTGTATCCGTAATTTGAGTATCTGAAGTATTATAAACCTTTAATCTTAAAGGCGGATTGTAATCTGTTTCTCCACTTAAAATGTCTGACAAATAATCTGTAATTCTAAAAGTATAGTGGTCTTTCTTATTATCTTCTTTTTCTAAAAACCCACCAAAAGTTGCAAGACCCTCCGTAAAAATATCTTTTATATGACTAGAAATAGGGTTTGAATTTAAATCTTCTCCTCTTTTATATAGATATAATTGATTTGCAGTATTTGTTGTGTCAGAATCTTGATTGATATAAAAGGTTAATGCAGCATCATTAATTAACCAATTTTTATCTCTTAAATCTGTTAATTGCGTACCTTTTAAAATTTCTATTTTTGCTTCAGAACCGGCAGCTCCCTGCAACTTTCACTTCATTATTAACGAGGATACATCTTATTATTAGATTTATACTTACCATTTACAATACCTCCTAATTGAAACGTATGTGTATTTGTTATTACGGTATCAATTTCCGTGCTATTACTCTTGAAAAAAGTGTTTGTATAATACACTTCAATTAAAGAGCTTGTGGCCTGAACACCAGTGCTCCTTAAGTTAAAAGAGATTAAAGCTCCTCCTCTTTCTCCAGATGCATGCGTTTTTTCTTTTGCATCGATCACAATACCTCTAAAGTAATTATTAAAATTACTTTGAGACTCAAAATTAGGAGTCTCATAATTATCTAAAAACACTTCTTTTACAAAACTTTTCTTTAAAGGTATAATTGCCATTGGTAAAGGAGCCCCGGCACCAGCATTTGCTGAATATCTTATGGTATCTGTTTTATATAAATCGCCTAAACTATTTCTTCTTTTAATGATTACTAAGGTATCATTTTCAGTAGGCGCAAAATCCATGTTTTCTACTGCTATTAAAGAGTTTGCATTTGTCTCATATTCTCTATCTGACAAAAACTCGTTTATTTTTGTAGGATCAGCAGGATTTAAAGTGTTTAAATAAGTTTCTAACTCATAAATATTCAATGTAAATGGCAAATCTGAATTTCCCGTTACAGAATCTAATTCATAAATTGGTCTGCTATCATTAGATATTAAAGTTGCATGATATGGTAATCTTAAAAATGCAGTGTCTATGATTGTTTCATATAATAATCCGTCAGGGTTGTCATATGAGGCTAACTTTAAAGCTGAATTGATGTTTATTTGAGAGACTATAGATGCTTCAATATTTTCATATTCACCATTTATATAAGTTCCTAAAAGATACTGTCCTTGAAGACCAAAAAACGGAGCCCCGCCCAACTCTAAGCCATCTCCTCTTATGTTTTCTATACCTGCATTGGAAACCAACACCTCTAGAATTGTATCATTTGTAGAGAATTTTGTATTACTTACAACACCACTACGTATATCTGTAAAATCTTCTTCGCAAGAAATAACACCTGCAAACACCAAAAACAAAACACCAAAGTAGATGCCTTTTCTATAAATATTTTTCACACTAAAAATAATTAATTAACTGAAACTAAATCAGTATAAAAATTTAAATAACTCTCTTTAAAGTTCTCTTCTTGAAATCCTAAGACGGGAATCTTTTTTTCTTCGATAAAAGAAGATAATTCCTCGGAAATATCTTCGCTACCATGAATAATCGCATCCGAGTTTTCAATGGCACTTTTTAATATATTAGTATGGTTTGGTGTCTTTATTGTTGCAATTTTATCATTACTCTTAAGATCAAAAGTTACTTTATCTGCAAGTCCTTCGCTTAAAGTTCCTTCAAAAGGATTGTTGTAAACAGAAGTAATAATCTTACTTTCAGTAAACAATGGTTCTTCTTTATAAAACTCCCTTAAATAAAGAGGTAATAAAGATGCCATCCAACCATGAACGTGAATAATATCTGGTGCCCAATTCAATTTTTTCACCGTTTCTACAACACCTTTTGCAAAGAAAATTGCACGCTCATCATTGTCATCAAACAATTGATCGTCTTCATCTGTGAAAACAGCTTTTCTTTTAAAATATTCTTCATTGTCTATAAAATAAACTTGCATTCTTTCTTTTGGGATAGAAGCAACCTTTATTATCAATGGCATATCCATGTCGTTTACAACTAAATTCATCCCAGAAAGACGAATAACTTCATGTAATTGATGTCTTCTTTCATTAATAACACCATACCTTGGCATAAAAATTCTGGTTTGTACTCCTTTAGAATGCGCGTTTTTAGCAGCATTAAAGGCAGTTAACGATAATTCTGTTTCTGGCAAGTAGGGTACTACTTCAGACGAAACAAATAATATTCTCTTGTCCTTCATTGAATCAAACTCTTTTTATGAGAGTGGCAAAAATACAAATTATTATGCTAATATCGTGTTAAAATGGTAAGTTTGCACACTTTATCACCAATACTAGAATGAAAATTTTCAACAATAAAAAAGACCTAAAAGACTGTCTTTTAGACTATAAAACAAACAAAAAAACCATTGGTTTTGTGCCAACTATGGGTGCATTGCACGAGGGTCATTTGTCTTTAATTGAAAATGCAAAGCTAAAAAACGACATTGTTATCGTAAGTATTTTTGTAAACCCTACACAATTTGACAAGTGCAGAAGATTTAAAGCAATACCCAAAAACAATAGAAAACGACATCAAATTACTAAGGTCTGTGTCTTGTGATATCTTATTTTCACCTTCTGTAAAAGAAATTTATTCAGAAAATATTGCTTCAGAAAAATTTAATTTTGATGGTTTAGAACATCAAATGGAAGGAGCGTTTAGAAAAGGACATTTTGATGGTGTTGGCACTATTGTAAAAACCTTATTTGAAATTATTGAGCCCAACAAAGCTTATTTCGGACAAAAAGATTTTCAACAATTACAAATTATAAAGAAAATGGTGGACAAACATCACCTAAATGTAAAAGTTAAAGGATGTCCAATCTATAGGGAAGAAAGCGGTTTGGCTATGAGCTCTAGAAATGCAAGATTATCTAAAGAACAGAAGGAAGCTGGGCCTTTTATTTATAGAACGCTGAATAAAATTCAACAGAAATTTGACACGGAAGATATTACAAAAATTAATGAATGGTTAAAAAATGAATTCAAAAAACAACCTTTATTGAAGTTAGAATATTTTACAATTGCTGATGAAAAAACCTTAAAACCTGCAAAAAACAAAGATACTAACAAGACATACAGAGCTTTTATTGCTGTTTTTGCAGGAGACATTAGATTGATAGATAACATTGGTTTAAAAAATTAAAAAAATGTTATTTTTGTATATTATTAGCGCAAGCTGTTAATGATAATAGATTAGGGTGTTTAAAAAATGCGCAATTTCTTGTATTAAAAAAAAGTAGATAATTACTCCTGATTACACGGCTACTAATAAAGTTGCAAAATGCGGTATTTTAGTTATCTACGATTTATAGAATTAGAAAAAGGAATAAATTTAAAAGCTCGATAGTCTTGCTAAAATAAAAGATAATACACTCATATAATTTGGATATTAAAAAGGTTTTAAAAATTGTTTTACCGCTTGCATTAGGTAGTTTTCTAGTTTGGTACTCTTTGTCTGATATTTCACTAGAAAAATTAGGAAACTATTTCAAAGAAGCAAATTACAGCTTTATTTTTCTGGGACTTTTCTTTGGAATTTTAAGTCATTTATCTAGAGCCTATAGATGGAAATTTATGCTAGAACCCTTAGGTTTTAAACCAAAATTTACAAACAGTATTTTAGCAGTTTTAGTAGGGTATTTAGTAAACCTAGCGATACCAAGAGCAGGGGAGATTTCAAGAGCTACGGTAATGACCAATTATGAGAAAATTCCTTTTGAAAAAGCATTTGGAACTATTGTAGCAGAGCGTATTGCAGATTTAATAATGATGCTTTCTATTATTGCAATTACATTATTTGTTCAGTTTGATTTTATTTATGAATTACTTACCAAAAACTTCAATCCATTAAAAATCAGCATTGGTTTTGTTGTTTTAATTGTAGGATTTTACATTTTTACATTTTTTGTGAAAAAAGCCACATCTGGTTTTCTATTAAAAATTAAAACTTTTGTTTCTGGTTTAATTGAAGGTGTAACCAGCATTTTTAAAATGAAAAACAAATGGGCATTTATTTTTCACACAGTATTTATTTGGGCAATGTACGTTGCTATGTTTTGGGCAACAATACCTGCAATTGAAGGGCTAAATGTTCCTTTTGGAGGCATTCTAATCGGTTTTATCGCTGGCGGATTTTCAATTGCGGCAACAAATGGTGGCATTGGTTTGTACCCAATTGCTGTTGCTAGTGCCTTAGCATTATTTGATATTCCTGCAGAAACTGCAACCGCTTTTGGTTGGATTATGTGGACTGCACAAACCGCAATGATTGTTATCTTTGGTGGTTTGGCCTTTTTACTGCTACCAATTTATAATAAGAATACATAAATTTTTAGCGTAAATTCGTATTTTAAAAATTAGAAATGAGCAAAACAAAAACAACTTTTTTCTGTCAGAATTGTGGAACCCAACACGCAAAATGGGTGGGACAATGTGGAGCTTGTAAAGAGTGGAACACTATTGTTGAAGAAATAATTCAAAAAGAAGAAAAACGTGTTTGGAAACAATCTACAACTGCAAAACAAACGGTAAACAAGCCCTTAAAAATTGCTGATATTCAGTTAAACCCAGAAGAAAGGGTGGTTACTAATAACAATGAATTAGACACGGTTTTAGGTGGAGGGCTGGTAAAAGGCTCTGTAACACTTTTAGGTGGAGAACCTGGTATTGGTAAATCGACTTTATTATTGCAAGTGGCATTAAATATTAGCCAAAAAGTATTGTATGTTTCGGGGGAAGAGAGTCAGTCTCAAATAAAAATGAGAGCAGATAGGTTAGAAGCAAAGAATTCTAATTGTCTAATTCTTACAGAAACAAATACACAACAAATTTTTAAGAACATAGAAGAAACAGACCCAGAGGTTTTGGTAATAGATTCTATACAAACACTGCATACAAATAACATTGAGGCCTCTCCTGGAAGTATTTCTCAAATTAGAGAAACTGCTGCAGAATTGATAAAATTTGCCAAAGAAACGGCTACCCCGGTTTTATTAATTGGCCATATAAACAAAGACGGAAACATTGCCGGACCAAAAATTTTAGAACATATGGTAGATGTTGTTTTACAGTTTGAAGGTGATAGAAACCATACCTATAGAATTTTACGTTCTCAAAAAAACAGGTTTGGTTCTACTTCTGAATTAGGAATTTATGAAATGCTTTCAACCGGATTAAGAGAAATTTCAAATCCGTCTGAAATACTAATTTCTAAAAAAGATAATGATTTAAGCGGAACTGCAATTGCATCTACATTAGAAGGTATTAGGCCTCTAATGATAGAGATACAAGCATTAGTATCTACTGCTGTTTACGGGACACCTCAGCGCTCTACAACCGGTTATAATTTAAAACGTCTAAACATGATTTTAGCGGTTCTAGAAAAACGGGCAGGTTTTAAGTTGGGTGCTAAAGATGTGTTTTTAAATATCACTGGAGGTATCAATGTGGACGATCCCGCAATAGATTTAGCAGTTGTAGCAGCTATTTTATCATCTAATCAAGATATTGCTATTAATCCAAATGTGTGTTTTGCTGCCGAAGTAGGTTTGGCGGGAGAAATTAGACCCGTTTCTAAAATAGATCAACGAATTTTAGAAGCAGAAAAACTAGGTTATAAAACCTTAGTAGCCTCAAAATACAACAAAATCACCTCTAAAAACCATGGAATAAAATTAGTTTTAGTTGGTAAAATTGAAGAAGCTTTTGCCACCTTGTTTGCTTAATAATTAGCAAAAATTATTGACTTAAAAAAAACCGAACATTTCTGTTCGGTTTTTTTAGTTTATACATTACACTTCGACAGGCGTAGTGATCAATTTTAAAAATTTTATTTCTTATTCACAACTTTAATATACTTATCTAAAGCCATTGTCATAGAAGGTGTTTCCGGAGAAGGTGCTTCTATATCGCAATTTAAACCAGCCTCAGTTACTGCCGTTACAGTAGAGTTGCCAAAAGCAGCGATTCTTGTGCCGTTTTGTTTAAAATCTGGAAAGTTTTGAAATAAAGATTCTATCCCAGAAGGACTAAAGAATACTAAAACATCATAAACAACATTCTCTAAATCAGACAAATCACTTACTACTGTTCTGTATAAATCTATACGCGTCCATTCAACACCTAACTTATCTAATTCTTCAGGAACCAAGGGCTTTAATTTGTCAGAAGATGGCAATAAGAAATTCTCTGTTTTATGCTTTTTAATTAGCTTTGTTAAATCAAGAAAAGTCCTGCTACCTACATAAATTTTACGTTTTCTGTAAACCACATATTTCTGCAAATAATAAGCTACAGCCTCTGATTGACAAAAATACTTCATGTCATCAGGCACTTTAAAGCGCATTTCTTCAGCAATTTTAAAGAAGTAATCTACTGCATTTCTACTAGTTAAGATAATAGCGGTAAAGTCTTTAAAATCAACTTTATTATTTCTAATTTCTTTTACAGAAATACCTTCAACATGAATAAAGGATCTAAAATCTATCTTTACTTTTTGTTTATCAGACAAATCAAAATATGGAGAAGTTTCAGTTTTTGGAGGGGGTTGCGATACTAAAATAGTTTTCACTTTCATACGCTTTCATTTTCGTTTTTTAGTTTAAAATACCAGTTTAAACATTATTAATAGGGGTGCTATTTCGAAGGCGCAAAGGTACAATATAAAATAAAACAACTTGCCAAAAACAAGGTTTTTATTATTAACTACTTGAAAAACAAACTTTAAGAAAAATAAGCCTAAAGTAGCTGCAATAAAAAATGAAAAATTTAATGGCCCAAAACGAAATAACACAAAGAGAATTATTAGAAAAAAACTGATCGAATACAGATATCCAAATTTAGAAACAACATAAAATCGAACCTCTTTTTTTATAAAAAAAAGACTAATTACCCCTATTTCAAGTAAGCTTTTTATTGTAAAATAGCTCCAAATAATTCCTAAAATTAAAAAGAAAGACGATAAGCTAAAAGAAGTGTTTTTATTTGTCTCTGCAACCAACAAGCTAGTAACAAGGGCTAAAACGACAGATGAAAAGATAAATAACAAACTATAAAAAGAGCTAAAAAAAGAAGTGTTTTCTTCTACTTCATCTTGGATAAAGCCTTTATTGAATAAAGCAAAAACATATCCTTTTAATTTGTCTCCATCTATTATTTTTAAAACAGCAATAATGGCAAATAGAAATACCAAAATAATGGAAATCCAATTTGTATTAATAACTATTTTTTCTAGTGCTTGCACTTTTTCTTCTTTGATAAGGTTAACACAAAATTAGTAATTAAAAAATGTATATTTGTATTCTTAGCTTACGAAATTTTATTTATGTCAGACACATTAGTTATCGTCCCCACTTATAACGAAAAAGAAAACATAGAAGCCGTTATAAGAGCGGTATTTCAAGAAGAAAAAATATTTCATATTTTGGTTGTTGATGATAATTCTCCTGACGGCACTTCATCCATTGTAGATAAATTAATAACAGAATTTCCAGAACAACTTTTTATAGAAAAAAGAGAAGATAAAAATGGTTTAGGAACTGCTTATATCCACGGTTTTAAATGGGCTTTAGCTAAAGATTACAAATTTGTTATAGAAATGGATGCAGATTTTTCTCATAATCCGAAAGATTTAATTCGCCTGTACAATGCGTGCTCAAATGAAGGTGTAGATGTTTCTGTAGGCTCTAGATATGTAAACAATACCGTAAACGTTGTAAATTGGGATATTAAACGCTTACTACTTTCTTATTTTGCCTCGAAATATGTACGTTTTATTACTAGGATTCCAATTTTCGACACTACTGCAGGTTTTGTGTGTTGGAAAAGAAATGTTTTAGAAACCATAAACCTAGATAAAATTAAATTTGTTGGATATGCTTTTCAAATTGAAATGAAATTTAAAGCGTGGAAACATCAATTTAAAATAAAAGAAGTTTCTGTAGTTTTTACAGATAGAGACTTGGGTGTCTCTAAAATGACCGGAAACATTGTTACAGAAGCATTGTTTGGAGTTATAAAAATGAAATTAAAAGGAGTGCCAAAATAAATATCTAATGACTACTATCTCTATTAGAACAGCAAATTTAAACGATTTAGAAACATTATTAGAGTTTGAACAAGGTGTAATAAAGGCAGAGCGACCTATGGATTCCTTTTTAAGGGAAGGCACATTGTCTTATTATAATATTCCTGAATTAATTACCGCAAAAAACAGCCATTTAATAGTTGCTGTAGCAAACAAAGAATTGGTGGGTTCTGGGTATCTAAAAATAGAAGACTCTAGCCATTACCATAAAAACCCAAAACATGGTTATATTGGTTTTATATTTGTAAAACCTGCTTTTAGAGGCCAAAGAATTAGTGATTTAATTTTAGAGTCTTTAAAAAAATGGGCAAAAGAAAAAGGCTTAAAAGAATTAAGGCTAGATGTATATAGTAAGAATACTGATGCACTAAAATCTTACAATCGTTTTGGATTTACCAAAGGGTTGGTAAATATGAAAATAGATATTTAAAAAGAAAAATGACAAAAGGAATTTTAATACAAAACGCAACAATAGTAAACGAGAACAAAATCTTTAAAGGTGATCTTCTTATTGAAAATGAAATAATTACAAAAATTTCTTTTAAAATTAAACCCACTAAAAATGTTGAAGTTATTAATGCTGAAGGGAAGTTTTTAATTCCTGGATTTATAGACGATCAAGTACATTTTAGAGAACCTGGCTTAACACACAAAGCAAATATTGCAACAGAGAGCCGGGCTGCAATTGCTGGAGGTATTACTACGTTTATAGAAATGCCAAATACAGTGCCACAAGCTACAACACAACATTTATTAGAAGACAAGTTTAAAATTGCCGCAGCAGATTCGTATGCAAACTATTCTTTTATGTTCGGTGGTACAAATGACAATTTGGAAGAATTATTAAAAACAGACCCTAAAAAAGTAGCAGGAATTAAATTGTTTTTAGGTTCTTCTACAGGAAACATGTTGGTTGACAATGAAGAAATTCTGGAGAAAATTTTCTCATCAACAAAAATGATTATTTCTGTACACTGCGAAGACGAAGAAACTATTAGAAAAAACACCGCAATCTACAAAGAGAAATATGGAGACGATATCCCTCTAAAATACCACCCTCTTATTAGAAGTGAAGAAGCTTGTTACTTATCATCTTCTAAGGCAATTAAATTGGCTAAGAAAACAGGTGCAAGATTGCATATTTTTCACTTGTCAACAGAAAAAGAAACACATTTATTTAGAAACGATATTCCTCTAGAAGAAAAGCAAATTACAGCAGAGGTTTGTATTCATCATTTATGGTTTAGTGATAAAGATTACGAAGAAAAAGGAACACACATCAAATGGAATCCTGCTGTTAAAACAGAAAAAGACAGATTAGGTCTTTGGAAAGCCTTGTTAGATGGCAGAATAGATGTGTTGGCTACAGATCATGCACCGCATACTTTAGATGAAAAAAACAACAACTATTTAAATGCACCAAGTGGAGGACCATTAGTGCAACATGCCATTATTGCACTTTTAGAAAAAGTAAAAGAAGGAGTAATTCCTATTGAAAAAGCAGTAGAAAAAATGAGCCATAATCCTGCTAAATTATTTCAAATTGAAAAACGCGGGTTTATAAAAGAGGGTTATTTTGCAGATATTGTTTTAATTGATATAAATAAGCCACAAACAGTTTCTAAAGATAATATTTTATATAAATGTGGTTGGTCTCCTTTTGAGGGAACTACTTTTTCATCTACTATAACACATACTTTTGTGAATGGAAACTTAATATATAACAATGGTATTTTCAATGATGAAATTAAAGGGAAAAGAATTACTTTTAATAGATAAAATGAAAAAAATTAACTACATATTCCTTTTCATATTCCTTGTGTCTTGCACAAGCAATACTATTTTTGAAAAACCAAAAGACTTAATTCCGAAAGATACAATGAGTCTTTTGTTGCAAGAAATGATTATTTCTACGAGTGCTAAATTCATCAAAAACAAGAACAACCAAAAGAACATAAATTACATGCCTTTTGTTTATGAACGATTTAAAATAGATAGTACTCGTTTTGAAAGCAGTAATTACTATTACATGTCTACCATAGATTTGTATCAAGAAATTTTAGAAAAGGCCAAGGCTAGCATAAATGCGCAACAAGATGCTCTTAAGAAAGTAAAAAAACAATTAGATTCCATTAAAAAAGACTCTCTAAAATTAACTCGAAATAAATTAAAGAAAGGAGACAGCTTAAAAATTACAAAAAACTTTGAAAAATTGGAGTTGTCAAAAAGAAGTTTAGAAGAAATGAATATAAGACAGTAACGTTTTTATTTATTAAAATTACTACAAACGTCTTTAACAACAGTTTGTATTTCTTTAAATTGAAAGTTCATTGTTTGTTTTATTTTTTCTGAAGAATATTTAGAAACTTCATGTGCACTTTTTGCAGAGTATTTACTTAATAACGGTGCTTTTTCAGAAAAAATAGTTAAAAATGATGACAAACGCCAAAACACATTAGTTTGCCAAGCTTTTATCTTTTTTGAAGGTCTTTTAACACCCCAGGTATCTGCTATTAAAAATAGCACTTCTTTATAGCTTTTGTTTTCTGAAACCAATATAAAACGTTCATTTTTAACATCTGAATTCATAAGTAAAATCATTGATTTTACAACATCTTTTACACCTACAAAACCAGTAATTCCATCAGTATAGTATTTAAAGCCTTTATAAACTTGACTAAATAATTTCCCAGAACCAGATGTCCAGAATCCGCTTCCTAAAATAATTCCAGGGTTTACAATTACCACCTCTACTTCTTCTTGACTGGCGCGCCAAACCTCCATTTCTGCTCCAAATTTAGTAATAGAATACCCACTATTATCTAATTCTTTATTCCATTCGTTTTCTTCTGTAATCAATTGCCCGTTTAAAGCATCTCCAACAGAAGCAATAGAACCTACAAAACAAAGTTTTCTAATTTTCGCATCAATAGAAAGATTTACAATAATCGCGGTGCCATGAATGTTTACCTTGCGCATTTCTTTATAATCTTTGGGATTAAAAGAAATAAAAGCTGCACAATGATACACCTTTTCAACTCCAACAAAAGCAGGAATCATAGCGGGAATATCTGTTATATCTGCCTTAAACCATTCTATTTTTGAAATTAATGAAGCATCATCCGTATAATAAGAAAAGATTTTTTTTACGGCTTCTATTCTTTCTTCAGAACGATAAATAGCTCGAATTGTCTCATTGTCTTTTATCAAATGATACAATAAATGCGCGCCAACTAAACCTGTTCCTCCCGTAACTAAAATCATACTACGAATTTAGTATATTTTGCGCGATAAAGGTATATTTGCGAACTGATAAACGGTATACAATGAAAAATTTTATTAAAGAATTGCAGTGGAGAGGAATGTTGCACGACAGCATGCCAACAACAGAAGAGCACTTATTAGAAAGCATGAGAAGTGCTTACGTTGGGTTTGATCCTACCTCAGATTCTTTACATATTGGTAATTTAGTACCAATTATGCTGTTAGCACATTTTCAAAGATGTGGCCACAAACCTATTGCTTTAGTTGGTGGTGCTACGGGTATGATTGGAGACCCTTCCGGGAAATCTGTAGAGCGCAACTTACTAGACGAAAAAACACTTCGCTACAATCAAGAAGCTATAAAAAGCCAGTTAAGTCACTTTTTAGATTTTTCTTCTAACGAAGAAAACGCTGCAGTTTTAGTGAACAATTACGATTGGATGAAAGATTTTTCTTTCTTAGAATTCATAAGAGATGTTGGAAAACATATTACTGTAAATTATATGATGGCTAAAGATTCTGTAAAAAACAGAATTAGCTCTGAATCTAAAGACGGAATGTCTTTTACAGAGTTTACCTATCAGTTAGTTCAAGGATATGACTTCTTACATTTATACCAAAACAACAATGCTTCTATTCAAATGGGAGGTTCTGATCAATGGGGAAATATTACTACAGGAACAGAACTAATTAGAAGAATTGGTGGCGGAAAAGGGTATGCAATTACCTGTCCCTTAATCACAAAATCTGATGGAACTAAATTCGGGAAATCTGAAGGAGGAAACGTTTGGTTGGATGGTAATAGAACATCACCTTATAAATTTTACCAATATTGGTTAAATGCTTCTGATGAAGATGCAGAAAAATATATTAAAATTTTTACTTTTTTAGACAAAGAAATAATTGATGCTTTAATTTTAGAGCATAAGGAAGCACCGCATGCACGCCTATTGCAAAAGAAAATTGGAGAAGAAGTTACTTTGTTGGTTCATGGAAAGGTGGCTTATGAGAACGCTATACAAGCTTCTAATATTTTATTTGGAAAATCTACAGCTTCTGATTTAAAATCTTTAGATGAACAGACGTTTTTAGATGTTTTTGATGGTGTACCGCAAGCTAACGTTGCTATTGCAGATGTAGAAGAAGGTTTAGACATGATTGGTGCTTTAGCAGCTAAAACAAACTTTTTAGCTTCTAATGGAGATGCCCGAAGAGCTTTAAAAGAAAATGCAATTTCTGTAAATAAAGAAAAAGTGAAAGAAGATTTTACAATTTCTAAAGAAGATTTAATTGCGAATAAATACGTGTTATTACAACGTGGTAAAAAAACGTACTATTTACTCGTTGTAGCATAACCTTAACTTTAAATAACAAAAAAAAGAGCGTAATCTATGCAGCTCTTTTTTTGTGTTTAATTTCAAAGGTTTCATGGTTTATAGCAACTCTTTCTCCTTTTGTACCAATTGCGTAAGACAAAAAGCAGGAATGTATTTATTAGGCGCACTTTTAAAAGTATCTAAATTTTTCTTAGAAGAGAATTTAAATTATTTTCTTGTCCGAAGAGAAAGTAGTAGTAGTAAGTAGTAGTAGAAACAGCTATCAGTAAAATTGTTGTAAAAGTTTTCATTGACATGGTTTTTTCATTTGATAGATGAAAATTAGAACACTTACAAAACCATTAAATTACAGCCTCGGATATCAGAATTATCGAAACGTCCAATGATTTCAAAAGTTTCATTTTCATAGACCTTGCCTAAATCTTGAGTTGCAATAAAAGAACAAGAGTTATAGTTTGCTAAATCAATTACATTTATTCCTCCGTTTTTTCCTGAAGCGTTTATAGATAGCGCATCTTCAGTATCACGAGTTAAAATTTTCATCCAAGGCGGTGTTTCAAAAACACCATTTCCTTTAGAATATCCCTGACTTAATAATTCTGTCATTCCGTATTCCGAATGAATTTCTGTTACTCCAAATCCGTTTTGTAAAATAGTATGTAACTCTTCCCTTACCAATTCTTTTCTTCTTCCTTTCATTCCACCAGTTTCCATAATTATAGTGTTTTTAAGGTTAAATTGTTGCATTTCAATCAAATCTAACAAGGCAAAAGAAACACCAATTAAAAGTGTTTTTTGTCCGTTTTTATCTAATTCAATCAGTTTTTCAGCTAATTCTTGCATATTATCCAAATAAAAACCACTTTCTGCTTTTTTAGATTTTTCAATTAAATCAGCCACCATAAAAACCAAAGAAGAACCTTCGCGTTCTAAGTAATTGGGTAACAAAGCCAGTACTGTATATTCTTCTATATTGCCATAAAAATGAGCAAACCCTTTTAAATAACTTTCTTTATAAAGGTTTATATTGGTAACTAAATGTTTACTAGTACTGCTTCCTGTAGTTCCAGAACTTGTAAAGGTTTCTTGAATCTCCTCTAAAGAAGAAAGTACTTTTCTACTTTTAAAAAACTGAATGGGCAAAAATGGAATTTCTTCAATAGTAGAAATACTTGAAGGATGTACAAACAGTAAATCACAAAAAGACCTGTATACTTTATTGTTCTTAAACTGATGTTTAAAAACTGCTAAAGAAAGTGCCTTAAATTCTTGTTTGTTCTGTATGTTAAAAATGCTGGTTTCCATAAGAGGATACAAAAATAAGATTTAAAGCTGCAATCTTTTATTATTTTTAGACTTAATAAAATAGATGTACTATTCTTTATAAATTTTTAAGACCAATTCTCCTGCGTCATTCATAGAGGCCCTATACATTCCTGCAGTATTAAACTCAAAAGACATATTCCCTTTATTATCTAAAGCTACAACACCACCAGTACCACCAAGCTTTGTTAACTTGTTTTGAATGACATCTTTGGTAGCCTCTTTTAGTGTTTTTTTCTGATATTCCATTTGTGCAGAAATATCGTATGCTACCTGACTTCTTATAAAGTATTCTCCCCAACCTGTAGAAGAAACACCACACGTTTTATTATTTGCATAGGTCCCAGAACCAATAATTGGCGCATCACCAATTCTTCCCCAGCGCTTATTTGTCATTCCTCCCGTTGAGGTTCCTGCAGCAATATTTCCGTTTTTATCTAAAGCAACACATCCAACGGTTCCAAATTTTGCATTTTTAATATCTGAATCATAAAAAGCAGCTTTTTTATCGTTATTATCTAATTTCGTTTTTGCTCTATTTTTTATTCTTTGCAAAGATTTAAAGCGTCTTTCCGTGTAAAAATATGCCGGATCTACCATTTCTAATCCTTTTTCTTTTGCAAAAATTGAGGCTCCTTCTCCAGAAAGCATTACATGCTCTGAATCTGTCATTATTTTTACAGCCAATTCTATTGGACTTTTTACATTTTTTACACCAGCAACCGCACCAGCATTTAATGTTTCACCATCCATAAAAGAAGCATCTAATTCATTGGTCTCCTCATGTGTAAAAACAGCACCCTTACCTGCATTAAATAATGGCGAGGCCTCCATAACCTGAATTGTCTTCACAACTGCCAGTTGACTCGTTCCGCCGTTTTTAAGAATAGTATAACCTGTTCTAATTGCCTCTTCTAGCTTATCTCTGTATGCTTTTTCTTTCTTCTTAGATAAATTTCCTCTTAAAATTGTGCCCGCTCCTCCATGAATTATAATTGCAAACTCGCTTTGCTTTTCAAGTACGGTCTTTTCTGCAGATGCACTATCTATGCTATTATTACAACTAAAAGAAATACACACCATTAAAATAATAAAAAGAAACTTTTTCATAACTGTTTTGTTTAAAATTAAACAAAAATTATGTTTTTTGTTTAATTTATTTAACTGTAAAATAATTCGTAAATTTGAAGCTCTAAATTAAACAACTAAAACGAAACTGCGAAATGACAGATTTTGGAATAAAAGAAACATTACAAGAATTAGGATTAAAAGAAATAAATAATGGAACTTCTACTGGTTCTAATAACTTTTCTAGCGGAGAAATTATTGAAAGTTACTCTCCTGTTGATGGAAAATTAATCGGAAAAGTAAAAGCAACTTCCAAAGAAGACTATGAAAAAGTAATGGAAAAAGCAACTACCGCTTTTCTATCTTTTAGAAACATGCCAGCTCCACAAAGAGGAGAGATTGTTCGTCAATTTGGAAATCGATTAAGAGATTTAAAAGAGCCCTTAGGAAAGTTAGTTTCTTATGAAATGGGTAAATCTTTACAAGAAGGTTATGGTGAGGTTCAAGAAATGATAGATATCTGTGATTTTGCAGTTGGTTTATCAAGACAATTAAACGGACAAACAATACCATCTGAACGTCCTGGGCATGTAATGAGAGAGCAGTGGCATCCAATTGGAGTTGTAGGTATTATATCTGCATTTAACTTTCCAGTAGCTGTTTGGGCGTGGAATACAGCTTTAGCTTGGATATGTGGTGATGTTTGTGTGTGGAAAGGATCTGAAAAAGCTCCTTTATGCGCTGTAGCTTGTCAAAACATTATTGCAGACATCTTAAAAGAAAACAATTTACCAGAAGGTATTTCTTCTATTATTAATGGAGATTATAAGGTTGGAGAAATGATGACGACTGACTCGAGAGTGCCATTGGTTTCTGCAACAGGTTCTACTAGAATGGGAAGAATTGTTGGAGCAACTGTTGCACAACGTTTTGGAACCTCTTTACTAGAATTAGGAGGAAATAATGCCATTATTATTACACCAACTGCAGATTTAAAAGTAGTGGTTCCCGGTGCTGTATTTGGTGCTGTAGGAACTTGTGGACAGCGTTGTACTTCTACTAGAAGATTAATTATTCACGAATCTGTTTACGATAAAGTAAGAGATGCTATCGTTGGTGCTTATGGGCAATTAACTATTGGAAATCCTTTAGATGAAAAAAATCATATTGGGCCGTTAATTGATCATGATTCTGTAAATACGTATTTAGCTGCTATTGAAAAAGCAAAAGCTGAAGGTGGAAATGTGTTGGTTGAAGGTGGAGTTTTAGAAGGTGAAGGTTACGAAAGCGGATGCTACGTAAAACCAGCTATTATCGAAGCAGAAAACCATTTCGAAATTGTACAACACGAAACTTTTGCACCTATTTTATATTTAATGAAATATTCTGGAGAAGTTGAAAATGCTATTGAAAAACAAAATGGTGTTGCTCAAGGATTATCTTCTGCAATTATGACTAATGAATTAAAAGAAGCTGAGAAATTCTTATCATATGCAGGCTCTGATTGTGGTATAGCAAATGTAAACATCGGAACTTCTGGTGCTGAAATTGGTGGTGCTTTTGGAGGGGAAAAAGAAACAGGTGGTGGACGTGAGTCTGGATCTGATGCTTGGAAAGTGTACATGAGAAGACAAACAAATACTGTAAATTATTCTGATGAATTGCCTTTAGCGCAAGGAATTAAGTTTGATCTATAAAGAATAATAGTAACAGAAAAGTAAAAACCCAACTCTATTGAGTTGGGTTTTTTTATAGTATAAACTTATTCGTTTTTCTTTTTAAAATTTTCGCTACACTCTAATTTTTCAACGCTTCCGCTCTTTTTAAAATTTGACTCCGCTACACTTCGTCTAATTTTTCAACGCTTCCGCTCCACCAACAATTTCTAAAATTTCATTAGTAATTGCTGCTTGACGTGCTTTGTTATATGTTAACAACAAGTCATCTCTTAAATCTGTTGCGTTGTCTGTTGCCTTGTGCATTGCAGTCATTCTTGCTCCATGTTCTGAAGCAAAACTGTCTCTAAGTGCTTTATATAATTGCGTTTTTAAAGATTTTGGAATTAAAGCTAATACAATTTCTTCTTTAGACGGGTCAAAAATATAATCAGAGTTTACTGCGTTTGCATCTCCACCTTCAATAGGTTTAATAGGTAAAAACTGTTCTACTTGCGGTATTTGAGTTGCTGCATTCTTAAATTGATTGTATACAACTTCAATTTTATCATACGCACCATCCGTGTACATTTCCATTAACTCTTCTGCAACAGCTGCTACATTATCAAAAGTTAGATCATCAAAAAGCTCATTTCTAGTTGCAATAACGGTCTGCGTTTTAGATAAAACATCTGTCCCTTTTTTACCAATAGTAAATAAGTCTACAGAAGCATTGCTGTATTTTTCTTGAATAGTTGCTATCACTTTTTTAGTAATAGAAGAGTTAAAACCACCACATAAACCTCTATTAGAAGTAATAACTACTAATAAAACTTTAGAAACCTCTCTTTGTGTTGAATACGCCCCACTAGCATCACTATCTAAAGTTGCACTTAAATTCTGCAACAATTCAGTTAGTTTAGATGAATATGGTCTCATTGCCGTAATTGCATCTTGTGCTTTTTTCAACTTTGCAGCAGATACCATTTTCATGGCAGATGTAATCTGCATTGTAGATTTAATAGAGGTAATTCTATTACGTATTTCTTTTAAGTTTGCCATATTTTAGAAACTAGTTGCTAGTAATTAGTTATTATTAGTGCGCACAAGGCCCAACTATTAAAACCTAACTTCTAATTAAAATGTTTAGAAATTTCTTCAGCCGCTGCTTCTAAAACAGCAATTGTTTCTGGTGTTAATTTACCAGACTTTAAAACGTCTAAAGTATCTCTATGTTTTGCGTTTAGATAATCGATATAATCTTTCTCGAATTTCTTTACTTGGTTTACAGGAACACTTTTTAATAAGTTCTTAGAACCTGCATAGATAATTGCAATTTGATCTTCTACTGAAAAAGGATCATTTTGAGCTTGTTTTAAAATTTCAACATTACGTTGTCCTTTCGAAATTACACTCATAGTTGCTGCATCTAAATCTGAACCAAACTTAGCAAACGCTTCTAATTCACGATACTGTGCTTGATCTAGTTTTAAGGTACCAGATACTTTTTTCATTGCTTTAATCTGAGCGTTACCACCAACACGAGATACAGAAATACCTACGTTAATTGCTGGACGAACACCAGAGTTAAATAAATCTCCATCTAAGAAAATTTGTCCATCTGTAATTGAAATTACATTTGTTGGAATATATGCTGATACATCTCCTGCTTGTGTTTCAATAATTGGCAATGCAGTTAAAGAACCTCCACCTTTTACAATTCCTTTTAAAGAATCTGGTAAATCGTTCATTTCACTTGCAATCTTGTCATCATTAATCAACTTTGCAGCTCTTTCTAATAATCTTGAGTGTAAATAAAATACATCACCAGGATACGCTTCACGTCCTGGAGGTCTTCTTAATAATAAAGAAATCTCACGGTATGCCACTGCTTGTTTTGATAAATCATCAAAAACAATTAAAGCGGGTCTACCTGTATCTCTAAAAAATTCTCCAATTGCTGCTCCAGCAAACGGTGCATACACTTGCATTGCTGCAGGATCTGATGCATTTGCTGCTACAATTGTTGTATACGCCATTGCTCCTTTTTCTTCTAACATGTTTGCAATTGCTGCAACTGTAGAAGCTTTCTGACCGATAGCAACATATATACAATATACTGGCTCACCAGCATCAAAAAATTCTTTTTGATTTAAAATAGTATCTAAAGCAACGGTAGATTTACCTGTTTGTCTGTCTCCAATGATTAACTCACGTTGACCTCTTCCAACAGGAATCATTGCATCAATAGATTTAATACCTGTTTGTAAAGGCTCGGTAACTGGTTCTCTATAAATAACACCTGGAGCTCTACGCTCTAAAGGCATTTCATAAGTAGTTCCTTCAATGGGTCCTTTACCATCAATAGGATTTCCTAAAGTATCTACAACACGTCCTACAATTCCTTCACCTGTTTTTAAAGAAGCAATTCTTTCTGTACGTTTTACAGTAGAACCCTCTCTAATAGCAGTTGAAGCACCTAATAATACAACACCTACATTATCTTCTTCTAAGTTTAATACGATCCCTTCTAATCCGTCTTCGAATTCTACTAGCTCACCGTATTGAACATTAGATAGACCGTAAACACGTGCGATACCATCACCTACTTGTAAAACAGTTCCTACTTCGTTTAAAGTAGCTTTTGTTTCAAAATTTGTTAACTGTTGTTTTAAAATTGCTGATACTTCAGCTGGTTTAATGCTTGCCATCTTTTTAAAATTTGCTTTCGCTTTTCTACTTTCTACTTTCGGCTACTTATTGCCTGAAACAGATCGCTTATCGCTTTTTATATTTTTGGAATGTAATGACTGTTGTCAAATTCCTTTCTTAATTCGTTTAGATAATTAGAGATACTTGCATCGTATTGCACATCTCCAACGCGTAAAATAAATCCACCTAAAATAGTTGGGTTTATAACATTTTCTAAATTTGCCTTCTTACCTGTTAAAGCTACTACTTTGTCTAAAACTAGTTGCTCTACTTCTGGAGTTAATGCAACCGCAGTAGTAACCTTTGCAACTTGTGTATGCTTTAAAAAATCATAAACAATTACATATTTTGCTGCAATAGATTTTAACATTGCAATTCTCTTGTTGTCCTGTAATAAATGGAACAGACCTAATGTAATGGTATGTACCTTGCCTTCAAACAATGCGTTTAACACATTCATTTTATCTACTGCTTTCACAATAGGGCTATTTAACATTACCGCTAAGTCTTTATTCTCTGCAATGGTGTTAGATATAAATAACATATCATCGTTTACTGCAGTTTCAGACTCCGTATCTTTTGCAAGATTTAAGATTGCTTTGGCGTAACGTAATGCTGCTCTTGCGTCTTTCATTTATACTTAGTTTAAAGTAACATCTTTTAAGATTCCTTCAACTAACGCTAGTTGGTCTTTCTTATTAGATAATTCTTTTTTAATTACTGTTTCTGCAATACCAATAGACAATTCTGCAACGGTTTTTTTAATTTCTGCTAATGCAGCTTGCTTCTCTTGATTGATAGAAGCTTGCGCTTTTTCTATTAAAGTAGCAGTAACTTCTTTAGCGTCTTCTTTTGCTGCTGCAATCATATTATCTGTAATATTTCTTGCATCTTTCATCATCTCGTCTCTTTCTGCTCTTGCTTCTTTTATCAATCTTTCGTTATCAGATTGTAAGTTTTGCATTTCTTTACGCGCATTTTCTGCGGCAGCTAAAGCGTCTTCTATTCCAGATTCTCTTTCTTCCAAAGAATTTAAAATTGGTTTCCAAGCAAATTTAACCATTAAAGCAATTAAAGCCAACAATAAAATGGTTGACACTGCAAATAATCCCGGTGAAAAATCGTTTAATAAAGTTTCCATTCTATAAACTAATTTATTTTTTTATTTCTTTACTGTTTAATTAAAAACAAACTCTGCAACCAACCGTTGCAGAGACATGTTTTTGTTTTTGTTTGGATTATTTTCCTAAGAATAATGCACCAAATGCTAAACCTTCTAATAATGCAGCGATAATAATCATTGCTGTTTGAATTTTTCCTGTCGCTTCTGGCTGACGAGCAATACCTTCCATTGCTTTTCCACCAATTTGACCTAAACCAATTCCTGCTCCGATTACGATTAATCCTGCTCCAATTAAATTGTACATAATAACTGTATTTATATTAAATTAAACAAATTTGTATTAATGAGCTTCAGCATGGTCATCTACTGCCATACCAATAAATAATGCGGAAAGCATTGTAAAGATATACGCTTGTAAAAAAGCTACTAAAACCTCAATTAATGTTATAAAAAATGATAATACTAAAGACAATCCTGTTGCACCAACAACCCCTAAAGATTCTTTTAGTGTAAACATAATTGCAATTAAGCTCATTACCACAATATGACCTGCTGAAATGTTTGCGAACAAACGCACTAATAATGAAAATGGTTTAATAATTAAAGCTCCAGCCAATTCTATAATTGCTAAAACTGGGCGAATTAACATAGGAACTCCTGGCATCCAAATCATGTGCATCCAATATCCTTTTGTACCACTTACTGTATAAATTACCAATGTAAAAATTGCCAAACAACCTGTTACGGCTAATTGCCCTGTAACATTAAAACCTAAAGGGGTTAATCCTGCTAAATTTAAAATCCAAATAAAGAAAAATACTGTTAATAAATATCCTGTAAATCTTCGGTAATGTTTTTCACCAATATTTGGTCTTGCAATCTCATCACGAACATATAGAACCAAAGGTTCTAAAACTCTACCAAAACCTGTTGGTACTTTCTTTGTTTTGTATTGTCTTGCTAATTTAGAAAACCATAAAAGCATTAATAAACCAATTACTATCAATCCAAAAGCACTTTTAGTAATAGAAAAATCTAATGTTTTGTGTGCATTTGTTGCGTGGTGTGTTTCATCAAAAGAAACGGTTGCAGCATCTGTATCTAATTCGTAAATTTTTGAATGGATCTTCGCAAATTTTAATCCGTTTTTTTCTACGATTACGTGACCGTCATCATTGTGATGAAAAGCCGAAGACATGAAAGTAACTAAACCTTCACTAGACCATAAAATAACTGGTAATGGAAAACCTACATGTTTTCTTTCTCCTGAATCGCTTGTATAAGAAAATAAAGAGAAATCGTGAGAATCTTTAATGTGATGAAGAATATATGCTTCCACTTCACTTTTTGTATTTACGCGTCCACCATCATTTTGAACGTCGTGTTTTTTATCAGATTCTGATGCAAAACTAACCGCTGTAAAAAGGGTTATTGCTACTATTGTAAGAAACTTGACTGTTTTATATGCAATCCTCATTGTAAAAATACGCTTTCTAAATTCCGCGCAAAGATATAGAATAATTCAAAAAAACAAACCATTTTTTATTTAATAATTTTTTATTCTTTTTGATTCAGAATTTTTAACACAAAAATAGCCTCTGTTAACAAAAAAATAAAGAGTGGAAAAAATAGCGAAATTTTTTCTGCGAGGCTAAATGAAACAACCGTAAACAATGGGGTATAGAAAAATAAAGCAAAGAGAATTAACTTTAAAACAAGAGTACTTAAATAGATGAAACCTAGTTGTGGAAAAAGTTTATCAACAGTAGAAATGACTCTTAAATTTAAACAAATTAATGCTGAAAAAACAGCATGAAACAGGTAAATTTTATCAATGGAAAATGAAAATTTTAGCCCTAAATGTGCTACTAATAATTGATGGCAAGAACTTCCTATTAAGAACATGGAAGTAAAAACAAGAAGGTATCTAAATACGTCTTTATTCATTAATTTTATTTGCTTGCTTAATTAATGAATACATTGCCAAGAAGATAGCAAATAAGGTAATTACTTCTGTTAAAAAATTGATTTCAAACTTTTTGTCTAACCACCCTCCTAGAAGAAAACCGGCATAAATAGTTACACCCATTTGCAAGCCTGCTCCAGATAATTGAATGGCTTTATTAAGCGGTTTTTTCTGAGGCTTGTTTTGTTTCATTGCTTTTATTCAATTCTTTTAAAGCCCCTTTCATTGCGCAGCTAGCATTAAATGTTGCTCCTGGCTCTATAGATAATTTGCCAACAACTACATCTCCAGAAATGTTTGCGGTTGCTTTTATTGTTAAAATATTAGCAATAGAAAGCTGCCCAGAAAACTTACCCTCTATTTCTGCATTTGTAGCTTCTATTGTTCCTTTTGTAAAACCATCTACACCAATAATAACTTTACCTTTTGTTTTTAAAGTACCCTCTAAAATACCGTCTACTCGAAAATCGCCATCTGAAGTTATTTCACCTACAAATGTAGAATTTTTTGCAATTACATTTCTTTCCATAGTTCTAGATTTTCCTGATTTATATTCTTGATTATTTGTTTTATTGTTAAACATCACTATTTGTTTAATTGGTTTAAAATTTCCTTTGCCTTCTTACCTTCTTCTGTATTTCCGTAATTAATTGAAATAAATTCTAATACTTCTTTATATGTTTCTTTACTTAAATGCTTCCCAATTGCATATGCTTTTAAAAGCTCAAACTTAGGCTTTAATTTAGAGCTTGAAATTGACGGTAGTAGTTTATTTACGCTTGTTACCACTTCTTCATATGCGCCTTTCTTATATAAATAATAAAACTCTTTGTATGATACTTCTATGTCATTCAATTTTACATCTTCTTCAATCTCCTTATCAGGGTTTCTTATCCTTTGAGCAAAAGGCGTATTTGCATATTCTGTAAGAATTATATTCTTGTAAATATTGGCTTTAGCTATTTCTCCTAAATCTTTATGAACCTGATATAAATGCCAATTAATTGGCAGTACTAAATTTTTTCTAGGATTTAAAGTTACAACCCTTTCTAGCCTTTCAATTGCCAGTTGCTTATTCTTAAACTGCTCTTTATAAATAACACCTAATTCGTAAAGTGCTTCGTTTCTATTCAGTTTTAAGGTGTCTATTTGCCCTTTCCCTTTAGGAATTTGATCTAAATAACTTGCCAAATCATAACGAGTATCTTTTATAGCGGCTGTTAAAGTGTCTTTGTCTGATGCACCAAAAGTTGCATTTGAAGACCAACGCCAATTGTCTTCTACTTTTCTATTGCCCCAAATTTTTTGAAATTCTGTTTTACCAAAACCTAAAGATTGTGAATTATAAAAATACCATTTTCCTTTATTTACAGACTGTAAAGAATTGCTAGAACTTCCACTAAACGCAATTTGATTTAACCGCAACTGCGCAGCTTCTTCGTCTTTCTTTTTTAAATTGTCTATATACTTTTGAAAGAAGGCTTCTTGCGCATCTTTAGACATTGCTGCAATTTTTACAATGCTATCATTTATAGTAACCACCTCTTCAAATTTAATTAAAGAAGCTAAATTTTTATGTTTTCTTTTAACCCTTCTAACGCGAAGGCTTAGGTCGTCTGCCGAAACACTTAAAACACTATCGTAATAACTACTAGCAAATTTATATTCTGAATTCTTAAAATACAAATTTCCAAGATTCTCATACGTATAACTTTTCTGTTTATCTTCGGCACCTTTAGATTGTATTGATTTATTGTAATATGCTATTGCTAAAGAAATACTATCGTTTTTCTCATGCAACGAACCTACTTGATAATACAACTGATCTAAGTAAGGTCTATTTTCTCTGTCTTCAATTAGTTTTTCTAGTCTCGCCAAAATAGTTGAAGAAATCGAGTCATTAAAAACATTCTTGGCCAATTCTATATTTGCATGAATTTTATATTTATGAGGTACTTTTTTAAATGTTATTAGTTCATTAAACACTGCTACCGCAGAATCTTTTTTATTTTCTTTTGCATACATCTGTCCTAAAACAAACATATTCCTTGCCGCTTGTACGTTATTTTCTTGCGTTCTAGCAGCTAATCTTAAATGTTTTTTTGCTTTTTGCAAACTATCTGATTGCTCATAAGCCATAGCTAAAGCAGTGTTTGCTTGCTCCTTAATTTTGTCTGGAAAAGCTACTTCCAAAGAATCTGTTACAGCTAACAAGAGGTTCATGGTTTCTATCGCAAACTCTTCATTACCCATTCTAATATTTGCCTTTGCGCGCCAAATTTTTGTTTCTGCAATTAAACTTGCATTTGGATAATTGGCAATTACATAATTAAAAGCCTCTATAGCTGGTATAAATCTTTGTGAGTAATAACGCGATTTCCCTAAGAGTAAATATGCGTCGTCTATTTGGCGGTTTCTTTCTAAACCGTTTATATTCATGCCGTGTTTTTGAATTGCTTTTACAGCTTTCTCTTCTGCTTTTTCAAAAGGAGTTTGTTCTTTTGATTCGTCACTTGTAGTTGAATTCTTTTTTTTTAACCCAAAACCCCCACCTGGTCCACTATTGTTAAATTTTGGCGCTGCAATTTTACGGTCATCAAAAACAATTGGCTCTATTGGTAATTGCTCAAACCAATCATCTTTAAAGCCCTTATTAATGCCTTCTATACCATCTTTAAAGACCTCTTCACCATTAAATAAGATGTTAAAATAAGTAGTTAGCGCATGGTAGTTTCTGTTAACAATGGTATCCTTTTTTGTGCTACACGAATACATTGCTAAAAAAACAACAGTAAAAAGAAATATTTTTTTGGTGTATTTCATAAATAAAAACTCTTATCTCTAACTAATTTCTTGTGAAAATAGTATAAATAGGAGTGTAAAAATAGCAATAAAATAAGGATTGTATTAAATGCGCTTACAAATTGTCTTTTTCTTTTCCTTTCAATAAAAAAAAATAACACAATTTATAAGCGCAGCTCCTAGCTAAACCTCTTATTCAATAGTAGTTTTATGCCAACTATACTGAAAAGTAAAGCTCCAATTCTTTTAAAGTTTCTTCAGATTTTTGAATGTCTTTTACGACAGTTCCTTTGTCTAAAACTACAATACGCTCACAGACTTCGGTTACATGCGTTAAATCATGGCTAGAAACTAAAACCGTAACTTCTTTGTTTTCTGTAAGGTTTTTAATAATCTGCTTTAATCGAATCTGAGTTGTTGGATCTAAATTAGCAAAAGGTTCGTCTAAAATTACCACTTCCGGATTTCCCATTAATGCCGCCACAATTCCTGCTTTTTTCTGATTTCCTTTGCTTAAATCTCTTAAATATTTTTTCTTTCCTATAATCTCATCATTAAAAAAATCAGAGAACTGTCCTAAGAATTTCTGAACATCGGCTTTGTTCATTCCTCTTAAATCTCCAATAAACTGAAAATACTCTTCTGCGGTTAAATACCCTATTAGAAAAGATTCATCAATAAAAGAACCTGTAAAATTTTTCCAATCTTCACTCTGGCTCACCACAATATTATTATTGGTAATTAAACCTGTGGTAGGCCTAATTAAGTCTAAAAGAATGTTGAATAATGTGGTTTTTCCTGCACCATTATTGCCCACCAAACCGAAACTTTGTCCTTTTGGGATTTCAATATTTTGCGACATTTAAAACCTCTGCTTTTCCGTATTTTTTTGATATTGTATCTATTGTAATCATTGTGTTTTCTTTTAAGTTGAAACTATGCTTCTTTTCCAAAAGCGTTAATCATAACATATTTGTTTGTAATGTACTTTTTTAGTAATTGCTACCATGAATTTTTTATGCAAAGCAATACCCACAAAGCCTAAAGCCCCCAGAATTATTGTTGCAATTTCAAAATTTACCAACCAATTAATCAACGCAAAAATTCCCATGGGCAAAAGCATTAAAGGCAAACCTATTAACCATTGTACAGCGCCTGTTCCTTGAAAATTAAAAGCGGCTTTTTCATCTAAATTTATTTTCTTTCTGTTAAAAGTTCCACCGTATAAAATTACATGAGAGTTTACACCAATATTGTAAATCATAGCCGCAAAATGAACCGCTAAAATATCCCACCCGAAATACACATAAGGTATTCCTAAGACGAATAAAAGTGCCACACTAATGGTCATAATTGTAAATTTCGACTTTAAATAGCGTTCATATTTAAAATTCTGACTCATTAACATGTTGTAGTAACTACTGTCCCAAGCCGGAATAAATTGACCAAAATTAATTAAAAACGTTCCTGTTGAAAAAATTCCAACTAAAACATACATTAAATCTTTTTAGCGTAAGTTGGATTTGTGTAAAAAATTAAACCATAAAGCAAACCAAGCCAACATCCAAATAACGATTTTGTTCGTTTATTTCGCCACATTAAACGCAAATCATTTTTTATAAAAGGGGCTAAATCTCCTAATCTCTCCGTAAAAGATAAATCTGATGCGACTACTTCTTCTGTTTTTTCTGATATCAGCGCATCTAAGTACACCTCATTTCGTAATTGGTTGTAATTAACTATATAAAGTGACCCTAAAACAGCTGTAAAAAGAAGAACTGTAATTGGGTTTTCATATACAAAATCGAAACCTGTGCCAATAAATCCTGGTAAATTAAAAACTTGAAAATACTGAACAGCATAGCCTAATGCAACTAAAGCGACCAAAACACCTAAAGCAACTGAATTTTTATTGATTAAAAAGTTTAAGAAATTTGAAGATTGCACCAATAATATCATAGCAAATAGCCAACCTAAAACTCCTGCAATGTCGTATCCTTCTTTGATTAAAATAATTGCAAATGGAATGTAAAAAAACAAACTCATGATATTAAAAAATGAGCAAGACGATTTTACCAAAATAAAATGAACAATCTTACTTTTTTTAATGGGCAAGGTTAACAAAGGTTTAATGTTCATGACGGGTAGTTTCTGCATGAAGTATCTAAATATTAAATCTCCTAAAACGGCATACAATAAGTAAGAGTTCACAATTTGAAGCGGGTCTTGTTCTGGAAACTGTTTTTTAAGAATGAAATAACCACCCACACCAACCGCTAAAAAAGCGACTATAAAGTAAAGCGCTAAAAAAGCCATTAGTATTTTTATAGCAATCCCTTTTTGCCAATATGAGGAGCGGAAAAACTGTTTCCATTCTAATTTTAAAAAATGTGAAATCATAGTTTTAATTCGTTTGGTTTAAAAATTAGTATTCGTTTTAAGTATAATGTTACAAACTTTTCGAAAGTTTATATTCTGGGTAAGTTTCTTGTAGCAATTCTTCTGCTCTTTGTGGGATTAAATACCTTGTTACATAAAAGAGAATAATTATTAAAGTAGTAGAAAATGAAATAAGTAACAACCAATGCATTTCTAGACTACTAAAACTAACCTCTGTAATATTTATAAAGTTTAAACTGTTTATAAATGTATAACCTGTAAAAAAATTTCTAGTATCGCCAATCATAGCTTCTAGTAAGAAAGTTTTCTCTTTGCTTTTTTCTTTCTTTTGTTCCTTTTTTCTGTTTTTATACTGAAATATCAAATCATAAATAACCAATATAAAAAGAGAGCCTAATAAAATATATTCTGAATATGGAATCTTTAAAAGATAAATATATTATGAAAAAATAGCCCCTGTTGTTAGCAGCTTTGGCATTGTGAACCACTCTTTAAAAAAGCGCCATATTATTTTACGGTACCGCTTAGACATTTGTTTTTGTTTGGCATCTATAACATCCATAAAACCAAAAATACCAAACTTTTTAAAGGATTTGTCACGAGCTTCTTGGAATGATAAGTTTGGTGTTCTACCCAAGACTTTCTATATCATTTGCTAAATGATCTACCAATTCTGTTTGCACATCATAATGATACACAAAATGTTTTCTTGTGAATGTGTAGAGTTCTTGTATATGAATTTCTGTTAGTTTCATAGCTACAAAACTTTATACTTTTTAATGGCTTCTTCGTGTTTCTTAAAAAAATAGTGACAAATAAAAACGACTGCAAAACCGCCACTTGTAAAACCTGTAGAAACCGCATTCATTTCTCCTTCATCATTAAAAACAGCACCAAGAAATACTCCTAATACCAAAAGGACAACGCTTAAATACTGTGTTTTTATAATAAAACGATAGGTTGTTTTTACTTTGGATAGTTTCGTTTTTATAACGATTATGAAAAGGTAAGCCAACAGAAAAGAGGCAGATGATACTAAAAAACCGTTTATAAAGCTTGCAGTATCTTCTGCTACCTTTATTGGAACTAATTTTAAAAAAGCAACTGGTAAAATATATGCTGCTAAATATAAAAAGTAAAAAGGCTTAAACATTTTGATGGCTTTTTTTACTACAATCTTAGATTCGTGATATTGAAAACCAAAATAAAAATACGACGTCTCTTTAAAATGTTTTTCCCATTTTAAAATAGTTATTTTAAAAGCATTCTCAAAAGAATACTTTTTATCCAAAAAGCTTTCAATATCAGAAATCATATGATCTAAAACTTCTACTTTTAAATCAATAAAATCAAAGTTTTTTTTATCAAGATAGGTTTCTACTTGCTGTATTTGTTTTGTTGTAATTTCCATAGCGTATAAAATCTTACTCCAAACTAAATTTAGGGTTCACTAAATGTTGCATTGTTCTTAAGAACTCTTGCATTTCTTCTAACTTATTGGTGGTTTCTTTGGTTCCGATTTCTGTAAGTTTATAATACTTTCGTAATCTATTTCCAACTTTTGCAACCTCTACATCTAACAAGCCATCTGCTTCTAATTTGTGCAAAGCTGGGTATAATGCGCCTTCTGTTATTTGCAATTCGCCTTTTGTGAGTTCTTTTACTTTTTGCGTAATTTCATAACCGTACATTTTATCATTACTTTCTAATAGCTTTAAAATAATGGTTTGCAAAGAACCTTTGTATAATTTCTGATTTCCCATTTTTGATGTGTAATCGTTTATTTATTTGTCACACTTTACCGTAATGACAAAAGCAATCTTGTCAAAGATACATAATTTTATGATGCATAGAAATCTTATGTATAAAAATTTAAAAAAAACTATTTCTAATAAAAAAAGTGTATTTAAATTTTTAAAAAAAGTAAGAAACCTCTTTTATTCCGATTCTTATTAGAAAAGGAAAAATTAATTTTTAGCTTTTAGGAACTTAGCGAATTAATGAGAAGTGTGATCTATAAACTCTAGGGGTGTTTTCTGTATCAATATATTCAATTGTAAACCAATAATCAGTCGACGGCATTTTACGACCATTATATAAACCGTCCCAACCATCGCCATTGCTATTAGGTTTGTGAATATTTATAATTCGCCCATACCTATCATAAATAGTTATTTGAGCTTCTGATTTCTCTTCTACACCTGTAATATTCCAAATATCGTTGAAACCATCATTATTAGGTGTAAAAAAAACAGGGTGATTTATAAATTGAACAGAAGTTACTGGTTGATTCTTGCAAGCTGTTTTCTCACGAACGAAAACTACATAAAAACAATCTGTTATATTATTAAAAACAGGGCTGTCTTGCCAAGATCCATTTTCTAATCTATATTCATAAGGAGCGTTACCACCTGAAGCAATTACCTCTATTGATTGATTATCACCAAAAGAAGAAGAAACCAAATTTACTTGAACTCTAATACTATTTATGGAATTTACAATATTATTAACAACAATTTCTAATGTCATTAAATCAGCACAGGTCTCTAACGTATCTGGAGTAAAAGTATAGGTGGTGGTTCGCGTATTGTCGATTGCTGGTGACCAGGTTCCTGTAACTCCGTTATTCGATGTAGTTGGCAGTGCTGCTAAAAAATCTCCATTACAAATAGCATCTACTCGACTGAAGGTTGGAGTAATCAATGGATTCACTGTAATCGTCATCGTTTCATTGACCGCACAAGCTTGACCCGATTGTGTGGTGTCTGAAGTAAAAGTATATATCGTAGTTGCAGTGTTGTTGATCGCTGGTGACCAGGTTCCTGTAACTCCGTTATTCGAAGTAGTAGGTAATGCTAAAACATCTCCATTACAAATAGGGTCTACTTGAGTGAAGGTTGGTATAATCAATGGATTCACTGTAATTGTCATGGTTTCATTGACCGCACAAGCTTGACCCGATTGTGTGGTGTCTGAAGTAAAAGTATATATCGTAGTTGCAGTATTGTCAATTGCTGGTGACCAGGTTCCTGTAACTCCGTTATTCGATGTAGTGGGTAATGCTGCTAAAAAATCTCCATTACAAATAGCATCTACTTGACTGAAGGTTGGTGGAATTAGTGGATTCACCGTAATTGTCATGGTTTCATTGACCGCACAAGCTTGACCCGATTGTGTGGTGTCTGAAGTAAAAGTATATATCGTAGTTGCAGTGTTGTTGATCGCTGGTGACCAGGTTCCTGTAACTCCGTTATTCGATGTAGTGGGCAATGCTGCTAAAAAATCTCCATTACAAATAGCATCTACTTGAGTGAAGGTTGGTGTAATCAATGGATTCACTGTAATCGTCATCGTTTCATTGACCGCACAAGCTTGACCCGATTGTGTGGTGTCTGAAGTAAAAGTATATATCGTAGTTGCAGTGTTGTTGATTGCTGGTGACCAGGTTCCTGTAACTCCGTTATTCGAAGTAGTAGGTAATGCTAAAACATCTCCATTACAAATAGGGTCTACTTGAGTGAAGGTTGGTGTAATCAATGGATTCACTGTAATCGTCATCGTTTCATTGACCGCACAAGCTTGACCCGATTGTGTAGTATCTGAAGTAAAAGTATATATCGTAGTTGCAGTGTTGTCGATCGCTGGTGACCAGGTTCCTGTAACTCCGTTATTCGATGTAGTGGGTAATGCTGCTAAAAAATCTCCATTACAAATAGCATCTACTTGACTGAAGGTTGGTAGTAATCAATGGATTCACTGTAATTGTCATGGTTTCATTGACCGCACAAGCTTGACCCGATTGTGTGGTGTCTGAAGTAAAAGTATATATCGTAGTTGCAGTGTTGTTGATCGCTGGTGACCAGGTTCCTGTAACTCCGTTATTCGATGTAGTTGGCAATGCTGCTAAAAAATCTCCATTACAAATAGGAGTCTACTTGAGTGAAGGTTGGTGGAATTAATGGATTCACCGTAATCGTCATCGTTTCATTGACCGCACAAGCTTGACCCGATTGTGTGGTGTCTGAAGTAAAAGTATATATCGTAGTTGCAGTGTTGTCGATTGCTGGTGACCAGGTTCCTGTAACTCCGTTATTCGATGTAGTAGGTAATGCCTAAAACATCTCCATTACAAATAGCGTCTACTTGAGTGAAGGTTGGTGTAATCAATGGATTCACTGTAATTGTCATCGTTTCATTGACCGCACAAGCTTGACCCGATTGTGTGGTGTCTGAAGTAAAAGTATATATCGTAGTTGCAGTATTGTTGATCGCTGGTGACCAGGTTCCTATAATGTCGTTATTCGATGTAGTGGGCAATGCTGCTAAAAAATCTCCATTACAAATAGCATCTACTTGACTGAAGGTTGGTATAATCAATGGATTCACTGTAATTGTCATCGTTTCATTGACCGCACAAGCTTGACCCGATTGTGTGGTGTCTGAAGTAAAAGTATATAGCGTAGTTGCAGTGTTGTTGATCGCTGGTGACCAGGTTCCTGTAATGCCGTTATTCGATGTAGTAGGTAATGCTAAAACATCTCCATTACAAATAGGGTCTACTTGAGTGAAGGTTGGTGTAATCAATGGATTCACTGTAATCGTCATCGTTTCATTGACCGCACAAGCTTGACCCGATTGTGTGGTGTCTGGAGTAAAAGTATATATCGTAGTTGCAGTATTGTTGATCGCTGGTGACCAGGTTCCTAGTAATGCCGTTATTCGATGTAGTGGGCAATGCTGCTAAAAGCATCTCCATTACAAATAGCATCTACTTGACTGAATGTTGGAGTATTTAGATTCACGCTAATATTAGTGCTTTGAGAACAACCGAAACCTGAAGCATTGAAATGAGAATAAGTTACAGTTACAGCAGTTCCGCCTAACCCGGATGGATTAAAACTTGCTGTTCCGTCACCATTATCAACGACACCATTGCCAGCCCAAGTACCAAGACTATCAGTTGGGGTACCTGTAAGTGTAATACTACTGCTACTTTCGCATAATGGATCATACGAACCAGTATCAATATTTGGATAGTCAAAAGAAAAACAAGCACTGTCAAAATTAGAGTAGTTACCCATACTGATTTGAAATCTATACGTGCCTGCCGGTAATACAGCATCCCCTGAAGCTAAATACCATATATTAGCAGTAGATGGCATATTTAACTGGTTTGAAAAAGCAACAATATCGGTGGTATTATCGCTATTAACGCGTAATATATCAATTCTTCCTGTAGAAGTCTGGCCATCACGAACGGAAAAATAACCAGAAAAGAATACTTGTGTATTGCACTCAAAGTCAAATTCTTGATAAAAATCTGCTGACCCATCTACAATATCTAAATATTGAACGCCCTCCTGTGCACTTATCGGACCACCTTGACCTGCAACGCCATCAACTTTTACAAAATTTGGAGCTGATCCAACTCCATTCCAACCATTTATTGGCCATGTTAGGAAATTATTTCCAATATTAGTTACTGAAGGCACTTCAAAAGAGGGGTTAACTAGTTGATTTCCTGAGGATCCTACACAAGCTGATTGTGTTACCGTTATTACCATGGTTTGATTGATTGCACAGGTCTCTGTCGCATCAGGTGTAAATGTATAGGTGGTTGTTTCCGTATTGTTGATTACTGGTGCCCAAGTTCCTATTACGTTATTGTTCGATGTAGTTGGCAATGCCGCTAAGGTTTCCCCATTAAAAATAGCAGCTACTTGCGTGAAGGTTGGGGTAATTACTGGATTCACCGTGATCGTCATCGTTTCATTGACCACACAGGTCTCTGATGCATCTGGTGAAAAAGTATAGGTGGTAGTTGAAGTATTGTTGATTGCTGGTAACCAGGTTCCTGTAATGTTGTTATTCGATGTAGTTGGCAATGCTGCTAAAACATCTCCATTACAGATAGCAGCTACTTGACTGAAGGTTGGAGTAATCAATGGATTCACCGTGATTGTCATCGTTTCATTGACCGCACAAGCTTGACCCGATTGTGTGGTGTCTGAAGTAAAAGTATATATCGTAGTTGCAGTATTGTTGATTGCTGGTGACCAGGTTCCTGTAATATTGTTATTTGATGTAGTTGGCAATGCCACTAAAACATCTCCATTACAAATAGGGTCTACTTGCGTGAAGATTGGTGTAATTATTGGATTCACCGTAATCGTCATCGTTTCATTGACCGCACAAGCTTGACCCAGTTGTGTGATATCTGGTGTAAAAGTATATGTCCTCGTTGCAGTATTGTCAATTGCTGGTAACCAGGTTCCTGTAATCCCGTTATCCGATGTAAGGGGTAATGGATCTAAAACATTGCCGCTACAAATAGGGTCTACTTGAGTGAAGGTTGGAATGATATCAGTAATTATGCTCACATTACCCGTAGCTATTTCACTTGAAATACTGGAAGGAAAAACTACACTTATGGCATCTAAAAAATTACCTAATGATCCTGATGGTTGGATAGACTTAAAACGAATTGTATAGTTTGTTTCACCATCAGGGAAAATATACTCTAAACTGTAATACCCCCATGCATCTGTGCCGTCTGAAAACGAACCTAAGTTTGTGTAAGGGCCACCAATGGGACCAATTTCAACCTCCATTATGTCATCTGCCCCAGAATCTCTTCCTCTATGAGCAAAAGAAATTAGTGCCGAAGAACCCGGAATTCTTTCAAAATTTTGAAATAATGTAGATCGCATATTGGCATTTAACTCTATAAATTGATTTCCTGAATAGGCGTCAAATCCCAAAAATCCATCACCCCAAACTTCAATTCTAGAATCACTAGCGGTAGTTTCCCAACAAGGAACAGAGTCTTGATTTACAATTATATAATTTCCTGAATCAACTATTTGATTATCTTCAAAATCCGTATTACACAAATAATTATTCTTACTGATAGATACGCTATAATCCCCTTCTATAGATGTGGAAAAACTCTGAACATTACCAGGATTGTTTACACCTTCTGGAACAATCCAAGTATAAGAATAGGATCCTGCAGGTGATGGTGTTGCAACTACTGTTGCTATTCCATTAGAGCATATGCTTGCATCATTTACAGTAACGGTATACATCGGATTCACTGTGATCTCCATCGTTTGATTGATCGCACAGGTCTCTGTCGCATCTGGTGTAAAAATATAGGTGGTGGTTTCCGTGTTATCGATGGCTGGTGACCAGGTTCCTGTTACTCCGTTGTTCGATGTAGTCGGCAATGCTGCTATGGTTTCCCCATTAAAAATAGCAGCTACTTGAGTGAAGGTTGGGGTAATCAATGGATTCACTGTAATTGTCATGGTTTCATTGACCGCACAAGCTTGACCCGATTGTGTGGTGTCTGAAGTAAAAGTATATATCGTAGTTGCAGTATTGTTGATTGCTGGTGACCAGGTTCCTGCAATATTGTTATTTGATGTAGTTGGCAGTGCTGCTAAAACATCTCCATTACAAATAGGGTCTACTTGCGTGAAGATTGGTGTAATTATTGGATTCACCGTAATCGTCATCGTTTCATTGACCGCGCAAGCTTGACCCGATTGTGTGGTGTCTGAAGTAAAAGTATATATCGTAGTTGCAGTATTGTCAATTGCTGGTAACCAGGTTCCTGTAATGTTGTTATTCGATGCAGTGGGCAATGCCGCTAAAACATCTCCATTACAAATAGGGTCTACTTGAGTGAAGGTTGGAGTAATTAGTGGATTCACCGTGATCGTCATCGTTTCATTGATCGCACAAGCTTGACCCGATTGTGTAGTATCTGGTGAAAAAGTATATGTCCTCGTTGCAGTATTGTCAATTGCTGGTAACCAGGTTCCTGTAATCCCGTTATCCGATGTAAGGGGTAATGGATCTAAAACATTGCCACTACAAATAGGGTCGACTTGATTGAAGGTTGGCGTAATTAGTGGATTCACCGTGATCGTCATTTGTGCAAGGTCTGTTGAACATTCACCTGCATCTGGTGTAAAAGTATATAGCGTCGTTACAGTATTGTCAATTGCTGGTAACCAGGTTCCTGAAATACCATTGGCAGAGGTAGTGGGTAAATCTGGTAAATTTTCACCAACACAAATAGCTCCTATTTGCGCAAAGGTTGGGGTGGAAATTGAACTGACCGAAATGGTGACTGTATAATTTGTTAGTTCTCCACAATTATCAGTAATAGTAACGGTGTAGTCTGTAGTTTCAGTAGGTGAAAAATCTGGGTTTGCAATCTCAGCATCGCTTACCCCGGTTGTTGGACTCCAGCTGTAACTATTACCACTAGGAATTGTAACATCTATATTTATTTCTTGCCCTAAACAGATATTTTCGTTTTCTGGAACTACAAGATTCTCAACAAATGAAATAGAATTAAAACAAACCTCTTGCCTATTTCTAGCCCCACCTGTTGAACCAACAAATCCAAAAAAAACACTGCTATCTCCACCAAAAATAGTGTTCTTGATGTCTTCTGTTAACGTTAACCTAAGTTCGCAGTCAAAGAAAACACTTAAGACTTGCGCGGTAGCATCCCATTGTACTTTTACATCATGAAAAATACCATCTTCTATATTAGCACTTGAACTACTTGCCTGAACTGGCCCCGCTAAATTATCTGCAGAATTGTGAGAAGCATTTCCATTTTTCATTATTGCCAAATGATCGTAGAATGGATCTCCTACGTCGCCATTTCGCCAGGTATCAAACTCCACGATTAAACTATTATTTATTCCCCCATAACCAAATATCCACCTAATTCACCGATTACTGCATCTGGTGTAGTTTTAAAAACGAGTGCCATACCATCGGCACCATTAGCATCTCTATCTCCAAAATTATTTTGATAATAAATGGTGAAATCATTTGAAAAATCAATCGGATTATCATACCAAATGCCTCCTTTTTGCGGGTTAAATCTGGTGTAATCAAAAAACAATTACCCCCTAAATTTAGTGCATCTCCAATTATAGTGTCATTTAATTGCGCTGATATTTGCAAATTACATATACAAAGTAATAAACTAAAAATAAGAATTTTGGTTTTCATTTTAAATTACTTAGAAACTTATCGAATTAATGAGAAATGTGATCTAAAAACTCTAATGATATTTTCATAATTATACAATAGCCTCAAAAAATTCATTGTTGATTGTTTTTGAATACAAACAAGGATAACCTTTAAGAGATACAAATATATCGATTTATTAATCATTTATGTTTAAAAACGATCATCTGTTACATAATTAAGTAGATAAAAAAGCTTGAACGTTTAATTTTGAGAAACCGAATTTGATTTAAATAGTTCTTATGCCTATTAAAACATCAGATTTCTTACTCCTCCTTTTCGTCAGTATGTTATGAAACGCTTGTTAAACATAAAGGGAATGCTTCTTATGGCAAATGTAACTGCCAATTCTTACTCTAGACTAGTATCTACCTTGTAAATGTTTATTTTACCTTCATACTCGTTACTTAGCTCTTCTAAAATAGGAGCAATCATTTTACAAGGGCCAGACCAATCTGCATAAAAGTCTAATACTGCGGCTAGTTTTCCTTCAAACTTCCATTCTTTATTTTCTTCAAAATTGAAGACTTTTTCTAAAAACGTTTCTTTTGTTAAACTTTCTATCCTAATAAATTTTTAAAGCAATACTGCATTGTTTTCAATGTCAAACTAATCGTTAAAAACATCAAAACATTACAAACGGACTTCGGTTACAAATCTCAAAAGTTAAAAGTTGTTAAAACAGCTATTATTTCGCAGAGATCAAGTAATTTTGGTAAGAATAAAAGCTACTTCTCATGCATACTAAATTTCTAATACCAGTGCTTTTTGTAAGCGCAATTTTTGTTTCTTGCCAAGAAGGAAATCAACCAAATAATAAAAATTTGAAATACCCAAAAACAACTAAAACACCCGTTATAGATACCCTTTTCGGAACTGCCGTTACCGATAATTATAGGTGGTTAGAAGATGATAGAAGTGCCGAAACAGAAGACTGGGTAAAAGCAGAGAATAAAGTGACTTTCGATTATTTAAGTAAAATTCCGTACAGAGAGCAATTAAAAGACCGATTGACCCAATTATGGAATTACGAAAAAGTAGGAACACCATACAAAGAAGGAGGTTATACCTATTTTTCTAAGAATAGTGGTTTACAGAATCAGTCTGTTATCTATAGAAAAAAAGATGAAAAAGATACAGAAGAAGTTTTTTTAGATCCGAACACCTTTTCTAAAGACGCAACCACTTCTCTAGGATCTTTAAGTTTTTCTAAAGACGGTAAAACGGCAGCATATTCAATTTCTGAAGGAGGTTCTGATTGGCGTAAAATAATTGTTCTAGATGCGGTAAATAAAATCATAAAAGAAGATACTTTAAAAGATGTAAAATTCTCTGGAATTTCTTGGTACAAAAACGAAGGTTTTTATTACTCTAGTTATGACAAGCCGAAGGGAAGTGAATTGTCTGCAAAAACAGATCAACACAAATTATATTATCATAAACTAGGAACTTTACAAGAAGAAGATGCTATTATTTTTGGCGAAAAAGCTTCAGAAAAACACAGATATGTAAGTGGCTATTTAACGGAAGACCATCGCTATTTAATTGTTTCTGCTGCTATTTCTACCTCAGGAAATAAGTTGTTTATTAAAGATTTATCTGATAAAAACAGTGTTTTAAAACCAATTATAGCAACGGTAGAGAGCGATACTGGTGTTATAGATAATAGAGGTAGTACCTTGTATTTACAGACAAATTTAAATGCACCAAATCAGAAAATTGTAACGGTAGATGCCACAAACCCTGCTCCAGAAAATTGGGTAGATTTTATTCCTGAAACAGAAAACGTATTGCAACCAACAACAGGTGCTGGTTATTTATTTGCAAAATACATGGTAAATGCAGTTTCTAAAGTATTGCAATATGATTTTAACGGAAATTTAATTAGAGAAGTTACTTTGCCAGGAATTGGCACGGCTTCTGGTTTTGGTGGAAAAACAGCGGTAAACGAACTGTATTTTTCTTTTACAAATTACAATACACCAAGTGCTATTTACAAGTTTTCACCAAAAGACGGAAATTATACATTGTACAGAAAATCGGGTATCGATTTTAATTCAGAATTATACACTAGCAAACAGGTTTTTTATACTTCAAAAGATGGCACGCAGGTTCCTATGATTATTACGCATAAAAAAGGCGTTTTGTTAGATGGTAAGAATCCAACTATTTTATATGGTTATGGTGGCTTCAATATTAGTTTAACGCCTAGTTTTAGCATTACAAATGCCATTTGGATGGAGCAAGGTGGTATATATGCCGTGCCTAATTTACGCGGTGGTGGAGAGTTTGGGAAAAAATGGCACGATGCGGGTACACAATTAAAAAAGCAAAATGTTTTTGACGATTTTATTGCAGCTGCAGAATATTTAATTCAAGAAAAATATACTTCATCAGACTATTTAGCAATTCGTGGTGGTTCTAATGGCGGTCTTCTTGTGGGCGCAACCATGACGCAAAGACCCCATTTAATGCGGGTTGCTTTACCAGCAGTTGGTGTTTTAGACATGTTGCGCTATCACACATTTACGGCAGGCGCAGGTTGGGCCTATGATTACGGAACTGCAGATGACAGTAAAGAAATGTTTGATTATTTAAAAGGATATTCGCCAGTACACAATGTAAAAAGCGGTACAAACTATCCTGCAACTTTAGTAACTACCGGAGATCATGATGATAGAGTTGTGCCAGCTCATAGTTTTAAATTTGCGGCAGAACTGCAAGAAAAACAAGCAGGAAAAAGCCCTGTTTTAATTAGAATAGAAACCAATGCTGGGCATGGTGCAGGAACACCTGTTGCCAAAACCATAGAACAGTATGCAGATATTTTTGGATTTACCTTATTTAATATGGGCTTTAAAGAATTGCCTAATCCGCCAAAGGCAAATATTAAATCTTAGTTTATAAGAAGTATATCCAATAAAAAAGACTGCTATGCGGCGAGAGTGCTTTTTTTGTTTCTTTTTTAAAAAGATATGTGTTTAAATATTTTGCATCTCTTTGCACGCCACCTAGAGTAGCAGAACCTCTTGTATACAGCCATGGCAAACCTAAAAAGTACAACCCATCTATCGTTTTACTAACGCCTCTATAATTTTTAGGGTAGTTACTTTCGTCTAGCTCAATGCCATCAATCCAACTAAAATTTGGTTTAAAACCGGTAGCCCAAACAATATTTTTAATATCGCCTACTTCTTGTTTTTCGAAAGTTATGCTTTGCGCATTCGCATCCAACGTTCTGCCAACACAGGTAATGTTTTCTTTTTTAAACAGTGTTTTTACATCTGTACCAATTACTGGTTGTCCTGTTTTACTAAGCATTTTACCAATCCAAGAATATTTATTGGCGGTTAAAAAACCTACTTTATGAAACCACCACCACAATGTTTTTCCTAATATTTCTTGCGGAAGCGAAGTGATATTTGTGTTTCCAGAAAAATAAACTGGGGTATTGGTTTTAGAAATTTCACTTAAAATCTGCACTCCAGAATCTCCTGCACCCACCACCAAAGTAGCACCATCTTGCAACTGCTCTGTACTTTTATAATGTTCGCTATGAATCTGTAGAACGTCTTTCGATATTTTTAAATGACATGAAGGTGACAAAATGTATTTAAAACCGGAAGAAAGAGTAAGAATCTGGTAAACATATCCTATTTTTAAGCATTAACAATAGTGATTATATATTAAGTTTATAAAAAAAACCGGCACAAAAGTGTCGGTTTTTTTATAAACTGCTACCTTCGCAGGAGTGTAAAGAATACCTTATTTTTGTAAGATGTTAAAAGTTACTTCTATTTCATTTGGATATACAAAAAAGAAAACCGTTTTAGATAATTTCAGCTTCTCACTAAAAGAAGGAGAACACTTATGTGTAATGGGAGAAAGTGGCTGCGGTAAATCGACACTTTTAAAAGCTATTTACGGTTTATTAAATTTAAAAAAAGGAGAAATTTATTGGAAAGAAAATAAGGTTTTAGGACCAAAGTTTAACCTAGTGCCAGGAATGGATTTCTTTAAATATGTGGCGCAAGATTTTGATTTGATGCCGTATATTTCTGTAGCAGAAAATATTAAAAAATTTCTTTCTCGTTTCTATCCTGAAGAAAGCGAAGCACGAACACAAGAGTTGCTAGAGGTTATAGAAATGAAAGCTTTTGAAAACACCAAAGTTAAAAACTTAAGTGGCGGACAAAAACAACGTGTAGCCATTGCAAGGGCTTTGGCAAACGAACCAGAATTACTGCTTTTAGATGAACCATTCGGACAAATAGACAACTTCAAAAAAAACTCTTTAAGAAGAAAATTGTTTGCCTACCTAAAAGAAAAAAACATTGCCTGTATTGTTGCTACACATGATAAAAATGATGCCCTTTCTTTTGCAGATAGCTTATTAATTATTCGCAATAATAAAATCTTAGTAAATAATACACCCATAGAAATTTATAAAAACCCAAAAAACAAATACATTGCCGCTTTGTTTGATGATGTAAATGATATTGTTTTGAACGAAGAAAAAGTACTCTTATATCCGCATCAAATTAAGGTTGTAGAAAATTTAGCAACAAATACTGCGCTTCCTGTAACAACAGCAACCGTTTTAAATTCTTATTTTAAAGGTGCCTATTGGTTAATTGAAGCTGTATTTGAAAACCAAGTGGTCTTTTTAAATCATAATACAGATTTAGAAAAAAACAAAGCAATACATGTTTCTTTTGCTTTAAAATAGTTTTTTCTTTCTTATGTTAAGAAAAAAGAATACATTTATTATCTACCCCAAAATTTTATTAGAATACGTTAATAAGGCGTACTGCATTGGTTTTTTATAAAAACCAATGCAGTTTTATTGTTTTAAAAATGGAACAAAAGTTCCTCTTATCCGGGAATTAATACCCGTAAACGAGAACTTTGTGCTCCATATAACCAGTTAGCAACAAGCTCAAAAAAACCGTAATCATTGAAAAACTTTGAAATAACAGAAAATATACTCGAACATTTTGAGAAGTTTATTCCACTTTCAGAAAACCTAAAATCTGAACTTACAAAGAAATTAAATTATATTGTTTTCAAAAAAGGAGAAATAGTCTTAAATGCAAATCAAGTTTGTACAGAAAGTTATTTCATCAATAAAGGAATTTTACGAACATATTTTTTAAAAGATGGAAAGGAAATCAGTGAATATTTTTGCGGAATAGATGAATGGGTAAATTCACCCAAAAGTTTTATGCAAAGAAAAAAAGACATCTATTATATTGATGCAATTGAAAATACCGATGCATATTTTATAAACGTAAACGACCTGGTGTATCTTTTTGACAATTTCCCAGAAATGGAACGTTACGCTCGATTATCTATGGGTAGTGTTTTTGGTCATTTTATGGAACGTATCACCTCTATGCGATTTACATCAGCTAAAGAAAGATATACTCATTTTCAAAAAACTTATTCTGACATTTATCATCGCATTCCTTTAGGAATGGTTGCATCTTATTTGGGAATCACTCAAGAAACATTAAGTAGAATCCGTGCTGAAAAATGATTATTTGATATAGATCAAAAGTTGTGACAATTTCATTTTGTAATTTTGATTCTTAATTTAAAGATATGAAGAAAAGAACCAAAAGAGTACTATTAATCATCGCAATAGTTTTAGTCGCAGGACTTGTTTTTCTATTCACTTATGTGCCGTCTCTTTCAAAACGACATGGAGTTGTAGAAACAATATTATATCTAGGAGATTCTGACAATCAACCTTTGATTGTAGCTTTTGGAGGCGCAGAAGGTGCTATTGATTGGCATAGAAATCATATGAAAACAAAAAGGGACAGTCTCATTCAAAAAGGATATGCAATTTTGGCTATCGGGTACTTCAATGCTGAGGGAACACCGAGAAATCTTGACAGAATTTCATTAGACGCAATTTCAGACACTATAATGAGTATCGCCAAAAATTCAAAAATAGATGAATCAAAAATAGCACTTATAGGAGGTTCACGTGGTGGAGAATTAGTATTAAATCTAGCTAGTAGATTCAATCATTTTAATGCAGTTATTGCAATGTCTACTTCAAATGTGAGCTTTCCTGCTATTACTTGGTCAGCAAATACTTCTTCTTGGACTTACAAAAACAAGGAAGTCTCATACGTACCTGCAGGGTTGAACACAATCTCACCTGCAATAAAAGGAGATTTGTACACTGCACATAGTTTGATGCTTGAAGATGAAGAAGCTGTAAAAAAAGCAGAAATCCAAGTAGAAAATATTAATGGGCCTATTTTAATACTGTCGGGTAAAGATGACGACCAATGGCCCGCAACGCTTATGTCAAACAGAATAATAGAAAGACTAAACGAAAACGATTTTAAATATTATAAGGAACACATAATACTAAATGGAGGACACATAGAACCTTTAAAGCAATTTAATTTAGTATATGATTTTTTAGAAAAACATCTGCCGCCAGAATAGCCAGTTGCTAACAATGTATATAAAACATAGGGCGTTTGGTGCTAAACCGAACGCCCTTTTGTATTTATAAAGTTCGCCAAATATAAAATTTGATGTTTAAAACTGAAAAAATAAAAGCAAAATATTTATATTTGACTAAGTACATAACCCGAAACGAAAATGCTTATTTATTGCCCTACGTTTCATATACTAAGCGTTGAGCAGTCATGCAAAAACTCCAATAGAAGTATAAAATGCAAATAAAATTATAAAAATTCAAACACAAATATGGTTACTTCAAACTTCATCTTGTCTGGTTCACTTCCTTTTCCACGAAATATAAAAACAAAATATTCTACATTTGCCTAAGAACAAAATTAAAAGCATAAAAAAATAAAGAATAAATTTAGAACAATGACAAAAAATATTTTTGTGTTATTAATTTTAACGGCACTACTATTTAGTTGTCGTGAAGATGATACAACTAAACCAGATGATAAGGAGTATAATTGCATCAATACGAATCATTCTGGCTATACAACAATTGTACATGAAGGAGTAACTAGAGAATACATCTTGTATATACCTGCATCATATGACAGCAATACTCCTAGCCCATTGATAATTAATTTTCATGGTTATGGAGGTTGTGCCTCAAATTTTTCAAGCGAAGTTGGTGATTTAAATTCGTTGGCTGACAGTGAAAATTTCATTGTAGCATATCCTCAGGCTGTTGTTGGCGAAAAAGGAGATGTATACTGGAATCCAGAAGACAACGGAATTCAAAACATAGAAGAAAATGATGTTTTTTTTACAGAGCAGCTCATCGAAGATATCAGCAATAAATATACTGTTAATTCATCCCAAGTATATGCAACAGGATATTCTAATGGAGGTATGATGTCTTATGGTCTTGCATGCTCTAAAGGAGAACTAATTGCGGCAATAGGAATTATGTCAGGAATCATGCTTGAACAAACATGTAATGTAAACGAGTATACCTCGGTCATACATTTTCATAGTACTTCTGATAACGTACTCCCTTACGATGGCAATCAGGATTATCAATCCGTTTCCGATGTGGTGAATTTCTGGTTAAGTCATAATGGCATTCCAGCTTCCAATCTCGTTACAATAGAATTCAATGATGGTAACATGGTACGTGAATCGTATACAGGAGGAAACGAAAATACATCAGTTGTTTTATATACAGATTACGAAGAACAGGGTAAAGGTGGTCATGTATGGTTTAATGGTGCCATAGACGGAAACAGTCCAAATCAAATACTGTGGGATTTTTTGTCCTCTTACTCTCTTGATGATTAGGATTCATATTTCACTTATAAAAATATTGATTTAACAACATTACCTCAAATATTTGAGCTTAGAAATTGAAGTATACTCTAAAATTTGGATTCATTTAAATAATCCCAATAATTACAATTAGTTTTCCCATTAAAAGAAATCACCTCCTTTTCTTGCTTCCCTA